>JBELBZ010000021.1:0-41096 GCA_042095055.1 Crocinitomicaceae bacterium | reverse complement strand
CAGCAGCCAAGAAGCCAGCAGCCAAGAAGCCAGCAGCGAAAAAGCCCGCGGCGAAGAAGCCTGCAGCAAAGAAGACGGCCAAAAAGGCCGACGACAATGCTGAGGACGCCAAGGACGGAGACGCTTCCTGAGGCTGAATGGCCCAAATGAAAGAAGAAAGGGAGGTCCACTGGGCCTCCCTTTTTTTATCCCTTATTTTTGCGCCGCATTATGGGTCCAGCGAAACTTCTCATCAACCCACTTCAATTTAGGTTGACGCTTGATCGTCTCGCCCACCAGTTGGTCGAGGAACATGGGGATTTCTCCAACAGCGCCCTCATTGGAATTCAACCCAGGGGCATTCACCTCGCCGCCCGATTGGGGGACAGGATCCAAGAAATTTTGGGGGGTGTTCGGCCCCGTTCTGGCGACCTCGACATTACGTTCTTTCGCGACGACTTCAGAAGGAGGGACCAGCCCTTGCGCGCAGCGGTGACCAACCTTGACTTCACTGTCGAAAATCTGAAGGTGGTGATCGTGGATGATGTGCTCTTTACTGGACGTACGATTCGTGCGGCGATGGATGCGCTGCTCGCCCACGGTCGGCCAGAAACCGTTGAGTTGGCCGTGCTCATTGACCGCCGATTTCGCAGAGAGCTGCCCATTGAGGCCAGGTATGTGGGGCGCAGCGTGGACAGCCTGGACAGTCAGCGTGTCAACGTACTGTGGTCCGAACATGACGGGGGAGAGGATCGGGTAGAATTGATGAATCCAATTTCAGAAAATGGCTGAATTCTCTCAGCATCACCTGTTGGGCATCCGCGGACTTTCTGCGGTGGATGTCGAATTGATTTTTGAGACAGCCCGCGGATTTAAAGACATCATCAACCGCCCCATTCGAAAGGTCCCCAGTTTGCGGGACCTCACGGTGGCCAACTTGTTTTTTGAGAACAGCACCCGGACCCGACTCAGTTTTGAGTTGGCTCAGAAGCGTCTGAGTGCGGATGTGGTGAATTTCACGGCGGCATCATCCAGTGTGAAGAAGGGGGAAACGCTGGCCGATACGGTGCGGAACATCTTGGCGATGAAAGTCGATATGGTGGTCATGCGTCACCCGCACCCTGGAGCGGCCCATTATTTGGCGACCAAAATCGACGTTCCCATCATCAATGCGGGTGATGGCACCCACGAGCATCCGACCCAAGCTTTGCTGGATTGCTTCACATTGACAGAGCGCTTGGGCCATTTGTCTGGAAAGAGGGTCTGCATTTTTGGTGACATTCGGCACAGCCGCGTGGCATTGTCCAATGTGCGTTGCTTGAAGTTGCTGGGGGCCGAGGTGATGGTGTGTGGACCTGCGACATTGATCCCCAAACATTTCGTTTCGCTGGGTGTGGCTGTAGAACACGACATGGATCGGGCACTGGAATGGTGCGATGTGGCCAATGTTCTGCGCATTCAGCTGGAAAGGCAGGGCTCAGAAGTGCCTTTTTTCCCCAGTTTAGAAGAATATCACGACCGCTTTGGACTGACTTCAGAGCGGTTAGATCGGTTGTCTGAACAGCCCATCATTTTGCACCCAGGCCCTATGAACAGGGGCGTTGAGATCGCTTCGGACGTGGCAGATCGCGACGACGCTGTCATCTTGGAGCAGGTCGAAAATGGCGTGGCTGTTCGTATGGCTGTGTTGTATCTGCTCGCAGGTCGATTGGGTGGGTCGGAGGATTGACCTAAATTCGACGGATACTGATTCGTGACATGAAATTTGAAGTCGATAAGCAGGAGAGGGTGGTCGTTGTGACCTCCAAAGTGGAGAAGCTCGATGCGTTGTGCGCACCGGAGCTCAAAGGGGAGCTTGTTCTCGCCAACAAGGAAGGGCATCGAAACATGGTGCTCGACCTCTCGGAAACGCGTTACATTGACTCCAGTGGCCTCAGTGCAGTGCTCATTGGACACCGCGCTTGCCGCGATGCCAAAGGCACCTTTGTGCTGTGCGGCCTTCAACCGGCTGTTTCTAAACTTGTGACGATTAGCCAATTGGACAATGTCCTGAAGATTGTCCCTACAGCCAAGGAGGCTGTAGACCTCGTTTTTATGGAGGAAGTCGAGCGCGACCTCTGAGCTTGAATCCAAAATAACCGACCATGTTGCTTTCCCTATACCGCAGCGCTGCGATGGCGTTGACCCTTGTTGCCTGTCTTACCGTTTCTGCCCAGTGCGATCCGCTTGAGGTCGATTTTGGTGCAGAACCTTGGGGCTTGGCTCCCGATGGTGAGGAGACCTTTTTTGATGCTGCAGTCATCTCTGTGCCGTATTCAGACGATGTTCACCTGTTGGTGCCATCCATGGCTTCTGAGGTGGTGCCTGAGACACCGCTCGACGCCCCCATTGATTCTGTGGTCATCTCCGCGGTACTCCTCGTGGATACCATTTCCGGAGACACCCTTGACTTTGCTGAAGTGGGCATGGAATACTTGTGCAACAACCTTGGTGATTGTACGGATCCTTGTACGTTTTTGGGCGGGGAGCAGTATTGTGCCAGTTTCACTGGAACCCCCACGGTAGCGGGTGAATTCATGTTGAGCCTTGAAGTAGAGGTTTGGGCCACGGTCTTTGGTTTTCCCTTGGCGACTCCATTCAGTTTTTCTGGGTTCCCGTTCCCCATTTCGGATGGAACGAGCAGCGTTGGGGAGGACTTTCAAGTTGCGCCTCGCGCCTATCCCAATCCATCGAACGGGGTGTTTACCCTCACTGGTGCAGAAGGAAGCCGTGCGGTGCTGCGTGCCTTGGATGGCCAGCAGATCCGATCATGGAATGTAAACTCGACCATGGAACAAGTGTCCATGGATGCCATGGCTCCCGGGGTATATTTCTTGGAGCTCGTGGCCGAGGGACGGAGGGAAGTGCTCCGTGTTTCTTTGGTCCGCTGATCCGGTCTTTTTGGCCGTTTGAGGTTCGAGGTCCACATTTTGGGGTGCGGCGCTGCATTGCCGCTTCCTGGGCGCAACCCAACGGCGCAAGTGGTCAATGTGCACGAGAAACAGTTCTTGCTGGACTGTGGTGAAGGCACCCAAATTGCGCTGAGGCACGGCAGAATCCGCATGATGCGGATTGACCATATTGCCATCAGTCACCTTCACGGTGATCACTACTTGGGCCTTTTCGGTCTTCTCTCTACGTTGAGTTTGCTGGGCAGAACCCGTGCATTGAATGTCTACGGCCCGCCTGAACTGGAAGGTTTGATTTTGGCGCATGAGCGCGCAGGCGAGTCGGTGATGGGATACCCCCTCAATTTCACGTCCACCCAGACGGATGCTCCGGCGCTGCTGTTTGAGGACGGGAGTGTGAGTTTGGAGAGTTTCCCCGTTCGGCACCGGATCCCCACCACTGGATTCTTGCTGCGTGAAAAGCCCAAGGAGCCCGGCGTCAAAAGGGACTGGATTCGAAAGTTGGATTTGACGTTGACCGAGATTTTGGCACTGAAACGGGGAGAGGATGTCCACCGAGAGGATGGGACAGTAGTGCTGAATTCACAAGCATGTCATGCACCTCCAGCCCCGCGCAGTTATGCCTTTGCGGCTGATACGCGGTACTGGGAACGGGTGGCTGATTGGGTGCAAGGCGTCAGTCTGTTGTACCACGAGGCGACGTTTGACGACGCCATGAAGGACCGGGCTACCAAGACGTTTCACAGCACGGCAACCCAGGCTGCCCGCATTGCAGACCGCGCAGAGGTGGGGCAATTGGTGATTGGACACGTTTCTGCTCGGTACGAAGATCCGGGGTCCTTGCTCGAGGAGGCCAAGGCTGTTTTCCCCAACACTGTAGCGGCATCGGATGGCCTCATTCTTGAGGTGCAACATCCTTGTTAAGAATTGATGGAGCTTCCTGTGCCCCCGGTCCTTTCTAAAATGCCAATCGCGTGTAGCTTTGTTATGTAGAATGAGTCTGAATAAGGTCATGCCCAGAATCGTCATTGCTGACAGCCAACAATTGGTCGCATGTGGATTGCACGCCACGTTGCGCTCCCATGGGATGGACCAGGTGGTGGGAAATGCCCGAAATGAGGAGGAGTTGTTCGAGGTGATGGACCATTTCTCTCCAGAATTGGTCATCCTTGACTTCGTAGCAGAGGGTTTCACAGTGGAGACCATCGTGAAACTCAAATCCAGAGGACGCGTTCGAATTTTGGCGTTGACCGATGCCCAGCGGGGGAGCACCTTGGTGCACGCTTTGCGGGCGGGTGTGGATGGCTATGTCAAGAAGGATTGTGATTTACAAGAAATCGTAGAAGCGGTGCGGGAAACCCATGCCGGCCGCAAGTTCTTCTGTGGACAGATTCTGGAGACCATCCGAAAGGAGGGCATTGACCTGGAATCCCTGAATGTGGTGGATCCCGATTGCATGGGCGTAAGCCTGAGCAAACGTGAATTGGAGGTGATCCGCCTCATTGCAGAGGGCTTCACAAACCCTCAGATTTCAGAGAAGCTCTTTGTGAGTCCCCATACCGTGACGACGCACCGCCGCAACATTCTCCAGAAATTGGGGGCCAACAATACCGCTGCGGTGGTGATGTATGCCGTGCAGTCCGGATTGGTCAGTCCGAACAAATTCTTGTTCGGTCAAGGGCATTGAATTCCAGCGGTTTGTGCCGCTTTACTTCTCTGTACTTTCGCAGTGTGTTAGATGAGACCTTAATGATAGGCCCATGTTGATGACGTCGGAATTTAAATTCAATACAGTAGAGGAATCTCGAATCGACAGTGTCGATTTGAAAAACCTGCCCTTCGGAAGTGTGTTTTCGGACCATCAATTCCAGATGGATTTCAAGGATGGGAAGTGGCAGAGGGGTGTTTTTGGACCCTATGGCGACATGTCATTGAGTCCGGCGGCAATGGCACTGCATTATGGCCAGGCCATTTTTGAAGGAATGAAGGCCTTCCGTCAGCCAGATGGATCTGTGGCCCTGTTCCGTCCCATGGAAAACATCCGGCGTTTCAATAAAAGTGCAGAGCGCATGAGCATGGCACAATTGGACGAGGGCTTGTTTTTGAACGCCCTGATTGAACTCATCAAATTGGACGAGCATTGGGTCCCTGACGGAAATGAGAGTTCGCTCTACATCCGTCCGTTTATGTTCGCCTCCGAGGCTCACGTTGGCGTGAGGCCCAGCAATGAGTACCGGTTCATCATCTTCACTTGTCCTGTTGGAGCGTATTACAAAGGCAATGTTCGGGTCAAAGTCGAGACGTTCTATACGCGGGCAGCACCTGGTGGAACGGGCTATGCAAAGGCAGCTGGTAATTATGCCGCAGCCCTTCAGCCTACAGCGATGGCCCGTAACGAAGGATACGACCAAATCCTTTGGACCGATGCGGTTGAACACAAGTACATCGAAGAGA
This sequence comes from Crocinitomicaceae bacterium, assembly GCA_042095055.1. Classification (GTDB taxonomy): domain Bacteria; phylum Bacteroidota; class Bacteroidia; order Flavobacteriales_D; family Sanyastnellaceae; genus UBA8752. Next base: position 35,715 of record JBELBZ010000021.1, on the reverse strand, counting down.
GCGGAACCATGAATGTGGTGTTCGTTTTGGATGGAAAGCTGGTGTCTCCAGCGGTTGGCGATACTGTTTTGTCTGGTGTCACGCGGGATTCAGTCTTGCGTTTGGCGGCTTACAAAGGATACGAGATTGAGGAAAGGAAAGTCGCGGTGGCCGAACTCAAAGCAGGCGCTGAATCCGGTGCACTCACAGAGGCCTTTGGAGTGGGAACTGCCGCTACCATGACGCCGATTGAGGCCATCGGGTTCCCCGGAGGAGACGTTGCCCTTCCTCCGATATCCTCATGGAAGATGATGCCAGACCTCGCAAAATCTCTGGATGACCTCCGCCGAGGAAAAGGGGAGGACCCGTTCGGTTGGCGTGTGGTAATTTGAACACATGAAGATGTTCTCCGCTCTCAAGAGCTTCGGTGTTCTGGGAGTTAGCTGTTGGGCCATGCTCAGCCTTTCCAATGTTTGTTTGGGTCAGGCCGGTGTGGACTTGATGGGAAGCCCTGTTCCGGGGATTACAGCTGTAGGCCACCATGCCATAGGAATCAACATGTCTTTATTGGCTGTCGACCGGCCTTATTCCGACCGGAAATGGCGCACGGATGCGGGCAGTGACTCGCTGAGTAGGCGACAGAGGCGGGCAGATCGAAAAGCAAACCGCTTGAGGTTTATCAGCGGATTTGAGGGAAGTTTGGCCCTCCAAACGCCACTGCTTGATGGCACGAAATTGGTCGATGCTTTTGGGTCCGAGACTTCGTGGAGTCTATCAGACCGCCGGGCGTTGGCACAAGTGTTGGCAGATGAAAACACTACGGCCCAAATAGATTTGAGGTGGGTCGGTTGGTCCCGCCACGGTTCCAAGGGGGGATGGGCTTGGTCAGTTGAGGACCGGTATTCGGCCACGGTAAACCCCAGTCAGGCTTTGGCCGAATTTGCTTTGTTGGGTCCTGCCGCAAGCATTTATGATGCAACGCTGCTCACCGATGGGACTGTCGTTCCTGTCGAAGATTTGACCGATGAGCAATTTGAAATGGCAGATCAAGGCATCAGCAATGGTTCACTTCCTTTGATCAACACCTTGCTTGATGGTGGATCTTTCGCTGTGCAGCATGTCCGTTCATATGGGGCAGGATTCGGCCTCAAGTTGATCCAAAGCAAGGCCTTGACCTTGTCCATGGGCATGGGCGCGCGGTACTACAGAGGGACGGGCTATTATGAAGTGGATGTGGAAAATCAAACCGCCTTTGCGGCATTCAACCGAGGGTTCGGAACCGAATTGGTGGCTGAAGGGGCCACGTTGGGCAGTGCACTGAGGCCCGCAGGATTTGGTGTAGCCTTGGACCTGGCGGTCCGCGCGGAAATTGCTGGCTTGTGGTTTGCTTCGCTTGCGATCAACGACTTGGGGAGCATGGACTGGCAAGGTGAATCATACAGCTTGCAGAACCCGGTAGGAAATTGGGATGGGTGGAGCGATGCTCAAGGTGGTGTTTTGGACATCCTCAACCAGGGACTCTCACCGACCGCTTTGTTTTTGGAAGCGACACCTGAACGCAGGGTGGTTGCACTCCCTACGCGCGTGCGCTTGAATGGTGGGTTGAGACTGGGAAACCGGGCAAAAGTGGGGGTCGAATTGGCTGCACCCCTGAATGATGCGTTGCTCAGGCAACCCACCGAGATTGGGGTGGGAGGCCAAACGAGATTGGCGGGTTTTGAGTTGATGGGAGGTTGGCGCTGGCAAAAGGAAAGTGGAGTGCGCACACCGTTGGCGCTGATTTGGGCTCCAAAGGACCGTCCAGGACAGCTTGGTTTCGCTACGGGCGACCTCTTTGGCTTTTTGGCGCCCGAGCGCCGATGGAGTTGGGGGTGGAGTTACACGAGAACTTTAAGTGCGGCACGCGGTTTGTAAGGTGATGGTATGAATTTCTACAGAACATGACATCAACACACCACCTTCAAATTTTAGGCGTTGCATTGACAGTATTGCTCAGTGCACAAGGCCTTTCAAATAGTCCCATTCAAGTGAAGCCGTCTCCATTGAACCTGCATGAGTCCTCTTTTGAACCAGAGGCAGCGCCCGTTGGAAAATCTTATGCCGTGTTGGCAGGAGGTTGCTTTTGGTGTACCGAAGCGATTTATGTCGAAATGGAGGGCGTCGAGCGCGTGGAGAGTGGATACACTGGAGGGCACATCAAGAACCCGGGCTACCGCGAGGTGTGTTCTGGCCGCACAGGTCATGCGGAAGGGGTACGCATCACCTTTGATCCTGCGGTTGTGAGCTACGAATCGTTGCTGGAAGTGTTTTGGAAGACCCACGATCCGACCACCCTGAATCGACAAGGAGCAGACGTAGGTACCCAGTATCGGTCGGCCATTTTCCCACAAAATGAGGAGCAAGAGCGGATTGCCAGGGCCTCTTTGGCCGCAGCAGAAGAAGCGGCATTGTGGGACGCGCCCATCGTGACGAGCATTGAACCCGCGGCTCCATTCTACGTGGCCGAAGACCACCACCAAGATTATTACGCACGAAACCCAGAACAGGGCTACTGCGTCGCGGTGGTAGGTCCCAAGGTCAAAAAGTTCAAGGCATTGTTTGCAGACAAACTGAAAGGTGCCCAAGATTAATCTCATGGCGGTCCAAGGCTTGGCCTTGTGTGCTGCACTGTTTGGTGCGTTTTCTGTCATGGCCCAGCCATCAACCAAAGACGTTGCGATGACCCAAGATTCTCCTTCCCGCGCTCAGTTCACTGTTCACCGTGCTAAGGATCGGGGACACGCTGATCACGGTTGGCTCGATACCCATCACAGCTTCAGTTTTGCCGGTTGGCACGCTCCGGACCGCATGCACTTTGGAGCGATGCGCGTGCTCAATGACGACGTGGTGGCTGGAGGTGGCGGTTTCGGCATGCACCCGCATGACAACATGGAAATTGTCTCGATTCCCACTTTAGGTGCTTTGGAGCACCAAGACAGCATGGGCAATTCCTCGGTGATCCGCACAGGTGATGTTCAGATCATGTCGGCAGGCACGGGCGTTCGCCACAGTGAATTCAACCACAGCGCTTCGGAGGATGTGGCGTTTTTTCAGGTGTGGATTTACCCCAACAAACAGGACCTTGAGCCACGGTACGACCAAGAGGCGTATGCCCTTGAATCAAGCGGCATGACTTGCATTGTTTCTCCTGATGGAGCAGATGGGGTGAGCATTCATCAGAACAGCTGGTTTCACATGGGCCGTCTCAATGCCGGCGAAAAATGGAGTCAGCCTCTGCATGGTGCAGATCAGGGATTGTATGTGATGGTGTTGGAAGGCGATGCCGTGGTCGAAGGCCAGTTGTTGGGACGCAGAGACGCGATAGGGGTCTGGGACATCAATGCGGTGGAATTGGAAGCCCAGTCTAATTGTTCCCTCTTGTTGATCGAGGTGCCCATGCATTGGTGATGGGACGTTGGAAAGTCGCGCCATGGGTCCTGTGAAATGCAGTGAGGTGATGGCCCTACCCTGTATTTTGTAGCGTCAATTCTCTCCATGAGAACGCTTTTTAATCGATTGGGACATAGAGCCTTGGTGCGGGAAACCACGGTGTACCGTGAACGCAAGGGCCAGCGTTTGCAGGGCCATACCCGAGTTGGCATTCTGGTCCCTGCTGTGAACTCAGCACAGAGGTTTCAACTCAAGGAATTGGTGTCCGGCTTGGAAGCCATGAACGAAGAAGCGTCGTGGTCCATTTTGGCTTACACCGGTACATCTCGAAAGGCCTACGCCAAATCGAGGGCACAGCGCATGAAGAAATTGGGAGAAGGGCACCACGTTGAGCCGGATTTCCCGCAATTGGCAGCACTGACCTGCTTGTGGCGCGATGACTGCAGCATGCTGGGCTTGCCTCAGATGATGCCGACAGCAATAAATGAAGCGGATGTGGTGTTGACCTTAGACAAGGACATGTCCAACTTGCCGCTTAAAGCGCTGATGAGAAGGGCAGGGGCACCATTCAAAGTAGGACCCATGCGCCCTGATGATGGTACCTTGGACTTCATGTTGACGTGGCCAGACGGCGGTGACATGCTGTCTTTTGTCCAACTCGCGTTTCACTATCTAAAAACACTCGACTTGAAATGAGCAAGCGATTCCAAGGATTGGGCGTGGCCCTGATCACCCCGTTTACGCCTCAGGGAGACATTGATTTCCCAGGTTTAGAAAGGATGGTACACCACGTGGCATCCAGCAAGGCCCACTATTTGGTGGCATTGGGAAGTACGGGTGAAGCGATGCTGATGGCAGAAAGTGAGCACCGCCGTGTGTTGGATTTCATCATGGAAGTCAATGCAGGAAGGTTGCCCATTGTGGCGGGGTTTGACGGTCAAGGAGGCACAGCCGCCGCCGTTGAACGCATTGCATCCCTGGATCCCAAGGGCCTGTCGGCTCTGCTTGTAAGTCCTCCAGCGTACATCAAGCCGGGACAAGAGGGCATCAAGGCCCACTTCAAGGCATTGGCAGAAGCTGCGCCGCTGCCGATCATCATGTACAACGTACCCTCGCGGGCCGGGGTCACGATGATGCCTCAGACCATCATTGATTTGTCCCGTGAGTGCCCAGCATTGATTGGCCTGAAACAAGCCACAGACGACCTGGTGGCTTTCCGTGAAATCAGGCAGGGTGTGCCAGAGTCTTTCGTGATGTTGTCTGGCGACGACGAAAATGCGGTGCCCATGATGTCACTGGGAGGCGATGGCTTGGTCAGTGTCATAGGCAATGCTTATCCTGACGCATGGGCTTCTGCCATGGACTTGGCTTTGTTCGGCTCCGTCAAAGAGGCAGAGCAATCGCTTTCTTGCTTTGCGCCGCTCTTGGGTTGCATTTTTTCAGAAGGCAATCCAACGGGCATTAAAGCGCTCTGCAAATTGCTCGGCCTGTGTGGGCCAGACGTTCGGATGCCCCTTGTTCCCGCCTCCCGGTCTCTGCAAGACGCACTGTATACAGCAGTGGCAGACCTGGACGCCGTGCGCGCACCAGCCCGCGACTGAACCGGGGGTGCGTGCCGAGGGCCTTTAGGCCATCATTCCTTGCTTGACAGAAATCGCTTCTTTACAAGCTTTGACAATGGCGCTGGGCCCGAGTCCATACTTCTCGAGCAGCTGGGCTGGGGTTCCGCTTTCGCCAAACTGGTCTTCTACTGCAACGAACCGCTGAGGGGTCGGCTGGTGCTGGGCCAAGCAAGCGGCGATGCTCTCGCCCAACCCGCCATTGCGCTGATGTTCTTCGGCAGAAACAACACAATGGGTTCGGCCCACACTTTCCATCAGTGCTGCTTCGTCCAATGGCTTGATGGTGTGCATGTCGAGCAGGTCCACTGAGATGCCTTCCGCGGCCAGCGCTCTGGCGGCGAGAATGCTGTTCCAGACCAAATGACCGTTGGTGACCAGGGTCACATCTGATCCTGTCATGACCCTGCGGGCCTTTCCAATCACAAATGGGGTATCGGCATCTGTGATCATGGGCACCTTGGGGCGGCCAAAACGGAAATAGACGGGCCCATGATGGGCGGCTACGGCGTGCGTTGCATTGCGGGTCTGCTCATAATCACAGGTGTGGATCACCGTCATATTGGGCAGCATTTTCATCATGCCCACATCTTCGAGAATTTGGTGGGTTGCACCATCTTCTCCCAACGTGAGCCCACAGTGTGAAGCACAGATTTTGACGTTTTTCTCGCTGTAGGCGACGCTTTGTCTGATTTGATCGTAAACGCGGCCCGTAGAGAAATTCGCAAACGTCCCGGTGAAGGGGATCAGGCCTCCAATGGTAAGGCCGGCCGCCACTCCGATCATATTGGCTTCGGCAATGCCTGCTTGTTTGAACCTTTCTGGAAATGCATCCTTGAACGCGTTCATTTTCAGGGATCCGGTCAAGTCGGCGCACAGTGCCACGACATTTTCGTGCGCCTGGCCCACCTCGAGCAATCCTTGACCAAATCCGCTGCGGGTGTCTTTGCGGGTCAGTCCGTCCAGTGTGGCCTCGTCGGCCGAGATGAAGTCGATCATGGTCAAAAGTCGATGTGGTGTGTTCCTCCAGCGCGAATATCCAAAGGCCGTGTTACTGTGAGGTCTGTTTTGGACGCATGTTTTGCACGGAACATCACCACGTATTGGCCCGGTTGCAGGGTATAGCGTCCCGATGGATTTTGCCCCGAGAAAGGCACAACCATCTTGCGTTGGCCTTCTCCCAAATACAGGATTCCTCCGAACCCTGCTGTGCCCGTGTCGAGTGTCAGCAGTCCGGGCTCGGGAATGGATACCGGGACAATGCGCCCATCTCCAATGGTCACGTTTTCCACGCGAACGACAGGGGTTGTAGCAAACTCAAGGTCGTAGGTGCCTGCGAGATAACGCTCCCTCGTCCCTACGCGCTGGGTATGAATGTGTTTGCAGCTGTCCCTGAGGGTGACCCGCACGGGAATGTCGAGGAGCGCACTGTGTGGCCTTGTTTCTGTCAGGTCAATGAATCCCGTAGGGGCGGAGACGGTGATGTGGTTGTGCGTTTTCGGGGTCAGCTGAATGTCCTTCAGTTCCACGGCAGGCAGCGTGTGTACGGTCAAATCGTATGTGGGCACGGGGTTGAGCGAGAGCGTGTCTGGCAACCCTGCTGCATTTAAGGTGTGGACCGCCTCCAATACCGGGTGGCCAGTTGGCTGCTCGACAAGGTCGATGGCGAAATTGGTCACCACGGGTTCTCCTTTGCTGTTGAGGAGGTCCACTTGAGCAGAGGTGCTGTGAATCGCTTGGTCAATGACGATGTCCAACACCTCTTCGAAGACCTCGGGACGCGATGCGTCGAAATAGCGGCCCACGCATTGAAAGGTGTCCCGGTATTTTTCGTCCAAACCGATGCCAATGATGAAGGGTTTGATCGTTACCCCTTGTGCTTGCAGCGCCCTGGACACGGCGCACGGGTCTTCATCGCATGCTTCAATGCCATCGGTGATCAACAGGATGACATTCCTGCCGGGTCCTGTCCTTTGTGCAAAGTCATCGGCGGCGTGCAGCAGAGAACGCGCAATGGGGGTGGTGCCTTGGGCACGGAGTTTTTTGAGCTCTTGTTGGATGATGAGATTGCGGCCAGGGCCCAAGGGGACAATCAACTCGGTATCATCGCAGTCTTGCTTGCCGGGGACATGCTTGGTGCCGTGTCCATAAACGCGCAAGCCCAACTCAAGCCCCTCCTGACCGTACAGGCTGTCCAAAGAGGCAGACAACAGCTCTCGGGCCACATCCCATTTCCTGCGTTGACCCCAGAACGCATTCATGGAGTTTGACGCATCAAACACGAAGAGGATGCGGGTGGTTTCCTCCGGATCAGAAGAACCATTTTGGCCCCTGGCTTCAAAAGACAGGAGCGACAAAACGGTGGCCAGTGCGGCGCACCAACACAGTGCGCGTGGCGTCATCAATAGTCGCTAAGTGGAGTGGCCAGTTGATGCAAGGCTTCCGACAATTGGTCGTCATTGGGGGCGACACCATGCCACTTGTGGGTGCCTTCCATGAAGTCGACACCTCTGCCCATGTCGGTTCTCATCAATACCACGACGGGCTTGCCTTGTCCCGCTGCTGAACGTGCAGATTTGAATGCGGCATCCAAAGCTCCAAGGTCGTGTCCATCGCATTGCAGAACATGCCAACCAAACGACCGCCACTTGCCTTCGAGGTCGCCCAAATTCATGACGTCTTCAACAGGTCCATCTATTTGCTGGCCATTCCAGTCCACGAAGCTGATGAGATTGTCGATCTGGTGGTGGGCGGCATACAGGGCCGCTTCCCAAATTTGGCCTTCTTGGAGCTCGCCGTCACCGTGCAAAGTGTAGACCCACCGGTCTTCACCGTTGAGCTTCTTGGCTTGTGCAGCACCACAGGCCACGCTCAGGCCTTGTCCCAGTGAACCACTGGCTATACGGATGCCAGGCAAACCCTCTTCTGTCGCAGGGTGGCCTTGAAGCCTGCTGTTCAACTTTCTAAAAGTCGCGAGTTCGGAGACATCAAAGTATCCACGGCGCGACAGGACGCTGTACCAAACAGGGGAGATGTGCCCGTTGGAGAGGAAGAACAGGTCTTCTCCGCGGCCATCCATGTTCCAGTTTTTCGGATCAATCTGCATCTCATCGAAGTACAGTTTGACCAGAAAATCGGTGCATCCGAGGGAACCGCCAGGGTGACCGGAACTGGCGCCATGCACCATTCGGACAATGTCGCGACGCACCTGCGTGCAGAGTTCAGAGAGGTTGTGGTTGGATTCGGACATGGGACAGGTTCAGTGCAGGGCAAACTTAAATCGGGGCGGCATGGAGTTGACGCAGTGTGGACAAAAGCAGGGAAAGTAGAGCGGGGGAAGAGGGGTTATCTTTGCGCTCCCAAAAGCGTTCTTCCATGGCCCTGAAATGCGGCATTGTCGGATTGCCCAACGTCGGCAAATCCACCCTCTTTAATTGTTTGTCCAACGCCAAGGCGCAGAGTGCAAACTTTCCATTCTGCACCATCGAGCCCAATCTGGGGGTGATCAATGTGCCGGATGAGCGGTTGCAGAAGCTGGTCGACATCGTCCAGCCACAAAACACGGTGCCCACCACCGTTGAGATTGTGGACATCGCAGGCCTTGTCAAAGGCGCGAGTAAAGGAGAGGGATTGGGCAATAAATTCCTTGCTAACATCAGAGAAACGCATGCCATTCTCCATGTATTGCGCTGCTTTGAAGATGACAACATTGTGCATGTTGACGGGTCAGTGGACCCTATCCGCGACAAAGAGGTGATCGATACCGAGCTGCAATTGAAAGATTTGGAGACGGTGGAGACGCGCATGCAAAAGGTCTCAAAACAAGCCTCCATAGGTGACAAGGATGCCCGCAAGCAGCTGGATTTATTGGAGCGGGTCAAAGTGTCGCTTGAACAGGGAATCAGCGCCCGTGCTGTAGAGCGCGAGGAATCCGAGGAGCCCTTGTTTCAGGAAATGCAGCTGTTGACGGGCAAGCCGGTGATGTATGTCTGCAATGTGGAAGAAGCCGCAGTCGTTGAGGGCAATGCGCATGTCGAAAAGGTCAAGGCCATGGCCGCTTCTGAGGGTGCAAGCACCTTGATCATCGGAGCTGCGATCGAAGCGGATATTGCTGAATTGGAGGATGCAGAAGAACGGGCCATGTTTCTGTCTGACATAGGGTTAGAAGAGCCAGGTGTGGCCAAGCTGATCCGGTCTGCCTATGGTTTGCTCCAGCTCCAGACTTATTTCACTGCAGGTGAAAAGGAAGTGCGCGCTTGGACGGTCAAGGAGGGGAGCACTGCGCCTCAGGCTGCGGGTGTCATCCACACCGACTTTGAGAAAGGTTTTATCCGCGCTGAGGTCATGAAGTATGCTGACTTTGTGGGCCTTGGAAGTGAACAAGCGGTAAAAGAGGCAGGCAAACTCAATGTGGAGGGCAAGGAGTACATCGTGCAGGATGGGGACATCATGCACTTCCGCTTCAATGTTTAATATTCCGATTGCCTGTGCAACAGGCGCTGGGCACCTGACACTATAGCGCCCTCTTGATTTTTTGAGTTGTGGGCGATAAGCTTCAACTTCATCGTGTGAAAGCGTTATTCAATCCTTTGAAAGGCCCGTCCATCTTGTTGGTGTTGGCCTTTTCCATTGCGTGTGGTGTTTTGGCGGGCTGTGGACAGCAGGAACAGACGCGAACGTTGCCTGATTTCGAGACTGATCGGGTGCGCATTTTACAGCGCATGGAAGCACAGGAGGCGGCTTGGAACCGCGGTGACCTCGATGGCTTTATGGAAGCCTATTGGCGGTCAGACAGTTTGCTGTTTGTGGGCAGCCGAGGTCCAACGAGGGGGTGGCAAACCACTTTAGACAATTACCGCAAGGGATATCCGAGTCCTGCAGAAATGGGGCAACTGACGTTTGGCGTTCAGAGCTTAGAGCCGGCAGGAGCCCAACATGCTTTGATGTTGGGGTCGTGGCAATTGGACCGCTCTGGTGATCTGGACACCTTGGCGGGATGGTTCAGCTTGGTGTGGCAGCGTTTGGATGGAGATTGGGTCATCATCCGCGATCACAGCAGTTGATGCGAGGCTCCACCTTCAAGGCTCTACAAAAACGTAGACGTCTTCGTTGGACTTGTGCATGTAATAGGACTCGCGGGCATAGCGCTCCTTTGCAGCCGGATCGGTTCTGATTTCTTCCAGCTGCAGGTCCAACCCTTGTATGAGTCCTTCTGTTTCGGTAATCCGGTTTTCGATGTGGTGGCGTTCCATCCGGGTATCGATCATGCGAAACACATCGACCTCAGCAATGGTGGACATCCAAATCAGGAACAGGCCGAACGCCAAAGCGTAACGGTTGCTGTACCTGATTCGGTCCCATATTTCCCAGAGACGGTCCCGCATCACGCGTTGTCCTCGTTGTCTTCAGCTGTTTCAGGTGCAGCTTCATCTTTTGGAGCGTCCGTTTCGGTGTTGCTGTCTGCGGGCTTCGCAGCTTTTTTGCGCGGCTTTTTCTTAGGCGCTTCAGCTTTGATGATGCGGATGGCGAGGTCTTCCCGGCCTTCCATGGCATCGCCTTCAATTTTGTCGCCTTCTGTCAGCTGTGCACTGATGATTTCTTCAGCAAGAGGATCTTCCAGGTACTTCTGTAAGGCCCTGCGCAGTGGACGCGCACCGAATTTTTCGTCGTAGCCCTTGTCTACAAGGAAGTCTTTGGCGGCATCTGTGAGGGTCATGCTGTAACCGAGGTCTTCAATTCTGGCGAACAACTTGCTGAGCTCCAAGTCGATGATCCTGTGAATGTCAGCGCGCTTCAAGCTGTTAAACACGATGACATCGTCAATCCGGTTCAAAAACTCAGGGGCAAAGGCCCGCTTGAGTGCGTTTTGAATCACACCCCGGCGGTCGTCTGTCTCCTTCGTTTTCTTGGCATCTGTAGAGAAGCCCACACCGGTTCCGAAGTCCTGCAGTTGACGGGCTCCAATGTTGGAGGTCATGATGATGATGGTGTTCCGGAAGTCCACACGGCGTCCCATGCTGTCGGTAAGCTGTCCATCGTCCAATGCCTGGAGCAAGAGGTTGAAAACGTCGGGGTGCGCTTTTTCGATTTCATCGAGCAACACAATGGAGTAGGGCTTTCTGCGCACCTTTTCGGTGAGCTGTCCGCCTTCTTCATAACCGACATATCCTGGAGGTGCACCAACCAAACGGCTGACCGCAAACTTCTCCATGTATTCGCTCATGTCGATGCGAATCAAGGCTTCCTCGGAGTCAAAGAGGTTCTTGGCCAACTCCTTGGCCAATTGGGTTTTTCCAACCCCCGTTGGTCCCAAGAAGATAAAGGAGCCGACAGGCTTGCTGGGGTCTTTGAGACCAGCCCGGTTGCGTTTGATGGCACGCACTACTTGGCGCACGGCATCGGGCTGACCGATGACCTTGTCGCCCATGTCGTCTTCCATCCTTGTGAGCTTGCCGCTTTCTTTTTCGGCGATGCGCTGCACTGGGATGCCCGTCATCATGGCCACCACTTCTTCAACGTGGTCTGCGGTCACCGTCACCCTGTGGGTCTTGGTGTCTTCCTCCCATTTGAGCTTGGCGGCGGTGAGTTTCTCTGAAAGTTGGCGCTCGGAGTCACGCAGTCGGGCCGCTTCCTCATACTTCTGGCTGCGGACAACGCGGTTCTTTTCCTCTTTGACTTGCTCAATTTCCAGCTCGATGTCAATGATTTCCTGGGGAACATTGATGTTGTTGAGGTGGACACGAGATCCGACCTCGTCGAGCGCGTCGATGGCCTTGTCTGGAAGGTGGCGGTCGGTAATGTACCTCGAGGTCAAGGACACGCAGCTTTTCAAAGCCTCGTCTGTGTAGGTCACAGAGTGGTGCTCTTCGTACTTGTCCTTGATGTTGTTGAGGATCTGAATCGTTTCCTCCACGCTGGTGGGTTCTACCAGCACTTTTTGGAACCGGCGTTCCAATGCGCCGTCCTTTTCGATGTGCTGGCGGTATTCGTCGAGCGTGGTTGCGCCAATGCATTGAATCTCACCCCTGGCCAATGCGGGCTTGAACATGTTGGACGCATCCAGAGAGCCGCTGGCCCCACCAGCGCCTACAATGGTGTGAATCTCGTCGATAAAGAGGATCACATCGAGGCTCTTTTCAAGCTCGTTCATGACCGCTTTCATCCGTTCTTCGAATTGGCCACGGTACTTGGTTCCAGCGACCAAAGAGGCGACGTCAAGGGTGACAATCCTCTTGCCAAAGAGCACCCGAGACACTTTCTTCTCAACGATGCGGATGGCCAGTCCTTCTGCAATGGCACTTTTACCCACACCGGGTTCACCAATGAGGATAGGGTTGTTCTTTTTGCGCCGTGCCAGTACCTGGCTGACCCTTTCAATTTCTTTTTCCCGTCCGACGATGGCGTCAAGCTTTCCCTCTTCGGCCATGGTCGTGAGGTCTCGGCCGAAGTTGTCCAGCACGGGGGTTTTGCTCTTGCTGTCTGTTTTCGAAGCAGCGCCTCCACGTCCGGCGTTTCCTCCGCGCGGCTCGTCTTCATCGTCCGCCATGCCAGGGAACTCGGCACGGGGCGATTCCGCGGTTCCGCCGTCAGAGAGGATGCTTTCAAATTCCTGTTTGGCTTCGTCGTAATCGACGTTCAGGGCGAGCAGGGCTTTTGTAGCCACGTTGTTTTCGTCTTTCAAGATGGAGAGCAACAGGTGTTCAGTTCCGATCACAGGGCTTTTAAAGGTCTTGGCCTCCAAGTAGGTGATCTTGAGAATTTTTTCGGCTTGCTTGACCAAAGGAATATTACCAGGGTTTCCAGTTTGCGCAGTATTGGGCGAAATGCTGCCCTCGACCATCTTCCTCAGCCTTGGTAGGTCCACATTGAGTCCTTCGAGGATGCGAATGGCAGTGCCTTCGCCCTCGCGGATGATGCCGAGCAACAGGTGCTCCACGCCAATGTAGTTGTGCCCCAGCCGCAGGGCTTCTTCTCGGCTGTAAGTGATGACGTCCTTCACGCGGGGTGAGAATTTAGCGTCCATGTTTATTTAGAAAAGGGGGGAAGCCCCCGAACCATCAAATCTATTGTCCCAAAACGGGCACTTTTTTTTGTGAGCGTTGGATTTTCCACAAATGCTCGTGTGCCTTGTTCAAAATACGGGCCAAAGTCAACATGACAGCGGGATGTCATCCGGTATTTTCGCGTAACGCTTAATTAGGGCCTCAAGTGGGGCCGAAGCACTGACAACATGGCAGAAGGAGAGAAGATCATCCCGATTTCGATCGAGGACGAGATGAAGTCGGCTTACATCGATTATTCGATGTCGGTCATTGTGTCCCGGGCATTGCCGGATGTGCGTGACGGTTTGAAGCCCGTTCACCGCCGCGTTCTGTTCGGAATGCTCGAGTTGGGCGTGATGTCCAACCGGGCGCACAAGAAGTCCGCGAGAATTGTAGGAGAGGTGTTGGGCAAGTACCACCCTCACGGCGACAGTTCTGTGTATGACACGATGGTGCGTTTGGCCCAAGACTGGTCCATGCGCTACCCGATGGTGGACGGACAGGGAAACTTCGGTTCCATTGACGGAGACAATCCAGCGGCCATGCGATACACGGAGGCGCGCCTCCGGAAAATCGCCGAGGAAATGCTCGCTGATTTGGACAAGGAGACTGTAGACCTGTCCCTCAACTTCGACGACAGCCTGAAGGAGCCGACGGTATTGCCGGCCAAGATTCCGAATCTGCTCGTGAATGGTGCGTCGGGCATCGCCGTGGGTATGGCTACGAACATGCCGCCCCACAACCTGACGGAGGTGATCAATGGCTGCATCGCCATGATTGATAACCCAGAAATTGGCATCCCAGAGTTGATGACGCACATCCAAGCCCCAGACTTCCCGACCGGAGGTGTGATTTATGGTGTGGAGGGTGTTCGGGACGCCTATGAAACAGGCAAGGGAAGGGTCGTTATGCGTGGAAAGGCGCGTTTCGAAGAAACCCGCACGGGAAAGGAGGTGATCATCGTTGAGGAAATTCCTTACCAGGTCAACAAAGCTGACATGGTGCGCAAGGCGGCTGACCTTGTCAACGAAAAGCGCATCGAGGGCATTTCTGAAATCCGAGACGAGTCAGACCGCAACGGTTTGCGTGTTGTTTTCGAACTAAAGCGCGACGCGATTCCAAACGTCGTCTTGAACAAGCTGTACAAGTACACCCAGCTTCAAACCAGCTTCTCGGTCAACAACATCGCACTGGTGAAGGGGCGCCCGCAGCTGTTGAACCTACGGGAGATGCTCGTTTACTTCATCGAGCACCGCCACGACATCATTGTGCGCAGGACCCAATTTGAGCTGAGGAAGGCCGAAGAGCGGGCCCACATTTTGCAAGGCCTGATCATTGCGATCGACAATTTGGATGAAGTGATCGCTTTGATCCGCGGAAGCCAGACTCCAGACGAGGCCCGCGCTGGCTTGATGGAGAAGTTTGAGTTGAGCGAGGTTCAAGCCCGCGCCATCTTGGACATGCGTCTGCAGAAGCTGACGGGGCTCGAGCGCGACAAGTTGCGTGCTGAGTACGATGAGTTGATGGAGTTGATTGGACGTTTGCAGGCGATTCTTGCGGACAAGGCGCTTCGGATGGGCATCATCAAGGACGAGCTGGAAGAGATGAAGGAGCGTTTCGGCGATGAACGCCGGTCTCGCATCGAATTCAGCAGTGCGGAGTTGAGCATCGAAGACATGATCCCGGATGAGCAGGTGGTCATCACCATCAGCCATGCGGGATACATCAAGCGCACGCGTCTTGCCGAATACAAAGAGCAGTCGCGTGGTGGGGTGGGCTCTAAAGGAGCTGTGACCCGCGACGCTGACTTTATCGAGGAGATTTTTTCAGCCACAAACCACAATTGGCTGCTCATTTTCACTCAAAAAGGACGTTGTTTCTGGATGCGGATCTTCGAGGTGCCTGAGGGCTCTCGCACATCAAAAGGCCGGGCCATTCAGAACCTGATGAACATCGAGTCTGATGACAAAGTCATGGCCTATATCCCGGTGCTTGACATCAAGGACCCTGAGTATGTCAATGCCCACAATGTGGTGATGTGTACCAAAAAGGGGGTGATCAAAAAGACCACTTTGGAGGCGTACTCACGTCCGCGTACCAATGGCATCAATGCCATCACCATCAAAGAGGGCGATGAGCTGCTGCAGGCGAAGTTGACCGATGGAAACAACGAAATCCTGATGGGCCTTCGGTCTGGAAAGGCCATTCGTTTCCCAGAAGAAAAGGTGCGTGCTGTAGGAAGGACCGCGCAGGGTGTGAAAGGGGTGACTTTGGCAGGACCTGAAGACGAGGTCGTGGGAATGGTGATTGTGGTGGACGGTTCCAAGGATGTTTTGGTGGTGAGCCAAAATGGATACGGGAAGCGCTCAGCTGTTGAGGATTACAGGATTACCAACAGGGGGGGTAAAGGCGTCAAAACGCTGAGTGTTACCGAGAAAACAGGAGAGTTGGTGGCCATTTTGGGGGTTACCGATGAGGATGACCTCATGGTGATCAACAAAAGCGGCATCACGATCCGCACAGGCGCCGATGAACTGCGTACCATGGGCCGCGCCACACAGGGTGTGCGCCTGATCAACTTGCGAAAGAACGATTCGATTGCCGCAGTGTGTCGCACTCCGAAATCGGATGAGGAAGAACCGCAGGGTGAAGTTGAAGGAGAAGAAGGCTCCCCAGAGGGTGGTGAGGCTCCAACTGAAGATGCCGCACCAGAAGAATAAGACCGATTTATGAGGCGGCAGAAAAGTCTGGCACGGGATGTGCTAGTTTTGTCGTCGATTCAAGCTGATTACATGCTGTATACCAAGCAAACCTTGGCCTTATTGGCCTTAATGCCCTTAGCGCTGTTCGCCCAAAAAGATGTGGTGAGCGCCTACAATGCCAACCAGGACGGGGACTACCTCAAGGCTGCCGAGTTCATCGACAAGGCCATTGAAGACCCAAAAGCCAACGTCAAGGAAAAGACCTGGCGTTATCGGGCGAACATCTATACCAACCTCGCTGCGGACAGCACGTTGTACACGCAGGTTCCAGATGCCCTAGAAAAGGCTGCTGAGAGCCTGATCAAGGCCGACGAGCTCGACGTCAAGCAACGTTACACTTCAGAGCGTCAGGCAGATGTTGCGCGCGGTGCCTCCATCGCTGGAAATGCCGGCATCACCTACTTCAATGCTGGTGTATATGGCAGGGCAGGAGAGTTGTTTGTGACGGCTGCTGAAATGACTCAAATGCTCGGTGCCGTGGATACCATGGCCATCTTCAACAGTGCACTCTGCTTTGAAAAGGCCAGTCTCACGGAACGCGCCATTGAACAATACATGATGTGCGGTGCATATGGCTATCAAGTGCCTGAGGTGTTCCTGTTTGTGGCCAACATCCACAAAATGGAAGGGGATACGGCAAAGGCGTTGACCACCCTTCAAAATGCGCGTGGAGATTTTCCGAGGGAGCAGGCCTTGATCATCGAGGAATTGAACATTTACCTGGTCGCAGGTGAGTTTGAGCGTGCAAAAGACAATCTGATGCTGGCTGCTGAGCAGGACCCCACCAATGAGATTCTGTGGTTTAGCTTGGGCAGTGTGTATGACAATTTGGGCATGCAAGACGAGGCTGTGGACGCTTATGCCAAGAGTTTAGGGATCAAGCCTGATTACTTCGATGCCAATTACAATTTGGGTGCCTTGTATTTCAACAAGGCCGTTCAAATGGTCAATGACGCCAACGACATGTGGAAGCCCCGCATGAGCAAGGAAGAATCCAACAAGCAGAGCGAAATGGAAGCTGGCGGTAAGGCCATGTTCTCAACGGCACTGCCATATCTGGAAAAGGCCCTCGATGTGGATCCAGAGGACCGCGAAACGCTGCGGTCTCTGCGCGATATCTATGCCCGTATTGGGATGGACGAAAAGATGCTTGAGGTATCTGCCAAGCTGAAGTCCATGGAATAACAGCGAAAACATTGCGAAGGTTAAAGGGGCTGCGGCCCCTTTCCTTTTCCCATCCTATTTTACATAATATAAATTATCATTCAATAGGGGCTTTGGAATAGAAAGGGGTGCAATGCGCCCTGGGCGTCCTGTGCATTGTGGACATTGAGTAGATCAGGATGGCCGCTGTATGGCGCCGTGGTCAAGGGTCAATGAGACCAGGTTTAGCATGGCAGTATTCAGGAACAGCTTGCTTATGACCTTTGTGGCATCTCCGAAATTCGGTTACACCGGTCGCCTGAATTTTGGCGAATTTGAGTGCTGACTGTGGTATTGGTCGAAATCCGTAAAAATTTCAAGTACGCATCTGCTGCACGCAACGGCGCAACGGCTGGTTGGCTGGTTGGCGATTGGCTACAACCGTGTGTAGGATGCGTTCAGGTTGTTGGGGAGCCATTCCGGATTCCCTGTCGCTGTGCGCCGGGATGTCCGAGGTTGTTCGATTTGCGCTTGGATGTGGGCACGACCTGGGTTTGGAGTTGTCCCATTGGCCAGAGCCTTTGGACAACGGGCTGCGATAGAACTGGATGGCAGCTGGTGGTTTGGAGCCGACCCTCTCATCAATCTCCTGTTCTATTGTCAGACAGCCTGATTGTGTTTTCTCTGTTTTACATAATGTAGAATCTGGAGCATAAAAAAAGCCGGCCCAAATGGACCGGCTTTTCAATAAGCTTGTAAAAGAATTACTTCTTGACGATCAGATTCTGAGCGGCTGAGAAATCCTTGTGGGTCACACTCAGAGTGTATGCACCAGCAGCAAGGTCGTGCTTGACCATGATGCGGTTGCCTCCGATGATGCTTCCGCTGTTGACTTCTTGAGACAAAGCTGTCTTTCCTGCCATGTCGATCACTTCAACAATGATGTTTTCAGCGCCGAGGTTTACCTCTTGGTTGAACTGAATGCTGAAGTGGCCTTCGAATACAGGATTTGGGAAAACGTTCCAGTTGCTGTCTTCCAAGCTGAACAAGTCAGCCATGGGTCCGTTGTCTGTGGCGAACTCGCAAGAACCGTTGTCATATGTAGCGGTGTTTGCGTAGTTGCTTGCATCGGGGTTTGTGCAACCGAATACTTCTGCGTCTGTCGTTGTGAACGTGACATCATAGTCGCGCCAGGTCTCCCCTTCTGGGGTCCAACCTTGCATGTTCAAAGTTCCAGTAGCAGTTCCGTCGGTGGTGATTTGCATCAAAAGGACGAGGTTGCGGGCATCTGCCACGGCGCGCACGTCAGTAGGGACAACAAACCAAGCACCATCAACGACTTCAAGAGCGCCGCCTTCATTGAAGGATGCGAAATCAATGCCGATGTTCCAGAGGTTGTTGTTGTTGCTGTTATCAGCTCCAACGGTAACCCAGCTGTCAAAAGCGAGTGTCTCATCGATTCCGAGGACTGCCTCGTTGATGTCGATGGTGGAAGCACCTCCCAATTGGTTCTGGTAGATCGAACCGGTTGAGGTGACGTTCAGCATGTGCTCTCCATCAGCGAAGATGGCGTGCAGGCTGTGCTGGCTCGATGGGAGTTCAGCATAAATACGGTAGGTGTTGCCGTTTACGGCTCCACCATTGTCTACGGCTTGTACTACAAGCTGGACGTTGCTGGCTGCGGCGGAAAAGCCGAAAATGACAGCGGCAGTGAGTGCGAACAAATTCTTCATGTTCAGATGATTAAGGATTCAAAGACTAGAGGTGGCAAAACAAATCCTAACCAAGATAGAGTTTTTTCCGGGTCTACGAAAGATTTCTGTCGACGAATTGATGATTTCTTCACATCCGCTCGTCGTTTCTTTGTCATTAACATGAGGTTACTCGACAATTACATTGCTGGACAGTGGGTTCCAGCAGGTTCCAACCCTACTGTATTGGTGGATGCTGTGCATGGGCATGCGGTGGCGGGTGCAGATGCATCCAACGTGGACCTGGCAGGGGCATTCGAATATGCACGGTCCCAAGGTTCGCGGGGTTTGCGGAAAATGACGTTCCAAGAACGGGGCCTGATGCTCAAAGCCCTTGCGCTCCATTTAATGGAACGCAAAGAGGAATTCTATAAGTGGAGTGCACACACAGGGGCCACCCGTGCGGATGCCTGGGTGGATGTTGAAGGTGGCATAGGCACGCTCTTCGCATACGCCAGCATGAGAAAACAGCTTCCTGACCTCCCCTACCTCGTAGATGGGGATCCGGCATTGCTGTCCCGAGGGGGTACTTTCATCGGACATCATATAGGAGTTCCCAAGCGGGGTGTGGCGGTCCACATTAATGCATACAATTTCCCGATTTGGGGCATGTTGGAGAAGGTGAGCGTCAATTTGCTGGCAGGAGTGCCTGCTTTGGTGAAGCCCGCGACGTTGACCTCTTATGTAGCGCATGCCATGGTCAAGGAGATTGTGGCGTCTGGCATTTTGCCTGAGGGGGCCTTGCAGTTGGTGTGTGGCAGTGCCCGTGACATCTTGGATCATGTTGGATTTCAGGATGTTGTGACCTTTACAGGATCTGCAGCGACAGGTCTGAAGCTCAAGTCACACCCTCGAATCTTGGCCGAGAACGTTCCTTTCAACCTGGAGGCGGACTCTCTCAACAGTATTGTCCTTGGGCCAGATGCTGAACCGGGGACTCCTGAGTTCGATCTGTTTGTCAAAGAGTTGAGGAAGGAGATGACCATCAAGTGCGGTCAAAGGTGCACAGCTGTGCGCCGCGCGATGGTGCCAGAAAGCCGCATTGAGGCTGTCCGTGATGCTCTGAAGGCACAATTGGACCGCGTTCCCATGGGTGACCCTGCCTTGGAAGGAGTTCGAATGGGGTCCCTTGCTGGTTTGGATCAGCGCAAGGAGGTACAGCAAGCTGTGGCCCGTTTGGAACAAGAGGCTGAGACCTTGCTGTCTTTTGATGCGCCTGAATTGATGGGCGCCAATTGGGAAACGGGGGCTTTCTATGCACCAAGGTTGTTGACCCACACAGCGCCAATGACCGCAGCATTGGTGCATGAGGTTGAACCCTTTGGTCCAGTGGCTTGCCTCCTGCCCTATGGCGATATGGATGAAGCTATATCTCTGACCCACAAGGGCAAGGGTTCGTTATGCTGTAGCATTGTCACAGGAAATTCAGAGGTGGCTCGGAAGTTTGTGGTGGAGGCGGCAACCCATCATGGACGGGTCTTGGTGCTGGATGCAGCGTGTGCCAAAGAGAGCACAGGCCATGGCAGTCCAATGCCACAGCTTGTGCACGGTGGGCCAGGACGTGCTGGAGGCGGAGAAGAGATGGGCGGTTTGAGGGGATTGGGGCACTACCTCCAGCGCACGGCGATTCAAGGCCATCCGGACATGATCACCGCCGTGACGCAGCGGCATCAGCCTGGTGCTGCTCGCCCAGAATCGCCGGTGCATCCCTTCCGTTTGCATTTTGAGGACCAAGAAATTGGAATGACGTTCACGACGCACCGTCACACTGTAACGGAGGCTGACATCGTCAATTTTGCAAACGTGTCGGGCGATCACTTTTATGCGCATGTGGATGAGACGGCACTTGATGGGACCATTTTTGATGGACGTGTGGCCCACGGATATTGGGTGTTGTCAAAGGCAGCAGGGATGTTCGTTTCCCCCCACAAGGGCCCTGTCCTCTTGAACTATGGTTTGGAGACCTGTCGATTTACCAAACCGGTATATCCCGGGATGACCATTGGGGTGCAGTTGACTGTAGAGGAAAAGGTGCAACAAGAGAAGCGCAGTCCTGACGACGTCCTCAAAGGCATTGTGAAGTTCAAAGTGGACGTCACCGATGAGACGGGGGAAACAGTGGCCATCGCAACCATCCTCACCATGGTGGCCAACCGCGAGCAGCCCGATGGCGTTGCAGAAAGCCCAGCGGTTTGATGTTGCGGATTGCGCGGTGTAATGGTGTGATTCTGCTCGTTTTTCTGTGGCCGTGCCATGGCCTTTTTCAGGGGCCTGTAGGTGCGGCTGAGATGCAGGAAGATGTTCGGGTATTGGACTCTCTTTTTTTGGGTCATGAAATACTGAATGGCAACAATTTAGTGTCATTGAGTTCACGCGATACATTAATGTCTGTGGTGCAGGACGGTTCATTGCAAAGTCGGTTGTCTTGGGCCTTGTTGCTGCACCAGTGGTTGCGCAGTTCTAACGACGCCCACATTCGGGTTCGCTTTGAACTTCTGGCGGACAGTTTGACGACCTCCCTCCCTCCTGTTCCCGATGAGATGCTGGATGCAGGAGGCCATTGGGAGGGCTTTGCCCCTGGCCCAGGCAGTGCTCAATGCGCGCGCTTGTCCTGGATGAACCGAACATGGCCATGGGTGGGGGCATTGTTGCCGGATGCTGAGGTTTTTTCGCGGTCCAATGAACCCGCTGCACAGGAGGGGCCTGTGTTGCATGCGGGGATGGCTGTGGTCGATCACGGGGCCTTCACCCGGTGGGTCATTCGCGACTTTTCATCGGGCACACCTTCAGCGTTTAAACGGTCTTTTCGGCGCTGTATTCGCGCTTTGGCCAAGGCCAAGACTCCCGTTTTGCTGGATGTGCGAGGCAATCTGGGAGGTTTTCGCACCCGGCGTCATGCGGTGCTTTCTTTCTTCCTCCCTCCTTCTGAATGGCCGGAAGAACGAGAGGTGGCGTTCAGTGGACCGGGCCAACCTTTGGAGGCGGTGATTCCTTGTATGCCTGCCCTGCGCGTGTCAAAGCGACATGCTGGGCCAGTGGCAGTATTGGTGGACGGATTGAGCTTTAGTGCCTCTCTGTTGCTCGCAGATGCCATTGTCATGTCCGGCCGAGGTCAGTTGTTTGGGGTGCAGCCCTTGGGGCAATCAGGGGGGTGTTCGGGATCTCCTGTGGACCACATGTTGCCTGGTTCTGGCCTTGTGGTCACTTGCCCCACACTGCGCACTTCCATTGGAGCGGGGCCTGCTGCACCCTTTGACCTTGTGGATGACGGTTCAACACTGGCAGGTGATCGGGCTTGGAGGGATGCCGTGCGGTGGCTGCTTTCCGCCGACCTCGATTCTCCGAGGTAATTTGCGGCATGCTCCACCGGACCACATACCGTCACCTCCATGTCTTGCAGACCATTCTCCTGCTGACATTGGTCATGGCTTTCATGCGGGTCAGTGGTCAACAGGAGCCCGTCTTGTCGCCTGGTGAATCCCGCATGTTGTCGGCCCTGAAGGACAGGTTTGTTCCCGTCCCCTCTGTGGACCGGATATGGACAGGAGCATTTCAGTCCGCGGCGCAAAAATCAGCCGCATTGAAGGCCAGCATTGATTCTGTCCAGCGATCGGGTTTGTCCGAGGAGGATGTTTTGGTGCGTGTAGGGGCTTTGCGCCAAGAGCAAAAGACCATCAAGAAGGACCGCAATGCCTTTGTTGCTGGTTTTCTCTCTCCATTACAGCAAATGGCATTGGACAGCATACTCAACCCGCCAGCGCCCTCTATTCAGCATTTTGGATTTCACGACAGGCTCAAATGCCTGGTGTGCAAGAAGCCCAATGAAGGCGCCATGTTCCCATCGGGCGTGAAGAGCCCGGACCAATTGATGACCCCCAAACAATGAGACGTTTTACTGCCACTTTTCGCACCGACCTGCTGTGTTTGGTGTTGGCCGCCTTGTCTGCTGCAGGGTGTTCTTCCGAGATGGTCCCCCCTTCCCGAGAAGTTGACCCGTTTATCGGGACAGGAGGCCATGGCCATACCTATCCCGGTGCGACTGTTCCTTTTGGGATGGTTCAAGTCAGTCCAGACACCCGCTTGGACGGTTGGGATGGCTGTGGGGGTTATCACATTACGGATGATGTGGTCTACGGATTCAGCCATACCCACTTGCAAGGCACAGGGGTCAGTGATTACGGTGATGTGCTGTTGATGCCCACGGTGGGGCCCATGGATACAGGCGGGGTTTGGCGTGAGCGCTACCGCGACCGGTTTGTTGAGGGGAGCCAAGAGGCGCATGCGGGCTATTACCGATGCGCTTTGGAGCGCAGTGGCGTGGAAGTAGAGCTCACCGCTTCAGACAGGGTGGGTCACCACAGGTGGACATTGGAGAAAAGGGACACGCTTCAGTTGATTGTTGACTTGGCGCATCGGGATGAACTGATCAATTATGGGATGTATCCTTTGGACGATTCTACCCTCGTGGGTCAGCGTGTTTCAGACAATTGGGCAGAGGAGCAGCACGTCTACTTTGCGATGCGCTTCAGTCGGCCATTTGAGTGGTTGGATCAGATGGCTGAATTGGAGACCAATGAGGTCAACGGAAACCTTGAGCAAGAGTTGAGCTTTGTCCCTATATTTTCTATGGCGTTCAAGGATGTAGAATCTGTAGAAGCACGGGTGTCTTTGAGTTTTGTGGACATCGAAGGCGCCGTTCAAAATCTCAATACCGAAGCTCCGAAATCGCTGGGTTTTGATGCTGCACTTGAGGCGGCTGAAGGGCGTTGGGACGGGGCCCTTTCCCGCATTGAAATTGTAGAAGATGATGCCGAGGAGCGCACGGTATTTTACACCGCACTTTACCACAGCCTGACCGTTCCCAATCTGGCTACAGATGTCGATGGCAGGTACCGGGGAACGGATTTGCAGATCCACACGGCACCTCAAGGATCCCCCCGGTATACGGTATTCTCCCTGTGGGACACCTTCCGCGCCACCCACCCCCTGCTCAACGTGCTCGAGCCAGAGCGCACGGAGGTGTTCGTCCAGAACTTCATTGGAATGCACGAGGAAGGCGGAAAACTGCCCATGTGGGAATTGGCCTCCAACTACACTGGGTGCATGATAGGTTACCATGCGGTCCCCGTGATTGCTGACGCTTGGGCCAAAGGGTTGCGGGGGTTTGATGCAGATGCGGCTTTGGAGGCCATGGTTGCTGTGGCCACTTCTCAAGACCTGGCGAAGCCGATTTGGGACAGCTTGGGCTACCTCCCCTTGGAAAAGGAGAGCGAGAGCGTCTCAAAAACATTGGAATATGCCTTTGATGACGCGTGCATTGCATCGATGGCGGAGGATATGGGCCGGATGGACATCGCCCAGCGTTTTGGGCGCAGGGCCCAAGGGTGGCGCAATTTGTACAACCCCAAGAACCAATTCCTGCAACCGAGGTACGGGGCCGCATGGAGAGAGGCTTTCGACCCGACCGAAGTCACCTTTGAATACACCGAGGCCAATGGCTGGCAATACAACTTCTTTGTTCCCCACGATGTGTCGGGCCACATGGAGTTGCTGGGTGGCCCAGAGGGTTATGCCCACATGCTCGACAGCATGTTCAACGGTTCAAGCCGGCTCTCAGGACGTCATCAAAGTGACATCACTGGATTGATTGGCCAATATGCCCACGGCAATGAGCCTTCCCATCACATGGCATACTTGCCCTCTTTTGCGGGCCATCCGGAGCGAACGCAGGCGCTGGTGGACAGCATATGTGATGCATTGTACACCGCAGAGCCCGATGGATTGAGTGGCAACGAAGACTGCGGTCAGATGAGCAGTTGGTTCGTTTGGAGTGCGCTGGGCATGTACCCTGTGACTCCTGGTTCTCCCAAGTATGTGATTGGAACGCCCCGCTACGACGCCTTCAAGTGGAGGCTGCCCAATGGCAATGTGTGGGAGGTAGAAGTGGACCGCAGCTCTCCTGAAGCGGTATTTGTGCATGGTCTGACCATAGATGGGCTGCCGGTTAACCGCACTTGGGTTGGCCATGAAACTTTGATGGCGGGGGGCCATTGGCGTTTTGATGTTCGCGATGAGCCTGTGGCTGAGGGTGGATGGGGAAAGAACCCGGAATCGTGGCCCGTAGAAGATTGGACTTTGGGTGATGCCGCTTTTGTCGCCGCCCCTTTTGTTGATGCGCCGCGCAGTTATTCAGGAGACAGCTTGGTGGTTCCTGTGGGAACCATTGACCCTGACGCGCAAGTCTGGGTGCGTGTTGTGGAGGATACGCCTGAGGCCCGGTCCGTTGGTTCCGACATGAATGGATTTGTTCCTGCATCGGGACCGGTTACGGTTCGGGGCACACAGGTGGTACAGGTGACTTCAGAGAGCGAGGGTTCGCGCAGTGCGGTGGTTTCTTCTCGGATTGCACGCGTGAATCCCGATTTCAGCATTGAGATTCGGGAGCCGTATGCCAATCAATATGCTGCAGGCGGAGACCGGGCATTGATCGATGGCATCCGCGGAGAAGGCGAAGACTTTCGGACGGGGGATTGGCAAGGTTTTTATGGAAAGGATGCATTTGTAACGGTCGATTTGGGTCAGCTGTACCGCATTAAATCCCTCAGCGTTGGGGTGTTACAGGATGTGAAGTCTTGGATCTGGGCCCCTGAACGGGTGACTTGCAGAACGTCTGCGGATGGTGAGAATTTTCAGGAATACGGGAGTGCGTCCCCTTCTCTGGACCCCTTGGACTACACGCCACTTGCTCAGCGCATGGCTTTCGATGGGGACATTGTTGCGCGGTACCTCCAACTGGAGCTGAACCAGTTCAACGGGGCTGTGATCCCCGATTGGCACTTGGGCCGCATGAATCCGACCTGGGTGTTTGCCGATGAATTCGGGTTTGAAATTGAGCCGATCAGATGACAAGCGAAGGGGCAGATTTTGAGGCGCGTGGATTGGCCATGACGACGCCACATCCGCTTGGTGAGCGGATTGTCAAGGCGGAGGGCTGTTGGTTGGAAACCGATGGCGGCGAGCGTCTTTTTGACCTCGTGAGCGGCATTGGTGTTAGTTCCTTGGGGCATGGAAATCAAAAGGTGGCACAGGCATTGCGCGACCAGATTGACAAGCATCTGCACGTCATGGTGTACGGTGAGTATGCCCAAGAGCCACAGGACCGCGCTGCAAAGGTCTTGCTGGGGAACTTGGATGCCTATGGATTGGACTCGGTATACTTTGTGAACAGTGGAACTGAGGCCATCGAAGGGGCGATGAAATTGGTGAGAAGGGTGACTGGACGCACTGAAATCTTTGGACTTACTGGCGGCTACCATGGCGGTACAACTGGAGCATTGAGTTTGTCGACCCCCTCCTCCCGACGCAATGCATTTTTACCGCTGATGCCAGAAGTGGGGCATTTGCCCTTTGGAGGGATGGACGCCCTTGAGATGATCACATCCCGCACAGCGGCTGTATTTGCGGAAACGGTGCAAGGCGATGCTGGCATTCGGCCCCTCCCTGAGCCTTATTTCAGGGCGTTGCGTGCGAAGTGTGACGAAACTGGAGCATTGCTGGTCTTGGATGAAATTCAATGCGGCCTGGGCCGTACAGGTCACCGTCACGCGTTTGAGGCCTATGGCATTGCACCTGACGTACTCGTATTGGGCAAGGCTTTGGGCGGTGGCATGCCCATGGGCGCCTTTGTCTCATCCAAAGACCGCATGGCGGGCTTGCGGGCGCATCCCAAACTGGGTCACATCACCACATTTGGTGGTCATCCGATGGCATGTGCCGCATGTGCAGCCTTTCTTCAAGAGCTTGAAACGGTGGATTTGCGCGCGGTTCAAGCACAAGGCATGCAGTGGAAAGCTGCTTTGGAGGCCCACCCCTCTGTGGTTGAAGTGCGGGGTTCCGGACATTTTCTGGGGGTTGATCTGGACGGTCCTGAGCGGGTCACAGCCTTGGTGGCTGCTGCGCGACAAAAAGGGCTGGTCCTGTTTTGGTTTCTCAGCCGTCCACAAGGGTTTCGCATCGCGCCCCCGCTCAATGCAAGCAAGTCCGAGTTGGATGCGGCACTGGTGCTGCTTTTGGAAGCCCTGGACGAAGCGGGCAGATAAAGCGCCTTCACGCTTCTTTGAGGGGGTGTCAAGCCAAGAATTGCCCCACACGCTCGCAGGACTGCTTGGCTTCAGGCAAAATGTCCGGTAACAATTGCCATCCATGGTGGGCCTTGGGCTCCTGGTGTGTTGTGAGCGGCACCCCTGCGGCTTTCACCGCTGCTGAGAGCAATGCTGCGTCCGCATGAAGGAGTTCACTTGTAGCGCTCTCGATGTAGACGTTGCCGAGGGTCGCCAGAGCCTCTTTGGATGCGAGAACAGGACTGCATTGTGGATTGGTCGCAGGTTCTCCTCCGAGGTACAAGCTGGCGTATTCCCTCAAATCTTCGCGATCGAATGCGCTGTGGTCGGCGATGTTGATGGTCGATGAGGCCCCGTCTACCCGGAGGTCTACCCACGGTGAAAGCAGGGCCAAACGGTCTTTGTTTTGGCGGCGCAGTGCCCAAGCCAATGCCAGGTTTCCCCCTGCGGAATCTCCCACGATATCCAAGGGTTCTTCGATGGGAATGCGATCCAGTGCGTTGTGGGCTGCTGGAAATGGATGTTCGGGAGCAAGCGGGTAATCGGGGAGCCAAATTTCCCGGCCGGTGATGGCTGCCAAAGCACCGGCTGCGGCCCTGTGCGTGCGGGGCGAGCAAAACGCAAAACCTCCACCGTGAATCCAAACTATGGGTGGGGCATCCTTCTGTCCTCCCTTTCTGGACACGCTTTCCGTGGTCATTCCGTGCCAATTCCAGGAGCGGACCACGAGGTCTTTTGGAGGGAAATACAGCCTTGCCAATGTGTCTGCAGCCAGCCGCCATTGCGCGGGTTTGGCGTCCAGCACTTCATGGCGCAGCAACCTTACAGCCACATGGTATCCGGAAATCACGCGGTGAACCAGGTCATTCATTGAATGGAAGCGGTTGGTTTTTGGGTATGCTGAAGATGGGGTATCTGGAAGGAGTTTGTTCGAAGTGGTCAGACCTTTTGTAGAGCCAATCCAATTGCTGTCGGGCATTCCAAGCGTCCCCTGCCCGCTCTTTAGCGCTTCGAACGGCTTCAAATTCTGATCTAAGTGCAGCATCCGACTTCAGCAGTGCTTCCGCGGTTTCCTCGAAAACGTAAGAGGAGAAGTACTCCTTTTGTTGGAGCGCACTGTCAAAGAAATTCCAAGCCATGAAGGCGTCAACACCCTCCGGTGAGAGGGTTTCCACCAGGTAGCGGGCAGAAGCCTGATCAACGGGTACCACCCAATCCCCCGCGAAAAGCTGTACCTCCTCGCTGGCGCGCTCTACCGCATCAATGGTCCTGTAATGGTGTCCTTCATAGGGCCTGCTCAGCGCCGTGTGGCGCTCAATGCGGGCCACTTCGAGCAGCAACACGGTGTCCTGGGGGACTTCCGTGTATTGGACGCCATTGGCTTGCAACCTTTCGGTCACATGCCGCCAAGCTTGGGGGACCACATAGGCGCTGGGCACAGGTGCAAATTTGCTCGCTTTAAAGGTGTGCAGGTAATCGATGCTGCGCGTAAATGGGGCATTGTGGTCGTATTTCAAACGCCGTTCTCCGGTCACATTGCTCCATTCATATCGGGCCTCATACCCTTGGAAATCCAAGGTGTCCACGGCATTCGTGTCGAGTACCCAAGCCACCGGGGCCTCTGCCAAGGCGAGGAACGCTTCGTGCTGTGCGCGCTTGAGTGTGCGCAAGGTGGCCGATTCTGATACGGCAGCTTCGAGAAGGACATCCAGAAAGAGGCGGGTTGCCCTGACGCGATTCGAAAAGGGTTTGAGCATGTGGGCCTCGGTGGTAAAGCCAATGGCATGGTGCAAGGCGCCATACCCTGTGGAGTAACGGGGTGTTTCCAGAAAATCAGAAATGCCGCCATCTGGAGTGGATTGCATGCTGTTGACGTAGGGCACCATGGCTTCCCCCCTGCTGGCCATGCCGTCATAGAGTTTGGGGGTGAATTCAGCTTCCAGCCATGCACCGAGAGGCCCTCCCAATTTGTCCGGCTGGGTGGTGATCAGGGTCAAAGTCGCTTGGTAGTCCGCGCCATTGGAGGTGTGTGTATCCACAAAGATGTCGGGCAGGAATTGGGCAAACATCTGGTTGAACGACAACGCATTGCGGCTGTCGCACTTGATGAAATCCCGGTTGAGGTCAAGGTTGCGGGCGTTGCCGCGAAACCCGTATTCCTCTGGTCCATCTTGGTTTGCACGTGTGCAACAATTGCGCCGCAGCCCACCGCCAATGTTGTACATCGGGACGATGCCGATGTGGACGCCTTGCGGCAGGCCTGCGGGATCCTCAAGCAAGGATGTGGCCCATTGGATGCTGGCATTGACGCCACAGGGCTCTCCAGGATGGATCGCGTTGTTGATGAGGATGCGCAAGGCAGCCGTATCGGGTCCAACAGTGAACAGGTGCAGTGGTCTGCCCACATCTGATGTCCCGAATTCACGGAGGTCCGCATCTTCTGGATGGGCTGCTGCAAGCGCTGCATAGGCGGCGATGGCCTGCTCCCATGTGGGGGTGGTATTGGATTCTGTGCGGGTTTGCGCCTGCACATTTGGAGTTTGGTGAAGGCCATACATGAAGCCCAGCGAAAGGATCCACAGGTGACGCTTGCGAATTGGACGGTCAAAGAGCAGGTTCATGAGGTCAAAAGTGAGAAATTGCAGCATGGAATTCGTGCCTCCAGCAAATGCAAAGCCAAGGACAGGACAATTTTTGTTGTCTGAGCCCTTCATGTCTGATGCTTGGTTTGGGAGAAAGGTGGTGTTTCTGTGCGACCATGATGGCGATGGATCTTTGGGTTTTGTGCTCGATCATTTCACCGATAGGCCTTTGAAAGCCGTCATGAGTGACGCCGAAGCATGGCCATTGAAGCAGTCACTGGCTGTAGGTGGCCCGGTTCACAATGACAGCCTGTTCTATCTGCACCGCATGGGAGATGTGGTTTCCGGGGCGATGCCTGTTTTGCCAGGTTTGTGGCTTGGTGGAGATTTTGATGAACTCAAAGCGGGCCTGTCCACAGGACGTTACAGCGATCAAGACGTGCGATTCTTTGTGGGCTACAGTGGTTGGACGCAGGGTCAGTTGGATTCAGAAATACGCGAAAAGAGCTGGTATGTTCACGATGCGTCTTTGGAGGACAAGCTTGATGCCATTTTTAACCCACCTGAAGAAGGGCTGTGGCGCAGCATGTTGGCTTCAAAGGGTCCAGGGCATGCAAGGGCGACCATGCTCCCTGTTGATCCCAGCCTCAATTGACTGCCGTTTTTAGTCGAAAGCCCATCGGACCCTGTAACCCGAGTGGCGCCTTACGTTGAAGACCCTTCCGCCATCCAACATCAGGTATTGTCCTTTGATGGCCATGAGCTTTCCTTCGATCAACGGCACCTTGTCCAAGGTGACCGAGGTGACTTTTTCAGGAAATCCGATGCTGGGAAATTGAATGTGGTGCACGCTATCGTCTTCTGACATGAAGTCTTCAAAGGCCGGCGGGCACTGCTCGAAAGCCTCGTCTTTGGCAGAGAGAAGGGCTTCTTCTAACACAGAAAAATCTGGGTTTCCGGCGGTGAGCATGGCCCTCCACTGGGTTTTGTCGGCGAAGTGTGCTTTCATGGCCACCTCGATGAGTCCGGCCAACTGACGGTAAGGGGTTTCTGCCAGGAGAATGGCACCTGAAGCGCCTTGGTCGATCCAACGGTAGGGGATTTGAGTGGTCCTTGTAACCCCGACTTTGATGCCGCCGGTATAGCTCAAATAGACCACATGGGGTTGGTTGTGGTGGGCCTCTTCCCAAGCTGCATCGCGGAGCGCCACACCTTCATGAATGCGGCTGAGTTCGGGCCGAATGATGCTTTCTACGGCCAACGGAGAGGACCGAAATGCGTCAAAGGACATGCCGTCGCCGTAGGTCTTGCGGATGGACTTGCCTGATACGGTGCAGTGGATCTTCCCCAAGTGTTCGATGCGGATGTCTTGACCGACGGCTGCATTGACCTCAAAGTCTTCCAAAGGGTCCAAAATGTCCTTGGATGACCAGGTGTATTGGACCGTGCCCTGGGGGTTCAGTGCGCTCTTCAACTTTCGAATGTTCCCTTCTCCTCTCATGGACTTCTTGTTATTGTGCGAGGTTCCGCTAATTTTCCGCAAATCAAATCAAAGCATGAAGAAACTTGTACTCCCGGTCGTTTTGTTTGCGACCATGTCAGCCTTTGCTCAATTCGAGGAGGGCTTTGAATCCTTTACCGCAGGTGATTTTATCTGTGTAGAAAGTGAACTGTTCGAACCTTGGCCAGGGGGTACTCCTGGAAGTGATTGGGACGCGACTGTATCAGATGAATACGCTGCAGAAGGTGTGAATTCGCTCAAAATTGAAGCGGCTGCTGTAGCTGGAGGTCCTATGGACGTGAATTTGATCGTTGGAAAATCTGAGGGCAATTGGAGCTTAGACTGGGACATGCTTGTTCCTGAAGGCAACTCAGCCTACCTCAATGTTCAAGGAACCGACATAGCAGGTGAGACCACGAACAGTTGGCAGTGCAATGCGTTCTTCAATACCGATGGAAGCGTCATGACTGATGGTCCTTGGGGCGTGTCAGAGATCAATTACATTCCTTTAGGTGAGTGGTTTAATGTCCGCTACGTTGTGGACCTCGATCAGGGAATTTTCAAAATGTGGGTCGACGGCGAAGAGCTGTTCCAAGCCCCTTATGACGGAAACTTCAGCAGCATTAATTTTTATGCTCTGGGAGATGGTCAAACCATCGGACTGTACTACCTCGACAACTTCACCTTGGCTGAAAGCGATGTCGAATTGGTGGGCGTTGAGGATGTTGTGGCCACTCCTTTTGGGTTCGCTCCCAATCCTACCACTGGTTCACTCAATGTGACTGGCGTGATGGAAGCCCAAGATTTGGTGGTGCTGGACCTGATGGGCCGTGAGGTATTGCGTGTCGCAGTTGAAGTCGGTCAGCAGTCTGTTGCCGTTGACGTTCCAGATGGGGTATACCTCTTTGGACCAGAAAGCGGTCGAGGATTGCGCAAGTTGGTGGTCCGCCACTGACGCCCTCCCAACCATTATTGAACGGCCCTGCCTTCCTCGAGGAAGCGCAGGGTCGTTTGCGTTACGGCCTCTAATGCCTCGGGAAGCACTGCCTCCGTCCAAGGTTCTTTAGCGCCAAAAGTGTGGTCCATGCCCTCCCCCATGACCAGTGTGCCGTTCTGTGCCCAATCGGCCAGCCTGTGCGCGTGGTCTTGGTCGACCGCCAGGTCAGATGTCCCGTGAACGATCAAGGTCCGGCCCGCGTATTGACGCACTGCTTGAGCGATGTCAAGGCGGTTTTTCTGGGCCGTAAAATCTTCTATGAAACTCCAATTGTGCCAGAGCCGCTGGCGTGTCCTGTGGTTGATGACTTCCAGCGCTCCACTTTGTTCCCATTCTTTGAGGGCTGCCCCTTTGGGGAAACGGGAAGCGAAATCGGCGACTGCCGCCCAGGTTACCAGCGCTTGAACGCCTTTCTTTCCTTGGGATCTAAGCTTGGCGTTTGCTTCAGAAGCGGCCAGACAAGCGACGCCGCCTCCGCGGCTGTGGCCGATTACAGCAAGGGGTTTATCGGTGGCTGTGGCATCGGACAAAGCACCTTCTGCTCTCAAGGCTTGCAGCACAGCTGTGGATTCTTCCAGTTCGCGGGAATAGGTGTTGGCCGCAAAACCTTCAAGGTCGTTGAATGATTTGGGGGCCGAAGGCGTGGTTCCGTTGTGCGTGAAATTGATGCGAAGGAAACGCCAGCCGGCATGTGCAAAGGCATCACCCACCATGGGCCAAGCGCCCCAGTCCATGTATCCCTTGTATCCGTGAAGGAAGAGTACTGTGCCTTTGGCCTCTGTGCTGGGAATGTGCCAGACGCCATGGATGGGCCGTTCTCCCGCCCTTTCAAGCAAAAAAGGATGGCGTTGCATCTGCATGGTTCAAGGTGTTAAGTCTGGAAAGTGTTTGGGATCGGGGTGTTGAAACACGAATCCGCTCTCCAAAATGCGCTGGCTGGATACAATCTTACCGCCTTGACCCTGAACATTCTCTGGGGTTATCTCCAAAGTTGTAGGGGCGTTTTCTCTGCACGCTCTGCGGCTACGGACGATGGGGCTGACGATGTTGACGGCTCCTGAAACCTGCCGGTCAACACAATGCACGATGGCGCCAATGACATCGTCGAGATGGACCACATTGAGTGGCTTGTCGGGGGTTTTGTTGCGGCTTGTATTGCGAAACAATGGCCGCTCTGGCCCCAGCAAACCTCCTGCGCGAAGGTGACTCACAGCGGGTCCTGCTGTGGCCTTTTCGATGTCCAGTACACAAACGCCAGAGTGTGGACTGATGCGCCGCTCAGCCAACCCTTCCGTGTACACCTTTGGGGAATCGGGATACACACTTGTAGAAGAGATGCAGACTGTCCAGACGGTATGGTGGGTTCGACATTGTTCTATCGCCCTTTTCGTTGCAGAAGCCCCTACCTGTGGTGGCCAAGCGACAAGCAGGTTGCGGCATGGCGGGAAACTTGGGAATTCGCCGCTTTGGGCATCAAAGGGTACGGCTGTGGCTCCAACATGTTGAATGGAATTCAGGGATGCGGCACTCCGGGCACTGCCCCATACCGTGCCTCCAAGGCTCACAATGTGACGTGCAAAGGCTTGTCCGAGCCATCCGCAGCCCAAAACACCCCAATCGTAGCACTCTTTCACACCGGAAGACATTGTCGTCGGCTAAATTAGCGGCCGACTCTCCCACTATGATGTCTTTTTTCTTCGCGTCCCCATTTCGTTGGATTTGCCAGAGTGCTTCGTGCATTCTTGCGCTTGTGATGTTGTCTATAAGCACTCAGGCATCCGCCCAAAACGATGCGATGTTGCGCTTTCAAATCACTGGACTTGCGGAGGGCGACACCATTTACTTGGCCAATTACTACGGCAACAAGATGTACTACGCTGACACTGCAGTGGTGGGCGTTCAGGGGCAGTTTGAGTATCCCTCTCCCGCTCCTGACAAGGGGGGCAAATACGGGTTGGTGCTCCCTGAAAACGGTTTTGTGGAAATGGTACTGACCGGTGGGCCAGTGACCTTAAGCGCTGACTTGTCGGATTTGCCTTCGAGTGTGGAGGTTGAAGAAGGGTTGGACACTCAACTGTTCTATGAGTACCTCGACTTCATACAAGACATGCGTGAAAAGCGCGCTCCGATTGATTCTAAGGCCCAGGACTCCACCATTACAGAAGCGGAAATGGCCAAGCTGAAGGGGGATATGGCCGTGTTGAACCTGCAAGTCGAAGCAGAACAGGACCGCATTCAGGAGGAATATGGACACACGCTTTTTGCCAAGATGATCAAAATGGTCCGGGAGCCCGATGTTCCTGATGCCCCCATGGATGCTGCGAACCCGCAATTGTGGCGTTACTACAAATTCCGGGATATGTTCTGGGACCGCGTAGACTTTTCTGATGGCAGGCTGGTCAGGGACCCTGCATTGCACAATTTGCTGGAGCAGTATTGGAACTCGGTAATGCCCCAGGTGCCCGATACCGCATTGGTTGGGGTCAATGGACTTATTGCAAGGGCGACCCAGGACCCCGATATGTTCAAGTATTTCGTGCACTTTTTCACCTTCTCAGCTGAGAAAAGCCAGGTGATGTGCATGGACAAAGTTTTCGTCGACTTGGTGGACCGTTACTACTCGTCAGGTCAGGCCGATTGGCTCAATGAGGAGCAACTCAAAAAGGTCACAGACCGCGCAGAAGACCTGCGTTATTCTCTCTGTGGTAACCGCATTCCCAACATCATTTTGCCAGATACGACCCAGCAGAATTGGGTGAGTTTGTATGATGTCGAAGCTGAGTACACCTTGGTTTCGATATGGGAATCGACCTGTGGCCACTGCAAAAAAGAGATGCCCAAGTTGCAAGCGCTCTATGAAGAATGGCATCCTAAAGGGCTGGAGATCTACGCCATTGGCAATGACTTTGAGCCCGAGCCCTGGCTCAAGTTTTTGAGGGAAAAAGAAATATCCGATTGGATTCATGTTTCGGACAATCCTTTGATCAATGCCGCTGACAGTGCTACCGCTTTGATCATGGCTGGTACAACCACGTTGCAAAGCCTGAATTTTAGAACCACATTTGATGTCTATGCCACGCCCAAAATGTTCCTCTTGGATAAGGACAAAAGGGTGATCGCCAAACAAGTGGGGGCCGAACAGATCGGTGAGATTTTGGCCCGCGAGACTCAAGCGAAGTCCAATCCCTGATGCGTGGGGGTTGCCCCCCTGCCCTGCTGAGTCCTAACGCACTCCTGAACGCTTTGGCGGACCCTCCGTCCCGTGAGGTTGTGGGCTCTTGGACCAAGCATTGGAAGGAACTCGATGCCAGTTGCGGTGATGGGCATTGTTTGGGGCTTGAGCAAGCCTTGTTTGATGCAGTGAGAACGGAGGGACCAGTTTCGTTCCGTGCGGCTTGGACATTGGCCTTGCTTACAAAAGCTCAGGCACTTCAGTCTACGGATTCCTGTGATCGTTTTTTTGCTTTACTCCATGGCGTTACATCGTTGCCCATACAGAGGGAGTTGTTGCGCGCACTGCTGTTGTTGCCTTGGTCTGAGGAACAGCTTGATGCATTGACGGAGTGGGCAATCCATGCTGTGTTTATGGATGATTTGTTGCCGTCGACCTTGTCTCAAAGTCTGAAGGTGATGGAACGCCGATTGGAGTCTGGTTTTGTTCCTGTAAAGGCTGGATTGCAGCAGGAAATGTTGGACTCGCTGTCACATGTAGGTCGCGGTGATTTTCCACGACACGCAAAAAAGAAAGCCGCGCTTTTGAGGGCGCGGCTTTCCGAATGAGCATTGTCTT
>JBELBZ010000020.1:0-45507 GCA_042095055.1 Crocinitomicaceae bacterium | reverse complement strand
ATTGTCCCGCCAACACCTTCATGTCTGAACCGGCATAACCATTGGCATCGCCATTCAGCGCATACCAAGCACCTCCAATGGCATCGTCAATGACGATGTTGGCGCCCGCTGCTCCCATTCCGGGATCAAAGTTGGTGGTCCAAGGGTTGGTTCCAGATTGAACCGTAGAAATGGCAGCTTCACCAATTCCAGCATTCGGTACGCCCTCCAAACCGACGGTCACCCAACTGTCATAGGGCAGTTCAGGATACACGGCAAACAGGAGGCTGTTGATGCCATTCGGAGTGGCCGCGCCCAAAGCAGCGTGGTAAAAGTTGTTCGTCGAAGACGTCACATAGGTCGGGTTGTTCGCATCACCTGATATGGAACTCAGGAAATCATCCTCGTTTTCCATCGTGATGTAGGCGCGGTAGCAGGCGTAACCTGTCAAATCAGTGGTACCCAAGGCACCGACAATAGGGCCGATGTCTTCAGATACAACTTCTACTTCCAACCCGTATTGGGCTGATAGCATTGAGGGTAAGAGGCACAGGGCCAAGAGCAGCTTATGAAGCTTCATGAGTTTGGGGTTGGTTCAATTCGTCACTTGCAAAGTCCACCGATTATTCACGCATAAAACGTAGGAGTCTACTGTCATTTCAACATTGGATTCTGAATGAGTTGTGTTTTAGGAAAAAATCCCATGAAAAAAGGGCAGCCGATGGCTGCCCTTTTCCTTGATATGGGTTGTGAAATTACTGCTTCACGATGCGCAATACCTGAGCGGCATTGGCGACGTTCATCTGCAGGTAGTACACGCCTGACTCTACCGAGGTCAAGTCCAACATGTGGACATACTGTCCTGTAAGGTTGCCGAGGTCTTCACGGCTCACTTCACGGCCGAGCCCGTCCGTCAGCACTGCAATGACTGACTCTCCTGAGAGGCCTTCCATGTTCACTGTGACATTTCCGTTGGTCGGGTTGGGGAACAACTTGAGGTCGATCAAGCGCACCATTTCTTCGATGCCACTGACCACCACGATGGTGGTGCTTGTGAATTCACATCCGTTTCCGTCTGTGATCGTTACATCGTAATCACCCGCAGCAATGCCGCTTGGATCCTCATCCGTTCCAGTGTAGCCAGGACCTGTCCAGCTGTATTCGTACGGAGGTGTACCGCCGTCTACTGTGATGTCAATCACACCGTCAGCCTCGGTTCCGTTGGCGCCGTCATTGGCATCAACCGTGACCACGATGGCTTCTGGAGCAGCTACAGTGAATGTGGCGGAGCCCGCACATTCTGTATCGTCCTGAACTGTGATGGTGTAGTCGCCTGGTGACAAACCATCAAAACCTGCATTGGGGCCGAAGCTTCCATTGTCGATAGAATAGGTGTAGCCCATTCCACTTCCGCCTGTGGCCGAAACGTCAATCACACCGTCTTCACCGTCACTGCACAGCACATCGGTGACCGCAGCATCTGGGACAATTTCACTGGGGCCAGTGAGGTCCACTGATGCATCAAATGAGCAGCCGTTTCCGTCCAATACTTCAATGGCGTATGTGCCCGCACCAATCATGTCCAACGTGATGAGCTCAAGGGTATCACCCGCATAAACGTATGAAATGGGTGAGGTACCACCTTGTACTACAACAGTCAACCCTCCATCGGCATCACCGAAACAACTGGGGCTGGTCAACTCTTCCTGTGCCACAAATTGTGGGGGTGTTGTTACCGTAACATCCATCAGGGTGTCCAAGCAACCGTTTACGTCTTGCGCGTAGAAAGTGTATGTCCCAGGACCAAGGTCAAACGTGGTGTTCGAGTCGAATGAAATGCCGTCTGCACTGTAAGTCGTGTTGTTGCCACTTCCTCCGAAGTAGTTCAAAACGACGACTCCATCTTCGGTATCAGGGCAGTTGGTTGGAACGATGGCCTGAGCATACAGACTGAATGGCTGGGGCTGCTCAATGGAAATGCCGGGGGTATTGTCAACACATCCATTCTCGTCGATGGCATAGACAGTATAGAGTCCAACACCAATATTCTCAAACAAGAGCGTCTCTACTCCATTTTCGAAGTAAGGCAGTCCACCAGTGTCCATTGGAGCTTCCAAACTGTACATCACCATGCCTGTACCACCGATACTGTTTCCACTCAGAACAGCATCGGATTGGCCGTTGCAACTGATCGGATCTGAGAGGCTTGCAGTGACATTTAAAGCCTCGGGGCTTGCGACCGTCACCATGGCTTCAGCGGAGCAACCTACGTTGTCCGTGACGGTGATGGTCAGCTCTCCTGCTACAACTCCACCAAACAGACCAGTAGCATTCTCTGAGATGCCGTTTGAGAACGTCAAGCTTCCCTGTCCACCGGTAACCGTAACTGAAGCAAAGCCATCAGCATAACCGCTGCAGCTCACGCCGTTTGAAGCCGTTTCCGTGATGACCAACTGGGTCGCTGGATAATCACATGCAAACACACATGATCCGTTGTCTTCATTGGCCGCCATGTCATAGTTCGTGGCATCGCTGTTTGTGCAACCAAAGACTGCATTCGGTACACTACTAAAAGGGAGGGTGACCAAAGAGTCATTGGCCTGCACACCACCTACAAATGCGGCAACGCTGATGACGCCGTATAGCACCGTATCGGTGGTGAACTGACCGATCATCACCAAGCTGTCTTCCCCTGCGTATGCATTGCTGTTTGGATACAGTGGGAACCAACTTCCACCTGTTTGGGTGTCGATGATGATGTCAGAGCCTGTCGCTCCACCTCCTGGTTCGAAAACGGGAATCCAGTTGGCAGCAGGGTCACCTACTGCATTGATGACCGCTTCTCCGGCGCTCGCATCAGCAGGACCATCCATTCCAATGGTGATGAAACTGTCGTATTCAAGATCGGGGAAACCTCCAAAGAGTACGGACTGGTATCCTTCATTGTCCTTGGTTCCAAGTGCAGCGTTAAAGAAGTTGTTTCCTCCTTGAATTTTCGTGGGGAAATCCACATCACCGTACACCGCCGTCAAAAAGTCTTGATCGGATGCGAACTTGACATAGACGCGGTAAGTGTTGTAGCCCGTAAGGTCGGTTGTGCCCACCATGCCTATGTCTTCGGCGTAGGTCTCAACAACAATTTCTGTGGCTTGAGAATAAGCAAGGGTGCTGGCGCAAGCTGCCAAAACACCGAGTAGCAATCGCTTCATGCGTTTGATCGTATTAATTGTGAATCTGCCGCAATATAGATGTGAAGCGCAATAGAAACGCTGACTTTAGTCATGATAGAATGCAAGGGATTTCCACTATTCACGTAAGAAAAAAAGAAGGGGACCTGTGGGCCCCCTTCTTCTCATACCATCAAATAGATCAAGCTTGTCTTATTCCACATTCAACTTCAAAGTGGTGCGCTGTGTGGTGCTCGTCGCTTCCAAGATGTACATCCCTGTCAGCAGATTGGCCACCTCGTATGTCAAAACAGCACCGGATTGTACCCACTGGCGGTCGATCAAAACAGCCTTGCCCATCAAATCATAGATGCGAATCTGCAACAGGCCTTCCATGCCTTCGATGCGCAGGTTGACCGCATCGTGTGCTGGGTTTGGAAAAGCTTCAAGGCCTACAAAATCCTGCAGCTCCTCGATGCCAATGATGGTCCCCACTGAATCGCCATTGCAGTCCAAGCAACTCGCAAAGCAATATGCTCCCAGTACTTCTGGCTGACCTGACCGTGTGTGCGTGCGGTTAAACTCACCAAAAGGATTGCCTTGTCCGCATCCTCCCGCCTCAAAGTCTCCCACTTCGGTCACCGCATTGTCAATCTCTCCCGCTGGAAATGGATCACCATTGCAATAGCGGTATTCAAAAAAAGCTGCACCGCTCACTTCGTATGTGACGTCATACACGTTGTCTCCGTCGCCATCGCTCATTTGAAGCGCTCCTGCCTGCCACTGGGGAGACGTGATGTTGCCAATCAACCAAACGCCATCCTCAGATACCAACTCGTTGGTCATGTCCACTTGGAAAGTAATGGGTGCTGGATCTGGATCCGGGACGCAAGATTCGCTGCACTGGTTGTAACAGTACTGAACAGTCACAGGCTCATCCACCACTGAAAATATCCGGTTGCCATTGGAGACGCAATCCGCCGGTGGATTTTCGTTGTCAATGTTGCCGTCGCCGTCACCACCCCAATTGTTTCCATTGATGAACTTGAATTCATAATCGCCTGGCACCACATCAAAGGTGGCCTCGTAAATCATGTCTCCATCGTCGTCGGTCAAGAAATTCACACCGGGTGTCCACCCCTGAAAACTTCCTGCAACGCAAACGCCATTTACGGATACTTCTGCCTGGGTGCTCATGTCAACTTTAAAGGTGACGGGTGTAGGCGCCACACAACTTCCGCAGGCGTTGTAACAATATGCCTGGCCCGTCTCACTCATTTGATACACCTGGTCGCCCCCGGTGAGTGCCATGGTGCGGTTGCCTTGACTGGCACACTCCCCCTCCGGACTTTCATCGAAGCCCCACGCATTGCCATTGACGAATTTGAACTGCAATGTGTCCACAGGATCCAACATGGCACCATCGACCTGTGCGGTGTAGGTATATACCATGTCGCCATCCGAATCATCCATCATCAAGAAGTTGGTGCCGTCCCATCCATTAAAGTTGCCGTTCATGTGCACTCCAACTGGATTGATCGCATCCTCTTGGCTCATGTCCACCTTGAACAGCACTGTGGTAATGCCACATGCCGCGCAGGCTCCAAAACAAACCACAGGCAACACTGTGTCCCCGTTGATTTCAGCGAACCGGTCGGTGCTTCCTGGAAAAGCGCATGCTTCAGGACATGCTTCGTCTACGCCCCATGCATTGCCGTTGAGGAACTTGTATTGGATGGTCGTCAGGGAGTCTGCCACTTCGACGGTCACTTCGTAGATGCCGTCCATGTCGTCGTCCATCAACATGGTGCCTGCAGGATCCCATCCTTGGAAATTGCCTGCTACGTGCACATCAGTGGCGACGTCTTGGTTGCTCATGTCGACGCTCAGGGTGACCGAAACGGTCTGCGTCCAGATGGTCCCGGTCATTGCGAGGCCCACCATTAATAGGTATAGGTGTTTCATTCTTAGTGTTTAGGGGGACAAAGTAATGAGCCCAAACAAATCCAAGCTCCCTCGATTATGCACAGAATGAAGTGAACTCCGGCTTCATTGCCCAGCGGATCCCCCATTGTAGGAGCACTTCCTGTGTCTACTCTCCTGTGATGGCCTTGCGCCAATCATCGTGCACCCGACACACCTTACCCGCTGCGGTATTCCAGCTCACCAATGTGGTCGCTGCCCGAAAAGCAAGCCGTGTGTTTTGGGCATCCCCTCCTTTGAGTACGTAGCCCTCGTAACGAATATGGATGCTCGAATTGCCGAGGCCTGAAGCTCCGAGTCGGACGATTAAACGGTCGCCTGGCTCAACGGGCTTGAGGTAGTCCATTTCATTTTGCGCCACCACAACACCGTGTTTGCGAAAATCCCATGGCTCTGGAACGCAGGTCTCGAACCATGCAATTCTGGCATCCTCGAGAAATGTGAAATACCGGGCATTGTTTACATGTCCGAACAAATCCATGTCGCTGTAACGCATGGGAACCTCGAAATCGACGGTCGGACCGAGCGCTTCAAAGGGTGCATCCATGGGATTTGAGGGGTCAAAATCGGGCATTCTGTGGTATTTCTATTGAATCGCAAAGGTGGACACCTTCTTGGAGCCCGCATTCACGTAGGATTTCCGGGTTTATCCAATTCTTAACCGACTTTATTCACAAACTGCATAAAAACGTGCTGCATCTCCCGTTGGGCGCGGGATTTCGCATATACATTTGGATGGTTCACAACCCAAAAACAAAACCATGAACAAATCCGAACTCCGTGATGCCATGGCCGAAGGCGCAGGCATCAGCAAAGCCGACGCAGGTCGCGCACTCGACTCATTCATCGACGCAACCTCTAACGCCCTGAAGGGTGGAGAGCGTGTAGCCCTCGTTGGCTTTGGTTCTTTCTCTGTCACCCACCGGGAGGCACGCAAGGGCCGTAACCCACAAACTGGTAAGGAAATCACCATCGCAGCTAAAAACGTGGTGAAGTTCAAGCCAGGTGCTGAGTTGAACGAAAAGGTCAAGTAAGACCTGTTCTCGGCATCAGCCGAAAAATTCCCCGGTTTGCCTTCGCGGTAAGCCGGGGTTTTTCTTTCCCTCCATGCAAGACGACCGCTACACGTTGCTTTCTTCTTTCCTCACCGAAGCGAGGCGGGCCCGATTTGAAGAGGTTCTGAATGAGCGCATGCACTGGGTCACTGCGGTTACTGAAGACCTTTATGATCCGCACAACATTTCTGCAGTCTTGAGGAGTTGCGATGGGTTTGGTCTTCAAACCGCTCACATTATTGAAGTGAACAACCCATATCGCGTCTCTCCAGGTGTGGCCAAGGGCGCTGCCAAATGGTTGGATATAGAACGGCATCAGAACACCACTGATGCGCTAAGGGCATTGAAGTCGAGGGGATTTGCCGTCTGCTGCACCACGCCTCACACTGACGACACCACCCCTGAAGACCTTCCCATAGACCGCCCCGTAGCCCTGGTCTTTGGTTCAGAAGGACCGGGCATCAGCGAAGAAGCCCGGGCTGAAGCCGATTACTTTGTGCGCATCCCCATGTTCGGTTTCACCGAGAGCTACAACATCTCTGTTGCTGCAGCACTGACCCTTCAAACGGTAACCCGCAGGGTGCGTTGTGCATCAGAAATTCCTTGGCGGGTCTCCCCATCGGACCATCCCCGGATATTGGGGGATTGGGCTTCCCGCACAGTAAAAGACGCCGAAGGCTTGTTGCAACGCCTTCGTCATGGCACGGATGACAGCACCTCCAGTGGCACATCACCGGAGCCCCAAAATCCATGAAAGCTCCGCTGTCGACCAACTACAGAGCGATCCTCAAGTTGGCCCTCCCCGTTTCCGCGGGCACATTCACGCAATTTTTGGTGGTCCTCACCGACAACTTCTTCTTGAGCCAGGTGTCCGATGCCACCCTCAACGGCGCTGGGAATGCAGGTATTCTCTACATCACCCTGGCCATGGTTGGGCAAGGACTGTCCAGCTGTGGACAAATCCTGATTGCGCGGAGGATGGGTGAAGGACGCTCAGAGCGTGCGCTGGTTCTTTTGAGGACTGGACTGCTCGGCATGTTTTTGATCGCACTCGTCCTGGTTGCGGTGGTGCAATTCGGGCTTCATCTTGGTTTTGCCTCCGTATTTAGAGATGCGGCAACTGGCGAAGTGTTCACGGCATTCATGGACATCAGGAAATGGGGCTTCCTTCCCGGGTTTGCCATGTTGATGATGTACGCCTATTTCATGGGCACAGCCCGCTCAAAGGTGCTCATGGTTTCCATGATCACCGTAGGCGTGGTCAACATCGTTGGAGACGCCTTGCTCATCAATGGAATGTGGTCCATGGGGGCGCAAGGAGCGGCCTGGGCGAGCTTTTTTGCCGAATGCACAGGTGCATCGGTCTTGCTTTTGGCCGTCATCAGGTCCAACGGCCGGACCTTTTGGAACCCGACCTTTTTGAATCGGGAAGAAATGGTGCATTGGATCAAATTGGCGCTCCCTCTGGTGCTGCAGTTGACCTTGACATTGGGCACTTGGAGCATGTTCTTTTTCTTGGTGGAACAAGTGGGCATATTGGAGCTCAAAGTCAGCCATGTGGCCCGGAATTACTTCATGTTGGCCTTCACCGTCTCCCAAGGTGTTCAGCAAACCACGCGGACTTTTGTGAGCACCCTGCTTGGAGAGCACCGGGGGGGAGAATTACCCGAAGTCCTCAAACGGTTGTTTACCGTCAACATCATCGGGATTGTGGTCTTTTCACATGGTCTGTTCTTCTATCCTGAATGGCTCGCTGCGCCATTTTTTGACGACCCCGAGGGCTTGGAAGCTGCTGGAAAAACGCTTCCGGTGATTTTTCTAGCCATGCTCATTTACAGTGCCAGCTCCGTGATGCTGAGCGCCATTCAGGGAAGTGGCCACACCCGCACCGCCCTGGCCATTGAGGTTACAGCCATCTTGATCTACTCCTGTTTTGCCATTTTCTTCACCCTGTGGTGGCCGCAGCCCGTCTGGCGAATCTGGTGGGTCGAATTTTCATATTTCACCTCCATGGGTGTGGGGTGCGCTTGGTTTCTGATGCGCAAGGATTGGCGCTCCAAACAGATCTGATTTGGTGTGATTTTTTAGTGCCTTCCCCCCCTCTTGCCCTTTAACTTTGCCTCCCTTCATGGAGCACTCCTCCCTTCGCATCGTCTTTTTTGGCACGCCTGACTTTGCCGCGGCTGCACTCCGTGCACTTGTCCAAGGACAGCACCAGGTTGTGGGGGTTGTAACCGCCCCTGATAAGCCTGCAGGAAGAGGTCAACGCCTCCACACTTCTGCCGTAAAAATGGAGGCCCTGGAGCACGGCCTGGCACTTGCACAGCCCGAAAAACTCAGGGAGGTTTCGTTCCAAGAGCAATTGAAGCAATGGAATGCTGATGTTTTTGCTGTCGTGGCCTTTCGAATGCTCCCTGAAGTAGTTTGGAGCCTTCCACCACTCGGGACCATCAATGTGCACGGGAGTCTGCTTCCGGATTTTAGGGGTGCAGCACCCATTCAACACGCGGTGGCCTCAGGCGCCGCGCACACCGGGGTCACGTCCTTTTTTATCACCCGCGAAATCGATACGGGTTCTCTGCTGCTCCAAAGGGGTTGCCCCATTGGCCCAAATGATACTTCTGGTGATGTCTATGCTCGGTTGATGGAGGCTGGAGCTGGCCTGTTGCAAGACACGGTTTCGGCACTGGCGTTCGGCCACATTCAGGGCATTTCACAAAGTGCTTTGATTTCTGGTCAGGAAAGGCCTGCCCCAAAGCTCTATCGCCAAGATGGCAGAATTGATTGGAGAAGGCCCCGACATGAGGTGGTCAACTTCATCCGAGGCATGAACCCTTTCCCGGGAGCTTGGAGCACCCTGAATGGCGCCACTTTTAAGGTGCACGAAGCCATGAATGCAGCCGCCACAGCA
Source organism: Crocinitomicaceae bacterium (assembly GCA_042095055.1). GTDB lineage: Bacteria > Bacteroidota > Bacteroidia > Flavobacteriales_D > Sanyastnellaceae > UBA8752. The sequence goes on along the minus strand of JBELBZ010000020.1, from coordinate 36,412 downwards.
GAGATTGGACCGCTGCAGCCCGGTCAATGCGACACGGCATCGGGCCAGTGGTGGGTGGGGACCTCTGACCTCCCCGTCCTCATCAAGCGGGCCCAATTGGCCGGAAAGCCTGTGATGCCTGCAGAAGACATTTTGCGGGGTTACCGCTATCCTGCCACTGAACTTGGCAGCCAAGGTCATTGACCACTGCTTCAACGGCTTTTGGGACCACGCCCTGCCCACAGGAGGGGCAATGGACCATTAGGAATAAGCCTCGTTCAGCAGGTCTAAAATCCGCGTGGCTGAAGTCACCACAGGCGTTCCAGGCCCAAAAATAGCCGTGACTCCGGCGCCATACAGCGTGTCGTAGTCTTCCCGAGGAATCACCCCTCCCACGACCACCAGCATGTCTTCACGTCCAGCTTTTGCGAGGGCCTCAACCAAGGCCGGCACCAATGCCAAATGCCCTGCTGCCAGCGTGGATACGCCCACCACGTGAACATCACTTTCCACGGCTTGACGGGCCACTTCCTCCGGTGTTTGAAACAGAGAACCCAGGTCCACATCGAACCCCAAATCGGCGAATGCACTGGCGATCACCTTGGCGCCGCGGTCATGCCCATCTTGGCCCATCTTGGCGACCAAAATGCGCGGCTGTCGCCCGGCAAGGGCTGCAAAACGGCTGGCTTTTTCCACGGCTAATTTGAATTCTTCTCGGGCACCAAGGTGCTTCCTGAAAATACCACGTACCGGCCGGTTCACAGGTACATGACGGTCAAATACACGCTCGACGGCGTCTGAAATTTCACCCAAAGTGCACCTCACCCGCGCAGCCGCAACGGCCAAGTCCAGCAGATTTCCCCCGCCTGAAGCACCGGACTCAAGTGCGGCCAATGCCGCTTTTACTGCAGCGTCGTTGCGCTTTGAGCGCAGCTGCTTCAACCGCTCTTTTTGCCCCTTCAACACCGCATGATGGTCCACCTTCAAGACCTCCATGGACTCTGGAGCCCGACCTGGAAACAAGTTCAGGCCCACGATCTTATCGTCACCTGCATCGATTTTAGATTGCTTTTCAGCAGCGGCAGTTTCGATCCCACGCATGGGCAGCCCTTGTTCAATCGCTTGGGGCATCCCGCCCGCCGCTTGCATCTCTCGGATGATGGCGTCTGCCGCATCCACCAGCTCTGCCGTGCGTTGTGCGATTGCCAGGTCTCCACCTAAGGGGTCTACCCAGCGTGTGGTGCCCGCCTCTTTCTGCAAGATCAACTGGGTGTTGCGCGCCACTTTTGCAGTGTCGTCAGTGGGCAGCGCAATGGCTTCGTCCAAAGAGTTGGTGTGCAGGCTTTGTGTTCCCCCCCACACTGCAGCCAGCGCTTCGATGGCCGTGCGCCCCACGTTGTTCAATGGATCCTGCTCCGTCAGTGTCCAACCGCTCGTTTGGCAATGGGTGCGCAGCATGGATGAACGGGGGTTCGATGGGTTGAATGCCGCCATCCAACGGGCCCAAAGGAGCCTGCCAGCCCTCAGCTTAGCCACCTCGGAAACGACATCCATTCCGATGCCCCAGAAGAAGCTGAGCCGCGGTGCAAAATCGTCCACATCCAGTCCAGCATCGACGCCTGCCTTGACATAAGCAAGGCCATTGGCGATGGTGTAAGCCAGCTCCAATTCCGGTGTCGCCCCCGCCTCCTGCATGTGATAACCCGAAATGCTGATGGAGTTGAACTTGGGCATGTGCTGCGCCGTGTAGGCGAAGATGTCACTGATGATGCGCATGCTCGGCCCTGGCGGGTAAATGAACGTGTTGCGCACCATGAACTCCTTTAAGATGTCGTTCTGGATCGTGCCTGCCAGTGACCGCGAATCCACCCCCTGTTCCTCGGCTGCCGCGATGTAAAATGCCATGATGGGCAGCACAGCGCCATTCATGGTCATGGAGACGGACATCGTGTCCAAGGGAATGCCATCAAACAGCAGCATCATGTCGTCCACGCTGTCGATGGCCACACCTGCTTTTCCGACATCCCCTGAAACACGCGGGTGATCGCTGTCGTAACCGCGGTGCGTTGCCAAATCAAAGGCCACACTGAGGCCTTTTTGGCCAGCCGCGAGGTTGCGCCGATAAAATGCATTCGACGCTGCTGCGGTGCTGAAGCCCGCATATTGACGAATGGTCCATGGGCGGCTTGTGTACATGCTGGCATATGGGCCTCGCAAATAGGGAGGCACCCCCGCACCGTGTCCTTCCCAATGTGGCACCGCTTCAATACCTGATTCAGAAGGTGACACGGTGACCTTTTTGATGGTCCAAGCTTCCGGACCGGCTTGAAGCACATCTTGTGCTGACAACGTTCCCCACAGGTCATTGTAAGCGTCCGCTCCTTGAATCAATGCACCGCTCAGGGCTTCCACCAGAGGAGAGACAACGGCTTCGCCATCTGCCAGCCCACATTCCTCGCGGAGCAAGTGCAGGAGATTTCGGGCCCATTTGTCTCCTTTGCCAGAGAGGTCTGCAGGAATGTCCCCAGGCAACGCTGAGCTGCCTGCATCTACCGCATCCGGGGCCGACATGGCTGCCGCGGTGCACCGGATGGCTTGTCGGACCAGGTTTTCTCTGCCTTCGCCCACACCAAAACCTTGATGAGAAACGGACATGGTGATCCGGGGCCATTGGGCTGCTGGCCATTGACGCAACAGGAGGCGCTTCAGCGCCTCTGCGGCAGCCAAGGCGAGCACAGGGTCCTCGTTGGGCATCAAGTCCAAGGAGACCCGCTTCAAATGGCCTTCAAGTGGTGTTGCGGTTTCCTGACACCGCCGCAACAACAAGGCCAGCGAAGCAGCCGTGCTCCAGCCTCCATCTGAAAGCCGGGGATCTGGAAGCAATACTGTTCTCAGGACCACATCACTGGTGGCGTATTCGTCCACCTTGGCGCAATGGGAAACCAGATCCTCGGGCTTTGAACCCGTGCGGCTCCATGCGTTGATCAGCACGCCACCTTCAACGGGCATCCGTCCCGCCTCTGCGATTTCATCCGCTCCAGTGCCACCCTCGAATTCAACCTCCACGTAGCCCATTTCAACGCCTTCGAGCCATTCAGACGGATGGTGGCAATCCACCAATCGCAATACTTCTGCCCCCCCTTCTAACGCTGGCATGACGCCGCTTTTGTCCCGGACTGTACTTCGGATTTTCCAAGGCGTTGCTGGACGCTTTCGAGCCGGGGACACCGGCCTTGCAGGGTGGAAAACCGGCACTTCCAATTCGCCCTCAACAACGGTGTGCACCGCTGGACTTGTCCCACGGGCCTGTGCTTCTACAGCCGCTGTCCAATCCCGCCACTTCCCTTTCGGTGGAAAAGCATCTTCCATGGGGGCAAGTTAAACGGCCCGCGCCCCTAATTTCCCGCTCCGAAGCGTGATTTTGAGTGAACCATGGAACCCAAAGCCCCCATCAGCCCCGCCGACTTTGCCGCATGCGACCTCCGGGTGGGGACCATAGTGGGTGCCAGCCCCTTGGAAAACGCCCGCCAACCGGCCTACGTTTTGCAGCTTGACTTTGGCCCTTTGGGCATGCTCAAATCGACCGCACAACTCGCCGCCGACTACACTGCGACAGAACTGATCGGCAAACAAATCGTGGCCGTGGTGAACTTTCCGCCCAAACAAGTGGGACAGCATCAAAGCCGCTGCCTCGTCCTCGGTGCTGTTCAACAGGGCAGCGTGAGCCTGCTTGAATTGCCCCGCAGTGTTCCGGCCGGAACGCCTATTTCATGAGCCATGACACAGCCTGATACAGTCCCACCAAACTTCACAGGAGCCGCCATTTTATTGGACCGTGATGGTGTGATCAACCACGACCCTGGCGACTACACCAAAAGCCGCGCGGAATTTCACATTTTGCCCACCGCTTTAGAAGCCATGAAAGCATGGTATGAAGCGGGGTTCAAATTGATTGTCATCACAAATCAGGGCGGAATTGCCAAAGGCAAATACACCCATGAGGCCGTGGCCGAAATCCACGACTACCTGAAGTCTGAAGCCCTGTCCAAGGGTGCCCCCATCTGCGACATCTTCTACAGCCCCCACCATCCTGACTTCGGTAAGAGCTTGAGCCGAAAGCCGGGATCGCTCATGGTGGAACGCGCCATCGCCCGTCACAACCTCGATCCGCAGCGCTGTTGGATGTTTGGAGACAAGGCCAGGGACATCGATTGTGCCCTCGGCGCAGGTGTGCCCAATGGCGTCCTCATTGCCCCGAATGCATCTCTTTTGAATTGGAGGTCGGTCCCGCTGCTCAGTCGGCCTTAATTTTGCCCCGTGCAAAACCTCCTTTACAACGGTGAATTCAGGTCTTTCGACGGGCAAGGCGCACCGGTAATTTCGCTGGAAAACCGCGCCTTTCTTTATGCAGATGGGATCTTTGAGACCATCCGCGTGATGAACGGACTGCCCCTGTTCTTGGAAAGCCATTTCGAGCGCATGCGTGAAGGGCTCAAAGCACACCGCATCCACCCCCCGCTTGGGTTTACGCCGGGTCAAATTAAGAAGGACATCATCCGGCTTCTTGAAAAAGAAGGCCTCACAGGGAGTGCCCGGATCCGCATGACCCTGAGCCGGCGAGGCACAGGTTACTACTCACCAGTGGGCAGTGACCTGGATGTGGTCATGACTGCTGAGCCGATTTCCGTTGCCGATTACAGCCTCAACGAGAAGGGGCTCTCGGTGGACATCTACCCTGAGATGAAGTGCACGCCCAACCACTTGACGCGCTTCAAGAACCTCGCGGCAAACATCTACATCCAAAGTGGGCTCTGGGCGCAGGAGCAAAACCTGGATACCGCTTTGATCCAGAACGACCGTATGGGCCTGATCGAGAGCACCTCCTCTAACCTCTTCTTGGTTTCGAATGGGGTGCTGTACACCCCGGGATTGGAGGGTGGAGCCACTGCGGGCATCATGCGCGCTGAGATCATCAACATCGCCTTGGAGTTTGGCATGAAGGTCTACGAATGCAACCTGACGCCTCAGAACATGCTCATCGCCGATGAAGTGTTTTTGACCAATGCCATTCAAGGGTTGCAATGGGTGGGCAGCTACAGGACCAAACGGTACTTCAACGCTTCCATCCAGCAATTGGTGAGGGCCTTGAATGTGCGGGCCACTGCACAGCTTCAGTCCTGAGTGGCCCTCGGGTCCAAAAGCCGATAGGTCAAGTCAGCGAGAGCGTTGACCGCTACGAACGTAAAGCTCACCACGAGTACGCCTCCCATGACCACTGGCAGATCCTGTTGTTCTAACGCCTCGAACAGCAGGAAACCCAAGCCCCGCCACCCAAAGACAAACTCCACAAAAACTGCCCCGGCGAGCAATTGAGCGAGCCACCCACTGGCGGCCGTCACGACGGGGTTCAGCGCATTGCGCAGCACATGATGGCGCATCACTTCAGATTCGGAGGCCCCAAAAGCACGTGCTGTTTGGACATGAGGAGCTGCCAACACATCCAATGCTGCGCCGCGCATCAACTGTGAGAGCACCGCCAGTGGCCGGAGTCCCAGCGTTACCGCAGGCAATATCAGGTTGCGCATCGCCAAGGTCTTTTGGCCCTGATCGTTCAGGTCCCAGAGGCTGCCTGTCAAGGGCAGGCCGGTCCATCCCCCCCATTTCACAGCAAAGACATACCCCAGTAAAATGGCCATGAAAAACGACGGAGCGCTCATGCCCAATACGCTGCCCCCAACTGCAATTCGGTCAAACCAGCCGCCTGGGTTTCTGGCCGCAAGCAAGCCCATTGGAAGCCCCAGTACCACTGCGAAGAGGAGTGCTGCCACAGCGAGAAGGGCCGTGGCGGGCAAGGCTTGCATCAACAGTGAGCCCACCGAGGCAGGCCGCACAAAACTCTCTCCCAAAGAAGGCCACCTCGCTCCCCATCCACCGTCGTCCGTGGTACCCAATGGCGAAAGGGCCTGCAAGGCATTGACGTAGCGTATCCAAGGGGGGTCATCCAAGCCAAAGCGCGCCCTCAAATCTGCGATGACTTCGGGGTCTGCTTGCTGTCCAGCCAACTGCCGAGCAGGGTCCGGAACTGCCGTGAATATGAGGAAGACCAGGGTGAAGCTGCCCCAGAGTACCGCAGCGCCCCGTGCCCAATGCTTCCAAACGCCGCTGCTCCTCATCCGCAATCAGTGGGCTCCTTGGAGTTCAGAAAGCGCTTCGGGAAAATCGCGCCAAGCCCACTTTTCGAGGACCACTCCATCCTTGAGCAACACCATACCCGGGTTGCTGCGGACGATGATTTTGAGTTCGGTAGGATCGGTCGAATAGAAATCATAGCCAGCTTGGTGCTGGACTTTGTATGCCGCCGCATCTTCTGCCGTTGACGGCGTCAATGCCGCAGTGCGCCAACCTTGAGCAGCAGCTTCAGCGAACAGCCCATTGATCTGGACTTGGCCGCGGGCTTCCGATGCTTCCAAATCTTTGGATATGTGCAAGAGGGTGTAGCCTTCGCCCAGCAATTCACCGAGCAGGCTGTTCCCTGCTTCATCGGTCGCATCCAAGTCAAATATCAAGGGCTCATAACCCTCGGAAACCTTGAATTCGCGGGCACCATCCCAATCGGCTTCAGGGTATGCTGCTTTAAACGCTTCGTCCTGCCACAGCTTTCCCGCCATATAGGCCGATTGAAGCACGACCGTGTCCGCCCCGTTGGCCGGATCAAAGAAGCGCACTTCCTTGTCAAATACAGGCGGATCCAGCCCCAATTCGTCCGCAGAGGCCATGTTCCTCTGGAGGTCCTCCCCCACGGCATATGGCCGGTAATCTTTGACGGGCAAGTGACGCAACGTGTAGGCTTGGAAGCCCATGGCCACCAGCAGTACACCCCCGGCCATCGCCCACTCTTGACCGTTCCTTTTCCAACGGCGGCGCACCCCTTCGGCAGCAGCGAGGCCCATGGCCAAGAACAGCGTAGGAAAACCCCATTCCAACATGGCTTCACCAAACATCCACGTGATGAGCAATGCAGTCGCATACATCCAGAGTGAGCGGCGGCGTTCGTTGAGCCCGTATCCTCCGGTCCAAGCGCTGATCATGACGGGCAGCAGCAAAATCAGCAACACCAGGTCTTTGATGAAACTCTCATGGGGGGTGAGCGGAATCGCGTTACCGAAACATCCACAGCTCAGCACACACTGGTTGGGGATGATGACTTCAATGCCGTTTTCAATGATGGTTTTACTGCCAAAAGGGTCGCAGTGATCGGTGTACCATGTGAGCCAAGTAAAAAAGAGCATCAACACCAAGGTCAATGCGGTGGTCAACCTCGGCAAGGCTCCCACGAGCAAAGCAACGCCGAGCAACACCTCACCGATGGAGGCCAGCATGCCCAATTCAAGCGCATAGGGCGCCCAAGCTTCAAGGTTCAACGCACCGGGCTCAAAATACTCTTCGAGCTTGTACATGAAGCCCATAGCATCATTGATCTTGATGAGTCCAGAGACGACAAACAAGGCGCCCACGAGCACCCGACAAAAGTTGGCGATAGATAAAAGGATGTTGCGCATGGCGGTACTGTTCCGGAGTACAATTTCGCCCCCCTTTACGACCGCACGAACCGCATTAACCCTCGATTAACACGAAGCGCCGTGGATTACGCAGATTCCAAGTGAATCAGGGCGAATAAGGCGTAATTGGCCATGTCCATGTAGCCCGCATCTGCACCCTCGCTCACTTTGGCACCGCCTTCCAAATCCTCGAGCTGCTTGATCCTCAGCAACTTCATCAAAATCAAATCGGTCAGGCTTGAGACCCGCATATCGCGCCATGCTTCCCCGTAGTCGTGGTTTTTGCGCGTCATCAAGTCCCGGGTTTGCATGAGGGCGCGGTCAAACAAAGCCGTCGCCTCATCCGCGGGCAGTTCCATGGGACTGTCGTCCGGCAAGTCCAGTTGAATCAGGGCCATCATACAGTAATTCACAATGGCAACAAATTCGGGCTTGATGCCCTCGTCTACTTTCTGGGTTGCTCCTTCTTGGAGGGTGCGAATGCGTTGGGCTTTGATGAACAGCTGGTCGGTCAAGGATGACGGCCTGAGCACCCGCCAAGCCGTCCCATAATCGTGCATCTTGGCCAAGAAAAGCGCGCGACATGCGGCCACTTGTCCATCATACTGGCTGAGGGTGAGGCCCAGGTCTCCTTCGGAATCGGGGGTCGAGTGTTGGCTGCTCATAGATGCAGCAATTTGGAGACCAATCGGCTCCATCCTTCACATGATGTGCCTCCATCTGCCATCATTTTCCCACAGTCGAGGGTCCGTTTCCGCCGCCACCTTTCCTTTGTAACTCTTACAACAGCCATGTTTGGACGCACAACTCCCCCAGCTTTTGAATTTGAGGGCCGGACCCTTGATTTCAAGGTGCCCCGCATCATGGGGGTGATCAACGCCACTCCGGACTCCTTTTTCGATGGAAGCCGCGTAGGCCTGGCGCAACAAGCTGCAGAAACCGCCTTGAAAATGGTGGCAGATGGCGCTGATATCCTCGACATTGGCGGCCAAAGCACCCGACCCGGTGCCGAAACCGTCGGCATCCAAACCGAATGTGACCGCATACTGCCCGCCATCGAGGAAGTCCGCTCAGTGCTGCCTGACCACCCCATCAGTGTGGATACCTTCCACGCCGAAGTCGCTTCAAGGGCCCTCGATGCAGGCGCAGACCTCGTCAATGACATTGGAGCTGGCGTCTTGGACCCGGCCATGGAAGACCTCGTTGCAGAGCGCAATGTGCCGTACATCCTCATGCACATGCAAGGCAGGCCCGACACCATGCAAAACCGTCCGTCCTACGAGAATGTCACGGAAGAAGTGTTGGCATTCCTAGGGCAACGCTTGGCTGCCTTGAGGCAAAAAGGAGCAACACAGCTTGGAGTCGATCCTGGATTCGGGTTTGGAAAAAGTGTGGAGCACAATTATCAACTGCTCGACGCCCTGCATCAATTGTCCACCCTCGGTGTTCCTGTACTGGCCGGCGTCAGCCGCAAGTCTATGATATACAAGATTCTAGACTCCTCTCCTGCCCAAGCCCTGAATGGCACATCCGTCTTGCATGCCTGGGCATTGGACCGCGGGGCTCATATCCTGCGCGCCCACGATGTGGCAGAAGCGGCAGAATGCGTGAAATTGCACCAAGCACTCACCATGTCCAGATTGCAGCATACCGATGATTGAGCAGCCGGCACTTTACCTCGGGCCCTGGCAGGTGCTGGACATCCTCGCTGTAGCCGCGATCCTGTATCAGCTGTACCGGTTGACTCGGGGAACTGCAGCCATCCGCATTTTCTTGGGCATTCTGGCCATCTATTTGGTCTATCAAATTGTAGATGCCCTGCAAATGCGCATGCTGGCTGAAGTATTGGGCCAGTTTATCGGCGTGGGTGTGATCGCACTGCTCATTGTATTTCAGCAAGAATTGCGACAATTTCTGCTGCTCATTGGCAACCGGCAGCTGCTCTCTGGGGCACCTCCTTGGGTCCAAAACATATTTGGCAGGACCCATGTACAAACGGACCGCGATGCGACCTGGGAAGCCCTTCGCGATGGACTTGAAGAATGCCGAAAGCGAGGTCTTGGGGCGCTGCTTGTGTTGAAACGCGACGCCGACCCCAGCCCGGTAGCAAACGGAATGCGCCCCTTGGATGCCAAACTGTCTTCGGGGTTGATTGTGGCCCTCTTCGAGAAAGCGAGCCCGCTGCACGATGGCGCAGCTTGTCTCGACCGTGACCGCATCACTTGGGCGGGAGGCATTCTGCCTGTGACAGGACGGATAGACCTGCCCCCTCAATATGGCACACGGCACAGGGCTGCCCTCGGCATCAGCGAGCAAACCGATGCGGTCGCCCTTGTTTTGAGCGAAGAAACGGGTACGTATTCATTGGCCAAAGAGGGCAAAATCACCTCTCGAATCGATGGTACTGTGCTGGTGGACAGGCTCCGAGAGGCCATGGCCTCGGTGTGATCCAGCTTGCTTCAGTCGAGGACAAAACGCGCTTGCGCGCCGTCTCGACCCCGAACCACATAAACACCAGAATCCCAATCTGAGACCACCCAGGTCATGGACATGCCAGGCCATGTAGGCCATTCGGCACGAAGCCGGCCCATCGCATCAAACACTTGCAAGGTTTGACGCTCGGCCGAGGCGTAAGTCGTGTGGATGACGCCTTCACCCATTCGCAAGTCCAGGGCAGATGCCTCGGGCGACTCTATCACTGTGGAAACAGTAGCAGAGGGCGCCACCACAAAGAGGTGGCTCTGCGTGCTGATGGCAATGTTGCCACTCTCGAAGTAGGGATATACGTTCCAAGCTCCACCACTGGTGCCCCCCTGGTTGCTGAACGGATTGGTGTCAAAAAACGCCACCTGTTCGAACTCCAGCGCCTCGGGGTTGATGATGTCCAACACTTGAACCCCTGCATAGTAATTGGCTTCATAGACCAACCCCTCATGGGTGTAGAGGTTGTGATCGGTCACCGACAGTGGCCCTTCGTAAAAACCGACAATTTGAGGGTTGTCCAAATCTTGAACATTCAGAACCCACGTTCGTGTTTGCTCTGCAATCCCAGAAACCTCGTCCATCTCATCGTTGACCAACACAAAGCGCTGGTCTTCGGTCAACCACCCCTGGTGTGTGTAGACCCAACTTTCATCGCCTAGGAAAGAGATGGTTTGACAGTCCGTCTTGTCCTCCACATCCACGATGAAGAACCCACTGTAACCGCTAAAAGCGAATGCCATTTCCCGACCCACATAGTCAGGATCTGGACCGTTGTACACCACGATTTGGGCATCGTGGATGTAAGCCTCTTCCCAAGATCCTGCCAAAGTGGGAACTGAAGGGTTGGCCACATCGACGATGTGCAACCCCCCATTGAAGGTGTCCGTCCCCACCCCATAAACAAAGCCGGTTTCTGGATTGGCTGCGATGTTGTGCGCACCGCCAAACCCTGTATACCACGAGATCAAGGGGACACTGGACATGGGTTCCATGGTCAACACCTGGTCGAGGTCAATGGCCTGTATGCCGTGCTCACCCGCCTCACTCACGATGTAGGCTACATCACCGACGACTTTGATGTCGCGCCACAAACTGGGGACAGATGCCGTGGGTACGTTCCCCAGCATGACCGGGTTGACAGGGTCGGTGATTTCCACGATTGAAGTGCCATCGCTCCTGCCAAACAGGACGAATTCGCGGCCATCTCTGGACCATCCCCAACAATCATTGCCGTTGCCCGGTGGGGTTCCCCCCAGCTCTTCAAATGAGCGTACGCTCATTAAATCCAATCCGTCACACGGGTACTGGCCCGCCATGCCATTTTCACACGGCGTCTGGGCAGAAAGCGAAAAACATGATGCCACCAAGGCCACTGTACCCGACCAACGCCAGGCCTTCCGGAGGTTACCAATCTGCAGCGCGCTGCTCGAGCTCTGGAAGTGTGACGAATTCATCGTGGTTGATGTCTTGTAGGGTATGACGTAGTCGGTCGAGAAAGCGTTGCTTGAGCACCACATTGCCGTTGGGCAGGTACCCAATCACCAGTTGTCGTGCGCGGATGTCCTCCTTCAATGCTTGCACTGAGGACTCCAAATCGGCCAAATCCTCCTCCTGCTCGAGCGTTAAAATGGACCCGATTAAAGCCAGCTTCCGCTCCTCAAAGGAGCGTCCATCTCGGCCCTCTGCTGCTTCCTGCATCAATTCTGAAGGGGCAAGAAGTTGTACTTCTCATCGTACCCCAACATCTGCTGTGTGAAGTCATCTGGATAGGTCAAGTTGACCTCCACAATGTCACCAGCGTCATTGGTCACGGCTTCGAGCTGAGGGTTGATAAACCCACCATAAGGAGCAATTCCCAAGGCCTCGGAGCGGGTGAGGACTTCCTGGTGAATGCTGGGGTCGACTTGGACACCATAACCTTCTACGAGGGCCTTGGCTGCAGCATAATCCCCTTGAGACTTGATGCGCTGCACCTCCCGGAGAAGCTCTCCAAACAATGCCCTCACACGGTCATAATCTTCGATGTTGTAATAGGTCTTTCCGTCTCGGGTGATCTCGCGGATGCTGTTGTCTGCGGCAGCCTGTTCCACCACCCAGTGGCTCACCCAAGCGCGGTTCCTCATGTGGGCTTCTTCAATGTTCTCACCCAAATCCAAACGGCGCAACTGCGTCATCATTCCGTTGCGGATATAGCTGTCGTATTCGCAACGCCCCGTTTCCAGGTTTTTGACGAGTTCCAACTCAATGAGTTTCTCGTCCAGCATAAAGTACAGGGCCACGAGGTCCGCCCGGCCCTCCTCCATTGTGCTCGCATACTCCTTGAGGGTACTGGCCGGTTCTTCGACCTCAGGTTCGAGTTGGCCGCTGGCGTGACCAATGACCTCGTGGAATGCGGTGTGAATTTTGCCCGCCAAGCTGCCGTGCGCCCGCGCGCGGGCCTTTTCTACATCATCAAAAGCAAACTCATCGGTAATGCCACTGCCCCCTGCCTTGTCGTAGGCATCGATGATGTTGCCCAAGCTGACACTCTTTGAACCGTGCATGGCCCGGATCCAATTGGCATTCGGCAGGTTGACACCAATCGGCGTGCTGGGGGAGGCGTCTCCTGCTTCACCCACGACATTGACCACATTGTAGGTGATGCCGACCACTTTTTCCTTTTTGTGCTCGTCCATGAATGGCATGTGGTCCTCAAACCACTGCGCATTGTCCATCATGACCGCCATACGTTCAGAAGCCTCAAAGTCCTTGATTTGGACCACCGTCTCATAGCTGCCAGTGAATCCGAGAGGGTCATTGTAGACTTCAACGAACCCGTTGATGTAATCGATGTCGCCTTCGGTATCGCCTACCCAGTTGATGTTGTACAAACTCCACTTTTCCAGATCGCCGGTTCGGTAGTAGTCCACCAAATGCCGGAGGGCCGCCCCTTGCTTGTCGTTCTCGGCGTATTTCTGCGCCTCTTCTAACCAATAGCACACCTTCTGTAGCGCCTCACCATACAACCCTCCTACTTTGTACACCTCTTCGATGACGTTGCCTTCGTCGTCCTTGACGAGTCGGCTGTTCAAGCCTTTCTCCACGGGCTTGTTGCGGTCAACAGCGTAATTCGCAAAGAACGCTTGTGCCTCTTCGGTGCTCACATCTGGTGCATAGAAATTGATGGCACTGGATTCCACCAATCCTTTGGTGGCGTCGAGCTCCACTTTCTTGGCCTCACGGCTGGGGTCGTACAGCATATCCAGCACTTCGGCATGGCCCTCATCAGCGCCTAAACCACTGTTTTCCAGAACATATTCGAAGTATGGCCGTCCGCATTCAGGGACGATTTTGGCATTGGAATAGTGGTGGTGAATGCCGTTGGAGAACCACACGCGCTTGGCAAAAGTGTGGAACCGTTGCCATCCGGTTGTGGACCGGTCCCCAGAAAAGTTCCGGTGGGCCTCATCGAGCATGTGACGCACGCGCAAGTTGTAACGGTTGTTCTGATCGTACATGATGTCACGGCCGCTCAAACCTGCTTGTGTCAGGCAATATGCCAACTTCTGCTGGTCATCGGAGAGCTTGTTCCATCCTCCCACTTGGTAACGGATCAGTTTCAAATCGGCAAACTGTTCAGTCTGCCACACAAAGCCACTGGCATCTGGTTCGCCTGCGCTGGTGTCTACTGTTTCTGCGGGGGTGCCGTCCTCTCCGAGGTTGGGAGCGGACTCGCCGCAGCCTACAATCAGCAGTGCTGGAATGAAAAACGCCAGGAATCTGGTGGAGAATCCACCGTTGTTGTGGGAATTGTTGTGCATCGCGCTTGGCTTGATGCGCGAAAATTAGGCAATCTTGCACGCTGTTGGGGGAAAGCTTTCAATCTCCCGCTGATTGTCAATGCACCGCCCCCTTTGAAGCGCACCACCAGGCTCCTTCTTCGCTCGTTCTTGGGCCCCTTTGTCATCACGTTCCTCGTGGCCTTGTTCTTTTTGGACATGCAGTTTTTATGGGTGTATGCCGATGAGCTGATCGGCAAAGGCCTCGCCATCCATGTGGTGCTCGAACTGCTCCTGTATGCATCGGCCCGCCTGGTCAACCTCGCATTGCCGCTCGCCATCTTGATGAGCAGCATCATGACCATGGGTGCCCTCGCCGAGCATCAAGAGTTGACCGCCCTCAAATCCTCAGGAATGCGGTTGGGCCGCATCATCAGACCGTTGCTGGTGACGATGATGTTTGTCGCAGGAGGGGCCTTGGTGTTTGCCAATTATGCTTGGCCCGTGGCCAACCTCAAATTCCGCACGCTTCTTTACAGCGTCACCCGCAAGAAGCCCACCCTCAACCTCGAGAACGGCGTATTCTACAATGGCATCGAGGGGTATGCCATCCGAGCGGCAGAGGTCAACCAAGAAACTGGCGAGCTGCAGGACATCTTGATCCACCATCATGGCGGCAGCAGGGATGGCGCCGGACTTGTGATCAAGGCCCAAAATGGCACCATGCGCACCTCTCCCACAGGCCGGTTTTTGGTGCTCGACTTGAACGACGGCTCCAGTCATGAAGACCGATTGGAAACCGGTGTTCGCCAGCGCGACCGGACCTATCCGCACATGAAAACCCTGTTCGAAGCCCAGCGCATTCGCATTGATTTGAGCAGCTTGGACTTCGCAAAAGCAGACGAAGCCCTGTTCAAACGCGCTTATGAAATGATGAGCTTGGGACAGCTTGAAGCTGCCATTGACTCTTTGGAAAAGGAGCGCGCCCAAATGGCCATTGCCTTGCAAGATTTCGGTCAACGCAGCATGAACAAGCCTGTGCATGCCGACAAGCCCATCTTCGGTTTGGACAGCACGTCCATCCATGCCGATTGGCTGGCCCGGTTGGGTCCAGCGGCAGAGCGGAGGGTTCACGACGCCGCCCGAGACATGCTGCGCAACGCCATTCAAACTGCACAAAACCAGCGGGACGACCGCATGTCGAAACGCACTTTGTCGGACCGACATGCCATAGAATGGCACAGAAAGCTCTTTTTGGCCTCGGCGTGTATCCTGCTGTTCCTTATCGGTGCACCCCTCGGTGCCATTATTCGAAAAGGCGGCCTGGGATTGCCCACGGTATTGGCCATCCTCTTGTTTGTCTTGTACTACATCATCACCATCATGGGCGAACGCATGGTGCGATCGGGGGCACTCACGCCCGCCTGGGGCATGTGGATGGGTACGCTGCTCATGATTCCGGCTGCGGTCATGCTCAACTTGCGCGCAGCCCGAGAAATTTCATGGCGTCCGTTCGCTCGGATGCGCAACAGCCGATAACTTCACAGCCAATGCGCATTCTCCAGATTTGCCACAAGCCACCCCGCCCCTCTGTAGATGGAGGTTGCTTGGCCATGGATGCCATCACGAGTGGGTTGATCAACAACGGAGCGGAAGTCAAGTTGCTCAGTGCTTTTACCCGAAAGCATCCGTTGCCATTGGAATCGCTCGATTCAGAATATGTGGATCAGGTCAATTTAGAGGGTGTCCCACTGGAAACTGACCTCGACATCCGAGACGCTTACATCGCGCTCCTCAATGGCGATTCGTACAACATCTCAAGGTTCTACAGCCATCAATTCGCGATGATCTTGAAGCGGATTCTTTCGCGTGCCCGCTATGATGTGGTGCACCTTGAGAGCCTTTACACCACGCCTTACATTGACACCATCCGAATGCATGCGCCTACTGCGTTGGTCTCGCTGCGCAGCCACAATCATGAGTTTCAGATTTGGGAACAGCGTTGGAAAGCCACGCGCAACCCCCTGCACCGCCTCGCTCTCCGACACCTGACCAATACACTGGAGCGCTACGAAAAAAGCGTCTTGAATAAGGTGGACACCATTGTTTCGATCAGTTCCACCGAGGGGATGGGCTATCGCAATTGGGGATTTACCGGACCCATTCACGTCGCAGGCTTCGGCCTCAAAACACCAAAGGCACTCCAAGGTGTGGGTTTGCCATCCCACGCAGCACAGCCCGGCAAAGGCGTCAAGATGTTTCACTTGGGCGCCATGGACTGGGGACCCAACCGGGAAGGTGTGAGTTGGTTCCTGAGAGAAGTGTGGCCAAAGGTGCTCCGCGCCCATCCAAATTCTGAATTCAACTTGGCTGGAAAAGGGTTGAGACCTGATGCCTGGACCGATGTGCCTGGTGTTGTAAACCACGGAGAAGTGGAAGATGCTGCAGCCTTCGCAGGACAGCATGACCTGTTGGTGGTTCCATTGCTCAGAGGTGCTGGCATCCGCGTGAAAATCGTAGAGTCATTTTGCCGTGGTATCCCTGTGGCATCCACCACCATGGGCGTCCAAGGATTGGAAATCATGCACCCGGACAGCCTCGTTCAGGCTGAGCCCGAGGATTTTGCCGAAGCTTTAATTGACTTGTTGAAGACGCCCGGACGGCTTGAACAGCTTTCTGAAGCTGGTCGCTATGCGGCAAGGCGGTGTTTTGATCAAGATAAAATCGGTGCCGACTTGCTTGAATTTTATGGGCAGCATGTCCGGATCTGAGCAGAAACCACGGTTGGCGGTGTTGACCCCGCGTTTCCCACTCCCCCTCAACAAAGGAGACCGGTTGAGGATGTTTCACCAGCTCGAGGAATTGCACCGACATTTTGAGGTCGATTTGCATTGCCTCACCTTCCGCAGGATTTCCGCTGAAGACCTCGAGGTCATCCAAGGCCGCTGCCAGCGGGTCACGGTCCACAAGCTCAGTTGGTTGAAGGCGGCGTTTCGACTGGGGTGGTCCGTTTTTTCGCGGCGTCCTTTTCAGGTGCTGCTCTTTACAGAGCGGGGTTTGGTGCGGTCCATTCGCCACCAAATTTTGAACGCCCAACCTGATGTTCTCTTGGCCCAAATGGTCCGAACAGCAGAATACGTGAAGGACCTTGATGCCGTGCCCCATGTCCTGGACATTATGGACACCCTGCACGCGGGTGCTGAAAGAGAAGCGGAACGCGCACCGTGGTGGAAAAAGGCTTTGCTCCGTGAGGAAGGCCGCCGCTTGTTGCGCTACGAGCACCGCATGCCGCAGTATTTTGATGCATGCACCATCATTTCCGAACAAGACAGACAGCTCCTGCCCCACCCTGATAAAACCAGGATTACGGTGGTTCCCAATGGAGTGGATACGGCTTTCTTCCACCCTCAAGCTGCCCCAGCTCCGCTTCAGGGCGCAAACCATCCGCAGTATGATGTCTCGTTTTGCGGCAACCTGGGCTATGCTCCCAATGTGGTCGCAGCCCGGTTTTTGGCCCGGGAGGTCGCCCCGGTGTTTCAGAGGATCACTGGCCGGCCATTGGCATTGCTCATTTGTGGTGCCCAGCCCTCAGCTGCCGTCAAAGCCCTGTCGTCCGACCACGTTGATGTGATCGGCGATGTAGCGGACATCCGTTCTGCCTATCTCGCCGCGCCCATTTTTGTAGCGCCCATGTTGGTCAACACCGGCCTCCAAAACAAACTGCTGGAAGCCATGGCATTGGAACGTGCCTGCCTGACCACTACCCGGGCGTTGGCCGCCTTGGGAAAGGAGGCAGGTGACGCTGTCGCTACCGCCAACGACGCTGCGACTTTTGCTGCACAAATTGCGGACTTGACCCTCGACCCTGGGCGCCGTCAACGCATGGGCAGCGAGGCCCACCAATTGGTTCAAGAAGCATTTACTTGGTCCGCTGCATCCGCTCCATTGGTCGGTTTGTTGCAGAATCAAGCCTTGCGCCTCTGAAAGGGCGCTGTTAGAACTTATTTTTACACCATGCAGAAGGCCATTCCAGTATTGAATGCCAAAGGATTTCTGGACGGGGATAAAGATGCCCAATCTCGTTTTCCCTTGGAGTTGAGGTCCGCTTTTGAAACCTTCGGTTTCGTGACCCTTGAAGGTCACGGACTCGCCGATGCCCAGATCAAATCCGCTTACGGCAGTGCTCAGCGGTTTTTCGGACTCCCAGAACAAGACAAGCGGGACACCAGCATTGCAGGTGTAGGCGGAAACTTTGGCTACACTCCATTCGGTCAAGAACACGCCAAAGATGATGCCCGAGCAGACCTCAAGGAGTTCTATCATTTCGCACAGACCAAGTACGAGCAGCCTCCATGTCCAGCCGTTCCTGAGTTCATTTCTGACGGTCGGTCCTTGTATGCCAACCTCGAAGGGCTGGCAGCCCGATTGCTCGAAGCCGTAGCGCTCTCTCTGGAGTTGGACCGGCATTACTTCGCCGACTTTGTCAAGGGAGGCAACAGCATTTTGCGCGTATTGCATTATCCCCCCGCCCCTGATGCACCTGAGGACGCCCCGCGCGCTGGGAGCCATGAGGACATCAATTTGATCACCTTGTTGGTTGGCAGTTCAGCCGATGGCTTAGAGGTGCTCGACAAAGAAGGAGACTGGATCCCAGTCCGTGCCCATGCCGAGAACTTGACGGTCAATGTGGGCGACATGTTGCAGAACCTCACGGGAGGAATTCTGCGGTCTACGACCCACCGTGTTGTTTTGCCTCCAGGCCCCCAGCGCAACCAGTCGCGTTACAGCCTGCCTTTCTTTCTGCACCCAGTTGGTCCCATGCCGTTGGACCCCATCATGGGGGATGCCCAATCCTATCCAGCCTGGACCGCAGCCGAATTTCTCGACCACCGCCTTCGAGAAATCGGACTTAAATGATGCACTCTTTTGGCCCGTGGCCGTGGTTCATTGTCGGCCCCATCATCGCTGGTGTAATGTCCGCTTTGCTCCTCATCGGTAAGCGGTTTGGCCTCAGCTCCAACCTGCGTACGATGTGCACCATAGCAGGCGCAGATCGGTTCTCCGATTATTTTAGGTTGGACTGGAGGTCCCAAAAATGGAACCTCGTTTTTGTACTTGGCACCATCACTGGAGGTGCTGTGGCGCGGTTTCTCCTGCTGAAACCAGGAACGGCTGGCATCAGCCCCATAACCATTGATCGGTTGCAGTCTTTGGGCATCGAAGATGCTGGCAAAGCTTTTAATCCTGATGCCCTGTTCGGGCCTGAAACTTGGAGCAATCCATGGGCATTGGCTGTGTTGCTGGTCGGCGGCGTGCTGGTTGGATTTGGAACACGCTGGGCCAACGGATGTACCAGCGGCCATGCCATCAGTGGATTGAGCTCGTTTCAATGGCCCAGTGTAATCGCAGCCTTTGGTTTTTTCCTCGGTGGATACATCGCCAGCCATTTCTTTTTGCCCGCCCTTCTCCCCCTGCTCTGATATGCTGCGCATTTATTTACTCGGTTTGCTCTTTGGGATTGCCCTTACGATGGGAGAGGTCATCAGCTGGTTCCGCATCCAAGAAATGTTCTATTTCGAAGCTTTTCACATGTTTGGGGTGATCGGCTCCTCCATTGTGTTCGGAATGCTCTTTCATCTTGCAGCAAGGCGATTTGGGTGGGGAGCGGAATCCGGAGCACCCCTCGACATTCACCGGTACAAGGCGGGTTGGAAGCGGTACATCCTCGGGGGCACAGTGTTCGGAATGGGTTGGGCCATTACAGGTGCCTGTCCTGGCCCCTTGTTCATCACATTGGGGGCAGGATATTTGCCCGTCATCGTGGCCATTTTAGGAGCATTGATGGGTACGTTTCTTTACGGCATCATCATGAAGCACCTGCCGCACTGAGGCCCGAGCCAGCGTATAAGTTTTCTTAAGACTCCGTGCATCTACTTTTTTCTGTTTTGGAGGTTAATTGAGGGTAACATCCTTTTGGCCCTGATGAAAAAACAGTTCCTGTCCACCCTGAGTATTTCTCTTCTTTCCGCCACAGTTGGAGGCCTTCTCGTGCTCCAATTTTCGCCCCAGCAGGTCTCTGATTCGCCTGGAACACCCACTCCGCCGGTGGTGCTCACCCATGGGCAACCCGCCGCCATTCATACGGCACCCGCCATTACAAATGCCCTGAACCCTGGTGTTGTAGCGGCGCTGCCCAATTTTCGCAGTGCAGCAGGTCAAGCGCTGGATGCCGTGGTCCACGTGCGTACGTCCCAAACCGTCGAGTCCAATTACGGTTGGTACGATTGGTCTGGAATGTTTCGCAGGCATGCACCCCAAAGTGTACCGTCTGGCTCTGGAAGTGGGGTCATCCTCTCTGAGGACGGCTATATCGTGACCAACCACCACGTGATTGATGCAGCAGATGAGATTGAAATCGGGCTCAACGACAACCGCACTTTTACCGCCCAACTCATAGGCTCAGATCCTACGACAGACATCGCAGTGCTCAAGATTGACGCCTCTGGTTTGAAGGCCTTGGGGTGGGGTGACAGCGATGCGGTTCAGGTGGGCGATTGGGTCTTGGCCGTTGGCAATCCTTTCGATTTAACGAGCACCGTCACCGCGGGCATTGTTTCAGCAAAAGCGCGGGACATCCAATTGATTCAACCCGATTGGGACCGCTCCCTGTTTCCAATCGAGAGTTTCATCCAGACCGATGCAGCGGTGAATCCTGGCAACAGCGGTGGAGCACTGGTCAGCGACAGTGGTGCATTGATCGGCATCAATACTGCCATCGCCTCGAGGACGGGGAGTTATGCCGGATATGCCTTTGCTGTTCCTGCCAGCCTCGCCCAGAAAATTGCCCGAGACCTCATTGAATTTGGCGCCGTTCAGCGGGCTTTCATGGGTGTGAACATCCAACCTGTCACGGAGGAAATTGCCGGACGCTTGGACTTGCCTTCCGTATCGGGAGTGCTTGTCTCCGGCGTCACAATGGATGGCGGCGCCCAAGGTGCGGGCATTCAAGAGGGAGACGTCATTCTATCAGTGGCCGGAACTCCAACCCCTGCCGTGCCGGAACTCCTCGAACGCGTGAACCGGTTTAGACCTGGCCAATCGGCCCGCGTTGACATATGGAGGAACAAGGAATTGCTGACGTTCAACGTGGAATTGGGCTCCAGAGAAGGCCTCCTTTCTCAGCGCTTGTCAGAAGATGAACTCCAACGGGATAGCCTGCCTGTACCGGCGCCTGAAATGCCTTGAGGGCCCAACATTGTCCCTTACCTTTTTGTCCATGGCTCAGCGCTCTTATTCCCTCCCCTTCTTTCCATTGGGGGTTTTCCTGTTGCCGGGAGAGCGCACGGGACTGCACATTTTCGAACCCCGTTACAGACAACTCATTGAAGAGCTGGAATGGGCCTTGGAGAGCGGTCTCGAAGGATCAAACCGTTTTGGAATTCCCTTTCACTACGAGGACATGACCGCATCCACAGGGTCTTTGGCGCGGTTGGTAGAGGTCAAGAAAAAGCACCCTGGAGGAAGAAAGGACATCGTGGTGGAATGTGTGGGCCACTTCGAAACCCGCAAGTTTCAGCAGCAAATGGAGGCCAAACTCTACCCGGGGGGTCAAGTGGTCGACCGGGACATCAAATTGGGGGATCCCCTGACGGAGGGACAGCGTGAGCGCATTGGAGAGATCAAATCTCTGTTGAAAAGCAGCAAGGATGTCGATGTCGACCAGTTGTCGGACGATACCATCCAAGACCTGACAGAGTGGCTGGGGCTTCCTCCAGCGCACAAGCACCGCCTCCTGGTTTTGAAAGATGCCCAACGCGCCTCGTTTTTGGACGGTGTCTTGCGATGGACCAAGCTTGTGTTGCAGCAAGAAGTACATATCCACAAGGGATTCTTCCCGAATTAAGCTTCGCCCAAAATCGGGTCGGGCTGGGCAGGGCTATCTTTGACATCATTGTCAATCCCCATGAAAATCAAGACCCACAGCGCCTTTCTTTTTATTGCAGGAAGCCTGACGTCCGTTGTATTGTCATTGACTTTGACGGGTTGTGACGGCATATCGAGTGCTCCAGGGTCAGGAAGCGGTCAAAGCCTTGGCGATTACCAGGACCCGCTGCACCCGCAATACATGGCTACACCCACCGCGGTGCATTTTCCAGACAGCGCCCTGGTGTTCTTGAACGATTCGGACTATGTCCAATTCAAAGAGGACCTCTTCGGTTTTATGGACTCGAACAACAGCGCTCGGTATGAAGAACATTTCCGAGACTATTACATACCGGAAACCTTTGCAACCGACTCCATTTTTGAGATGTATGTCCGCATGTGGGGCCAATGGGACAGCATCGGTGTGTCGACCCGGTTTGACCATTGGAGCTTGCTGTACTCCTCCCCTTTCTTCAAAGGAGAGGTCTACGATGTGGCCCTCGCAGAAGTCAAGTTGCGTCACCACATGGTGTTCCAAAAGCGCTGGACAGGCAACTACAAAAATTTCGGTCGAACCCTTGGCAACCGTTACCCTGGAGCGAGCATCGTTTACATGGACACGACGTTTGTTGGCGCCGATGGAGACACGATCTACAGGCGACACATCACTGCAGATGCACAGCGTTTGCTCTATGCTGCCCGCGCCCAAGCGTCAGACACGTCTCGTGGAGACGGAATATGTTGGCTCAACGAAGGGTGGCAAATGGTCCCCTCTGTGGCTGAAATCATGGACTCCTCTGCTGTGGCGCAAGCACTGAATCACCGTGAGATGTATGGACTTGGTGCGGCCGCAGTATCTGACACCACCGGTCAAGAATGACCCTCCAGTGAGGAGAATAGCCTGCACTGGATGACCCAACCCACACTGGCACGACATGCCGGAGATTGAACTCAACATACCCAATGAATGGGGACAACTCGAGGCCGTAGTGGTGGGGCATGGCCGAAGTATGGGGCCCGAGCAGACCTTGGACTCGGCCTTTGACCCGACCTCCAAATTCCATTTGGCCCAAGGGTCATTTCCTGCGCAAGCAGATGTTGCCGACCAGTTGGACGGGTTGGCTGCATTGTTGCAAGAAGAAGGGATTTCAGTGTTGCGCCCAGCGGACCTCACCGATGTTGAGCAGGTCTTTGCTCGGGATGTCGGTCTCGTCATTGATGGGAGCTTCATCCGTTCTCGCACCATCGAAACACGGCGTGAAGAATGGGATGGCGTCGCGCCCCTATTGGGAAAGACCCCTTGGATCGATTTACCGCCAGACGTTCACATGGAAGGAGGTGATGTTGTGGTGCTCGACGATGCCCTTATTGTAGGTGTCACCCGCCGTTCAACATGGAAAGACTTGCAAGTCTCCAGGACCTTGCCCTCGGCCTTGGACTTCTTGACATCCACATTTCCAAACCGGGAAGTGATCGGTCTGGAATTGCACAAAGACGACAATGACCCTCTGAAATGCGCCCTCCATCTGGATTGTGCCTACATGCCTTTGGGGGGAGGGCATGCCATTGTTTGTCCTGAAGCATTTGTTGAAGAAGAGCAACTGAAATTGCTCAAAAGCAGGCATTCCAGTTGTCTCGAAGTCTCCCTCGAGGAGGCTGCCTTGCTCCAAACCAACCTCCTGCATACCGCTCCGGATACCTTGGTCATTGACCCCCGGTTTCGCCGCCTCGGTGCAGCACTGGAAAATCAAGGTTACCGGTTGATTTCTTGTCCACTTGACATGGTGGGGCGCATGGGGGGACTGTTTAGATGTTCCACCTTACCGCTTCGCCGCTCCTGACGACAGACCCCATGCCCACTGAAGATTTACAAGCGAGGCAATCCACGAACCTCATCATGATGATTCGGCCCACAGCTTTTCGCATGAACGAGGAGACTGCGGTCAACAACGCTTACCAGAGCGAGGCACCCAACCTCGGCAATGCCTTTGAGCGCGCTGAAGATGAATTCAATGGGGTTGTGAAAGCGCTGCGTCAACACGGTGTTCAAGTCGCCGTCTATGACAGCGACCCTGAGGCCGATACACCCGACGCCCTGTTCCCGAACAACTGGGTCAGTTTCCACCGAGATGGTCGCGTCGGACTCTACCCCATGTTTGCGCCGAACCGGCGTCGGGAACGCCGGGAATCGGTCTTGCACAGTTTGTCCATTGACCACAACCTGGACTTTGAATCCATGGTCGACTTTACAGAATTCGAGCAGCACGGTGTTTTCTTGGAAGGCACTGGCAGCCTGATTTTGGACCGTGTAAACCACAAGGCATACGCGGCCATTGGTCCGAGGACCGACCGTCAAGCTGCTGCACATTTCTGCGAAGCGTTTGGCTACGAACTCGTGGACTTTACAGCGATGCAAACTTCTGGTGACACCTCAGCCCCCATTTATCACACCAATGTCATGCTCGCCATTGGGACATCTTGGGTGGTGGTCTGTGACTCCATCATTCCCGATGCAGATGAGCGCGAAAAGGTGATGACCGCACTTGGTGCTGGAGACCGCACTGTTGTGCGCATTTCACCTGATCAGGTCAATGGATTTGCAGGTAACGTTCTCGAAGTACTGAACCAAGAGGGCCTCCCCTTGATCGCCATGTCTTCGGCAGCCCAGCAAAGCTTCACACCCGAGCAGCGCGGCAAGCTTGAATCCATTGCCCCTATTGTGCATGCCCCCATCCCCACCATTGAGCAGCTCGGAGGCGGTTCCGTCCGCTGCATGCTTGCTGAGGTTTTCTTGCCCACAAACGCACACTGAACATGCGACTTGACTCCCTGCTGCAATCTGCTGCAGCCACAGCGTTTGAGCACTGTTTTGGCAGCGCTCTTCCACCAGACCAATTCAGCGTCCAAATGACGCGCAAGGAATTTGCAGGTGACCGCACCATCGTGTGCTTTCCTTTGGCCAGGCACAGCAAGGCCGCACCCGATGCTACCGCCGAGAAGTTAGGTGAAGCAATGGTCGCTGGCGATGGCCCGGTCACAGGGTTCAATGTTGTCAAAGGTTTTCTCAACCTCGAAATTGAAGCTTCCTACTGGTCCCAATGGCTCCTGGATGAGGCCGCTCAAGCAGAATACGGGCGGAAGCCCTCCGGGAGTGCACCGCGTGTTATGGTGGAATACAGTTCTCCCAACACCAACAAACCCCTGCACCTCGGTCACCTGCGGAACAACTTCCTTGGTCACTCTGTAAGCCGCATATTGGAGGCCGCTGGACACGCTGTGACCAAGGTCCAAATCGTCAACGACCGCGGCATTCACATCTGCAAATCCATGGTGGCTTGGCGCAAGTTCGGTCAAGGTGAAACGCCAGAAACAGCGGGAATGAAGGGCGACAAATTGGTCGGGAAGTACTACGTGGCATTCGACCAAGCCTTCAAAAAAGAAGTGGCGGAGCTCATCGATGCCGGCATGCCCAAGGAGCAAGCTGAAAAGGAAGCCCCCATCATCCTCGAAGCCCAAGAAACACTGAGGCTCTGGGAACAGGGCGATACAGAAACCGTGGCTTTATGGAAAACCATGAACAGTTGGGTGTATGCTGGATTTGAGCACACCTACCGCACCATGGGCGTAGAGTTTGACAAGCTCTACTACGAAAGCGAAACCTACCTCATCGGACGCGACCGGGTTATGGAAGGGTTGGAACGCGGCATATTTGAGCAAACTCAGGACGGCGCCGTTTGGGTCGACCTCACAGAAGACGGGTTGGACCGCAAACTGCTGTTGCGGGGCGATGGCACTGCCGTCTATATGACCCAAGACATCGGAACCGCCTTGCTGAGGTTCCAAGATTACCCAGATTTGGACCGTCAAGTCTACACCGTGGGCAACGAGCAAGAGTACCACTTCAAGGTCCTCTTTTTGGTGCTTGGAAAACTGGGGTTCCCACAAGCACAGCGCTGTCACCACCTGAGTTATGGCATGGTTGAATTGCCTGAGGGCAAGATGAAATCCCGCGAAGGCACAGTCGTAGACGCGGACGACTTGATGGAGGGGATGTTTGACATCGCCAAGGAAATCGCACAAGAGGCTGGCAAACTCGAAGGGCTGGATCCCGAGGCCCAGAGGGAAGTGTTTGAGCGCGTCGGACTCAGTGCACTGAAGTATTTCTTGCTCAAGGTCGATCCGAAGAAGAACATGATGTTCGACCCGAAGGCTTCCATTGATTTTTATGGCAATACCGGGCCCTTTATTCTATTCAATTATGTGAGGGGAAGGAGCATACTGCGCCGGGCCAAAAAAGAAGGCCTGGCTTTGCCTACATCACTGACTGTGGATCCCGCACCCGACGAGATGGAGCTTATCGGATGTCTTCACGCTTTGCCAGATGTCATTTCCGAGGCTGCCGCCACCTATAACCCTTCTTTAGTAGCCAATTGGTGCTACGACCTGACCAAAGCGTTCAGCAGTTATTACCAAGACCATCCCATTTTGGCGGCAGACGACGGGCCCACGAGGGACTTTAGATTGGTCCTGACAGAGCGGTTTACCCGAAGCCTCAAAACCGGCATGCACCTGCTCGGAATCGCCCTTCCCGAGCGGATGTGATCAGTCCACTTTGCGCCTCACCACCTGATTCTCAAAAGTGAACTCCACGTTGCCTGTAGGCCTGGTGGGCACTTCAAGGGATTCTTCGTGTCGACCAGCGGCGCATTGGACTTGAGCTTCACCCCCCTCCCAACGCAGTGCACAGGAGCCTTCCTCTTTCATTTCAATCACCACCACCAAACGGCCATCATCGTGCCAGGAACATCCCAAAACCTGGGCATACGTTCCTGTGATGCGGTCCCGACTCAGCATGCTGACAAACCGCTTGTACAGGACGTACAGCAGCATGGCCATTAAGCCGACAAAGAGCACTTGTGAGAGAAGGTCCAAAGTGTGCGTCATGGCAGCTCGGTCTTGGTGAATTCAGAGGGCAAAGATGCCACCTATGGCTTGCACCGTCTGATAACGGTGAAAAACAGCATCGGCGTTGTCCACCACTTCATGAATGGTCAATGAAATGTATTTGCCACCGCCGCTGATCTTTTGATCCACGCGCACGCCTGACGGAAACACGGCGAGGATGGCCTCGGTTTTTTCCGACTGGTTTGGAGCGATGAATTTGAACATGTATTCAGATGGCCAATCGTGGTGCGCATCCAGGCGCGCCCTCAATCCAGCCAATTCATCTTCCTTCATACCGTCAAAGTTATCCCTTGACCAACAGAAAGGGGCACCCTGCATGGGCGCCCCTTTCGTATTCATACCCGCAATGGGCTGGTTTTGGTCAAATGCGGATGTTGTTACTCGGCACAATCCGATCCATAAATCTGGAAGAAGTCGAGCAAGTCGTTGATGTTGATGGTACCATCACCGTTCAAGTCACCAGGACAAGGCGGCGTGTATTCACAGCTGCCGTCATTGGTGTTGGCCAACGGATTGTAGTTCTCTGCCTGTGCATCGGTGCAGCCTTCGAGCGGAAGGATACAACCTGAATCAAAGTTGGCTGAGGGGTCGTAGTTCAAAGCCGTTGGATCCGTGCAACCAGGATAGAGACAAGATCCGTCGTCGGTCACTGCGGTATCGCTGTAGTTGGCGGCAGCGGCGTCTGTACATCCCTCTACAGGGTAAGAACAGAATCCACTCACGTTGGCGTTGGCGTCATAGTTGTCCGCACCAGGGTCCATACAACCCAAGAACAAGCAAGTACCGTCGTCCTCCAGCGCTGAAGCGTCGTAGTTGACTGCGCCGGCATCGGTACAACCTTCCAATGGATAAGTGCATTCGCCCTCCACGTTGGCTGAACTGCTGTAATTGTCCGCTGTGGGATCCATACAACCGAGGAACAAGCAAGAACCGTCGTCATCAGAGGCACCTGGCATGTAATTCAGGGCCGTGTTGTCGGTACAGCCAGCCACCTCGAGTTCATCGCAAATGCCATCGCCATCAACATCGTTCATGCAGGTCGAGCCGTCGCAATCATAGATGCCTGTGTATTCACAGCTTCCATCATCGTTTGTGGCCTCCTCAACATAGTTGCACGCTGTGGCATCGGTACAGCCACATGAGCTGTTGCCGATGGGGAACGTGATGATGATGTCGTTGTCACCGTTACCTTCTGGGAAGATCTGCAGCGAAATTTGACCGCTGATGGTACCGTTGGTCGTGAATTGACCGAGCAATACCCTCAGGTCATCTCCCGCGATGCCATTGGTGGCACCATTCAGGGTAAACCAAGCTCCACCGAACATGCCGTCAATGGCGATGTTGCCTCCGGCTTCAAATGGGGCGATCCAATTCGCTTCATCGCTCTCAATGGCGGTCACCTCGATTTCGCCCGCGGCAGTATTGGCCAACTCAGTCAATCCAATGGTGACATAGCTGTCATACGGAAGCTGGGGAGCGATGCCAAACAGCAAGGGGTTTGTGTTTTGACCCAGTGCACCTCCGAACGGATCCTGGTAGAACGTCGACGATGTGTTGATGTACGTCTCAAGGCCATCCTCACCCACGACACTGGAGAGCACGTCCGTTGGATTCACCATGGTGACGAACAACTGGTAAGTGGTCATCCCGGGGACACCATCCACAGCCACCTCCTCGAGCTCGACACTGTAACCCTCAATCACTGGAGCGTTGAGGCAGCTGCAGTAGTCACAAGAGCCATCTTCGAGGTTGGCCACTTCGAAGTAGTTACACGCTGAAGGGTCTGTACATCCGGGGATGGTAGCCACCACACAAGATCCATCGTCTTCGTCCGCAAGTGGGTTGAAGTTGAGGGCCTCTGGGTTTGTACAACCCGCGTAGATACAAGATCCATCACCAGCGGCAGCTTGGGCATCGTAGTTGGTTGCGGCAGGATCGTCACAGCCGAGGGTGTAGTTCACCGTCACCGCTTGTGTTACAATGGTTTCATTGCCACAGTCGTCCACAACCGTAAAGGTCCTGGTCGCTGTGTACCCTCCCACTCCTTGAGCGCTGCATACGTCCACATACGTGATATTGACGGTGCCGCAAGCATCTTCAGCTTCAGGGAATTCCACTGGAATGTCCTCTCCTGCTGACACCTGATACGTGGAGTCTGCGGGGCTGCTGATGATCACAGGTGCCGTTGTATCGCTAAACGTAATGGTTTGGACATGCGTGGCACTGTTGCCACAGCCGTCTTCAGCAGTGAATGTGCGCAGCACCGTGTACTGGCCGGCGCAATCGCCTGCCACCGTCTCGTCAGCGTAAGTCACGCTTACCGTTCCACAATCATCACTCGCCTCAGCGTTTGAAGCGGGCAAGGCCTCGCTGCAATCCAACGAGAGGTCCTCTGGCGTTGCCGTGAAGGTGGGAGCCGTGGTGTCCAAGAATGAAATGGTCTGAACAGCCGTGGAGCTGTTGCCGCAACCATCCACTGCAGTGAACGTGCGTTCAATAACACGGCTGCCGTCGCATGGGAAGGACTCGACATCGGTGTAAGTCACCAATGCACCCGTGCAAGCGTCTGTAGCCGTGGCCATCTCCAAGGTGTATTCAGCTGCACAATCCAATGTCTGGTCTGCAGGCGTGAAGTCAAACTCAGGAGCCGTCATGTCCTCCAACGTGATCGTCTGTACTTCTGAAGTGCTGTTGCCACAGGCATCGGTCACGGTCCATGTACGTGTGATGATGTTGTCGGTCAAGCAGTTCAATGGGTTCAGGGCCGCAAGACTTGCTGCACCGCCATTGGCGATGGCCATCATGCTTCCATCGACCTCATTGAGCACCAAAACAACCTCATCTGCAAGGGTGGTCACCGTCCAATTGGCCGATGCTGCGTCAGAAAGCAAGGTTCCCATGTCGAGGTTGGCACCGACGATGCCAGCTCCTGAGATGTTGCTCAGGCGCACTTCGATGTAGTCGTAGCTCTCAGATTCGATCACATCTACTACAGACAGTGCAATCTGGTTGCCCGTCACGTCCACCTCGATCGCACCGCGCAGGTTCAATGGGTTGGATGCTTCATCGGACACTGTCAGCTCCATGCCTGCACCGATGGACACACCCGTCGCTTCCAATACCCTTGGGAAGGAAGCCAGGTTGTCGAGGCGCAATTCAACGCGGAAGTCTGCCGTGAGCCCCTCCAAAGTGAAGGTGCCATCGGTGACCACATCAGAATACGTGACTGCAGGAGCAGCATCGCAATCATCAGCAGCTTCAGTCAAGTCACCAGCATTGGCTGGAGTAGGCTCTACTGAGCAATCCAAAGTCACATCACCCGGGACGGTAAAGGTCGGAGCAGTCGTGTCTTCAAAGGTCAAGGTCCAGTCGTGGGTGGCCGTGTTGCCACAAGAGTCTGTGGCTGTGAACGTCCGCACCAGTTGGTATTGACAATCATCCAAGGTCACCTCAGCGTCGCTGTAAGACACCTCGATGGTGCCCGCACAAGCGTCTTCTGCTGTCACTGTCGCTGCTGGCAGTGCATCACCGCACTCCAAGGTCTGGTCTGCGGGAAGCCCAGCAAATACAGGGGCATCGTCATCCAATACGCTGACGCTCTGTACCTCTTGGGTGAAGTTGCCACAAGCGTCGATGGCCGTGAACGTTCTGATCAACGTATAGCTATTGGCGCAATCACCTTCCACCACTGACACCTCTTCGTTCAGTTCAACCGTGCCGCATGCATCCGAAGCCGTTGGGCTC
This sequence comes from Crocinitomicaceae bacterium, assembly GCA_042095055.1. Taxonomy (GTDB): domain Bacteria; phylum Bacteroidota; class Bacteroidia; order Flavobacteriales_D; family Sanyastnellaceae; genus UBA8752. Next base: position 6,000 of record JBELBZ010000020.1, on the reverse strand, counting down.
GGGAAAGCATATTCCTCTTCACAGCCAATCGTGAGATCGGCGGGCATGCCGCTGATCACAGGGTTGGTCGTGTCAACGATGGTATACTCCGTCGTCTCCGTGCTGATGTTGCCACAGGCGTCTTCTGCAGACCAGGTCCGGAGCAATGTGCCCGTGTTTCCACAACCTGTTGATGTCATTTCATCGGTATAGGTAATGGTCACACCGTTGCAGTTGTCCACCGCCACGGGCTGTGTGGTCGGGATAGGGTCACCGCATTCCACTGTAGCATCAGCTGGAACATTGGTAAAGACAGGTGCCTGTTCGTCGACCACGTGGATCACGTGAGAAACAGTATCGGCAAAACCAAAGTCATCTGTCACGATGTAAGAACGAATGATGTCATAGGTCTCACCGCAAGGGCCGTCTACAATCGAATCGTTGTATGTGAAAGTCAAGTCCTGGTCACAGTTGTCTGTGGCAGGTGGCATCACCACACTGATGTCCGCAGAGCAGCTCACGTTCATGTCCTCGGGAGTCTCTGTGAACGCTGGCGCTTCACTGTCAAACAGGCATGCGTCATCGCAACCATATCCGAACTGAGGGAAGTAACAGCTGCCGTCATCGATGATCGCACTGGCCACATAGTTACACGCCGTAACATCGGTACAACCGCATTGGCTGCCACCGAAGGTCAGGGTGACGCGCTCTTGGTTGAGGTTGTCTCCTTCTGGGAACACCTGCACATAGAACTGTCCGCTCAAATCACCATTGGTGGTCAACTGAGCCAAGAGCACTTTGCTGTCATCTCCAGCAATGCCGTTGGTGACATCGGGGTTCACAAACCAACCTGAGCCGATGATGTCATCGATCGTAAATCCAGAACCGCCTTCAAACACAGAGCTCCAAGGTTCTGGTTCTGGGAGGCCTTGGACGTTGCCCTCACCATTGGCTGATACCGGTGCGGCGTCAATTCCAATCGTGAACCAGCTGTCGAATTCAATCTCAGGGACGAAACTGTAGAGAATGGGGTTGATTCCGTTGGGGAACACACCACCATTGGGGTGCTGATAGAAGTCCCCTGTAGTCTCGATGTACGTTGGATTGGAAGTCTGGCCTGTGACAGCACTCACCTTGTCGGTGGCGTTTGGCGTCGTGATGTAGACGCGGTAGGTCGTGTAACCCGCAATCGCATTTGTGGCATACTCCTCAATCTCAACGCCATATCCTGCCAAGTCCGTGGTAAACCCTGAACAGCTGCAGAAGTCACAAGAGCCGTCGTCTTCGTCTGCCAATGGCGCGTAGTTGCAGGCCAAGGGGTCCATACAGCCGCTGAAGTTGCCGTCAAAGGCGTCACAGATGCCGTCTCCATCGCTGTCGACCAGGCAGTTGCCCTCGCAGTCATACTCTGGCTCAGGGAAGGCACAGCTGCCGTCATCTGCACTGGCTGCAGCGTCGTAGTTACAAGCCGCGGCATCGGTACAACCGAGGCAGCTTGTGAACTCACACGAGCCGTCATTGATGCTCGCTTCGCTGTCGTAGTTACAGGCGCTGCTGTTGGTACACCCAGTGCAACTCAAGTATTCGCAGCTGCTGTCATCGAAAGTGGCGTCCGTGTCAAAGTTGCAGGCGTTGAGATCCGTGCAACCCAAGGTCTCCTCCTCATCGCAGATGCCGTTGCTGTTGCCGTCATTGATGCAATCTCCATTGCAATCGAGGTTGGCAGCAGGTGGATAGTTACAGGAACCATCTGAATTTGAAGCTGAAGCGTCGTAGTTACAGGCCGCTGCATCGGTACATCCAAAGCAAGAGACATAGTCACAAGACCCGTCATTCTGAGAAGCGGCAGCATCGTAGTTACACGCGGCTGTATCCGTACAACCTGCGCAGCTCACGGTATCACAACTTCCATCATCGAAAGAAGCTTGATCGTCAAAGTTGCAGGCCAAGGGGTTGGTACATCCGGTCACCTCTACTTCGTCACACAAATCATTTTCGTTGACGTCGTTCAGGCACGCTCCAGCGCAGTCGACATAGTCTACACCGTAAATGTCTTCGGCAGAAAGACAGGTCACGGGGATGGTGGCCGTTGCGTCATAGTTGCAAGCCGATTCCTCGGTACAACCCGCACATGAAGAGAATTCGCAAGGGTTCTCGGTATCGCCGAAGTTGCAAGCGAAGGTCAATTCACAACCTGTGGACTCCACCATTGGGGCAGACCCACCATAGGAACAACCATAGGTCAGGAAGTCGGCCACCCCATCTTCGTAGTTGTCTGCAGTGGGATCACCACAGCAAGCATAGAAGTCACAAGCACTGTCCAATTGAATGGTGGCTGTGGGGTCGTAGTTACAAGCAAAGGTGATCATACATCCCGCGCAGCTCTCATACTCACAGCTGCCATCGCTGACATTGGCGTCGAGGTCAAAGTTGCAGGCAGAGGCGTCGATACAGCCGGGATACTCACAAGAGCCATCGCCAAAGTCGGCGGTGCTGTCGTAGTTGCTGGCCGTTTCATCTGTACATCCTCCAAAGAGGCAGGAACCGTCATCAATCGAAGCCGTTTCGTCATAGTTGAAGGCGCCACTTTGGGTACAACCCCTGCAGCTGAAGAACTCGCACGACCCATCATTGAGGGTGGCTGTGCTGTCGTAGTTACAGGCCAAATCGTTGGTACAACCAGCACAAGAGGTCACATCGCAACTGCCATCATCGAAGTTGGCACCGGGCGTGAAGTTGCACGCTTGAGCGTTGGTGCAACCCTCGTAGAGGCAAGAACCATTGTTGAAGTCCACAGTCGCATCGTAGTTGGATGCTTCCGAATCGGTACAACCACCGAAGAGACATCCGCCATCATCCAACAGGGCCTCAGCGTCGTAGTTGGCCGCTTGATCGTCGGTACAACCGTAGCAATCGAAGGTGCAGCTGTCGTCGTTTTCAGTCGCTGCTGGATCGAAGTTACAGGCCGTTGAGAGGTTACAACCCAACACTTCATTGAGGTCGCAGATGCCATCGTTGTCCTCATCGGAAATACATGTGCCATCGCACTCATATCCATAGTCAGGGTAGGTACAGCTTCCATTTTCATCGGTCGCCGTTGCGTCATAGTTGCAAGCCGCAGTATCGGTGCAGCCTGGAACTTCATCCTCGTCGCATACTTCGTCGCCATCGACATCGTTCAAGCAAACGCCATCACAATCGAAATGTGGTGCTCCGTAAAGGTCTTCTGGATAGAGACAGTTGTCGTTGTCCGTGTAAGCCGCGTCAGGGTTGTAGTTACAGGCATCCGCCAACTGACATCCGCACTGAGGTTCGCCCCAGCGCAAAGTCTGGAATTGCATGTTGGAGCCATCTCCGTTGGGGAAGACCTGCACATACATTTGACCACTGAATACGCCATCGGTGGTGAACTGACCAACGAGGACACGAAGGTCGTCTCCCGCAACGCCGTTAGAAGATCCGTTCAAGGCATACCATCCTCCACCATACTGTCCGGTGAGTTCAATGTTCCCTCCGTTCTCAAAGGCGGCAATCCATGGCTCACCCTCGACAGCGGAAACTTCGCCCTCCCCTGCTCCAGGGTCTGCAGAAGAAGTCAGACCTACGGACACCCAGCTGTCATATTGGACAGAAGGGAAAGCGTCGATCACGGCTTGATTGATGCCATGGGCATTGGCTGAGCCGAGAACGTCTTGGTAGAACGAAGTACTGGTGCGCACATATGTAGGGTTCACCACATCTCCTGTTACCGCGCTGAGGAAATCGTCCGCGTTCTCGAGGGTGATGTACACCTGGTATGTCGTCATGCCATCGATGCCGTCTTGAACGGTATCAATGTCCAGATTGTAAGGACCTGTGGCAGGGTACACTCCATCACAGGAGCAATAATCACAGCTGCCATCGTCTGCGGTAGCCACATCGCTGTAGTTACAGGCAGAGGCATCCATACAACCGAGCACCTCCAACACCGTGATGGTCTGGGTTGCTGTTGCGGCATTGCCACAGGCGTCCACTGCTGTGAAGGTGCGGGTGATCAATGCGAAGTCGTTGGCACTGCCATCCACTTCATCGGTGTACAACACCGTCGCAGCACTGCAGTTGTCAGAAGCTTCAGCCATCACGACCTCTACATCATCGTACACGCTGACTGTGACATCCGCTGGAACACTCGTAAAGTCGGGAGCCACAGTGTCCACAACCGCAATGGTCTGGACATGCGTGGTCGTATTTCCACAAGGGTCTTCTGCAACGAAGGTCCGGTAGATCGCAGAGGCACCTGCGCACTCGCCGTCCTCTGAAACCTCAGATTGGCTGACCGTCACGCTGCCACAATCGTCAGCAGCGACGGCACTTGAGGCGGGCACAGCGGCACCGCAAGCAATGGTCGTGTCAGCCGGTACCTCCACAAAGGTGGGTGCAGCGTTGTCTTCGACCGTAATGACCTGGATGTCGACTGCTTCATTGCCGCAATCGTCCAGAACACGCCACGTCCGGGCAATCTGGTCCCCAACACAAGGAGACATGTTGAACATGCCCACATCGTTGTAAGACACGGTATAGGAATTGCAATCTTCAGCAGACGTCACATCTCCTGTATTGGCAGGAGACAAGTCGTCCCCACAGAACACAGCAATGTCAGCTGGAGCGCTAAATACGGGGGCTTCATCGTCTGAAACGGTGATGGTCCACACGTCGATGGTGCTGTTTCCTGAAGCGTCTGTAGCGGTATAAGTCCGAGTCACAGTGCTCAAACAACCGTCTCCCGATGTGGCTTCCGTCATGGTAACCGCAGCATCTGAACACAGGTCTGTCGCCAACACGTCTGCAACGGGCAGCGCATCGGAACAGCTTACGGTCACATCCGCTGGGAAGTCCACAAACGCAGGTGCGTCCGTGTCGACGTTGGGACCAAATGTCAAGGTCACCAGGTCACCCAAGCCATCGCTTTCGCCGTTCGGGAACACTTGAACCAAGAATTGTCCGCTGAGCTCGCCATCGGTTGTCAGCTGTGCGAGAAGAACTTTGTTGTCGTCTCCTGCAATGCCGTTGCTGTTGTCGCTGGTGACGTACCAGGCCCCACCGAAGAATCCGTCGATAGAGAGGTTTTCGCCATTCTCAAATTCTGTAGACCAGCTTTCGGCCTCCGCCATACTGATGGCCGCTTCACCGGCACTCAAATCAGGAGACTGTGAAATTCCAATGGTGACCCAACTGTCATACTCGAGCCCGGGGTATGTGCCAAACAACAACGGATTGATGCTGTTGGGGAAGGCACCTCCAAGCTCATCTTGATAAAAGCTGGTGGTGGTGGTGATGTGCGTGGGCACATTCTCATCTCCGCTGACAGCGCTCACCACATCGGTCGCGTTTGGAGTGGTGATGTAAAAACGGTAAGTCGTCATGCCCGCAATTCCATCGAAAGACACAATTTCTTGTTCGAGGCCGTATCCTTCAAGGTTGCTTCCGAGGGCGGCGCAACAGTAGTTGCAAGACCCATCTTCTTGATCTGCTCCGGGAACATAGTTACACGCCGTCGCGTCAGTACAACCCAATACGGAACACGCGTCGCAGCTGTTCCAACATACCGCAGAAAGGTCTTGAGCCCCATCCACAGTCAAAGTGCGGTTGGTAAAACCATCCAAGGTTGAGGTGCATGATTCACCTCCGGTGAATTCTTCTTGTTGCGTCCATCCGTCGAGTGTGAACTTGTATTCGATGGTTCCTGCCGAGATGTTCAAGGTCACTTCGTAGACATCGTCTCCAACGGCAGTCATGGGGTTGCAATCGCCACACCAATTGTTGAAGCTGCCGTTCACGTTGACCATGCCAAATGAGCCTTCGAAATTGCCCATGTCCACACGGAAGGTGACTGGGAACTGACAGAGGCCATTGTCGACAGTAGCGAGGGCATTGTAGTTCGAAGCTGAGCTGTCCATACAACCCGCGATGTCATCGACGCATTCTGTGCAGCTGTTGTAACACACCAAAGGCATCACGATTGGAGCATCCACGATGGTAAAT
>JBELBZ010000019.1:15592-45962 GCA_042095055.1 Crocinitomicaceae bacterium | reverse complement strand
CAACGCAGCGAGTATCCACTGCCTGGAGTGCTCAACATGCGGCCAATGCCGCTGTCCTCCACTTGATTCCTGCGCGTAATGAAGATGTCGTCTTGCACATCGGACGTCCACCACACCCCCAAGTAATCGGGCTCAATGAACCCCGTTGGGTCGCCTCGGTACCCCCCTGGCAAGGCCGAAAAGCCCACTGAATCTGTGGTATTGAGGTCGTTCTGCCAATGCGCAAATCCTCGGAGGTGACCCGCCACGTTGGCCTCCACGCCCCGATTCCCCACCTCTAAAAGTTCGCTTTCCGGCATCCCCAAATGCACCTCAAGCTCACCCCAATCGGCATCTGTGGACACGTGCCACCCCGATGGACAAACCCCGCGCTCGTCGATGACCGCAAGCCCATTGTACAGGTAACCAAAGGATTCGAAGTAGGCGTCTTGATCGTGCAAAACACAGTACCCCCCTGCCTCTGCACTGGACCAGTCTTCGGACGCTTGCAGATTGGCGATGTCGTCCCCATTGCTGTAATGGGCAGACCGCAGGTTCTCTGAGAACCAACATTGGCCACCAATCTGCACCACACCATAGTCGTGGGCATCCCAAAGCACAGATTCGGTGCCATCCTGACATCCATTGTAAGCGCACGAGCCGTCGTCTTCGTTGGCCTCCGCATCGAAATTCAAAGCGCCTGAATCTGTGCAACCCGGCACCACCTCGATGACTTCGTACTCACAACTTCCGTCATCTTCATTGGCCTCGGGGTCGTAGTTAAGCGCCGCATAATCGGTGCAACCTAAATACACACCACTGTCGGTGGTGTCACAACCGGTGATCAGAAGAAGAAGACCAAAAAAGGCCGCAGGGAGTAGATTGTAAGGCGCCATCGCAGAAGAAACACCCGTTGATTACAGTTGGTTGCACAGGGCAAAATCAGAAGTTCTCCTGGCTTTCTTTTTGGGCAAGAGCTGATGTGGCCAAGGGGACGGCTCAGTGCTCGGAGAGGTGGTCGGCCATCGGGAAGCGCAGGCGAGGGCCGTAGAGCCCTTCGGGGATGCCCTCTCCCACCGAGATGGCCATGGTGATGGTGGCTTCCTGCGGGAGGCCGAAGAGGGAGCGGACCTTGTCGGGGTCGAGGCCCTCCATGGGGCAGCTGTCATAGCCGGCCGCCTTGATGGCGAGCATGAATTGGGCAGCGGCCAAGGCCACGCTTTTATCGACCCACGCGGTGCGCTTTACAGGATCCATCTTCGCGACGTTGGGTCCCACCTTGTCGCGGTAGTAGGCTGCGGTGCCGGCATTGTCCTCCGCTTCGAAGTGGGCTTGGAGCGCAGCGGCGCGGGCCGCGCACAGGTCGGGGCGACCGACGAAAAAGACAAGCTCAGCCGAAGTCGCGGCAGCGGGCTGAGAAAGACAGGCTTCCACCGCAGCGGCACGGTGGGGTGAATTGTGGCGGACCCAATGGAATTCCCACGGCTGCAAGTTGTTGGAACTGGCGGCCAAATGTGCGGAACGGAGTGCCGAGCGCATGACCCGCTCAGGAACTGGAACATGGCTGAACCGACGCACGCTTCGGCGCGCGGCTGCCAATTGCTCAAACCCTTCAACAGACCATGAAGGGCCACGCTTCGCTTCTTCCATCATGATTGGAGTACATTTCGGCCCTTCCCTTGTTCACACATGGCCCTCAGAACCTTCGATTTCCTCACTGAACTGCCCAACCCAACCTCGGACGGTCCACGGCCGCTCAAAATTGTGCGCGCCTTCTTTCGGTTGATGATATTCATCGTGCTGTCATTGGGAGGGGTTTTCGGAGCCATCGGCCGCAAGATCGTTGGGGCCACACACGCCGACCTCTACAAGCCGTACATGTGGTACTGTCGGAACATACACAGGTTTACTGGCATCCGCGTTTATGTGGAGGGCAAATTGCCCACCCACGCCTCAGTGATTGTCTCCAATCACCGTTCCTACATTGATGCTGTCATGGTACCCTCACCCCATCCATTGGTATTTGTGGCCAAGGCAGAGGTACGCCACTGGCCCATCATCGGATGGGGAGGTTCGGCGATGCGGACCATTTGGGTCAAACGGGAAAGCGCGGACAGCCGCAAACAAACCCGTCGAGAAGTCCTCCGCCGCATCCAAGATGCGCTGTCTGTGATCATTTTCCCGGAAGGCACCACCCACGATGGTCCCGAAATCCTGGATTACAAGATGGGCATGTTCAAGATGTGCGCAGACGGCGGCTTCCCCATCACGCCCATCGCTATGGAGTACCGCGACAAGGACGTCGCTTGGATTGGAAGCTCCACTTTCTTGGACCACGCCTTCCGCAGCTTCGGCCACCGGAACATCGATGTCGCCGTGAGGTTTGGTGAAGTGCAATACGGAGATGACCCTGTGGAATTGCGCCAGCGGATTCACGACTGGACGGCACAGGCTTGTCTCGAAATGCGGGCCTCTTGGGACGCCCAAAAGTCTTAGGAACAATAGAATACCCCCGTCCCTACTGCAGACAGTAGGTTCCATATTGGGACAAGAAGACGAGGATGTCCTGGGATCCCACCAAACCATCCAGGTCAATGTCTCCGGAGCAATCACCGGAACATCCCAAGAAGCTGAGCAGAAGAACGATGTCCTCACTTCCAACCACACCACTTCCATCAAAATCCGAGGGACAACCACAAGCCAGCGGCTCGTAACCTTCCATAGAGGTACAATCGAGGACAGGGACCTCACCCTCGGTCAGCGTCAAACGCTGATCCACCTGCACATCATAATGCATCTCCTGCAAGCCCAAGGGCCAACGCACCTCTAACGAGTCAATGACATCGTTGGCACCAAAACCGAAATGCAGCCAGCGCGAATTCTGCTGAAGCATTCCCTCTCCACAAGAAGACTGGCGAACCCGAGTGACCACTGCGCCATCTTCATCGGTGGTGTACACGACGACCTTGGTTCCAATGCCATCGCGATTGCTGACCGTTCCTCGGGGCAATACTTCCAGCCAATGGCCACTCTGCGCCTCCCCCTCCAGCAACAGTGCCTCTGTACCCAGTGGCAACGCTGCGAGGTCAATCACTCCATCCTGGTTCCAATCGGCGAGGGCCATGACATAAATCTCCGCAAACTGCGCATCCAGAGGCAAGGCACCGCTCCGATCGGTCCAACCCGCCCCCTCATCATTGCGGAACCATTTGTTTGGCTGTGGGCTGTACCAAAACGGCAATGGGTATTGGTAGTGTATGAAGTCGCATGAATTGACGAACAGATCCTCGAAACCATCGTTGTCAAAATCCGCGCCGATCACGGACCACCCCGTTGTCGGTTCAGGCGGCAAACCGTAATCAGGGGCCACATCCACAAATGACAAATTGCCGGTGTCTTTCATAAAAAAGGCCTCGTCCAACCCCGTGATATAGACCTCCCTTTGTCCATCAAGGTCCTCGTCAATCCATGCCGTCCCCATGGCATCCGTCACCACGTTTAGGCCCGTTGCCGCGCTCATGTCCACGAAGCCAGAATCCGTCCCGATGTACAACTCATTGGGGTCATTTTTGTCGTTAATGACATACAGATCCAAGCGGTCATCGTCATTGAGGTCGATGAATTGACCCTGATGGCTCGGAGTGGTCAAATCTTGCGGCAATCCCCACTCTACCAGCGTGTAATGTCCTCCTCCATCACCCAAATAAAATTCGTTGGGTACCAGGGGAAGCGTACTGACATAATTCGCAATGAACAGGTCGAGATGACCGTCGAGGTTGATGTCAGCGAGGGAAAGGCCATAGCCCTTGCGGCTCGCGTCCACCACAATTCCTGACGAGTCGGTAATGTCTTGCATCACCAATCCTCCCAGGTTCCGATAAATTCTGTTGTGGCCTATCCGGCAGGTCAGAAACAAGTCCTGATCTGCGTCATTGTCCATGTCGGCCCACACGACACCCTTTGGGGTGCAATCCCCGGGAGACAGCCCCAAGTCCACTGGGGTCTCCACAAAGCCCACTTCTGACTTCAAGTAGAGGTCAATGCCGTGCAGGTCATTTCCAAAGGTGAGGTCCTCCCATCCGTCGCCATCCACATCTACCGCGCTCACGCCAGGGGAATAAGTCCCATCGATCATGAATGTGGACAAGGAGATGCTATCACCAATGGAATTCCACTGTGCATCAACGCTTTGCGATAAGAACGTCAAAGCAAAAAACCATAAGAACTTGGTCAAGTCCACATCCCTAAAATGCCACTTTTTTCGTCAAATCCGTGAACCGACGGGTATGAAACTCTAGGCTGGATTTGTCAACGGGTGGCGCTGGGGCAACCCTTTTCAATCAACTCAGCTTTTCCGGGTGCTTGTCCCGCACATGCTGGGCGATGGGCAGTGAATTTCCGTCTTCGTCAATGCGCACAAACACCATGCTGGTTGTGGTCACCACGGACTCTTCGTGGCTGTAGACATTGAACTTCCTCGCCTCCACGGCAACCTTAATGGACTTGTTGCCAATGCGAACGATGTCGCCGTATATCTTGATCAGGTTGTTCTCTTTGACCGGCGACTTGAACAGCACCTCCTCCACTTTCAAAGTGACCATATTGGGGCAGAAACAGACTTCATTGACATAGGCTACAGCCAATTCATCGATCCAACTGAGCATCGTTCCGCCAAAAAGGTTGTTGTGTACACCGAGGTCGTGCTTCTTGCACACTTTTGTTCCGAGCAATCGCATGCCACAAAGGTCCATCTTTGCAACCTGATTCACATCATCATGTCCACCGCACACCACCTCGGCCGCTGGGCCGCAACTGTAATGGTTTTGGCCGCCTGTACCATGGGCACGGCACAACACACCGTATCAATCGATCACGATTTCAGCGATTGGACCGACGTCGGGTCCGTAGCAGTGTCAGATACGACAGGACCTCTGGAGTCTGTGCGTTTCAAATCAGACGGTGAACGCGTCTACTTCCTTCTCGAGTTCGACCGCCTTATTGCCCTCGACGAGAGCATCATACCCCATGGAACCAAACTTGCCCTCGATCTGGATGGCAACGCTTCCACAGGACAAATTGTCGGCGGATTTCAAGGTGCAGAAATGGTGGTGCACTTGGCCGATCGGTACGTCAACATTGCGGGGTCTGGAGGCACCACTGAACAGTCGTCTCTCAACGATGCCCAGGTACGGATGGCCCCCACCTACGGAGGGACAACCCACGAAATAGCCATCGACCGCAGCGTCAATGGCTTCGGCAACACCAACAATCCCGTTCGATGGTCCGTGCGGTGCAGTTCTGGGCAACAAGTCAGCAATGACGCTGGAACGGCTTTGTCCAATGAGGACCCCATCTATGTCCCTGTGGCACTGGAGCGCAATGAAGACGCACAAATGCGCGTGGCGTTCTGGAACATGAACCGACGGATGGATGAGGTTCCAGCACAAGGTGCCATGGCCCGCATCCTTCAGGCCGTCCAACCCGACGTCATTGGCATGAGTGAAGTCGAGGACTTTTCTGCCGACTACGTCCGAGAATTGCTCGATACCTGGATGCCATTGGCCTCAGGTTCATGGCATGTGGCCAAAGACGATTGGGACCTCATCGTGGCCAGCCGCTGGCCCATTGCTGCGGAATATCCAGAGATCTACCGGCAATATCCCGTCGTGATTGACACGGGTGAACACGGAGACTGGATGGTCACTGCCAGCCACCTGAAGTGCTGCAACGGCGCTGAGCAGCGCCAAACGGAAGCTGATGAATACATGGCCTTCTTGCGCGAGGCGATGGCCACAGGTGGTGAGGTCAACCTCCCCAACCGCACGCCCGTCATCTATGGCGGCGACCTCAATATGGTCGGACCCGGACAGGCCATGCACACCTTGCTTACCGGTGATATCGCCAACGAAGCAGACAACGGGCCGGATTTTGGACCAGATTGGGACGGCACCGCCCTCAAGGAATTGAAAGGACTGCAAACCGATCAGCCCATGAACTACACCTGGCGCAATGACAACAGCCAATGGCCCGCAGGCAAGCTCGATTACATGATCGTTCAGGATGGTGTCGTAGAGGTACTGGGCAACTTTGCCCTCGAAACGGCTTCGATGAGCGACACCCGCTTGGCCCAGTATGGATTGAATGCCGGAGACGACATGCAGGCCAGCGACCACCTCATCGTGGTGGCCGATTTGCGCAAACACGACCGCCCAGGCACCAAGCCTGCAAAGCAGCTCAAAAGGGTCGACTGATCAGCGCCGCTTTCCGACTTGGAACACGCGGTTGATGTTGAAGCCGAAGTACAGGTCTCCGTCCTGCCACGAACTGGTCGTTTCCGCGAGGAACGCCCGTTCAAACATGCCGCGGCTGTTGGTGATGTGCAGCTGAAATACGTGCCCCCCTGTTTCGATGTCCAGGCCGAGGCTCAGTGAATTCACGAAGTTGTCTTCCACCGGGCGTGGCAGCAGGTAATGGTACTCGCCATTCACCGACAGCCGGTTGTTGAGTTTGTATCGGAAACCTGCTCCGATGGTTCCCACATCATTGGCCTGGGCCGCATTGCCCACGAGGTTTCGGTGCACGAGTGAAGGGACCAAGGCCAAAGACAAATCGGGCGAGCACTTGCGGGCCACCACAAGTTGGTGCACATAACTCATGCGGTGCACGCCTTTGCGCTGAATGCCATCTTCTGGAAAACGCAACCCGTCCCGCATCAAAACAGAATAACCCGTCAAACTGACCGGCGATCCTCCTCCTGCTTTTTGTTCCACAACACGCCATTTCGCATTGACTTCGAGGGTTTTCCCAAAACCAGAACGGGCCACTCCGACCTGCAGCTGATCCGTGAGGCCATAATCCAAGCCCATCCGCATCTGCGCATTGTCAAGTCCAAACAAATCATACCAGCCATCGCTGATCCGCCCGAAACGGTGGGCAATGATGAAATTCATCTCCCCTTTGCCCGAGGTCTGAGGGCTCTGAACGTTGATGACACGACCGGCCTTGAAAGCCGATGTAACCGTGGTCGGTTGGGCTCCTTCATCAAAGAAGTCCATCAAATCGTCTTGCGCCACCAATCCGCTGCTCAGGCACAGGAGAAATCCCGCAGCCATTCCGGCATAAACCTGCCTCATTTCTGCATCAGTTCAGCGTGAAGGGTGACCCCTATGACCTCCGCGATGTTTTCTGTGACCACCTTGGGGATGTCGATGTTGTGGTCTGTGCAAGGCACGTCGAACTGTGCATCCAGCACCCAACCGCCCTCTGTTTGCTCGAGGGTTCCACTCACTTCGCGCTCCTTGGTCACGCCGTGCATCTCAAGGGTGCCTTGAGCAGTGACGGGCTGTGCGCCCGATTGACCAGGATCAAAACCCATCACCACACCACGGAAAGTGGCCTTGGGAAAGCGGTCCGATTCCATGTAGTTTTCGTTGAAATGCTCCTCCATCAGTGCCTTCGGAAAATGAAAGCTGAGGATGGGCACTTGAAAGGCCACCTGACCATTGGACAAATCCAAGATGGCAGAGGCCTCGTTGCTCTCCGCCCGGATGTCCTCAACAGGCGTTTCAGACAGAAATGCGATGCGCGCTTCTCGGGTAGCAAAACGCTGCGCCTGGGTCGCAGTGGCGAGGGTACAAAGTGTAAATAGGAATGCGAACTGCTTCATCAATTGTTGGGTTTACCGGCTTCAATCCAAGCGTTAAATAGGGCGATAGAACAAGAATCAAGCTTGCCTGACTGGGGCATCAACTCAGTATCACCTTCGGCCCGGCTCATCCGATCCAACATGATTTCAGCAAACAATGCCACATCTCCATGCGTTTCGAATCCAATGCCTGCCGAAGGAGCACCACCAGCATGACATCCCTGACAGTGGTCCGCCACCAAGGGCAGAATGTCTCCACCGTAGCTCACGTCAAACGCGTCACAATCCCGGGGTGTGCCCAGCGAATCGAGGTCATCATAGGTACATCCGACCATCAACAACACCGCCAGCGCCAGCGCCCAAATTCGTCCACTCATTGTTTGAAATATAGCCCGGTTCACAGTGAAATAACAATGAATCCTTCACCGATGTTTTCCGCGCGACAACTCCCATTCCACCACCGCCAAGGGCCACAAACAGCCCACTGTCATGGCCCCGTATAACAGCCCCTGGGCATCCGAAACATCGAGGTACAACGTGCAGGGGACAGCCGCAGCCATGGTGGGCCAACTGAACCAAGCCATGAGGTCAATGGACCGCAAATTGGCATAATCCCAAGCCTCTTGGGATGCCATGGAGCGCGGTGTGCGGTATCCGTAAGTCCCGTTGGGGTTCTTGGGCATATTGCGCCTCACCACCGCTTGAATCACCCACAAGATGGCTCCTGGTATCAGATTCAAGGCCAAATTGCCCCAAGTGAACGCAACTGTGATTGCCATGCTCAAAATTCCATCAAAATCCGCTCGGCCCAACACATTGCTCTTGCTGGCCCTCCCTCTGATCGCATTCTCCTGCGCCCCTTTGGACTGGAAAGTGGACCACCAAGGCATCCTGCACAAACCCATGGAAGGCAGCTGGCGGGCTCTAGAAGCCACCGCTGCTGGCGAGGCTTGGCTTGCAGGCTCAACCGGTGAATGGGTGCATGTCATCCTCGAGGACCAAAGCACCACAGTCCACCGCATGAAGGACCAGGGCGTGATGGTAGGGGATTCGTTGGTCCCGCTCCATTTCAGGGGAATCGCGGTCACATCCGATGCCGTGCTGGGAACCGCCATCGCCTCACCCGCGCACATCCAAAGGGCGCCAATCCTCGGCAATGGCACCGTCAAACTGCCCCGTCAAAGCACCTGGGTCCTGTCGGACAGCGCTGCCTTTATGGATGCCATCCTCAAACTGGACGAGCAGACCCTCATCGCCATGGGTGACCGCATCGGCACATGTCTATGTGTGGTGCGTTCGGAAGACGGAGGACGGTCCTGGAACCGGCTGCCCTGCGCCGATTTCCTCGACCGTGGCGTTCCCCAGGCGATGCCAGGAGAAGCTGCTTTTGCTGCCTCCAACGGGAACCTCGCCGCTGCTGGCGACACCGTTTGGATGCTCTCCGGCGGAGGGGCTTCTCGCATCTACCGCAGCACCGATCGGGGCCTGAATTGGAAGGTATTTCCCACCCCCCTCTTACAAGGAGGAACGATGACCGGCGGGTTTTCTATGGACTTTGCCGACGCTTTGCATGGCATCATCTGGGGCGGAAACTGGGAAGACAAAACGGGCCAATCCCGGCGTGGAGCGACGACTCAGGACGGTGGCGAGACATGGGAACTCATCTCGGAAGGCACCGGGCCAGGCTATGCGTCATCGGTCCGATACCGTCCAGGCAGTGGTGGCCGCCAACTGGCACTGGTGGGCACACCGGGCGGGATCGATCTCAGCGAAGATGGAGGGCAATCCTGGCGGCACTTTTCTGACAGCGCCTTTTACACCGCTCGCTTCAGTCCAGACGGAAAAGCCTTGTGGTTGGCTGGCGCGGGGAAATTCGGCCGCGTGGACGTCCAAGAGTTCGGCTGGTAAGCTTCAGGACTCAGCTGTTCGGGCCACCAGGCGGGTCACCTCTGCAGGACCCTGGTGATATGGACCTTCATCCAAGTCGACACCAACGGTTTCGCATTGGATCACCTCCAGGCCCGAAAAATCGCGGCGCAGCATGGCCTCAGAAAACAACATGTCCAAGCGTTTCGGGCCACCGGAGCCGAATGCCAATTGACCGGGACCAAACCCCTCCAGCACGACCAAGCCGCCTGGCTTGAGCCATCCTTGGACCTTGTGGTGAAAGTCTGGCCGCATCGAAGGCAACAAATGCAAGTAAAACAGACCAACGACATCGAAACGCTCACCGGGCTCCCAAGTGCGACAGTCTCCCACCTCCGCTTGCACAGTGACCCCACGCAGTGCAGCCAAATCCCCGCTTTTTTTGACCCCGACTTCAGAGGCGTCAAACGACCGGACCGACCAACCTGAGGCGGCTGCGTGCACCGCATTGCGGCCCTCACCGTCTCCCGGCAACAGCATGTGTCCCTGGGAAAGCCCTTTCAAAACATCGGCAAAAAAAGCATTGGGCCCCGTTCCGTACACCGTCTTCTCACCCGCATAGCGGGCATCCCACATCTTGCCTGGATCATTCATATCAGCCATGCCGACAAGATCGGCCATCGCTGCCTTTGGTGGTCAAACCATGCTGGCATGCCAAACTTCCATCTCACGAATGAGCTCTGGGATGTCATTGATCAGGAAATAGGTCGACTGAATCTCTGTTGTGGTGAAAGGGGTCGACATCGCACCTTCCAATGTGAACTTCCTCAGGTCAGTTTTGAGGCTCCAGGCGTGGTTGGTCTCCCCATAAGAACTCATAATGCCAGCCCCAAAAGCGCGCGGCATGCCCTTTTCTTCCACGAATCCGAATTCCACGAAAAACCAATACAAACGCTGCAAGGCGAGCACGGCCTCTGCGTTTCCATTCAAGTCCACACCGATTTCCCCAAAACGCTGCATAAACAATGCAAACTCTGGATTCATGAGGGGAGGCACATGTCCAAAAGTGTCATGAAACATATCCGGCTCCTCCAGATAATCCAGCTGGTCGGGACGCCGAACCCAAGTGGATGTGCAGAATTGACGTTGGGCGAGCAGAGCAAAGAAATCGTCGACGGGAATGAGCCCAGGAACGATGACCAGTCCCCAACCTGTGGCCCCCTTCAAAGCGGCTGACATCTGGTCTACCCTGGGTATTGCTGCTTCTGACAGCGCCTCCATTCGGTCTAGGGCATCGAGGTACAGACGGGCCCCCTTTCCTTCGAGATTTTCGCGTTGCCTGCGATAGAGCGTAGACCACGTCCCGTGTTGGACTTCGTCATACAGCGGCTGAATCAATGGGGCATTCATGGAAATTCCTGTGGAAGTTTAAGGTACATCGGATTGCAGGGAAACGGAGGATCAATGCCTTAGGTTACAAGGAAGCTGACCCCAATGGCGGTTCTCCCGTCATGGACCTTGACATTGGTTTTGCGCACGGCGTGTGTCGCATTGCGGTCACCGTCCTTTCTCAATCAGGCGCCATTGGCAAACTTGTCCTGTGAAAATCAGCAGCATTTATTCTCTGCAAGGCGTTCCAAAACACAACATCCTTACTTTCGCCCTGCCGTCAATGCACGGCAGTTGGACCCCGCGCACTGTTGAAATGGCACAGTTCGGACGGAGGGTCACACACCAACCGATTACAAAATTGAAATGAGCGACACGGCGAACCGCACACCCATATTTATCGGGCAAAAACCCCTCCAACCCGCTCTCGCATCCACCTCTGGAAAAGAGGTGACCATTGAAGGTGAGACTTACTACAAGATCAGCTCCGTCGATCAGATGCGCCCGTTTTTCATGAGCATCGTGAGCCATTCAGACCACTGGATGTTCTTGGCGAGCAATGGTGGACTATCCGCAGGCCGGGTCAACAGCGATCACGCCCTCTTTCCCTACTACACCGACGACAAAATCACAGAGGCTGCAGAGACAACCGGCAGCAAAACCATCGTATTGGTGGAAGGCGCAGGCCGCCGCATGCTCTGGCAGCCATTTTCAGAACAGAACAGAGGGGTCTATTCCATTGAGCGCAACCTCTACAAGAATGCCTACGGAAACAAGGTGATTTTCGAGGAGATCAACCACGATCTCTCACTGACATTTCGCTACCAATGGTCGGCCAGCGAGCGATACGGTTTCGTGCGCCAAGCGCGGCTCGAGTCCTCCGCCGCTGACCCCGTCAAAGTCAGCGTACTCGATGGCATACAGAATGTGTTGCCCTATGGAGTCCCGGAAGGGTTGCAACGCGGCAGCAGCAACCTGGTGGATGCCTACAAGAAATGCGAGCTGGAAGGGAGCCACCTCGGGATTTATGCACTGAGCGCCATCATCTCCGACAAAGCCGAGCCCAGCGAGGCTTTGAAGTCCAACGTCGTCTGGTCTATAGGATTTGAAGCTCCTCAAGTGCTCTTGTCCTCTCGACAGTTGCAAGCATTCAAAACCGGCGGGCCTCTGGTCACCGAAACCGATGTCAAAGCCGAACGCGGGGCCTACTTCATCCAAAGTTCATTTGAGCTGGCTGCCCATGGCGCCAAAGACTGGATGATTGTGGCGGATTTGGGCCAGTCCATTCGAGGGGTCGTAAAATTGAAACAAGACCTTCAGTCACCGGCTCAACTCCAGCAAGATGTGTTGAACGACATCGAGGAAGGGTCCAACCGACTCATTGCGCTCGTGGCGGCCAGCGATGGATTGCAACTGACCGCTGACCGTCGCCGCAACATTCGGCATTTCGCCAATACGATGTTCAACATCATGCGCGGCGGGATTTTCGATGAGAATTACACAATCGAGCGCGCGGATTTCATGGCCTACATCGACCGGGCCAACCACAAGGTTTTCTTCAAGAAATCCGAGGTCATGTCCGCTTGGCCTGAAAAGTTCGATTTGTTCTTCCTACAGGATGAAGCATCCAAGGACGAAGACCTCAATTTCAAGCGGCTGTGCGCGGAATACCTGCCCCTGAAGTTCAGCCGCCGCCACGGCGATCCAAGCCGTCCATGGAACCGGTTTTCCATCAACCTGCGCAACGAAGACGACGGCTCGAAAATCCTCGATTACCAAGGCAATTGGCGCGACATCTTCCAGAACTGGGAAGCCCTGGTCCATGCCTATCCCGAGTTCATTGAGGGCATGATTTTCAAGTTCCTCAATGCCACCACTTTCGATGGATACAATCCTTATCGCGTGTTCAAGGATGGCTTTGAGTGGGAGACCATTGAGCCTGACAATCCATGGTCGTACATCGGCTACTGGGGCGACCACCAGATCATTTACTTGCTCAAGTTTCTGGAGTTTTTGCGCGCCTACTACCCCGAGAAACTGGAGGACTACTTGAAGAATGACTCCTTTGTCTACGCCAACGTCCCCTATCGGATCAAGGCCTATGACGCTCTCCTCGCAGACCCCAAAAACACGATTGATTTCGATCATGAACGGGAAGAGCGGGTCGCATTCAAGAAGAATGAAATCGGTGGCGATGGAGCCCTCCTTCGCGAAACCCACGTCTTCATCTACAAGGTCAATTTCATCGAAAAAATCATGGCGACCATGCTCGCCAAGGTGGCCAATTTCATTCCCGAAGGCGGCATTTGGATGAACACGCAGCGGCCCGAGTGGAACGACGCGAACAATGCACTCGTCGGAAACGGCGTATCCATGGTGACCCTTTATTATTTGCGGCGCTTCTTGGTCTATTTCAAGGACATATTGGGCAAAACCGGGCACAGTGAAGTGCAGATTTCGGTGGAGTTGCTCGCTTGCTTTGATCGGATGAAGGCCACGCTTGGTGAGTTCCGCTCACTGACCTCAGATCGGATCACCGATGCTCAGCGCCGGTCGATACTCGATGGATTGGGGCATGCATCCAGCGACTACCGTCAAAAAATCTACAACCAGGAATTTTCTGGCCAGAAAGCCCCATTGAAGCTCTCTGATTTGTCTGCATTCGTGGATGTCGCTTTGGAGCACCTCGAACATTCCATCAAAGCCAACAAGCGCAGCGATGGCCTGTACCATGCCTACAACCTCATGACCGTCAAGCCGGACGGAGGCATCGAAATCAGCGCATTGCCTGAGATGCTCGAAGGACAAGTTGCCGTCTTGAGTTCAGGCCTGCTGGATTCGACCGAAAGCCTAGAGGTCTTGGACGCTCTGAAAGCCAGCGCCCTCTTCCGGGAAGACCAATACAGTTATGTGTTGTATCCCAACAAGTCCTTGCCCCGTTTCCTCGACAAGAACAACATCGATCCCGAAGCGATTGCAGGCTCCCCCCTCTTGTCCAAATTGGTCGCAGATGAGAATGCCGACATCGTGACAAAGGACTGCATGGGTGGATTCCACTTCAACGGCAACTTCAACAATGTCAACGCCTTGCGCGCGGCACTTGGCGGATTGCCCGAGCCTTACACATCCCTTGTGGCTTCTGAGCAACAGCGGGTCGAGGAGCTCTACGAAAGCATCTTCAACCACAAGGCTTTCACGGGCCGTTCGGGCACCTTCTTTGGATACGAGGGATTGGGCTCCATCTATTGGCACATGGTATCCAAACTCAGGTTGGCGGCCTTTGAAGTCACCCAAAACGCAGTGGCGCAATCCGACGCCTCTGAAACGGTCGGGCGGCTCTTTGACCACTATTTCGAAATCAATGCCGGGATCGGCGCTCACAAGTCTCCGGAATTGTACGGGGCATTCCCAACCGACCCTTATTCCCACACACCTGGCGGCAAAGGCGCCCAGCAACCGGGCATGACTGGGCAAGTCAAGGAGGATTTGCTGTGCCGTTACGGAGAATTGGGTGTACGCGTCACTGGCGGTCAGCTTCATTTTGATCGGGCGTTGATGCCTGCCGATGAATTCTTGACCGCGCCCGCTTCATTTGAATACGTCGATGTTCAACAGGATTGGCAGACCATTGAATTGTCCACGGATAGCTTGGCATACACCGTGTGTCAAGTGCCTGTGGTACACAAGCGTGGAGACAAACCGGCCATCGAAGTCAAGATGACCGACGGGCGCTCCGAAAGCATCGAGGGCTTGGTATTGAACAGGGAGCTGAGCAGCAAAATATTTCGGAGATCGCACGAAGTGGCCCAACTCACGGTCATGGCATAATCCGAGGTAGATGTGGACACTGTCAAATTCCAAAACTAGATTCGAGGGCTTGGCTGCCTCCCTCTCAGGAGCGGCATCCTTTCTTTTCCTCTCAGCCGTCATCGCGTCCTGCGGTGCTGCCAACGAGCAACACACCATGCACAATCCATCGGCCTCCGAACTTGTGGGGAACCCCGAATACCCCGCCATTTGTTATGGAGGATACAGGGGCCTGAGCCGTTCTGAACAGCCTACCCTCGATCAATTGAAAGAGGACCTCCGAATCCTACATGCCATGGGCATTCGGTTTGTACGCACCTACAATGTGCAGTTGCCCCATGCCGGAAATGTGGTAAAAGCCATCCGAGCGTTGAAGGAAGACGACGCCAGTTTCGAGATGTACGTCATGCTCGGCGCTTGGATTGATTGTGCGGGCGCATGGACGGATGGCCCCAACCACAGCGAACAGGACTTCGAAGCCAACCAAAGCGAGATTGAGCGGGCGGTGGCATTGACAAAGCAGTACCCCGACATCATTAAGGTCGTTGCTGTGGGCAATGAGGCCATGGTGCATTGGGCTGCCTCCTATTTCGTGGCGCCAAACGTGATTTTGCAGTGGGTCAACCACCTTCAGGCCTTAAAAGTCGACGGAACGCTCCCTGCCGATCTCTGGATCACCAGCTCGGACAACTTTGCCTCATGGGGTGGCGGTGGCAGCGAGTACCACAATGAAGACCTCGAGGCACTGGTCCGCGCCGTGGATTATGTCTCCATGCACACCTACCCCTTCCACGACACCCACTACAATCCTGTATTCTGGTCCGCAGACACCCTGCAGGATTCAGCTGGCGGGGAAACTGCGACCACAGAAGACAACCGAATCGAGCTGGTCATGCAGCGCGCACTGGCGTATAGCCAAAATCAATATGAGCAGGTCGTGAAATATGTGCACGGCATTGACGAGAGGAAAAGCGTTCACATTGGAGAGACGGGTTGGGCCAGCGTTTCTGATGGCTTTTATGGCCCCGAAGGATCTCGGGCCGCCGATGAGTATAAGCAAGCCTTGTTCTATCGGGGCATGCGCGAGTGGACCCAGTCCTCTGGCATCAGCTGCTTCTATTTTGAGGCCTTTGACGAACCTTGGAAGAGTGCTGCAAATCCCACTGATTCCGAAAACCACTTCGGCTTGTTCAAAGGCGACGGAGAGGCGAAATACGCACTGTGGCCGTCGGTTTCAAAAGGGGAGTTCAAAGGATTGACCCGCGGTGGACACCCCATCACAAGCAGTTATGCTGGGCAGCGAGAAATGCTGGATCGGCACGTATTGCATCCGGCCCGTTGACCTGTTTACTGCCACTTTCACAATGCGACATTTATCTGCCCGTTTTCTGATCTCCGCCATGGTCGTTCTGATCGGGGTCGGAGCCACCTCCTGCTCCTCTCCTGGTGATCATCAGGTCTGGACGAAAAATGGCCAACTGATGAAGGGCAACGCCTCTTTTTTCATCCAAGGCGTATGCTACCACCCGGTGGCCATAGGTGAGGAAAAACGCAGCTTTGACAACCTCACCGAGGACCTCGCTTTGATGCGTGAAATGGGGGTCAACGCCATTCGCGTTTACGAGCCCATTGCATCTCGAGAGGTATTGGACGAAATCAGCGCAGCCGGGCTTCACGTCATCATGGGTTTTGGATACAACCAAGGTGGCGTATATGACTTGAAGTCAGGGACATACTTGGACTATATCTCGGCGTTCAAATCACATCCGGCCATCCTGCTCTGGGAGCTGGGCAACGAATACAACTTGCACCCTGAGTGGTTTGACGGGTCGCCCGATGTCTGGTACAAGGCCCTCAAAGAAGCATCCGCAGCCATTCAGGCCGAGGATCCCAACCACCCGGTGTCCACGGCGCATGGCGAAATCCCCGATGAAGCTTTGCTCGCTGCGCTGCCCGACATCGACGTGTGGGGATTGAACGTCTACCGTTGGGACGTATCCTACACCGCCGCGCAGGACTTTGCCAAGTTCAGCAACAAGCCCATGTATTTCTCGGAGCTCGGCGCGGACAGTTATATGAACACGGCTGCACCGGGCTACGACGAGGGCGAGAACCAAGGTGCACAGGCGGATGCGACGCAAACGCTGTTGGCCCCGCTCTTCTCCGATACTGTTCGCACAGCGGGTGTCGCGGTGTTCTCCTTCACCGACGGGTGGTGGAAAGCGGGACAACCGGACCAACAAGATGTGGGCGGCTGGGCTCCCGGAAGCGACGGGGTGCCCTACGACGCGACGGCCAATGAAGAATACTGGGGGCTGGTGGACATCCACCGGAACCCTAAAGAAGCCTTTACCGTGGTCAAATCCCTCTTCAACGGCAACACCCCCCCACGTATGACGGAAGGAAAACTCCAAAAAGCGGTCTACGAAACCTCCCGCAATGGAGGGCGGTTTCATGCAATTCCCCAAGACACGCTTGATCAATGGGACGTGCCAGCGGCAGAAGAAGTGCGCGTCCTCGTGCATGCGAATCAGCGCAAGCAGAACATCGAGGGGTTCGGCGGGTCCTTCACAGATGCTTCGGCCTACCTCGTTCACCAAATGAGCCCAGCGCAACGCCAGCGCATCCTCGAGGCCTATTTCGCCCCATCCGGGGCCAACTACAGCCTCACACGCACCCACATGAATTCGTGCGATTTCTCGCGGGACCATTACAGCTATGCGGCTGTGGAAGGCGACCTCGGACTGGAGCATTTCAGCATCGAACCCGACCAAGAGTTTCTGTTTCCCATGATCCGGTCGGCCCAGGAAATCTCCAAAGACGGCTTCCAGGTCATCGCATCCCCTTGGACCGCCCCACCGTGGATGAAAGACAACAACGACTGGGTAGGCGGTCGGCTTCTCCCAGAAATGCAACCCACATGGGCTAAGTTCTTCGTCAAATACGCCGAGGCCTGCCAAGCGGAGAACATCCCGCTCTGGGGCTTCACGGTGGAGAACGAGCCCCACGGCAACGGCAACAACTGGGAGAGCATGCTCTACACGCCGGACGAGATGACCGAGTTCGTGCAGATGCATTTGGGCCCCGCCCTCCAAGCCAATGGACTGGGACACCTCAACGTATTGGGCTACGACCAGAACCGGGCCGGCCTCGACGAATGGACGGCGTCGATGTACCGGGATTCAGCCAGTGCGCAATACTTTGCTGGCACCGCCATCCATTGGTATGAAAGCACCTATGACTACTTCCCCGACGAGCTGGATCGGGCGCACGCCGCTGCACCAAACAAGTTGCTGATCGAAACCGAGGGCTGCATCGACGCTGAAGTCCCGGTGTGGCAAGACGACGATTGGTACTGGCGCAAGGAGGCCACCGACTGGGGCTACACGTGGCGGGAAGACGAGAAAAAATACCTGCACCCCAAATACGCACCGGTGCACCGTTATGCGCGGGACATCATCGGCTGCCTCAACCATTGGGTCAACGGCTGGGTTGATTGGAACATGGTGCTCGACCGCCAAGGCGGCCCCAATTGGTTCAAGAATTGGTGCATCGCTCCGGTCATCGTCGACCCCGAACAGGACGAAGTGTACTTCACCCCCCTCTACGATGTGATGTCCCACTTCAGCAAATTCATTCGCCCCGGATCCA
Organism: Crocinitomicaceae bacterium; assembly: GCA_042095055.1. GTDB lineage: Bacteria > Bacteroidota > Bacteroidia > Flavobacteriales_D > Sanyastnellaceae > UBA8752. The sequence goes on along the minus strand of JBELBZ010000019.1, from coordinate 27,625 downwards.
CCGTTCTGGCCAGCGAATCTGAGGACCCAGAAGTGATGGCGGTAGCCGCTGAAAACGTCGACGGGTCCCACATCGTGGTGTGTTTCAATCCAGGAGACACCCCCCGCACCGTGCGCATTGAAGGACTGTCGCAAGATGTTCGGGTCGTCCTTGACGCCCAGGCCCTTCAAACGGTTGTCATCTCCCCTGCCGAACTCTGAAAATCTCCAAACTATGGACACTTCCACCTCGCCTCCGACCACATCCGTCCCGATGGGCCAAAAAATCGCCTTTGGGTTCGGCATGCTGGCCAACCAGATGTTCCCTGCGGCCTTGGGCGTCTTCATCATCGTGTTGGTGCAAGACCTTGGCTTTGCTGCACTGCTTTGGGGCATCATCCAATTCCTTCCCCGCGTTTTTGATGCGATCACCGACCCCATCATGGGGTTCATTTCGGACAACACCCGCTCGAAATGGGGCAGGCGCAGGCAGTACGTCTTCATTGGTGCCATCCTGATGGGCATTGCCTACATCGCCATGTGGCAGCTCCACAAGGACGACGGCGTGATGTACAACTTCATCTACTTCCTGAGCTGGTCGCTGGTGTTCTACCTCGGACTGACCATTTTCAGTGTCCCCTATGTGGCCATGGGATACGAAATCAGCGAGGATTTCCACGAGCGCACAGACATCATGGCCGTTGCGCAGTTTATCGGACAATGGGCGTGGGTTATCGCACCGTGGTTCTGGGTCATCCTGTACGATCCGACTTGGTTTCCTGAAGGGGCTGACCAAGGCGTCAGGGAATTGGCTGTTTGGGTCGCCATCCCGTGCACCCTTTTCGCCCTCATCCCGGCGATTTTCATCAAGAGCAAGCCCACCCTCGACCGGACGGATTTCGTCCCCATCAGCGCATCGCAAGTCATTCGAAGTGTCAAGGAGATTTTCGTCTCTGCTTTCGAAGCTTTTCGCATCAAACAATTCCGTCAAATCGCTGGGGCTACATTCTTGATTTTCAACTCATTCAATGTCATTGCAGCCTACACCTTCTTGATCATCGTCCACTACCTGTTCAACAGTGACCCTGCCAGTGCAGGCACCTGGCCTGCGATGCACGGTTCGGTTGGGGCGCTGATCACGACGTTTTTGGTCATTCCCCTCGTGGCACGCATGTCCAAGCGCATGGGAAAGAAGAAGGCCTTCATCGTGTCTCAGCTGATCTCCATTGTCGGGTACATCCTCTTCTGGTTCCTGTTTGTCCCAGGGAAACCCTACCTGTTCCTCTTCGCTTTGCCCTTCCATTCCTTTGGAATCGGCAGCCTCTTCACCATCATGATGAGCATGACCGCAGATGTTTGCGACTTGGACGAATTGCAAACGGGCAAGCGCCGGGAAGGCGTTCTCGGCGCCGTTTATTGGTGGATGGTCAAACTCGGCTTCGGTGTAGCGGCGCTGCTGAGTGGCACCTTCCTGTCCGTGGTTGGTTTTGATGCCGGCAACGTCACTGAATCTGCCGTAACGGGCATGCGCATGTTCTACACCTTCCTCCCCATTGCCGGCGTTGTCGCAGCTGTTTTGATCATGAAGAATTACGACATCACAGAAGCGAAAGCAGAGGAAATAAAAGCCCAGTTGATGGAACGACGCAAAGCCGTCAACGGATAAACCAAGATCGCCAAACCGGTCATGTCATACCGCAAGGAAAAAGTCCTCTCCCTCACCGGGACTGAAGTCAACGCGCTCGATCAGCTGGCGTTGCAGAAAGAGTGTGCCAACCTGTTGAACAGCAAAATGCACGGCATTTGTTTCAGCCCTTACGAGGGGGAACAAGAGCCGGGGAACCCCATCTCAGAGGAGCAAGTGCGCAGAAAGCTCGCCCTCCTTCAACCCCATACCCGTTGGATCCGTGTTTTCTCCTGCACCGAAGGAAACGACATGATTCCCCAGCTGGCGCGGGAATATGGTCTCAAAACGCTGGTAGGCGCCTGGTTGGGTGAGGACAAGGAAAAAAACGAGGAAGAGGTCGCGCGCTTGATCGAATTGGCCCGCGCCGGGTTCGTCGACGTTGCAGCCGTGGGCAATGAAGTGATGTACCGAGAGGAAATGGAGGAGTCCGAACTCCTCGAATACATCCTTCGGGTCAAGGAAGCCCTGCCTGACACCCCTGTGGGTTATGTGGATGCCTATTACGAATTCACCAACCGCCCCGCCATTGCCGAGGCGTGCGATGTGATCTTGGCCAACTGCTATCCTTATTGGGAAGGGTGCCACATCGATTATGCATTGCTCTACATGAAACAGATGTACTACCAAGCAAAGCAAGCGGCCAAAGGCAAAAAAGTCATCATCACCGAAACCGGATGGCCCAGCGAAGGTGATCCGCTCGGCGTGGCCGAGCCGGGTTACGAAAACGCGCTCAAATACTTCATCAACGCACAGCGCTGGTCCCAAAAAGAGGACATTGAGATGTTTTACTTCTCGGCCTTCGACGAAGGTTGGAAGGTGGGCACAGAAGGCAGCGTCGGAGCGTTTTGGGGCCTGTGGGACTCCACAGGGAAACGCAAGTTCTAAACGGCCTTACAAGGACCTATTCCAGCAACAAGCGCGATGTTCCGCACATCCCGCCATCGGCATCCATCCAAACCAACATGACCGTCCCCCGCGGCCATTCTGCAGCAGGCAACACCCTGTGGCCAGGGTTGGTGACTTGGATTCTTTGGACTTCGCGCCCTGAGGCGTCTTGCACGGAAAGCGTGCGGGCCTGCTCTGGCCAACTCACATGCACCTCATCCCGGGCGGGATTGGGATATACACCTTCGGTTGGGAATTCCCCAGCATCCGGAGAAGCCACCCCCACGGACACGTCTCCATTGGCAAAGGCGTATTGACCTCGGCGCAACCGCGACACCTTGAACACCCCACTGCCATTGAAGGCAGAACCCATCTGGAGTTCATAGTCTGGGTACTCTACCCACGGATCTGCAGGGCTTGCGCGCCAAGCCAAAAACGCATCGGCCTCGGTCTGGCCATAGAGGTCAAAGTCAAGTTCGTCCTCATCTCCTCCACGGTAGGTGAACCGGGCATCCAACAGAAGGCCCCCTTCAGGCCAAATGCCACTGATGGTCCAGAAATGGGTGCTGCTGATGGCCTCCATGTACGGCGCCATTTCCGCAGGGGTCTCCCCTGCTGCACCGTCAGGTCCCGCCCAATGGTGCTCCACCCTGACCAATGCACTGTCGCCCTCTGTGATCTCGTCACATCCGATGCGCATGTCCACCCACGGCAGGTTTTGCAAAGAAGACGTTTCTGAAATCCAATAATCGAGGTCCATGCGGCCTTGGTTCAAACGGCCTTCCGCATTGAGCGCCACCATGACCGGCTCTAAGGCCGTCACGACTTGGGCCGTAGCGTATTGTCCGCCCACCACAATTTGGGCCACTTCCCTGTTGCCTTCGGCGTCCCACACCGTGACATCGAGGGGTTCGTTTTCATGGTGGTTGTCGCATTCCCGCAGCTTCTGCTGGAGGTACAACGTCGTGACCGCCCCTGTCGGCGCTCCGAGGCCCATGGTCGAGGTGCTGTCGAGCACCCAGGTGGAGAACCCAGGTTGGCGAATGTGGGCGTCAAACCAAGGCGTCAGGTCGACGCCTGTGGCCGCTTCCCAAGCCGCTTCAAGCATCACGTCGTCCATGGCCCCACCGTAGTGGGTGGCCAGCACCGCTTGCCCACCCGAACGAAAAAGGTCATCGCCCAAATAGTTGCGCAAGTTGTGGACCACGGAAGCGCCTTTGTTGTAGCTGTGCCGGCCATAAATCTCTGCATCGGGAATGGGCGAAAGCGCCCAAAATCCGAGGTCATCGATGTGGGCCTGCTCCAACACAAACTGCTGGTTGTCCTTGACCATCTCCACAAAGGCTTCACGGCCACTGAGCAACTCTTCAAACAAGTGGCTCGAATACTCCGCAAAGCCCTCCTTGATCCACATGTGGTTGTGCAGCAAGGGCGACAGCATATCGCCCCACCAATGGTGTCCCAATTCATGGCCATACAGCCCTTCATTTTGGAAGTTGCTCTGCTGCAACATGGACAAGGGGTAAGCGATGTTGGTGGGGTGCTCCATGGCTCCATCCGTGGTGATCACATATCCAACCCGCTCCCAAGCGTGGGGTCCCCACCAGTCCTCAAGCGCATCGATGCAGACCCCGAGGTCGGCAAAACGGTTCTTCATCAAATTGAGGTTGGCCGCCTTGGCGGTCAGGCGAATGGGCACTTCTCCATACGTCCCCACATGGGTCGTGTCCCAGTCTTGGTAATCCGCCACCGCAATGGCGCTCAAATAAGTCGGTATGGGCTGGGGCATGTCAAACACGCGCCGGATGGTATCTCCCCCCAAACTGTCGGTCTGGACCAGGTGTCCTTGGCCATGGAAGCGTTTCCCCCCTGCACTGGTAATGCCGTAGGTGTATGCAGAACGCTCGCGGAACTGGTCAAAGCAAGGGTACCAAGCCTTTCCATGGTTGGGTGGAATGGTGGTCAGGCCTATGCCCAAGCTGAAGATGTAGTCCCCGGTGAGGTACATGCCCCCCCAATAAGGATCCTTGCCCGGTTGGCCATGGTAATGCAGGCCCACCACTTGCGGTCCGGCAGGTTGCCAGCCTCCGTCGGGAGCGGAAACAAACACGGAGTCTCCGATCTGATCAAATGCCCAAGTCACACCATCTAAGCTCAATGAATCCACATCCAGCGAGCCTTCGAGGTCAAACCACAGGTTGTTCGCTCCTGGTTCCAAAGTCTCAAACGTGATGTGGGCAGACCCTGTGACCTGAAGGGACGATGCGGCGGTGACGTCCAACTCTAAGCCATAGTGCGTGATGTCAAAGGAGTCACTCCGGGCCAATGACCCTGACATGTCGAAATTCCCATCTGCCGCGCTGCTCCTGCGGGCCAACAGCGCCTGAACCGGAAGGTGGGCCTGACGGCACCCGTGGTGGCTCAAATCACGTGGGAGGGTGCGGCGCAAAATGGGCCCGTCTCCTTGTGGGAAAACGGGCCCATTCATGGCCACTGTCAAAAGCAGTAAAAAAAAGAAACGGGGCATGGCGGGAAGATACCGCGCCCTTCCGTTCCGGCCTTATTGAACGATGAAACGCTGGCGGCCAAGTACTCCAGCTTCGTTCCAGCTCAAGATATACGTGCCGGTGGACCATGTCGCTGCGGGCAGCAGAGCAGTTCCAGCGGAAACCGCACCCTGCCACACGATTTTGCCCATCACGTTGCGCACTTCCAGCTCTGCACCAGTGACCAGTCCGCCCACATGCACATCAGATCCAGACGCGGGATTGGGCCACAAGACCAAGCGCTTGGATCCCCCCTCGGCCACATTACTGACGCCGCCTTGGCCACCAAACAAATTGATGGCGTCGCAGAACGTCCAACCCAAAGCCCATGCGTGGCCAGAACCCAAACCACACTCCAAATCGAGGGTGTCGGTAGCTGAAGTTCCGCTGGCGTTAAAACCGAAGGTGTAGTCCACTTCTAAGCTGTTGTCAACGGCAATGCCATTGTCCGCCGCATAGGCGTCCAATTGCGCATCTCCATCTTCCACTTCCTCGCCGTCGTAATCCAAGGCATCGTCACCCAAAACGGTGATGTTGCCCAAGGTCAAGTCCTCATTTACCCAATGGTCAAAGGCATCCATGGGGGTCTCCTTGTCCTCAATTTCAATGCCCTCAGCCACGTTGGCGATGACAGCATTGGAGACGTGTCCTCCAGATCCATTCCGGAACAACAGACCTTGGCCTCCACCGACGCCGACGATGGTCCAACCGACCACTGTGGGTGTGGAAAAAGGCATCTCATCTGAACTGACATTGCCGTCGTCAGAGTCGTCTCCATCCAATTCACCTCCGCGGTCACCAATGGCACCCGGTTGGTCCTGAATGGCGAGCCAATTTTCATTGAGCTGCCCGTGATATCCTTGGTCCCAGTCAAAGCTGTCGTCGCCACAAAAGGCCACCACGGCATTTTTTACGGAAACCGAACCACCGAAAAACTCGATGCCGTCGTCCAAGTTGGACACCACTTCTACGTTTTCGACAATGGTACCTGAACCGACACCGGCAAAGGTGATGCCATTGATTTCGTTGGCTGCACCCAATTCCGCACCACCATGGCGCACGGACACAAAGCGCAAAACGCCGCTGTTGTCAGCATCATCGTCACCACCATAGGAGGCCTGGTCATTGTCGGATGGAATGCCCTCTACTTGTGCCAAACCTCCAAAATTGGTGGTGGCATTGCCCAAGACGATCAAACCGCCCCACTGGCCGCGTGTATCATAAGAGATGGAACCGTCCAAAGGATCGCCTTCGTAGGTCATGACAATGGGACAATCTGCCGTTCCTTCTGCAAGGATTTGTCCATCACGGGACACAATCAGGGCCGCAGCATCCACACCAGATCCAGCAGCGCCTTTCACTACAGTACCTGCTTCGATCGTCAGTACCTGTCCGGCCTGAACGAAGACATAGCCGTCCAAAACGTAAGTGTTGGCGCAGGTCCAAGTCGTCGTGCCAGAGCCTCCGGATGCCACATTGACAATCGGACGGTCAGCGATGGGAGGGCAATCACATTGGGAATGGGCCACTGAAGTCAGGACAAGAAAAGAGAAAAGGGTACAGATGTATTTCATGTTCGCGTTTTGAACGGCGAAATACGCCGGGCTTTGCGACAAGAACGAGAAGGTAAAATGAGCTATGAGTAAAGGAATTGTTACGCCATGCGCTCCGGAACATTACCTCACCCTCTTTTGACTTTTATCGCACCGTGATCTCATCGAGAAAGAGCCAGCTTTCAGATCCGGCGGCCGCGTGCCAATCAGGACATGGTCCCGCATTGGTCACCGTCATGCGCACAAATTGAGCCTGCGGAGCGCCCGGCCTCACAACGGCTTTGAGGGCCATGCGCTGTTGTCGGTCATCACGTGCCAAAACATCGCCCGGTGCGATCCTGGCCAAGGTGCTCCATTGCTTTCCGTCTTCCGACCCTTCCCACAAAACACTGGCCGGGAGAAATATCCAAGCATCCTGGTACAGGTAGACACCGGTGGCCACTTCCTCAATGGTTTGCGGAGCGCCCAAATCCACTGTAGCGGTCATGTCCACCCCCTGTTGAGCTTGCCAAGCGCCATCCCGGAAGTCAGATGACCCGATTTTACCATCGACCAGTGCACCATTCCCTCCTCCGGTGTACCATGGACTGGGCGCATAAGACAGCATCAGCGGCTTGAATGCGGCGTCGTGCCCATCCAAGGGGAAAGCCACCTGTTGTCCGGTCCACTTTCCCCTGCGCCCCACCTCCATCACCACCTCACCCGGGCCGAGCACTTCAAAAGGCACCCCCGAGCTTACGGAATCCGGATCAGTCCCTGTCCACAGGCCTCTGCCCGTCACGCCTCGCCCCAAGGCGATCACCTCAGCCGACAATGCACCATTTGCGCCCGCTGCTGTTTCCAAGGCAAAGGGCGGAGATTCCAAACCATAGTCCACGTCCATGGCATCCAACCTGACGTAATGGGCATCCAAACGGGCGAGAAAATCCGTGTAAGCCTTCGGTTGAGTGGTGCGATTGGGGCCGCTCCAATACACCTCGGACAGCGCCGTCAGTCGCGGATACACCTTGGACTCCACAAGTTCTTGGGGCGCATGTTCCGTCCACATGTTGCCCTCTCCTCCGAGAATGCGTCCAGGGCCATGCGAGAGGGAGTCGGGCAGCGGATTGAAGCTGTACGCCTCTTCCAAGTCCGTGCTGCGCAAGGGGTAGTCCAAATAGCAATGGCTCGTGGGCGATACAATCACATCGGCCCCCAGGTGCACCGCCTCCGCAGCGCCCCCCATACCACGCCAACTCTGCACCGCAGCGCCCTCTGGCAAGCCTCCTTCGAGAATCTCATCCCAACCGATGATTGTTTTGCCTTTGGAGGCCAGGTATTGGCCCATGCGCTCGATGAACCAACGCTGCAGCTCCTCCTCATCCTGCAGGCCTTCTTGGGCCATCCTGCGCTGGCATTTTTTGCAAGACGACCAACGGACCTTGGGGGCTTCATCTCCTCCGATGTGAATCCGTGGGCTGGGAAACAGTTCCACCACCTCATCCAAAACAGCCTCCAAGAATCCAAAAGTGCTGTCGTTGCCCGCGCAATAGATGTCCTTGAAAACGCCCCAACGTGCGGGAACTTCCAAGGGCAATCCAGTGCACCCCAATTCAGGGTACGCCGCCAAGGCTGCAGAACTGTGTCCGGGCATCTCTATCTCGGGAATCACCTCGATGTGACGGGCAGCTGCATAGGCCACCACCTCTCGAATCTCCTCCTGAGAATAATACCCCCCGTGGCGCGTGCCATCTGCTTCCTCCCTCCATGCGCCCAATGAAGTCAACCGTGGAAGGGCCTTGATCTCGATGCGCCAGCCTTGGTCTTCGGTGAGGTGCCAATGCAGCACGTTCATACCGTGCAATGCCAGCAAGTCAACTTGCTTCTTGACAAAAGCCACGTCTTGGAAATGCCGGCAACCGTCCAAAAGCAATCCGCGGTGATCGAAAAAAGGCGCGTCAACCACAGACACCGCCGGCAACACAAACCCCTCAGGGCAGCCGGACTCACATTCGACCGGCAGCAGCTTGCGCAAAGTCATCCAACCGCGAAACAACCCTGCTCCTGTGGCGGCTTCCACCACCACCTCACTGCGTTCCACATTTAGACGGTACGCCTCCGCTCCTTCTGCTCCCTCCACGTCCTCAGTCCTTGAGAATCGAATGGTCGAGGGCGATTGGGGGTCCATGGCGATGCCTGCGTTTTCAAGCCAGCGCGACACAACGTCCTGTTCGGCTTCCCAATCTTCGGGCCAAATGACATGGAGGCTCCCATTACATTCTAGGTCCCCACTGCCCATTGCCACAGACTGGGGCATCGGAATCAACCCCTCGACTCCACCTTTGGGAAGCGCACCATCAGGGCCACAGGAAACCATCACCACAGCCAAAGACAGACAGGCAACCAAGAAAGAAATACGGGAACGCTTCATGCGCCCAAGGTCGTCAAATGCTGCGAACAGCGGCCACCAATTCAGCCACTTGGGCGGCAGACACTTCCGTCCGGCTGCGGTCAAACAGCACTGATTTCCCATGGGTTGCAACAGGGACCCGACAGCTGGCATGCACCGCCTCAACACCAGCTTCAACCAAGGCTTGAGCGTGGGCAGGCAAAACACCAGCTCCAGCAATCACCTGCAACCCTGAGTTTGACCACAATCGGATCCGTTCTAATCCATCCACCGCCTTGAGCGCCCCACCGCTCGTCAGGACCGCCTTGACCCCCGCATTGCGCAGAATGGCCGCAGCGTCTGTTGCTCCAGCTGCTTCATCGGCTGCACGGTGAAACACCACATTGTCCAATCCCACAGATTGATTCAGCGTGGCAAGCAAATCCAAATCAGGTGCACCATTCTGGTCCAATCCACCGGTCACCACCCGGTCAACCCCCAAGCCGAGCAATCCTTCGGACTCCCTCAGAATGGCCCTTTTTTCGGCCCTAGAGTACACGAAATCTCCTTCCCTCGGACGGACCAACACCCTGAAGCCCAAGCCCAATTGCCGGGCCATCACCAAGGCCTCTTCTACCAGCCCCCTTCCGGGAGTAAGACCGCCCGATGCGAGGTGCGTACAAAACTCCACCCGGTCTGCTCCTCCCTCTGCGGCAAGGCAAACATCCTCTGGGGTGGAGGCCACAACCTCAACGCGGCACTCCGCCATAAATCAGGCCGTCACGGGTTCAGCAAACAAAGGCAACTGGGCCATACGGGCATTGACCGCACCGCCCACTTTGGCAATCATTGCCGCATCCTCGGGATTGCAGATGACGTCATCCATCCAAGCGACCAACTGTTCCATATCGGACTCTACCATGCCGCGCGTGGTGACAGCGGGGGTTCCTACACGAATGCCGGACGTCACAAATGGACTGCGGGTATCGAACGGCACCATGTTTTTATTGACCGTAATGTGCGCCGCTCCCAAAGCAGCATCCGCTGCTTTACCTGTGACGTCCTTATTGCGCAAGTCAATGAGCATTAAGTGGTTGTCTGTACCTCCACTGATGAGGTGATATCCCCGGTCAGTAAAGGCATTGGCCATCGCTTGGGCATTGCGCACCACTTGTTGGGTATAGGCCTTGTAAGCAGGCTCTAAAGCTTCTCCGAATGCCACGGCTTTGCCCGCAATCACGTGTTCCAGTGGGCCGCCCTGCATCCCGGGGAACACCGCGCTATCCAACAGAGACGACAGCTTGCGCACGGTTCCCTTTTGGGTGGTCAATCCCCAAGGATTCTCCATGTCCTTCCCCACCATGATGATGCCTCCACGCGGACCGCGCAAGGTTTTGTGCGTGGTAGAAGTGACGATGTGACAATGCGGAATGGGATCCTTGAGCAATCCCGTCGCAATCAATCCAGAAGGATGACTGATGTCCGCCAAAAGCAGGGCGCCCACGCTATCGGCAATCTCTCGAAAGCGGGCGTAATCCCAATCCCGGCTGTACGCAGAGGCGCCACAAATCAGCAGCTTGGGCTTCTCCCGCTCAGCGGTCTCGGCCACCTTGTCCATGTCGATGATACCCGTTTCTTCCTCTACGCCATAAAAAACCGGATCGTACAGCTTGCCTGAGAAGTTCACAGGGGAACCGTGGGTCAGGTGTCCCCCATGGGCCAGGTCAAAGCCCATGATCTTGTCCCCTGGCTTGAGACAAGCCAACATAACCGCACTGTTGGCGTTGGCCCCACTGTGCGGCTGCACGTTGGCCCATTCTGCGCCGAAGAGCGCGCATAAACGCTGTCGGGCGATGTCTTCAACTTCGTCGACCACAGCGCATCCACCGTAGTACCGTTTACCAGGCAAGCCTTCGGCGTATTTGTTGGTCAATACAGAACCTTGGGCCTCCATGACCTGGTCACTGGCATAATTCTCAGAAGCGATCAGTTCTACGCCATTGGTCTGGCGCACCTGCTCCTGTTGAATCAAATCTGCAATGATGGAATCGCGCATGCTGTTGAATTGAAGCGATAAAATTACGTGTCCTTTCGGGCCTAATGCTCAACACGTTGACAAATACCCATTCGAAGTGCATCAATGACAATTTGAACCCCAATCAACGCAGAATGCCCCACCCAGATGACGGCATCATCCAGATGAGGCATTCGCTCGGAACCCGCAGTCAGGTTATTCTACTTCCACATGAAAGCCGGTATGCATCTCCACACCCGTGCCGTCAGTGGCTTCCATTTCGAAGTGATACTCTCCAACCTCAGCATCGGCTGGAACCACCACCTGAACTGTGAACGTCACAGAAGCTTCTCCACTCACCACGAGAGACTCCGACCAGACCACGGTTTCATCTGACCCGCGAATGAGCAGCACTTCAGCTTCCGACACTCCATCAGAATCCTCCACGGACCCGGTTACTGTAACCTCAGCTCCTGGAGCCCACATGGGCTCTTCCTGCCAAGTTGAAGGGTTGACACCGTCCACAGCTTGCAAAATGAACGCGGGGATGTAATCGTTCTCCACATGGACTTGGGTGATGACATCTGGCGCCGCGTTGCCCTCGGCATCCACAACGGAAACCACGAGGTCCCAAATACCGCGGGCCTCCAGTGGCACATCAAAAGAAAATGGCTCCTCTGCTTTGGTCCCGGTCAATGCACGGGTTTCCAGTTTGGCCCAATCGGTTCCTGAATTCAGGACAAACTCCTCTTCCTCGCCCTCTTCGTGCTCGTGGCCTTCGGCTGAATGCAAATCCCATCGAACCTCTCCCAATTCAGTATCGTCGCAAAAAGCATCGTGCACCACTACAGTTGACCCTGCATCCACTTCGATCTCATCAAACAGCACACTGGGGAGTCCAGTCAAGTTGTCTGAATCACATACGGTGGGCACTTCGGTATCTGTTGTTCCACATGATGCCATTCCAAGTGCGGCCGCTGCGACCGTCAAAACGTTGTAAAT
>JBELBZ010000019.1:1929-15492 GCA_042095055.1 Crocinitomicaceae bacterium | reverse complement strand
TGTTGTTTCATTGTTGGTGTCTGTTGAACATCTCCTCCCCTTACATCGAGTGTAAAGCGGAGGGATGCCCAACGCCCTTGGGCCACCAATCCCAAGGCGCGATACGCACTGACGTGGTCAAGCCACGCCGCATTCATCAGATTGTGAACTTCAAATTCAATGGCACAACCTGACGGTTTCCAGCCCAACTGTATCCCCCAGAGGGATGCCGATGGGGTCACCGCTTCATTGCGCGCTGTCAACCTCGCTTCTGCAATCCATCGGTGCTGCACAGCGAAATTTCCATGCCTTCCCCACTTCCGCCCCACCGAGCTGCGCATGTCAGCAGGTGAAGTGAAGGGCAATCCCAATCCTGTTTCCAATGCCCATTGCCCGAGCAATGCCAGGGAGTTTTGAAAGGAAACAGTGCTCCCAGACCAAGACCATCCTGTCTCCAAGCCGGTCCGAAACGCGTCTTTGGCTTGAAAAGCATAGATCTGCCCAGCATGGGCAATGGGCGCAAATGAAGCCAGAGGCGTCAAGTGGATGAACCCCTTGTGCAGGGCGGCAAAACCCCTCAAGTCCCAGGAAAAACCACCTGAAGCCGCTTTGCTGAGCTTCATGAGCTGCCAACGCACTTCTGCAGTCTGCTCGGGCCTCAAGTGAGGGTTGCCCTGCTCGAACCGAAAGGTTCCATGGTGGATGCCATTGGCTGCCAAGGCGTAACTGCTCGGTGCGCGGGAGTGCAATGCCAACGTCCAACTTCCCCTGAGGTGGGGACTGAAGGCCTGGGAATGGTGCCAATTGACGGCCCCTCCCGCAAACCAACGGCTGAAAGCCTCGGTCCGGACATCCTCACCGATTTCGCTGCCGTCCGAAGCATAAAGCGGCTCCGTATGGCCCGCATGGGCATTGTGCACGACATCAAACCGCAACCCGATGCGGCTTCTGCCTTGGAGGCGCTCTGCAATAAGCGACCCCCGCTGGCGGGTGTGGTTGGGAAGAAGGAATTCCCAGCCTCGGGTTTCACCTTTTAACCCTTCGAATTGAATCCCGAAACCGCCGCGCTGACCTTCCCATCTCCCTTCCCCGAAGACGTGCAGTTCTTGCAACGAAAGGCTCAGGTCATCTTCCGGTTCTGGCCCGAATCCGTGGGCATGGGGCGGAGCGAATTCATTCCTGTTGTTCCGAGAGAAGGACCATCGAAGCGTTCGCTGCATTCTGCCTTGATGCCGCCATTTGCCTCGAAGCTGCATGCGTTCTGCATTCTGCAAAGGGAGTTCCCATCGATACACCTGATCGTCGCGCTCCAAGTCACTTTGATCTGGAACACCGATGATGCCGGGAAACAACCCTTGACTCACACTGCCCCAACGCCATTCAATGGTGCTCAAATCTCCATTTTCTCCAGCCAGGCAAAGCCCCACCACCCCATGCATTCCCCTTCCAGAAGTATTGGGCAAGCGTGAGGTAGAAAGGTCAAATTGTCGGCCGATGTACTCAAAGGAAGACTGCGCCACGTTGCGGTTGCCATGGCGGTTGAGAGCCCCCCCCTGCTTGCCATTGAACCCGGCCCTTGCGGCTCCGGTGTAGCACATGGAACCGAGCAGCATTGTCTCCTGCGCGATAGCGCACGCCACTTTGGGTGCGCTCCCCATCGGCTTCCAACATCCCGATCGAAGACAAGCGGAGGGCGCCTCCCATGGCTTCAGGGCCAAGCCACACATGACCTCCTCCGGGCACAGCTTCAACCGCATCATACAATGCGGCATCTACCAATACACCGTGATCGGCCCCCCAGCGGCCTCCTGCCATTGGCACACCATCCTCCAAAACCGCCACCCTCGCCCCCACCAAACCTCGAAAAACAGGCTGAATCAAGCCCGCACCCAGATCAAGCCCCCGCAAACCGGCGACAGACTCCAGTGTGGTCAACACATCTCCTGTTTGTTGGGCCCGAATGCCCTCGGGCTCCACATCGGCGGAAAGGCTTACAACCTCTACAGAAGACAAGACCACGTTCAACTCCTGCAACTCAACGTCGACATGTGCCCGCCCATTTACAGCGATCACAACGGCCTCGTGCCCATGTGAAATCACACTGAGCGAGTCAATAGAATTGGAACAAGCCACGGTAAAATGGCCCTGCTCATCTGCAAAAACGGTCTTGCCGCAAGGCCAAGCCTGGACGGCAGCCGAAGTGCAAGGGGTTAAATGCCCAGCATGGTAAACGTGTCCATGAACAACCGACGTGTTTTGCCCTTGAGCGGCTTTAGAAGCCAACACACAAAGACAAAAGCTTGCCATGGCACGAAGCCAAGGCGAACACATCAATTTACAGAACCACGTCCCCAGCATCAGCGGGGATGAAGACATGAAATAGAGGGAATAGAATGAGAATCAGACGGTCCTGATCTCAGCCGGAGGTCCCCTCCTGTGGTGGTCACTGTTGACCAAATCGTCCGTCAATGGCGGAGAAGTCCGGCCCAATTTCACCTCAACAATGTGATCCGCGCGCGATAGATTGAATGCGGCAGGTGCGCTTTCATCCGCAGGCGCCCATTGCCAATCGCACAAATCGCAAGCATCAGAGGCTGCCACACCGTCGGAGTGATCCGACCCTGAAAAGTCTGGCGCTGCGTGATTGTGGTGAGAACAACCATGAACAGCGTGGTGCGCTGACAAGTGGTGTTCCAGAATGTGATGCAGATGCAACGCGGGAGCCAGTCCCCAAAGGACCAACAATACCACACCTCCAATCCGTTGCAATCGACGCATTCTTGGGCAAATGTAAACGTGTAAATGCCTTCCTTGGCAGGGGGTCTACCCTCCGATTACAGATTTCAAGGGCAAACATGGTGTCCGACCAAGGAATCCGAACCAATTTCGCGCCTTGAAATTCCACGGCACCCCATGAGCGGACTCCGAAACGTTGCGATCATCGCACACGTCGACCACGGCAAAACAACTTTGGTCGACAAGATCATTCACCTGTGCAACGTCATCGACCCCCGCAAGGCAACCGGTGACCTGATATTGGACAGCAACGACCTGGAGCGAGAGCGGGGCATCACCATTCTGTCCAAAAACGTTGCTGCCAATTACAAAGGGGTCAAAATCAACCTGATTGACACCCCAGGTCACGCGGACTTCGGCGGAGAAGTAGAGCGCGTCCTCAAAATGGCAGATGCGGTGCTGCTGTTGGTCGATGCTTTTGAGGGACCGATGCCCCAAACCCGTTTTGTGCTCGGAAAAGCACTGGAGCTGGGACTCATCCCCATTGTGGTGGTCAATAAAGTCGACAAGGAAAACTGTACCCCTGACATCGTGCAGGAGCAGGTGTTCGATTTGATGTTCAACCTCGGTGCGACCGAAGAGCAACTGGACTTCGCTACCGTCTACGGCTCAGCAAAAATGGGATGGATGGGCCCCGATTGGGAGAACCCAACCAGTGACATGACACACCTGCTGGATGTCATCCTCGACAAGGTTCCGGAAGCACCTTACGTTGAAGGCACGCCTCAGCTTCAAATCACATCACTGGACTTCAGCCGATTTACCGGTCGAATCGCCATTGGTCGTTTGTTCCGAGGAGAGTTGAATGCCAACCGCGACTACGCCCTATGCACCGCCGACGGTCACCGCAAAGTCAGGGCCAAGGAACTGTTTGTCTTCAGTGGACTCGGCAAGGAAAAAGTCGACATGGTAAAGTCGGGCGACCTCTGCGCCATCACTGGCATCGAGGACTTCGAAATTGGCGATACCCTGAGCGACCTGGAGGCGCCCGAAGCCATGACGCGCATCGCGGTGGACGAACCCACAATGAGTTTGCTCTTCACCATCAACACCTCGCCCTTCCTCGGCAAGGACGGTGAATTCCTCACCAGCCGTCACATCCGTGAGCGCTTGGACAACGAACTCCAGAAAAATTTAGCCCTGCGCGTCCAGCCCACTGACAGCGAGGACAAATGGACTGTATTTGGCCGTGGGATTCTGCACCTTTCTGTGCTCATCGAGACGATGCGCCGAGAAGGGTACGAGATGCAAATCGGCAAGCCACAGGTGATCTTCAAAGAAATTGACGGCGCGCGTCACGAGCCTTTCGAGCACTTGGTCATTGATGTACCCGAGTCCAATGCCGGAAAGGCCACGGAACTTGTCATGATGCGCAAAGGCATGCTCCAAGTCATGGAAGCCAAAGGCGACATTCAACACATGGAGTTTAGGATTCCATCACGCGGTCTCATTGGCCTGCGGAACATGATCCTCACTGCCACCCAAGGTGAAGCGGTCATGACCCACCGTTTCGAAGAATACGGACCCTATGCTGGAGACCTTGAGACGCGACAAAGCGGATCGCTCGTGAGCTTGGACACGGGCCAAGCAAGGGCCTTTGAGATTGACCGACTACAGGACCGTGGGACGTTCTACATCGAACCCGGAGAGGAAATTTACAAGGGACAAGTCGTAGGTGAATGCGCCCGGGATCAAGACATGGAACTGAACCTCATCCGAGGCAAAAAACTCAACAATATGAGGGCTTCAGGCAGCGACAAAGGCCTCAGAATTGCCCCGGCCAAGAAGCTCTCTTTGGAGGAATACCTCGAGTGGATTGCGGACAGTGAATACTTGGAGGTTACACCTGGGGCGTTGCGGGTTCGGAAAATACCTTAAAGTCATTCAAGCCCCTATTGTGGACTCATTTGCGCTTATAGGGAATAGCACTTGGGGGAACGAACTACCTTGCACGTTATATGACGCAAGCACAGATTGAATTGCCCACAGTGCGGTTCGCACGGGACACGACCGGTTTCTCCAAAACCCTTCGTCAACGTGTTGATGCACATTTCAAGAGTAAGGGCATCTCCAAGAAGGCCAATGGCACCATGGTGTTCAAGACGGTCCTGCTCATCTCACTGTACCTCGCTCCCGTTGCACTCATCTCTACCGGAGTCACAGGTGGAGGTTGGCTGTTTTGGGCCTCTGAAGTCGTGATGGGCCTCGCGCTTGCCGGCATTGGCATGGCGGTCATGCACGATGGAAATCATGGTGCATTTAGCGACAAGAAGGGCATCAACAGGCTGATCGGCGGCGTGCTTGAGCTCGTGGGTGGCAACAGTGAAATGTGGCAAGTCCAGCACAATGTGTTGCACCACTCCTTTACCAACGTCGATGGTCTCGATGAAGACATCAACCCTGGTCCCCTGTTGCGCTTCAGCCCTTTGAAGCCTCACAAACCATGGCACCGTTTCCAGCACCTTTACGCTTGGTTTTTCTACGGTCTGATGACCCTGATCTGGGTCACCTTCAAGGACTTCGTTGCCGTCAATCGGTACCGAAAGCTGAATCTATTGGGCAGCACAGGGAAGTCTTACAACAACCTCATGTTCCGCATCGTTTTGGCCAAGGTGATTTACTACCCCATTGTATTGGGTCTTCCACTGGCTTTCAGTGGCTTGGGTGCTGGTCAAGTCATCGCAGGATGGTTGCTCATGCACTTCTTTGGAGGCTTGACGCTGGCCCTGGTTTTCCAACCAGCACATGTCATGGAGGACCATGACTATATCCCTGCAGAAAAGGGAGGGAAAATGGAAACCGATCTGATGAGTCACACCCTGAAGACCACTTGCAACTTTGGAACGAAGAGCAAAATTCTCACGTGGTACAGTGGCGGACTCAACCACCAAATCGAACACCACCTCTTCCCGCACATTTGTCACGTGCATTACCATGCGATTGCACCGATCGTAAAGGAAACCGCTGAGGAATTTGGTTTACCCTACCGGGCCAAAACCACCTTCATGGAGGCTGTGCGCATGCACACAAACCAATTGAGGGAATTGGGTCGAGCTGTTTAAAGCCTTTCGCCCAATCTATTTTCTATAACCAGTAAAGCAGCTCCATTCCGAGCAGCTTAGGCGATGTCTGTCTGCCCAAATTCGTCTGAGTAGGCAGGGCCTCATGTTGTGTAGAATAACCGACTCCAACGTGAACTGAAAGGGTCAATTGTTGGGCAACGTGAACCCGGCCACCGGCGAGCAAGCGGATGTCATTGCGGATATATTGGCGCACTCCAAAAGGCACCTCTACCTCTGTGATTAAGCCTGAGGAGCCCGACGCATTCTCGTTAAAAACTTCGTGGCTGTAGTCCAGACCTAAAAGGCCCTGCAACCTACCGCCTGCCTTGGATGATGGGTGAAGCCTTACGCCAAAATTTCCGGTAAAGGCACCATCAAAATCACCAGGCCGTTGACGCATGGCGCTGCCCAAAATTCCCGACTCAGTATCCATCCATCCGAACCCAGCAAGCACACTGATTTCAGGGTGCAATTGGGCTCCAACCTGAACGTGGTGCCAGCCTGACAGCCACATTGAAGGATCCGTGCCCAGCCCCCATTGCACGCCTTGCCCCATTGTAGGGGAAGTCCATGCCGCAAGGGCCAAAACGAAGAACAAACGATAAAACATCAGAAAGCCTCTACGAGCAATGTTAACCTAATGTTACCAAATCCTGACTGGAATTCAAAATAGTTATCCCTCGTTATTGCTTTACATCAATTTAAGGGCTAAATTATACATTATGTCGAATAAATTAGGGCATTCAGTCCAACAGGCTACATCCATCACATCCCACTCAGGGTGGCTTACAGAGGGATTGCTCGACGCTGAGTACAAGGAATACACCCTTTTGGCCTGGCTGCAAAAGGTCAAAGGAGAGCTCAGAGCAACCAAACTCTACCCCGCACTTGCTGATGTCATCAACAAGCACAGAGAGCTCACCACCATTAAAAAGGGGATTGAACAAGGAAAGAAGAATGGCCCTGTGGTAGGGATCGATTTTGCCCGGATGCAATTGCTCAGGGGAAAACTGCACAACGCGTCTTCCGTGGAGACCTATCTCAGAGAGCTGATTGAACGGGCCATGCCGCACCTTGAAAACGCCATGAAAGAGGGCAAAACCCTCTATGACCTCATCGACTCCAAAGTCGAATTCAACCCCATCGGCATTCAACCCCTGCATGTCGGTGAAGGCTACCTCATCGTAACACATGGGAGCATGGGAGCCAGAGGCTTGAAGGCCTACAGATATGTCAAATCCAAGGTAGAACGCGGAGGTGACGCCTTCTTGGAACTGAGCTTGAAGTGTGTAGAATCACGCGATTTGTCCCGGTTAGAGACAGCCGACGCAGTGAAATGGAGCTTGATCAGAAAAAACCGAGAGCTTCCGCAGCCTGCCACGTTTCATGCGCACATGGAATGGAGCGTTCCTCTAGAACCCACCCTCTTGCCGGTGGCACGACGGAAGCTGCTCCAAGAAATTGCGCAGTGCTAAAGCTTACTTGATGATGGTCACTTTGATGGCGGAAGGTCCTTTGTGGCTTTGCTCCACTTCAAATTGAACCTTGTCTCCTTCGGAAACCTCCTCCTTCATGTTGGTGACGTGAGCGAAAATGCTATCGCGGGTGTCCGTATCGCGGATGAAACCGAAGCCTTTGTCCGAGTTGAACATGGTGACAACTCCACGACGGGTCTTGTCCACTGGCTCCATATCCTCATCCTTGGGGACACTGATTTGGATGTCTTCCAAGTTGATTTCTTCGCGTTCTGTTGGATCGGGAGGAGTATCGACAATGCGTCCAAACTCGTCCACATAAGCAAACATTTCAGGGCTGTCAAGCGTGCGCTTGTTGCCCTTGGCCTCCTGCTTCTTGAGGTCCTTTTCCTTCTTCTTCTTGGCGCGCTTCGCTTCTCTTTCGCGCTTCCCGAATGTTTCCTGAGATCGTCCCAAATCGTTGATTTTGCTGCAAATGTAGAGCCTTCGTGTGCTATTGCAGCCACGCGAGCGAACTGTTTTCCACCATTCAGGCTCAAGAATGCACGGTGCTCGCTATTCGACAGATGAAATGTTCCACTGCTTCCCTCTGAATTCAACAGCGCTATCAGGCCCCCTTGCTTGCAGTGCCTGTGCGAGCGGAGCATCAGCAGATATCGCACGCCACAGGCCCAATTCAGGGACATCGAAAGCCCCCCAAGCCACTCCGATCACAAAGCCCCCGTGGTCTGTACACACCACGCTACCGGGGCGGACTTCTTTTCTGCCCCGAGCTGGGGCCAAAGACTGCCATTGCCGAACCATGCCCTCCACCCGTGAAAGGCGCAATGCAGCCTGCTCCATTTCCATCTGAACCATGGCCCTGCCCGTCTCGTGCTTGTCACCAGCAGTGCTCTTGGACTCGCCCTCCAAACTTCCTTGGAGTTCCTGAAACCCCGCCTGTGCGCGCTCGAGCCCTTCCTTCATGGCAGCCTCCAAAGCAGCAACGACCCTTTCACGGATAGACAAACTCATCTGAACAGAATGCGCCAAGTCCCATCGACCTTGACCATTTCTGAGGAAACGCTCTCCGCGGTTGGAAATTCGGCATGCACGACAATGATGTCTTCTGACTCCATTTCCGCGCGAATAAACATGTCGTCCCATTCTGCAGCGCGAGCTGCAGCGCGGCGCTCATATGCTTCGGCAATGGCCCCTCCTCCCGACAAAAAAGAAGAAACTTCAGCACGGTATGATGCAAAACGCGGAAGCACAGCCCTGGCCACCCAAGCCTCCGCTTCTTCCCAACTGCCAGCGTCCAACGCTTGCGTGTACGCCGTGAACACCCTTTTCTGTTCAGGCGCCAAATTGTACAGGTTGTCCTCGACCCACCACTCCTCATCCTCATAAGCCATGGTCAAAAAGCTGTAAGACCGGCCATCTGGGTCCATCTGTATGCGGAACCTTCCTTTCGGTGGAGCAACTGACATGCAGGAATAAACAGAGACTGCAAGCCGCTGCTTGGCGATGTCCTTTTCTTTGCTAACCCTTTCCTGTACCTCCTCGGAAAAGCCAAGGATGCGCTGCCTTGAGCGGTCCAAATCCCAGGCCATCCATTCAGCCCACATCTCTCTTTTGTCCGGCCGCAGATATTCGGCGGCCCCATTGACATCACCATTCAATTTGGCCTCTGAGAATGCCCGGGCTTTCTCCTCCCAACCTTGGGGACAAACGTTGTCCACGCCTTGCGCCCAGTGAACCTCAACCAAGGCCACAATCGACAGCAAAAGAACAGGTACTCTATGCTTTGACATGACCCAAAAGTCACGATTTCCATTGAGACAAGCAGGGTTTGCTTCACAATGATGTGAAACCAAAGAAATCCTGCACCTGATCTCAACCATCAGCGCCGCAATGCGGCACATCGACATTTGTCTCATTTGAGCGAAATTCGCCAGTTCAAAAAAGCCCGTGCAACTTTTGGGATGTAACCGGGCTTATTGGACTGGACCCTGATTACAATGAGAAATTTTTTACTCCTCAGCCTCTTGGCTTTGGGCTTCTTCGGAACTGCCCAAGACGACTGCCTCTTCCAAGCAGATATTGCGATCTACACTGAACTGTGGGGCGACGAAGTCTCCTGGGACATCTTGGACGAGGACGGGGTTGTGGTGGCCAGCGGCAACGGTTATGAAAGCAATTCCAGTGCTGTTCAGACTGCATGCCTAGAAGACTCTTGTTACACGTTGGAGATGCACGACAGCTTCGGTGACGGATGGAATGGCGCCACCATTTCCATCAACTACGCCGCTCTTGGCATTATGGTAGGTCCCTTGACGCTCGAACAAGGATCCTTTGCCGCATTTTCTGTCGGGTTCAGTCCAAGCTGCGGAGGCAACCTGATCGACAGCGACGGAGAAGGCAACGGCGGAGGCAACACCGACATCTGGGGATGCATGGACACTTTGGCCCTGAATTTTGACCCCTCTGCCAATGCGGACTGTTGCTGTCAATATCCCATTGATTGTAGCGCGAGCAACACGTTGGAAATCATCCAAGCCTCCACTGGCGACTCCTTTTGGGGCTTTGGAGAGTTCTATGCAATGGGAGAAGACGGCGTGTATTGGTATCCCTCATCCAATGAAATTGACGACGCCGGACAGTGGATCCAAGGGGGCTGCATCGAAGATGGATGCTACAACCTGACCATTCACCCCAACAACTTCTTTGGATTGGAAACCACCCTTGAAGTGTTCCTCAATGGCGTGCTTCAGGAAACCATCGTCATACCTGCAGACCTCGCGGTATACGAAACGTCGTTGGGCATCAATACAGACGGGTGCACCTTGTTTGTACTGGGATGTACCGACCCCGAGGCACCGAACTACAACCCAGCAGCCACGGACGACAATGGTTCCTGCCTGGAACCCTGCGATTGCCCTGACGTTTACGATCCCGTTTGCGGCTACGATTACTACAGTGGCCAAACCCTGACCTTCAGCAACATTTGCGAACTCGAATGCGCAGGAGCCTACTTTCAGTGGGAGGGCGATTGCAGCGAGCCACCGGTTTATGGCTGCACCGATCCAGAGGGATTGAACTACGATCCGAATGCGACAGCAGAGAGCGGATGCCTCTATATGCCCGAGTGTGGCGAAGACCACTTGATCAGCATTTATTCGGTCAACAACCCATTGGATTCCCTCGAGCTGGGTTGGTTCTCTCCCGTCAGCACGTATTTCACCAATGCAACCGGCTACATCAACACTTTTGTGGGCTTGTACGATGAAAACGGATACGCCTCTTATGGCTGTCTTTCGGACGGATGCTACAACTTCTACCTCGTCTCCAATGGCTGGGGCGGAGGAAGCGCTGAGGTCAGCATCGATGGAGAAGCCCCCATCACTTACACCATTGAAGACGACGCCTTCGAAGCGGTCTACGCTTTCGGTGTCAATGAAACAGACTGCGAAATCTCCATCTTGGGTTGCACCGACCCAGAAGCCACCAACTACAATCCGCTGGCGACTGCGGATGACGGCTCTTGTGTGGTGCCCTTTACCTGTGACGAAGGGGTGGCCGGCCAATTGTACGTCTGCACTTTCTCCCAAGGCAACGAGGTGGCACTGACCATCACCGACAGCCAGGGAGAGGTGCTCTACAGCCAAGAAGGCTATCCCGACCTGACCATTGACTTCATCGACGTCTGCTTGGACCCTGAAGAATGCTATATCGCCACCATGAGCAACATCGCGGGCGGAGATTCTTGGAATGGTGGATATTTCTGGATTACAGCAAACAACACCGAGTGGGTCAATGGATCACTCGAAGGGTCGAATGCCCTCGACATCGAGTTTGGCTTGGCCGATGATTGTGGTGAAGACATCAGCGGAGGCAATGATCCGATTTGGGGTTGTACAGACCCCTTTGCATTGAACTACGATGCCTTGGCGACTTACGATGATGGCAGCTGTTTCTATGACAACGTGGACACGTCCTTCGTCGATTGTGGCGACTTGAACACCGTCACGGGACTCTTCTTCCAAGGAAGCGACCCCTTCATTGACGAGGTCAGCTGGGCCCTCCTGGATTCCACCGGCAACGCCGTGCTCATCGGACAAGGGAACAACCTCGGGCCTGATGGAACACTCAGTGGCTACACCGCCTGCTTGGAAGATGGCTGCTATACCCTCGAGCTGTATGACAGCTTCGGCGACGGCTGGGGAGGTGGTTTGCTTATCCTGACTTCAGGTAACAGTGCCTTGACATTCACCCTGGATGAGGGAGAATTTGCATCCTTCCCGTTTGAAGTGGGTGCTGGATGTGGCGAAATTCTCACCATTTGGGGCTGCACCGACCCGGGTGCCACCAACTTCAACGCAGAGGCCGACGCCGAGGACGGGTCCTGTGAATACGCTTCCTGCCCTCTCATCGAAGTCACGTTTGTGACCTACACCATGACAGACGGTGCAGCAGTCTCTTGGACCATGGAGGGGATGGATGATACAACAGGTGATTCTACCTGGGTGTCTTCCAGTGCCATGGGTGATTTCGGGGTACACACCCACACCACATGTATGGCTTCAGGCTGCTACAGCATGACCTTGCATGATGCCGGCAATGACGGATGGAACCAAGGGTGGCTTGAAGTTTGGATGGACGGCGATTTGATGACCACCGCCACCTTTGACCCGAACGGCGACAACACCATGAGCTTGGGCATTGGCACCGACTGCGGGGATGCGCCTGGCGTGACCAGTGGCAATACCAACTTTAACATGAGCGGCTGGGACGACACCGTGGACTTCAGCATCTATCCTACTCCCACTGGAGAGATCGTAAACATCCTCGGCGAAGGTTTTGACAATGAAGCTCCCGTCGTGGTTCGCATCAAAGACATGATGGGCAAACTCATCGCAGAAAAAACCGTGATGCCCCAGGACGGCCCTGCCGCGTGGGTGTTCGATGTGAGCGGATGGCCAGCAGGCATCTACACTGCGGAAGGAACCCAAGGCTCAAAGACCGCCACCGGCAAAGTGATGGTGGCCCGATGAGTCAACGACTACAAACTCAAGGGCCATTCATTTTACCACAGAAAAGGCCCAGTGTAGTTTCGCGCTGAATACTGCTTTAGGTATTAACAATTGTGGATAACGCCTGTTACCACGTTGTGAACGACAACGGATCTCCAAAGGGGGTCCGTTTCGTTTTTATGCCCCACTATTGTCCTGTCAGCAACGACAACGCAGCGCTTCGGCGAGGCGTCCCCTCCGGGGGTGAAGGGAGACCTTCTGTCGGACCCCCGAAAGATTGACTCAGGTCAAGGCAGCGGGAAGAACCTCGGTTCTGTTGACCTCCAAAGCGAAAGCAGAGGAGTTGCCGACCTCCGGCGCAAAGGCATCCTGAGAATGGATGGAGCCTGGCTCACACGGGAGCAATCCCGCACCTAAACAAAGGAGGCGCTGCACCCAACCGGTTTAACCGGAACTGCCTCGGCAGTGGGGACCAAGACGAGAGTCGCGGTCATCTCTTCGGAGACAAGGGCGGTGAGTACCAAGGGTTTCGATCCGAAGTACTGAGGAAGGGCTGATCTCCGAAAGGAAAACGGCCCGACATCGGGTCACCCCGTGTGACGCGATGCGCCAAAGAGCCCAGGGACAGGCACGCCGCAAGGCAGTTGACCCCGGGATGCTTGGGCCAGAAGGGGCAACCCCGAAGGCCGACTCAGTTCGCTCGCGAATTGAACCGCGCAGTCCGCAAGGAAGGCCGGGTGCATTCAGGACAAGTCAATGGTCATTGACCACGTCAGTTCCGACGCTTTGAGGTCCAGGTTGCCCCTAAAAAGGCGAAGCATGAAGAACCCCCGTTACTTCATGAGCAGGACACCCTAGGGTGGGCCATGCCTGGAAGAATCCGCATCAGAAACAGAAGGCTTCGGCCGGACGTGGACGGTGCGGATTTCTTATTTCAGGACGTTTCCAAGGGCGCTGCATGCGCTCAATGCTTGTGGCCCGCAGCCGTCAATCAAAAATGACGGTACGGTTGCCCCGGATAAAAACCCGATCTTCAAGGTGCAGGCGCAACCCACGCGCCAAGGCTTCGCGCTCACTGATTCTTCCCTTGCGTCGGAGGTCCGCCGGAGTGTCTCGGTGACTGATTCGTGTGACTTCCTGGTCTATAATCGGGCCTTGGTCCAAAGCCGCCGTGACATAATGACAAGTCGCACCGACCAGCTTGACACCGCGCGCATGAGCCTGTTCGTAGGGACGTGC
>JBELBZ010000019.1:0-1829 GCA_042095055.1 Crocinitomicaceae bacterium | reverse complement strand
AAGTCGCACCGACCAGCTTGACACCGCGCGCATGAGCCTGTTCGTAGGGACGTGCCCCCATAAAAGAGGGCAACAATCTATACCTCATGGTCCTGAATGGTAAAACCGATTACTTTCCAGCAGGGAGTTCTCGTTTTGAAATGCGTTCCAAAGGACCAGGGCAAGCCTTTTGATGGCATGAAATACAGCCTGTGACCACCGACGAGTAAGAGTCGGGGTTGGGGTGGGCATTGAAGTCAGCAATTCGCTTTTCAAAAGCAATGGCCAGTGCTTGGTAACCGTCCACGAGCATACTGGAGTCCGTTGGCGCCAAATTATTGAGGTCGAACTCTGTAAATGCCGCCCCCGTCCAGTCACCGTCTCCTTCTAAAAATCTGGTCCGAAACCCCACCAATTCCGCATCCAAGTAACGCATGGATGCTGCCAGTGGACTTGTGCGGTTGGGTTGGGTCGGTGCCAATTGCGGCGCTGAAGAAGGGGCCGTCCCACACCTGGCCAGAACAACGGCTGTCAGCATCAAGCCGATGACCGTCCAAGGACGGACCTGTTTAGCGGGTTTCATCGTTGCCATTCATTCTCAATCATCACTCCTGCGACTCGATCATCACTCCCGTAGCGGTGAATGCAAGCTGCAATTCTGGCTCGGAAATGGACGCTATGTAGGCTTCAGATTCTCCCGCGTCTTCTGCATAGTGTCGCAGCATATCCACGGTGAGCGTGTCATAGAAGGCCTCTCCTTCTACCACGGTTCGCTTTCCCACGGCCCCTTCGGTAGGAACAAAAAAACCATAGTCGAGGAAGCGCACGAAGACGGTGTCTTCACCTGACGCCACATCCATCCAACATCCCTTCTTGGCGCAGGTAGCGGTGATTTCTCCTTCGAAACGAACCGCAGCCCTGCCCTCATTCTCCAAAGCTGAGCGAAGACCTTGGGCGTCCACTGTCTCATCCAAGTCGATCACCGATCCGTAAAACATCTGTCCTGATTCACCACCTCCCTCAATTGGGGCGCTGCTGCCAGCACAACCCAAACCGGTTACAACTCCGATTGCCACTGCAGCCCAAAAGGGCCCATTACCCAACACATTCATCATGGTGGCAAACTAAACCAAAATGCAACATTCAAACATCAGCAGAACCTTGCTAAAACAGCGTCTTTTCAAATCCTAACGGATTGTGCGCTTTGGGCCCAAACGGATGGAATTGATAAGTGTATTTCTTACACTTGCAAATCTGTTCCGCATCCATGCGTTTAAACACCTTTTTTCTTTCTGGCATCAGCTGCATGAGCATCGGCTTCCTGACCAGCTGCAGGCCCTCAGTTGCCCCTGATGTCGCCGAGAGAAAAGCCGCTTTTGTAGACAGTGTACTTCGGACCATGTCCTTGGAAGACAAGGCCGGCGAGATGACGCAGCTTACGCTCGACATGGTATGTGTGGGCAAACCCTTTAAACTGGAAAAGCCACACCGGCTGGACACCACAAAATTGCAGAAGGTTTTGGTGGACCTCAAGGTGGGCAGCATCCTGAATTGCGGAGGACACGCCTATAGCCCTGCCCAGTGGCACGAATTCATCGGCGGGATTCAGTCTGCAGCAGCCCAAAAAACGACGGGCATCCCCGTGTTGTACGGCATCGATGCCATCCATGGAGCAACCTACACTTCTGGCGCCGTTCTGGGGCCCCAGCAAATCGGACTTGCCGCCACTTGGGACACGGCACTGGTCCGCAAGTTTGCCGAGAACGCCGCTGTTGAAGTGACCGCTTCGGGTATCCCTTGGAATTTCTCGCCCGTTCTCGATGTAGCGCGTGATGCGCGCTGGCCGAGGT
>JBELBZ010000018.1:37207-46884 GCA_042095055.1 Crocinitomicaceae bacterium | reverse complement strand
TAGTTGCTCGCGGTGCGGTCGATGCAGTTGTCGCTGTCGTCACAAATGCCGTCGGCATCAGCATCGTACACGCCACAACCAATGCAACATTGGGCGTAGGGGACGATGAGGGTCAGGGCGTCGCTCGTGCAATCATCCGCATCCGTGGCCGTCACGCTGTAGTTGCCGGGCGCGATGCCTTGAAGCAGGCCGGGCAGGACAAAGCTGTAGTCGCCGCTGCCATTCTGGCCAGCGAGCGAGAGGGCATTCGGCGTTCCGGAAGCGATGGTCACCTCGATCTCACCATCCGCTATGGCGGGGCCGGTTGGGATCGCAGTGGTTTCCAACGACGAGAGTTCCGGGCCGAGCACCGCGCAGGTAATAGGCAGCATGCTCGCCACCATCCCGTCGAGGGTCATGTCGATGCCGCTCTGGTCTGCATTGAATGCCAGAATCTGTTCTGCGCAAGAAGCAGCAGTGGAAGCCAGCACGCATTGGCCTCCCGATTCCATCACCGTGTATGGAAAACTGGCAAGGACGTTGCCGCTGGCATCCCATTCACTGGCCGTACCACTGGCATCGAAGTAAATGGTGGATTCGATGGTGACGCAGGAGGCACCGAGCGAAGCGGTGTAACTCAGGGCCATAACCTCATCCTCCAAAAAGGTGGCCAGAGCCGTGCAGTCAACAGATGGGCTGACGGGACCATCAGGTCCGGGGTAAGAAGGCGCTGTGGCAGCAAACGAAACAAGCGGCCAAGAAAGCAAAAATGCGATGAGGCGCATGAGCAATTGGGTTTGGTTCAATAGCCGAAAAAATCCGACATACGCAATGTATTACGCCTCATGTGTAATCGCACGTACAACCAAGACCCAATTTGTAGGCGGGGCACTTTTAGGGTTGGTTCAGTCCATCCTAGCCGTGATGCAGGAAAGACTTGGCCGTGCGCATGCGCGAAGACTGCTCTACGTCGCCTTGTTGGGGAGGTACGGATTGCCTGAAACGGTCCAAATGCTGCTGCTGCTGATCGGAAAGGCCCGGGTTGGGCCGGAAGTGCAAGGCCTGACTGGCAGTCAGCAGCTCGCAGCCCAAGATCTCTCGGGTGCCGGCGAGAACGGCGAGGAGTTGGAGACCGGCGTTGGCGCCCATGCTCACATGATCCTCCTGGCCGTTGCTGCTGTCGATGGTGTCGACGCTGGCTGGCATGGCGCGCATCTTGTTGCGGGCGACGATGCTCGCGGCGGTGTACTGCACGATCATGAGGCCGCTGTCGAGACCGGGGTCGGTGGCGAGGAAAGGCGGCAGGCCGCGGGTGCCGCTGAGGAGTTTGAAGATGCGACGCTCGGACATGGTGCCGAGCTCGCTGGCCGCCACCTTGAGGTGGTCGAGGACGACCGCCAAGGGCTCGCCGTGGAAATTGCCGGCGCTGATGACCTCCCCGGTGTCCGGCAGCAGGATGGGGTTGTCGGTAACCGCAGTGGCCTCCCCTTCCAGGGTCTCGATGCCCCGGTCGATGGCTGTTCGCACGGCGCCGTAAACCTGGGGGATACAGCGGAAACTGTAAGGGTCCTGCACCCATTCGTGGGTCTCGCGCAAGAAGGCCGCGCCTTCGAGCCAACGGCGCATCTCGCCTGCGCTGGCTTGCTGGCCGGCGTGCTGGCGGAGGTCGTGGACGGCTGGATGGAAAGGTGCACCAAGGCCTTCAAAAGCCGCGAGGCTCAAGCTGGCGATGCCGTGGGCCTCGGTCCACAGGTGCTCGAGGTGCTGGAGGCTGTGGGCCAACAGAGCGGACATCATTTGGGTGCCGTTGATCAGCGCCAGGCCCTCTTTGGGGCCAAGGTCAATGGGGCTCCACCCCTTCTCTTGGTGAATGTCTGCTGCTGGACGCGTGCGCCATTGGCCTTTGGCGTCCTGTTGCATCAGTTCGCCCTCGCCCATCAGCGGCAGGCACATGTGGCTCAAAGGGGCCAGGTCACCGCTGGCGCCCAGCGAGCCCTGCCGTGGAACCACCGGCATCAGGCCCTCGTTGAAGAAGTCCACGAGGCGGTCCACCGTCTGGGGCTGGACACCGCTGTGGCCGCGAATCAGGCCGCAGACCTTGAAGAGGAGCATCCACCGGACGATTTCTGGGGGGAGCGGTTCTCCCAAGCCGGCGGCATGGCTGCGAAGGATGTTTTCCTGCAATTGGTGCAGTTGATCGGCACCGACGCGCACGTTGGCGAGTTGGCCGAAGCCCGTATTGACCCCGTAGACGGTCTTGCCGGAAGCCACCACTTCCATGAGGAAACCGTGGGCACGGGCGACGTTGGTTCTCGCCGCATCAGACAGAATGAGGCGGTCAGCAGCGTACAAGGATTGGAGGTGTGCCCAATCTTGTGGGCCCGGTTCGAGACTGAGGTTCATGGAGGTCACGAATTTACCCGAAGAGCGGACTATCTTGCCCATCCCAATCCGAATACCGGAACATGCGATTCATATTGACCCTCTGCCTCACGGCAGTCATTGGCGCAGCTGCAGCACAGCGGGCGCCCATCAAGTTCGAGGAGTACGACCTCGACAATGGACTTCACGTCATCCTTCACGAGGACCACACCGCTCCAGTAGCCATGGTCTCCGTGATGTACCATGTGGGATCCAAAAACGAAGACCCAAACCGAACGGGGATGGCCCACTTCTTCGAGCACTTGCTCTTTGAAGGTTCCGAGAATATTGGCCGTGGTGAGTTCTTCAAGTACATCCAGAATGCTGGAGGACAGAACAACGCCAACACCTCCAACGACCGCACTTTTTATTATGAGGTGCTGCCCTCCAACCAATTGGAGTTGGGCTTGTGGTTGGAATCCGAGCGCATGCTCCACGCCCGTGTCGAAGCCGCTGGCATCGAAACCCAGCGTGAAGTCGTCAAGGAAGAGCGCCGCCAGCGGGTAGACAACCAACCCTACGGCAACCTCATCGAGGAAACCATGAAGCGCGCCTACCAGCAGCACCCCTACCGCTGGCCCGTCATTGGCTCCATGGACCACTTGAATGCTGCCGAAGACGAAGAATTCACCGCCTTCTACGAGACTTTTTACGTCCCCAACAACGCGGTATTGTCCATCGCAGGTGACTTTGACCGCAAGGCGCTCAAGGCGCAAATCAAGGCTTACTTCGGGACCATCCCTGCCGGAACAGTAGAAGTTCCCCGTCCGGACATTACGGAGGCGCCCAAGATGAAAGAGGTCCGAGATACCATTTGGGGCGACGACCAACTTCCCTTGGTGCTCATGGCCTATCCCATTCCCGCCGAAGGAACGCCAGACTACTATGCTGTAGACCTGTTGAATACCGCTTTGAGTGGGGGACAATCCAGCCGCCTCAACCGCGCTGTGGTCGATGAGCAAGAGCTCGCCGTATTCTGTGGGGCGTTTAGCTTTGGTCTCGAAGATCCGGGCCAAACCATCGCCTACGCTGTGGCCAACATTGGCACCGACCCCGCTGAAGTGGAAACGGCCATGATGACCGAAATCAACAAGGTCAAAGCCAAAGGAATCAGCGATGCAGAACTCGAAAAGCTCAAGAACCAAGTCGAGAGCAGCTTTGTGCAAGGCAACAGCACCATGAGGGGCATTGCCGAATCGCTCGCCAACTACCACATGTACTACGGCGACGCCAACCTCATCAACAACGAAATCGACCGCTACATGGCGGTCACGGCCGAAGACATCCAAGCGGCCGCAGTCAAGTATTACAACCACGACCGCCGCGTCGTGCTTTACTTCATGAACGAGAACGCACAATGAACCGTTTTACTTCCCTCGTGGTCGCGCTCGCGGCCCTC
Organism: Crocinitomicaceae bacterium; assembly: GCA_042095055.1. Classification (GTDB taxonomy): domain Bacteria; phylum Bacteroidota; class Bacteroidia; order Flavobacteriales_D; family Sanyastnellaceae; genus UBA8752. The sequence continues at coordinate 43,085 of JBELBZ010000018.1, read as the reverse complement.
GTTCCCCTCGTGTTGAGTGCCCAGGTAGACCGGTCTCAAGCACCCGAGCCTGGACCAGCACCTGAAATCATTCTCGGCGACTACACCGTGGAAACGCTCGAAAATGGGCTGACCCTCATCGTAGTAGAGAACCACAAGCTCCCACGCGTAAGCTACAGGCTCACCCTCGATGTAGACGCCATCTACGAAGGCGGACGCGCCGGCTATACCAGCATGGCAGGCTCGCTCATGCGCGCTGGAACCACCACGCGCAGCAAGGCCGAGATCGACGAAGCAGTCGACCGCATCGGAGCCAGCTTCGGCACCTCCGGATTTGGCATGAATGGCCGTTGCCTCGTCAAACACAGCGAGACCCTGCTCGACATCATGTCGGACGTGCTCATGAACCCCACCTTCCCGGAAGCAGAATTGGAAAAGGAGCGCAAGCAAACCTTGAGCGGTTTTGCCAGCAGCGCCACCGATGCCAATCAAATCTCCGGCCGATTGGCCCGGGCCATGACCTACGGGTTGAAGCATCCCTACGGCGAGAGCTCCAACGAAACCACGGTAAAGGCCATCACACGCGGGGACTTGATGGAGCACTATGCCACCATTTGGAAGCCCAATGTGGCCTACCTCGTGGTCGTCGGCGACATCACGCCCGCCGATGCCAAGCAACAAGCGGAGCAATACTTCGGCGAGTGGCGCCCCAATGAAGTGGAGAAGCAGCGGTTCGCCCGCCCAGTGCCTCCGCAAGGCAACCGGGTCTGCTTTGCCCCTGTCCCCGGAGCCGTTCAGAGTGTGATCGACATCACCTTTCCCGTCTACCTCAAGCCCGGTCACCCGGACGTGGTGGCCGTGAGCGTCATGAACACCATGCTCGGAGGATTCTTCGGGAGCCGCCTCAACCAAAACCTCCGCGAAGACAAGGCTTACACCTATGGTGCGCGAAGCTCCATCGGCCCCGACAAGGTGGTTGGCCGGTTCAGCGCCCGCGCCAGCGTCCGCAATGAGGTGACCGACAGCTCGCTCGTCGAATTCCTCTCCGAAATCCGGACCATGGTGGAGTCCCCCGCTCCCGACAGCACCCTGCAGTTCGTCAAGAACTACCTCAACGGCAGCTTTGCCCTTTCCCTTGAACGGCCCGAAACCATCGCCCGTTTCGCCCTCAACATCGAGCGCTATGGCTTCCCCGCAGACTACTACGCCACCTACCTCGCCCGCCTCGATGCGGTGACGGTCGAAGACGTGCAGCGTGTGGCCCGCACCTATCTCCGCCCCGACAACATGAACATCACCATCGCCGGAAACCGCGATGTTGCTGATGGACTGTCGCAGTTTGCGGCAACAGGCCAAGTCGAGTTTTTCGACCCCTTCGGAGAACCCCTCAAAGAGCTCGATCCTGCCCCAGAAGGCATGACGGCTGTAGACGTATTCAACGCTTACTACGACGCGCGAGGTGGTGCCGGGAAACTGGACAAGGTGAAGGGCTTGAAGACCATAGGAACCATGGCCGCAGGACCAATGGAGCTTGTCATGGAAGAAGCTTACCTCAATCGCGGAGCCGGGTACACCCGCATCAGTGCTGGAGGAAATGTGATGCAGGATTCCAGGTTTGACGGCACCAAAGGCAGTGAATCTGCCATGGGCCAGGTCACCCCCATGGAGAAAGACAAAATGCTGGACACCAAGCGCAGCTTCGACATGCTCTCCTTCCTCCACTTGGTGGACTATCGCCTGTCGGCAGAACTTTTGGGGATCGACAGGATCAATGAAGTCCCCCACTATCTCATCGAGCTGCGCCGCAATGGTGCTGTGGCCGAGAGCCATTGGTTCAATGTCGAGACTGGATTGCGCACCCGCACGGTCCGCACCGAAACCACACCCCGCGGTGACATGTCGTTGACCCTCGACTACGGGGCCATGACCGAAGCCAAGGGCATGCTCTTCGAAGGAGAAGTCACCATGAAAACGGGAGGCCAAGAGATGAAGATGACAGTCAACACGGTGGACGTCAATCCCAAAATTGACGCCGCCGAGTACAAAGTCGACTAAACGCCTGTGGACAATCCGGCCCTCATCAGCCTTTCGGATGCAGACCTGCTCCAAGAGGAACACGTGGTATTACAAAACGTGAACCTTGAGGCCCGGGCCGGAGAGTTCATCTACCTGATTGGACGCACCGGTTCGGGAAAATCGAGCCTGTTGAAGACCCTGTATGGCGAGTTGTCGCTGACCACAGGGTCGGGGTCGGTGTGCGGCGTGGATCTTGGAACACTCAAGCAGCGCAAGGTTCATTTGCTGCGCCGGAAATTGGGGATTGTCTTTCAGGACTTCGAGCTGCTCACAGACAGAACCGCCGTAGAGAACCTGCAGTTCGTCCTCAAGGTCACCGACTGGAAAGACCCTGCCGAAAGGGAGCGGCGTGTGGCAGAAGTGCTGCAAGCAGTGGGGCTCGAAACCAAAGGCTACAAGCGGCCTTACGAACTGAGCGGAGGAGAACGGCAACGCCTCGCCATAGCGCGGGCTTTGCTCAATTCACCTGAGCTGATTCTCGCCGACGAGCCCACTGGAAACCTCGATCCAGAAACCGCCGAAGGCATTCTCGAACTCTTGCACGATTTGGCCCGCGACGGCCGTTGTGTACTCATGGCAACACACAACCACGGCATATTGAAGCGCCACCCCGGACGCATCCTCCGATGTGCCAACGGCAAATTAGAAGAGGTCACGGCGTCATCCATCGAGCGGGCATGAGCCACTCCCCTCTGCTGACTTTGGCCATCCCCGTCGTGGGCGATGCGCACCTGGCGCCACTGCGCCGCACCCTCGATGGCATTCACCGCGTGCTCGCAGACGAAGACATCGAAGTCTTGGTTCAGGTCGGTCGGGATGCCCCCAAAATTCGGGAACTCCTCGACCAACACCCAGCGCGTCCGTTGGGTTTTGAAGAGCAAGACGAAGGAATTTACGATGCCATGAACCGGCTGGCGCAGCGCGCCTTGGGCCTGCGCATCTTGTACTTGGGGGCTGGCGACATTCCACTCGCTGGACTGACCCGGGCCCTCGACCGCTGGGAGCCCCTGGACGGCGCACTGGAAATAGGTGGGGTGCGCATCCCCGATGCCGAACCGAGGGTCCCCCGTCATTATGCGCCGCGCTGGGACAGTGGATTGCGCTGGCGCAATGTGTGCCACCACCAAGGCATGGCCTACCCCACTGCCTTGTTGCGCGAACATGGAGGCTTCTCCCTCGAATTTCCTGTGCTCGGAGATTATGCCATGAACCTCTCCCTGTGGCAATCTGGCGTCAAAGCCAAATGGAGTCCAGGCGAAGATTGGGTCAGTGCGGCTCCTGGAGGTGTTTCACGTCAATTCAATCCCGCGCTTTACGCCGAGGAGCGACAACTCAAAGCACAGCTGTTGCGCCCCGGCCTGGCCAAATGGATACAGCCGTTTTGGATCCGACTCAAGTCCCAATGGAAAAGTTCGGGTCAGCGCACAGCGTGAATGGCCGCCAGTAAGGTGTCTTCATGCGCCCCCCAATGAAACCGCTCAGCCACCTTGAGGAGGTGGTCCCGATCTGGTGTATCGGCCAATACCCGCATCACGGCATCGGCCACGGCCTGCGCAATGTCGCCATCGCCAACTGCATCAGCGGCCACCTCGCCAATTTGCGTTTCTCGTACCATCTGTCCAGCCACGGGCAAATCGGAGCATACCACGGGGATGCCCGCATGCATGTAGTCAAACAATTTGTTGGGTAGACTAAATTTAAAGTTGCCCACGGTTGAACGGTCCAACGACAATCCAACATCGGCTGCAGCAGTGCAGCGCCTGAGCTGATCGAAAGGCATCCGATCATGCACGTGCAATCGGTCACGGACCCCCAACTGTTCGGCCAGTGCAGGGGCCGCATCGTGTTCTGGCCCCGCCCCAATCAAGGCCAGGTGACCCCGGTCGAGCAAGGCCAAAGCGCGCACCGCGTCCAAAGCCCCCCGATCGCGGTCCATAAAAGCCCCCTGCATGAGCAAGACGGGCTCATCCTCAGGCCACCCGAGAAAAGAACGGCTCAGGGGTTCTGCAGGAGCAGCCATTTCTGGCACATTGGGCACCACGTCTACTGCAACGCCATACCCGCTGCTGTAAGCCTCGGCGATGGAGGCGTTGACCGTCAACATCCGGTCAATGCCCTGAAAACAGCGGCGCTCCCACCACTTCCAGACGCTGCGGCGCAAAGGTTTTCCCTGCAACCCCTCTGCTTCTGTAAACCATTCGTGGCTGTCGTAGGCCAGGTTCCAACCGTATTTTCTCGCAGCATGGAGGGCAGGCCAAAGGGTGTCCAGGTCATTGGCCCACACCGCTGTCACACCGCCCTCCTTGTGCAATTTTTTTAGCCTGCGGACCAGCCCCCATTGCAGGGCTGCATAAAACAGTGGGCCAGCTTCAAATCCCAGCCACATCCGGTGGCTGGCATACGGCCGGTCTATGCTCAGCGGAGCGCTGCGGGACATCCTGCGGCCGATCAGAACCGGCTCCCATCCCGAAGCCATGAGGGTGGCGCAGGTCTTGCGCACCCGTTGGTCAAACGCGAGGTCATTGGAAACGAGAACGGCAATGCGTCCTTGCTGCATCATCCCGCCTTCATGGCTTCCATCTCCTCCTTCAAGACCAGTTTGGTATACCTCGGAAAATCTCCGTTCATCATCCAGCCGTAGTATCCTGGATCGCGTTGCAGCACGTCGCGCAGCAGTACGCCCCTGTATTTTCCGAAATTGAAGGTAACCTCGTCGTTGTCATTGAAAACAAAGCGGCCCGCCAGGTCCGCGTTGCGACCGCGGCGACCGAATTCAGCAATGTCGGGGACATTCTGAGGCAACGGCCCCACAGTTTCTCCCAAGGAGCTCAGCACCGTGTGGTCTTTGTAGCGTGTCACCTGTTCAGCAAACACCTTGAGCGTTGCCACGATATCGGGCAAGGCCTCGTGCGCACCATCCAAGGCCTCATCACAGTAAAACTTGAGTGCAGCGCGCAATGTCCGTTGCTCCATCTTGTGAAAGATGTTTTGGACATCCACCAAATGGCGGTCGTCCACCTTGAAGGCGATGTTGCACCGCAAAAACTCTTCGGCCAGCAAGGGCACGTCAAAGCGGTTCGAATTGAAACCGGCCAGATCACACCCTTCCAACCAACGGAACAGCTTTCCCGAGAGGGATTCAAAAGTGGGCGCATCGGCCACATCCGCATTGGATATGCCGTGGACAGCGGTAGACTCGGCCGAAATCGGCATTTCCGGGTTGATCAGCAACCGGTCCTGGCCCTGTTCCTTATCCGGCCTGACCTGCCATTGACCGTCGGGCATGACTTTGATAAAAGCCATCTCGACGATGCGGTCTTTGGCTACATCTGTACCGGTGGTTTCGAGGTCAAAAAAGACCAGCGGCCGATCGAGTTGAATGGGAAGATCTATACGCTCCATTCCGCGAAGATGGGAAGGATCAGCCGCGTATCTCCACCATTGTGCGCGACAATGAAAACTTCGCGTACTGGTAGTTCTTGTAACGGGGAGCCGCTGCTACTGCGTCGCCCTTGTATTCAGGCCCTGCCACGCCCCACTCCAAGACAATCTGGTAGTCCACGCCCACCTGTAATCCGCGCTTCGCCAACTCGGTGATCATCGCGTCACGGGCCTTTTCAGCGCGCATCTTCGCCAACTGCTCATTGGAGTCATACGCCCTTTTGTTTTTAACAGGCACAAATGAAGCCGAGCCTTCAATCTGCAAAATGGGCACCTCTCCGGCATCGTTGCGTTCGGCGATGCTCAGGGCGATGCTGACCAACTCCCTCGCACCCGCCTTGGACATGTACTGGCCGTATCCAAATTCGATCCGTTCCTCTAC
>JBELBZ010000018.1:0-37107 GCA_042095055.1 Crocinitomicaceae bacterium | reverse complement strand
CCGATGGACTCCTTCCGCTCCATCACCTTCTCGCCGTTGCGCACCCAACTGAAGTTGTACTCCCGGCAAGGCGGCAGTGCAGCCAAGAACTTCCCGGTGCCCTTCCTGGCGCGAAAGACCCGGAAAATGGCAGCCCCTGCATCCAAGGACCGCACTTCCATGACATCTCCCGGCTCCCAAGCCAGAACTTCGCCGATCATCACGGCCAACTCCTCACCGGGTTCGTCCAAGAATTCAACCCGATAAATGTTGAGGTCATCGCCTCCAGCGCGCGCTGAAGAAATGTACCCCGCACTTCCAGATGCATCCATGCTCAGGACAGCCTCATCGCCAGGTGTATTCAATGGATGGCCCAAATGCTCAGGGTCGCTCCAGCTGCCGTTGTCCAAACGCCTGCAGCGGTATAGGTCAAATCCACCCATTCCAGGGTGACCGGTTGAGGCAAAAATCAAGCTCTGCCCATCGGCACTCAGCACGGGACTTTCTTCCTCTCCAGGCGTATTGATCCTGCGCCCCAAGTTCAAGGGCTCAGACCATGACCCGTCCGGCAATTTCACAGTACGGTACAAATCGCGACCGCCGCTTCCACCAGGACGGTTCGAGACGAAAATCCGTTCCCAACCGTCGAAACGCTCGGTCATGGTCGTTTCCCAATGGCGAGAGGTGATGGGGAATCCCACCTTCTCTTCATAGGACCAACCCCCGAAATCGTCCTTGGTCAACTTCCAAATGTCCCCCTCCTTGCGGAACCCCCTGTAGGCCAACAATCCAGCGTCATCGCCAAGGATTCCCACCGTAGACATGTCGCGCAGCTCACCCAAGTCCAAGCGCACTGGCCGAGACCAAGTGGCGCCGACTTTGTTGGAGCGGTAGATCTGTCCTACATCATTGGACGCTTTGTCCAAGTTGCGGTACGAGGTGAAATACAAAGCGCTTCCATCAGGTGTGACCACAGGCGCATAATCGTCGGCACTGCTGTTCAATGCATCTACTGGGGCAATGTCCATGCGGATGGGCTCCAACACGCACGCCGCAGCGAAGTCGCACTCCTCCATCACCTCCAACGCCCTTTTGTGGCGGTAATCCCGTTTTGGAAAACGCTCGACCACCACTTCTGCCAGTGCTCGGGCTTCAGAAAAATGGTAGGCAAACTGCAGCACATCCAAACCCATTTGCAACGCCTCTTCAGGAGGAAGGGTTTCGTCTACAGAAAATGCATTGTAGCGAGAAGCAAAAGGCCCATTGACCGCCAAGTGCACCAACGGCACCGCTTCTTGAATCCGACCTGGAATGGCTTGTAGGCACAGTGCCCACTTAAACGCGAAGTTCCGGTTGTTTGGAGCCTCCTTGAAGAGCACTTCCATCAGCGCTGCAGCTTCGGTCCAATTTTCCTCGATGATCAATCGGTTGGCCTCGGTATAGGTCTCCACCGCATTGACCTCCGTCTCAGCCTCTGTTCCATCCGCCAAATCCACAGGTGATGGCCAACGCGTGGAATGGTCAAGTTGTCCATAGCCGGACACCGCAACCAAAAACCAGAGGGCGAGGGTAGAAATACGGAGCATCATGTCAAGCGCAAATTAGACGACCGGACCAAATAAATCCGTCAACTAAGCACTTTGATTCGCGCAGGTAAACTCTTACAAATCCACAAGTTTTCATCAAGCGGGGCTCCGATGGGCATCAAAACCCTCGAGGTAATCGGCCACGCGTCGCACAAAACTTCCACCCAGCTGGCCGTCCACCACCCGGTGGTCGTAGCTGTGTGACAGGAACATCATCTGCCGAACAGCAATGACATCTCCTTCTTCAGTCTCCATCACAGCCGGCTTCTTGCGAATGGCCCCCAATGCCAAAATGCCCACCTGAGGCTGGTTGATGATGGGGGTTCCAAAGACATTGCCGAACGTGCCCACATTGGATACGGTATAGGTTCCGCCGCTGATTTCATCAGGCTTGAGCGCCCCGGTGCGGGCGCGGTTCGCGAGGTCATTGACCACGGTAGCCAAGCCGTTCAAATTGTAGCGGTCCGCATTGCGGATCACGGGAACGATCAGATTGCCCTCAGGCGTGGCAGCAGCCAACCCGATGTGGATGCCCTTTTTCAGGACAATGCGGTCTCCGTCTACACTGGCATTTACTCCTGGAAAGTCGCGGAGTGCCTTGGCTACGGCTTCGATAAAAAATGGAGTGAAGGTGAGCTTCTGTCCCGTCTTCTCCTGAAAGACCTTCTTGTTTTTGTTGCGCCAATCCACAATGCGGGTCACGTCTGCCTCGACAAAAGAAGTCACGTGAGGACTGGTCTGTACACTGCGCACCATGTGGTCCGCAATCAGCTTGCGCATCCGGTCCATCTCCACAATCTCATCCTCGCCGCTCACCGAAACGGAGGGTGGCACTGGACTGGCCGCCACATGCTGGTGCGCCACGACCGGTTTTGGAGCGCCAACAGCGGCTGGAGCTGCAGGCAATGGAGCGGGGGTTGCCCTTTGCTCCAAATAAGCGCGCATGTCCCTTTTGGTGACCCTGCCATCCTTTCCTGAGCCTGGAATGGCATCCAATTCTGCTTGGGACACCCCTTCTTTCTCGGCCATGCTTCTGACCAGCGGGCTGTAGAAACGACCCGCACTCATGCGGGCTGGGCGGTCACCGCCGGAAGTCCCGTTTGAGGAAGCCAAAGGCGCCTCAAGTGTCGCCACTACGTCCTCTGCGGGGCGCACTTCAGGAGCTTCGCTTGGGGTTTGAGGGGCCGCCTCCACCGCCACCGCGGGTTCAGGAGCAGCGCTCACTGTGGTCGACTCTCCTTCCACCGAGAACTCAGCGATCGGTTGCCCTACCAAAACCACATCTCCTTCCGACACCAGGCGTTTGACCAAAATGCCATCCTCCGGTGCAGGCACCTCAGAATCGACTTTGTCGGTCGCAATTTCAATCAGGGGTTCGTCTGCAGAGACGCGTTGGCCTTCCTCGACCGACCATTTAATGATCGTCGCTTCGGCCACACTCTCGCCCATTTTCGGTAGAAGGATCTCCATGGATGTATTGCCCGGAGGGGGTTTGATGAACAACGGCAAAGGTACATACGAGCCTACCTCAAAATGCCCTTTTCAAATCAATCCATCCTCAAGTTCATCAACAACTCCAAATCCCGCATCCAGCCAAAATCGGAAGCGTGCCTCAAATCCAGACGTCGGGCCTCTTCTGCTCCTGCTGCCCGAATACCCGTGCCCGCAAACAAGACCCCTTGAGGCAGGTCTGGCAGCCGGTCCGCACCTTCCCAACCCCCGTGAAAGCCAATCCATGTCAGCTCTCCCTTTGCAACACGCCATGCATTTTTTCGGGTAAATGATGCAGCGAACTTGCCTTTACCAGAACCCGCCACAACGACAAAAAAGGCCCACATCAAATCCAAGCGGCGCTTGGCCCTCATTCGGTCAGCGCGGCCCAAACCATCTGCCCCCCAAGACAGGTTTGAGGTCGGTGCACCATCCCGCCGTAAACCTCCCAATGCCAACAGCAAATCCTCGGGCACAATGCGCAGGTCTTCCGCATGGGCATGGGCGGCGCGAATGGACGCCAAACACGATGCGCCTCCCAATGTGGAAGAGCACAGCACCAAATCGCTCCTTCTTCGGGCCCCACCCTCTGCCCAACGGGCTTCCGCAGGGAGAACAACATCCACCTCCAATGAGCTTCCGTAAGAAGATCGGACCCATTGGACGAGCCGCTCCTGCACCTCCAGCGGTGCAGCTACGGTCACCCTGGGCCTCGACGTGCGCCAGCGGTATCGGCTCGGTCGCACAGCCACCATCAATGTCCTCAAAGACAAGGGAGCGACACCTACAAAAACACCCAAGAATGAAGCCGACAATCTACTGACCCTCAAGTTCTCAGGCATCAAAGAATAAATTGAAACTACAGCTATGGCTGCGGCCAAACCTGCTGTGATGATGCGCAGCCTGTGAAAAGGCCTGTCCGACGATCCAAACCATTTCCCAGCCCCCCATGAGGACACCGCACCAATGAGCGCCAAAGAAAGCGTGGGCATCAGCGGATGCTCCATTCCCGTGGTCATCCCATGGATCGCGACCACAGAAAAACCCGCGGCCATGGCCAACACCACATCCGCGACCATCAAGCTGTGACGCTGAACAACACCATGCACAAAAGCCGAAACCGCCCTCAGTCGTATTCCCAGCCGAATCATCCATCGCATGGCCAAAGCCTGGCCTCCCGCGAAGTGCTTCTCGCTGAAAATCCGCATCGCATCGTGAAAAACCCTGACATAAGAGAGGCTTCCCTTTTTGGTGCTCTCTCCTTTGAAGTGAACAACAGGGGCTTCGCTGTAGTACCTGTTGACCCAACCACCCTTTATAAGCCTGATGCTCAAGTCAATATCCTCACCATACATGAAGAACGATTCATCCAAAAGACCGACTTGATCCAAAGCCTCTTTTCTCATCCACATGAACGCCCCGCTGAGCACCTCCACATCCGCCGTCTCTTCTCTGCCTACATGTCCGTAGTAATAGCTGTTCAGCCCAGGACTTTTAGGGGCCAACCTCCACAACCCGCTCAACCGACAAAAAGAAGCCCAAGGTGTTGGCATACCACGCTTGCTCTCAGGCAGCCAAGACCCAGTGCCGTCGTACATGGGCACACCCAAACCTCCGATTTCAGGGCGGCCTTCCACGTGTCCAATAATGCGCTCAAAAGTATCCTCTGGCACCACCGTGTCTGGATTGAGCAACAAGACCCACTCTCCCTTGGCTTGGCGGATGGCCACATTGTTGGCTGCACTAAACCCGACATTCTCATCGAGGGCAATCAATTGTACTTCTGGATGAGCATTGCGAACCCAATCCACTGAACCATCGGAACTTGCGTTATCAACAATGTAAAGTTCAGATTGTCCTTCACCCAAGCGTTTCATCGCCTCTAAAGCAGACGAAACGCACAAGGACAAATAGCCTTTTACATTGAAGCTGACAACAACAACAGTGAGCTTCATGGTGCCTGGTTGTTGGCGTCCGAAGCTGTGCTGTACGGCAATCGCTGCTGCAACGAACGGATCAAGGTGAGTTCATCGGCATATTGCAATTCATCACCAACAGCAACCCCACGCGCCAAAGTGGTCACCTCTACCTCCGTGCCCTGCAAACGCTTGTTGATGTAGAAAGAGGTGGTGTCCCCCTCCATCGTCGTTGGCAACGCAAAGATGACCTCCTTGACCGCCGGGTCACCGACCCGCATCAGCAGGGACTCAATGCGCAGATCTGATGGCCCGACTCCATCCATGGGGCTGATGACCCCTCCCAAAACATGGTAGCGTCCTTTGAAATGCCCCGTTGACTCAATGGCCAGCAAATCGCGTAAATCCTCAACTACCGCGATGCGCGAGGGGTCACGACGTCCATCCAAACAAATCGAGCATACGTCTTCTTCTCCAAGGTTGCCGCACGTCTTGCACGACAGCACCCCCTCCTTCATGTCCTGGATCGCCTCCGTAAAGCGGCGAACATCCTCCTCGTTGCGGCCCAGCAGGTGCAAAGCAAGACGCAGTGCCGTCCTGCGGCCTACTCCAGGCAATCCGGCGATCTGGTCGACGGCGCGGTCAATAAGTCGAGAGGGCATTTCCACGAAGGCGAAGTTAAACGGTGGTCCTTCAATCAGCCGCAGCCTTGGCCCGCCAAAAAAGGCGCACAGCTTCAGTTCAGGTCATGTAGCGGCCGCGCTGTAGCTTGGCGTTATGCATGTTGAATGGTGGGCCGGCTTGGCCGTCTTGGGATACCTTGGATTGCTGTTGTGGATTGGCCATCGCACAGGCAAGAGCAATTCCATGGCGGACTTTTCGGTCGGCGGCAGGCGCAGTCCTTGGTGGGCGGTGGCCTTTGGCATGGTCGGCACGAGCCTCAGTGGCGTCACTTTCCTTTCGGTGCCAGGCTGGGTGGGCGACCAACAGTTCGGGTACATGCAAATGGTCATCGGCTATTTGTTTGGATACGCGGCCATCATTGGCATCCTGCTCCCGCTGTATTACCGCCTCAAATTGACCAGCATCTATCGCTTTCTCGGCGACCGCATCGGGACCAAAGCTTACAAAACTGGAGCCGCCTTCTTTTTGCTCTCCCGCAGCATAGGCGCTGCCTTTCGCCTGTATTTGGTGGTGCTGGTGCTCAATGAGACCCTGCTACCTGCCACTGGATCGGCGGGAGGCTGGATCCGTCTCGCCGCCCTCATCGTGTTGGTTTTGGGGGCCATATGGGCGTATACCCGACAGGGCGGCATCGCCACCGTAGTGTGGACCGACACCCTCCAAACCGCCTGCATGCTGCTCGCAGCCTTTGCTGCAGTGTGGTTGATCGGACAGGAACTCGGACTCAGCCTCACAGAAATCCCCACCGCCATCGCCCAATCCGGGCACGCTCAATGGTGGTTCTTTGAAGATTGGGGTGCCCCGAATCACGGCGTCAAACAACTGGTGGCCGGCGCATTTATCGCGCTGTGCATGACCGGTTTGGACCAAGACATGATGCAGAAAAACTTGAGCTGCCGCAACCTCAAAGACGCCCAAACCAATATGGCCTCGTTCTCGGTGGTGTTGGTTTTTGTCAACCTCATGTTTCTCGGATTGGGCGCCCTGCTGCTCATGCATGTGGAGGCCACCGGAATGGAAGCGGGCAAACCCGACCTGCTCTTCGCGCAGGTTGCCTTGGATGGCGGGCTCGGTGTGGCCTTGCCCATATTGTTTTTGCTCGGGCTCGTGGCCGCAGCCCTGTCCTCTGCCGACTCAGCATTGACCGCATTGACCACATCCGTATGCGTGGACTTCTTGGGCGTGGATGCGGAGGGCCAAGGCACCGCCGAAGGAAAGTCACAACGCCAACGCATCCATTTGGCGGTGTCCATGGGTATCGGCGCAATGATCCTGCTGTTCCATGCTGTCAACGACACTTCAGTGATCGCCGCCCTCTTCAAAATTGCGGGCTATACATACGGACCGTTGCTGGGGCTTTTTGCCTTTGCATTGTCGCACCCGGGACCGCACCCAAAGCTGGACCGATGGACACCATGGGTGGCTGTTTTGGCTCCGTTGGCGGGTTGGACTTTGGAGCAAGCCGCGGTCGCCCAAGGCTTCAGTTTTGGATTCGCTTTGCTTCCGGTGAATGGATTCCTGACATGGTTCGGTGCATGGATGGTGTTCCAAGTGATGCGAAAGCGCTGAGGCTCTCCGTAATTTTGTGGAACAGACCATAGACATGCAACCGCGAACGTCACAACTGCTCGATCGTCTGAGCGAATCGGCCACCATCGCCATGAGCCGCAAGGCAAGGGAACTCAAGGCCGCTGGCCGTGACATCATCAGCCTCTCTTTGGGCGAGCCTGATTTCGACACCCCCGATCCAATCAAAGCCGCTGGCATCCGAGCCATCGAAGAGAACCACACCCATTATCCGCCTGTTCCAGGATTTGCCGATGTCAGACAGGCCATTTGTGCCAAGCTGCAACGCGACAACGGATTGAGCTACCAGCCCGATCAAATTGTCGTGTCCACCGGAGCCAAGCACAGCCTTATGAATGTGGTCCTGAGCTTGGTGGACACCGGTGATGAAGTCATCCTCCCCACCCCTTTTTGGGTGAGTTATGCCGACATGGTCAACCTCGCTGGCGGTCAAGTGGTCGAAGTCCATACCGGCATCGCCCAAGACTTCAAGATGACCGCCGACCAATTGCGCCATGCACTGACAGAGCGCACCCGGGTGGTCATGCTCAATTCACCGAACAACCCCTCGGGAAGTGTGTACACGGCAGAAGAGTTGGCCGCATTGGCAGAGGTCGTGAGCACCCACCCCCACGCCGTTGTCATCTCCGATGAGATCTATGAGTACATCAACTTCACCGAGCAGCACGCCAGCTTTGCGGCCCAGCCGGGGATGATGGAACGCACTGTAACGGTCAATGGCGTCTCCAAAGGTTTTGCCATGACGGGATGGCGCATCGGATACATCGCCGCTCCCCAATGGATTGCGGCAGCCTGCACCAAACTTCAAGGCCAATTCACCAGCGGCGCCAGCGGCATTTCCCAAAAAGCCACCGCCGAAGCCATGAATGGGGGCGGTAAGTTGGCTGCCGCAATGAAGACCGCCTTTCTCTCGCGCAGGGACCTCGTCATCGATGGGCTGCGCGGTATCGAAGGTTTTGAAGTCAACGTCCCCAAAGGAGCGTTTTACATCTTCCCCGATGTTTCTGCGCTGTTTGGAAAATCCCACGCGGGACACACCATTCACAGCGGCCAAGACTTGGCCATGTACCTCTTAGAGACGGCAGAGGTGGCCACCGTTGGAGGTGACGCCTTTGGCTCCCCCAATTGCATGCGCATCAGCTACGCCGCATCCGATGACGTCCTTCGGGAAGCCATCCGACGCATTGCCGAAGCGGTCGCACATCTCGCCTAATGAACAGCTCCAACACCACCCAAAACGCCTGGTCTCCAGAAGATTGTGACCGCGCAACAGCCGCTCTGCACAACGCGGATGCCCTGCGAATTTTGGTGGTGGGAGACCTGATGGTCGACGCCTACCTCCTCGGGCGCGTGGACCGGATCAGCCCGGAAGCCCCTGTTCCCATTCTCCGGGCATCACACCGCGAAAGGCGGCCTGGAGGAGCAGCCAACGTTGCACTCAACCTCAAGGCACTCGGCGCATCCGTCACCGTCGGCGGTGCCATCGGAATGGACCAAGATGGACAGGACCTGCAAAAGGAGCTTGACGCACTGGGCATGGATACCGATGCCATTGTGGCATTGAACAACAGACGCACCACCGTAAAAACCCGGGTAATGAGCGGCGGACAGCATTTGCTCAGGGTCGATGAAGAGGACGACAGCGACCTCAACGCTGAAGACTCCCAAGAGTTTCTGGAACGGCTCGCCGCTGTGCTCGCAGCACGGCCTTTCGACGCCATCCTCATCGAGGATTACGACAAAGGAGCATTGTCTCCCGCGGTCATTGACGGCTTATTGGAAATGGCCCGCGAACGGAACATCCCCGTCACTGTAGACCCCAAGTTCAGGCACTTTGACCGCTACCAGAACGTCGCGCTGTTCAAACCAAACCTCAAAGAGCTTCGAGACGGCCTGGGGCTTCTGTGGGAGGACGGAGACGAAGAATCCATGGACCGGGCACTGACAGAGGGACTGAACCGGCTGCAAGCCGAATGGAAACCCGAACAGGTTTTGCTGACCCTTTCTGAACGCGGAGTGAGGGTCAAAACCGCTCGAGAAGACGTGCAACAACCTGCACATCCAAGGGAGATACTCGATGTGTCAGGCGCGGGAGACACCGTGATTGCTGTCGCTACCGTGCTGCTGGCGCAAGGTGTAGACCCCGTGAGCATGGCCCAAGTGGCCAATCTTGCAGGAGGCTTGGTCTGCGAAAAGCCCGGCGTTGTCCCCATTGACCTGCCGACCTTGCTGACCGAGGTCCGACGCCTCCCCATTCAAGCATGACCCTGCACGACTTTAGGGAAAGGGTCAATGTGTTTCTGCACCCCCGCAGGGAAGCGGTCTTGGGTGCATTCCGCACCCTCAATGTCTTTGTGACCCTGCTGGCTTTCGGCAGCCTCATCGCGTATTACGGATTCCCGTTAGAGTCCACCATTGCTGGCAACCTCATTGCCGTGATCAAGGGCGGGTTTGCCTTTTACATCGTCCACTTCCTCGTGCGGTGGCTTTTTGACTTTCATCCGCTGAGGTTTCTGCGCACCAACAGACTGGAGGCGGTCATGATGGGCACACTCATGCTGGAAGGCCTGAGCGACATGCTGACCGGAAAAGTCTTTCTGGGAAGGGCCCTCTCTCCCCTCGGCATAGAATCCGTCGAGGATTGGACGGTATGGCTGGTCCAGGCTTACTTCCTCATCGTGCTCGTCATCGAGCTCTCGGACCGGGCCCGGACCTTGCCCAAATTCAGATTTCACCCCGCCACACTCTTCATCTTTTCCTTCCTCTTTCTGATTCTATCCGGCACAGGGCTGCTCATGCTGCCCGAAATGACAACAGACGGTTTGGGCATGGACTTTTTCGACGCCCTGTTCACCTCGACCAGCGCCACTTGCGTCACGGGCTTGATGATCGAGAATGCAGAAACCTTCTTTAGCCACAAAGGCCACGTGGTGCTGATGGTGCTCATCAAATTGGGCGGTCTCAACATCATTGCTTTTGGTTCTCTCATTGCCGTTCTGGCCAGATTTGGCGTTGGCGTCCGGCAGCATGACGTCATCGAAGACTTCGTGAACCGCGGCACCATCTTGGGCACCCGGGGCATGCTCGGGCGGGTGATCGTATGGAGCATAGGCATCGAAGTGCTCGGGGCCCTGCTGCTGTTCATTTTTTGGCCAGGGCAATTGTTTGACGGCCCAGGCGACCGCCTTTTCAACAGCTTCTTTCTCTCCATCAGCGCTTTTAACAATGCCGGGATTTCGCTCTTTGGAGATGGCCTGGCCGACGCCCGGGTAGCCAACGCCTGGCTGGTGCATTGGACCGTCACCCTTTTGGTGTTTTTCGGAGCCCTGGGAATGGTCGCTGTTTTCGACCTCTTTGGAAAGGAAAACCTCCGAGATCGGATGAAAAAGCCTTGGAAGCGCATTGGCTTTGCCACCAAAATCGCCCTCTACTATTCCTTGGCACTTGTCGCGGTAGGCTCCTTGGCCTACCTCCTCCTGGAGACGGGCCAAGGAGGAACCATCGCCGATATGGGCTGGACGGGGCGCATCACAACGGCCGTCTTCCAAAGCGCCACCCGCACGAGTGGATTCAACACCGTGGACGTGGGCCTGATCGGATCTCCTATGCTCTTTTTGTTGATCATCCTCATGTTCATCGGCGCATCCAGTTCCTCCACTGGAGGCGGAATCAAAACCAGCACTTTCGCGGTCGTGCTTTCGGATGTGATGGGCACGATTCGGGGCAGACAGCAACCCCAACTCTACCAACGCAGCATCGGAACCACACTGCGCAGCCGCGCTTGGGGGGTATTGATGTTCTTTATCGTGGGCAATTTGATCGGAACATTTGCCCTCTGCATTACTGAACCCCACATCTTGGCCACCTCTGATCGCGGCTTCCTGCAACTGCTCTTCGAGCAAGTGAGCGCGCTGGGAACGGTGGGATTGAGCACGGGGATTACAGCAGACATCAGCGCGGTGGGACGGGGCATCCTGATCGCGAGCATGGTGGTCGGAAGGGTCGGAACCCTCACCGTAGCCTTTGCTTTTTCACGTTCAGTCGTGAGCAGGAACTACAAATACCCCGAAGGCCACACAATGGTTGGATAAAGGCGAGATTGCACCCACAAATGGGAACCCCAATCAAACCTTACGAGGACGAAGCCGCAAAAAAGGCGCAAGTAGCGCGGATGTTCGACAACATCGCACACCGCTACGACTTCCTCAATCACTTCTTTTCCCTCGGAATTGACAAGCTCTGGCGCCGAAAGGCGATTCGGATGTTGCTCGCCGAAAACCCATCCGAGGTGTTGGACGTGGCCACCGGCACAGCAGACTTCGCCATCGGGACAGCCTACCGCGATGCTGATGTCAAAGTCGTCGGCGTGGACATCAGCGCAGGCATGCTGGACATCGGCCGCCAGAAGGTCTCAAAGGCGGGACAAAACGGCAGGGTTGAATTGGTGTTGGCCGATGGAGAAGCGTTGCCGTTTGAGGACGGCAGGTTTGACGCATTCACTGTGGCGTTTGGTGTTCGGAACTTTGAGCATTTGGAAGCGGGACTGAAAGAAATGCTGCGCACCCTCAAAGCCGGTGGCAAAGGCTACATCCTGGAATTCTCCAAGCCGAAGTGGTTCCCGATGAAGCAGATTTTCTGGCTCTACTTCCGCTACATCATGCCCACGCTCGGCAAATGGTTCTCAAAAGACGCTGCGGCTTACACCTACCTGCCTGAATCGGTCAAGGCCTTTCCCGAAGGTGAAGACATGCGTACAATTTTGACGAGCTGCGGCTACAAGTCGTGTGACATGCACCCTCTGACTGGAGGCATCGCAACCCTATACGTGGTCCACAAGGCATGAATTTGGTCGCACACCCCTCGGACTTGAGCGGCCGCATCGAGGCCCCTGGTTCCAAGAGCCACATGCAGCGGCTCTTGGCCGCAGGGCTGTTGGCCCGAGGAGAAAGCTGGATCAGGCGTCCAGCGGATGCAGCAGACTGCATGGCGGCCGCTGAAGTTGCAGCTGGACTTGGGGCCGAGATCGAAATAGGCCAAGACGCCTTGAGAATTCGAGGTGGACTTGCTCCGCGCACAGATGTGCTCCACATGGGCGAAAGCGGCCTGGGTATCCGTTTGTTTTCGCCCATCGCTGCCCTGGCCTCAACCCCACTCACCTTGATGGCGAGCGGAACCCTGAAAACCCGCCCCATGCAACCTATGGCCGATGCCCTTGCTGCGCTGGGCACCCGAACAGAGCTCCACAATGGCTGCCCACCCATCGGGTTGCACGGCCCCTTGCGCGGCGGTCAAGCCTCGGTCGACGGCAGCCTGTCCAGTCAGTTTCTGACCGGACTCCTCATGGCCCTGCCCTGCGCCCCTGAAGATTCTGTTCTCCACGTTGCCGACCTCAAGAGCAAACCCTACGTCGACATGACATTGGAAGTGCTGAGCGCAACGGGCGTCTCCATCCATCACCAAGACCATCAGAAATTCACCATTCCCGGAGGACAGTCATACCAGCCCTTTGACGAAACCGTTGCCGGAGATTGGAGTGCTGGAGCCTTCTTGCTGATCCTGGCCACCCTCTGCGGCGAACCCTTTTTGGAAGTAGACCGACTGGGCAACCACCCCACCCAGGCCGATCAGGCGGTCACAGGCGCACTGTTGCTCAGTGGAGCCAAACTGATGCGCACTGAAACAGGAATCCGCGTCGAACGCGGGCGGCGCAAGGGCTTTCGATTCGACGCCACCGACTGCCCGGACCTCTTTCCTCCCCTCGCAGCCTTTGCCGCTTTCTGCAAAGGACCCACGGTCATCAAAGGCCTTCACCGCTTGGAGCACAAGGAAAGCAACCGCGGAACCGCCCTTCAAGAAGAGTTTGCAAAAGCCGGGATTCAAATTGAACTCAACACCGAGGAAGACACCCTCACCGTTCGCCCTGGCCCCGTACAACCCGCCACGCTCAACGGCCGAGGTGACCACAGGATGGTCATGGCCGCCGCTGTTTTGGGCCTCGCTGGCGCCCCCATCGAAATTGAAGGCGTCGAAGCAGTGGCCAAAAGCTATCCAGATTTCTTCGACGCATTGTCGGAAGTTGGTGCGCGGTTCGGCAAAGCCTAAGCCCTTGGGACCGAAATTGGTCCCGTGAGCGCCCCTATACCCGCCCGTTCGCTTCGCGACGCCTTTCGCGCACTTCCCCTGTGGTGGAGCAGCTTCGCCTACCTCAAACGCAACAAGCTGCGCCATTTCCACGCGGCAGGGCCCACCGTCATATTGGGTCTGTTGGCAGCGGGCACGGCCCTTTCACGGTGGCTTACCCATGCGCTTCAAAACGCTTTACATGAAAGGTTGGAACGCGCCGTTGGGGGGGAGCAATCCACCGCGGAATCCGCCGTTGGTAATGTGTGGAGCAAAGCCGCAGAATGGGGCAGTTCCCACGCCGACTTCCTGATTGAGTGGGGCGTTTTCTTTGTTGCACTATGGATTAAAGTAAAGGCCATTAAATACCTTCTAATCACACTCATATCTCCATTCATGAGTGCCTTGTCCTCCGCTGTAAAAAGCGTGGAAACAGGAGTGCCATCCTCCTTTCAATGGCATGGTTTTTTGAGGGATATTTTGAGGGGCCTCAGGATCTCCCTCGTCTTGCTTGTGATGGAACTTGGTTTGGGATGTGCCCTCTGGGTTGCAGGACTCACCCTCACGCTGTTCGCAGGCCCTGTGATGGTGATAGCCGGACCTTTGCTGTTGTTGGCCTCCTGGACCGTTGGAGCGTACTTCTTTGGAGCAGCGGTTTATGACGCCGTGTACGAGCAAGCCGGATTAAGCTGGAGGTCATCGATTCAGGCAGGCTGGGCACAGCGCGGTTACTTGCTGGGCTTGGGCGCCATCTTTTCTCTGATCATGGCTGTGCCATGGGCAGGGCCCTACATCGCCGCCATCCTTGGACCCATCCCCTGCACCACGGCCGCTGCCCGCCTGTATTTCGGGCCAACTCCAACCCCATCCCCATGACGCCACAGAACATCCACTTCATCGCCATTGGAGGTGCCGCCATGCACAACCTTGCCCTGGCACTGCACGACCTCGGCCACAACGTGACGGGGTCGGATGATGCCATCCACGACCCAAGCAAGAGCAGACTTCAGGCGTCAGGACTGCTTCCCGAGGCCATGGGGTGGGATCCCAACCGCATACACCGGGGACTCGATGTGGTCATTCTGGGCATGCACGCACGTCAAGACAATGCTGAGCTCAAAAAGGCCAATGAACTTAAAATCAAAGTTGTAAGCTATCCTGAGTACCTCTACGATGTGGCCAAAAACCAACGGAGGGTGGTGGTCGGCGGGAGCCACGGAAAAACCACCATCACGGCCATGCTGCTCCATGTTCTCGACCAACTGGATCGTCCCACTGATTTCATGGTAGGCGCCCAACTCGCAGGGTTTGACCGCATGGTCCAATTGACTGGGGCCAGTGACATCCTGCTTGAGGGAGACGAGTATTTGAGCTCGCCCTTGGATTTGACCCCCAAGTTTCATTGGTACCGCCCCCACCTCACCATCCTCACAGGGGTTGCATGGGACCACATCAATGTCTTTCCCGACCCGGAAAACTACAGGTCTCAATTCGTGACCTACCTCCTTCGCATGGAACAAGGCGGCAGCGTGGTCTGGTTTGAAGGGGATCCTGAACTAAATAAGGTCATGAATGAGGTTTTACCTCAACGACCTGACTTGACATCGGTGCCCTACAATGCTCCAAATCATAGCGTTGTAGACGGAACCCTCACCCTGCACTTGGACAGTGGCTCCCACCCTCTGGGCACCATTGGCGCACACAACGCGCTCAATACCATCGGCGCAATGGCGTTGTGCGCACAATGGGGCATCGCCAATGCCGACTTCCTCGAGGCTGTACAAAGCTTTACGGGCGCCGCAGGCAGGTTGGAACGCAAACTGGACGTCACCCTTCCAAATGGACAATGCACCGTCTTTCGCGACTTCGCACACGCGCCCTCTAAAGTCAAAGCGACCACAGACTCCATCAAGGGTCAATTCCCTGAAAGGAAATTGGTTGCGGTACTTGAGCTCCACACTTTTTCCAGCTTAAATCCCGATTTCCTGCCCACCTACAAGGGCGCTCTGGATGCTGCGGACGAGGCCTGGGTCTGCTGGTCGCCTGACGTACTCCAACACAAAAAGCTCGCCCCTCTTTCCGAGACAGACGTGCACGCCGCTTTTGGCCGAAAAGATCTCGGGACCTGCAACAGTGTCTCAGAAGTGACCTCCGCTGCCCAAAACGCAGCTGGACCCAATACCGTTGTCTTGTTGATGAGTTCAGGTCGGTTTGAAGGCGCAGACCTCCTGGGCGCCATCCAAAAAACGCTGAATCCATAGGCGCTCCAAGGACGTCACCCCAACACCACGTCCAGCACCATCATCAGCACAAATCCTCCGATAAAGCCCAACGTGGCGATGTCAGTAAAGCGGTCCCGCTGTGTTTCGGGAATGACCTCCTCGACCACCACGTAAATCATCGCTCCCGCTGCAAAGGCCAGCGCATAAGGAAGAAGCGGCTGTATGCTCAACACCGCTATGGCTCCAATCACGCCCGCTACAGGCTCCACAATGGCGCTAAGCTGCCCAAACCAGAACGAACGGCCACGGGACACCCCTTGGCGCCTCAGCGGCATGCTTACGGCCAATCCTTCAGGGAAATTCTGAATGCCAATGCCAATGGCCAAGGCGACAGCGCCGCCTATGGTCGCCCCTTCAATTCCCGCAGCAGCACCCCCAAAGAGCACGCCTACAGCCAATCCCTCGGGGATGTTGTGCAATGTGATCGCCAAAACCAGCAGGGTCGTCCTGTGCCAATCCGTTTTGGGGCCCTCAGCCTCGCTGCGGTCAAAATTGATGTGCAAGTGCGGCGTCAACTTGTCAAGGGCGTAGAGAAAGAGGGCGCCTACCGTGAAACCCACTGCAGCAGGCATGACGTGCTCCCATCCTTCACCTCCGGTCATGTCCATCGCAGGAATCAGCAACCCAAAGCAACTCGCAGCGACCATGACACCCCCGGTAAAACCGAGCATGCCATCGAGCAATTTTCGATGTAAAGTCCTGAAAAAGAACACCAAAGACGCCCCAGCTGCTGTCATGAGCCAGGTGAAAGTTGTCGCCACCAAGGCCGCAACGACGGGGTCCAACCCCATCAACATGTCGTATAACCGCTCCATTCTATTGCAAATCTTCTTCTTCGGGGAATACAATCTCAGGGGACGGACTGCTCTGGTCAACCCAAAGCCGTTGACCCACGGAAGGCGCCAAAAGCTGCACCTCCTCATCGTCCGGATATTGCACGTGGAGGCTCCCGTCAAACGAGAGCCGCTCCAGCACAGTCATGCGGGTTCCCAGCTGAATTCCAAGCACGCCCAAATGGCGCAAAAAGGCGTCTCCGCCATCCACAACGCCCACGACCACCAGCTCCAGGTTGCGCGGCGCCTCCGTCAACAGCGTGCGGGCAGCGACAGAGCGGAAACGGCCATTGGGCCCAGGAATCACGTCGCCGTGGGGATCCAGCTTGGGAAATCCCAAAAAGGCATCGAGACGGTTGATGAGCTCTACGCTGCCGACGTGCTCCAACTCCTCCGCAATTTCATGGACTTGGTCCCATTCGAAACCCAAATGATCCACCAAAAAACACTCCCAGAGGCGGTGCCTCCGCAAAATGTCCATGGCCACCCTGTGGCCTTTTTTGGTCAAACGAACGCCGTGGTACGGCTGATGTTCCAACCAACCGCGCTCCCCCAGCTTGGTCAACATGGCCGATGTACTCGCCGGTGTTGAGGCCACCTTTTGGGCGATGGCCGTTGTGCTGACGCGCTCCTCTCCTTCCACCTGAAGGTGAAGGATGGCCTTGAGGTAATTCTCTACCGAAACCGTCAACATTTGGCAAATTTAAGCCTCACTTCTGTCAATGTTTAGCCTTGACTAAACTTTTATTTAGGCTTACTGCAAACCAGCATCACTCGACTCAAATAAATAATTCAACTTGCGGCAACATGAAAGACCTGTTTTTGATGCGCCACGGACAAGCCGAAAACGGTTCCCGGACCGTATCCGACCATCTCCGCGCATTGACTCCACGGGGCCGAACGGAATGCATCCGTCAAGGACGCAGGGTTCACCCCGAAAACGACCACCGTCTGATCGCATCCAGCGCCATTCGCACCATTCAAACAGCAGGCCTGATTGCGGAAGTATGGGCGGAGTCGGGACTGATCCACACCCCCACCATCGAGATAGAGGAGCGCGGCTATCTGGCAGAGCCAGATGTATGGATGCACCTCGCTTCCTGCTCCGACGAGCAGTTTCAAGGCCTCTGGTGCATCGGACACAATCCTGGCATCAGCGCCCTCGTCACGGTGCTTACTGGGGAGTATATGGGACTGACCACCGCTGACCTAGTCCATCTAAAACTGAACATCAACCGCTGGAGTGACATCCATTCAAATTGCGGAGCAGTGGCCGCACGATACGCCCCTGAAGGGGCTTAATTTGACCCCATGGATTCATCACTTCACAAGCGCAGTGCGGAAAGTACACACCCTTTCAAAGCGGACTTTTGGACTTTGAGGCGCTTGGCAGGCGCTTGTGGCATTGCGATTTTGATCGGCGGTATGGTCCGGTTTTCCGATCTCACCGCATACTTCATCATCTCCGTTGCCCTGAGCTTCATTGGCAGACCCATCGTTCAGTGGATCGACCGCATCAACATTGCGGGGAAGTCACCAGGCCCTGGATTGGGCGCCTTCATTGCACTCTCAGCCATATTTGCCGCATTCGGCTTGCTGGTCAACCTGTTCGTCCCGCTCGTGGCGGTAGAAGCCCAAGTTGTGGCTGACTTGGACTTCCAAAGCATCGCACAGCGCATCGAGAAAGAACTGGCAGGGTTCGCCCCCCTTTTGAACACCACCAGCTCCGACGCATTGACTTGGATTGATGCGTCCACCTTGGGATCGGGACTGTCTTCGGTGCTCGGTCCATCAGGCATTGGCGGCATCCTCGGCAGCACCTTGTCAGCCCTGAGCGGCCTGGTAGTGGCCCTGTTCAGCATTGCCTTCATGACTTTTTTCTTCTTGAAGGACCGCAACCTCTTTCCCAACATCGTTCAAGCCTTGACACCTGAAGAGCACACCGAACGGATACACCGCATCCTCAAAAATTCCACCGCGCTGCTCACGCGCTACTTTGTCGGCTTGGCTGCCCAAGTCGCCATCATCACAACGGTTATCACGGGAGGACTGCTCATTCTGGGGGTCCCCAATGCCTTTCTGATCGGGTTTCTCGCAGGACTGCTCAACCTCATTCCCTACGTTGGGCCTCTCGTCGGAGCGGGTTTGGGACTGGGCATCATCCTCACCACCCACCTTCAGTTTGATGAAATATGGGGCCTGCTGGGGAAAGCCGGGTCTGTATTTCTATTGGCACAGCTGGTCGACAACCTTTTCACGCAGCCGGTCATTTTTGCTGGAAGTGTCAAAGCACACCCACTGGAGATTTTCCTGCTCATCTCCATCGCAGGCAGTCTTGCGGGAATCACGGGCATGATATTGGCCATTCCAGCGTATTCCGTTTTGCGTGTTGTGGCCAAGGAGTTTTTAAGCGGATTTAAAGTCGTTCAATCCTTGACAGAACAGCTTTAACGGCGCCTTGAGAAAAAGTTTGAGGATTCTCACCTCCCCTCTGAAGGAATGAGGTTACCTTAGAACCCCGTATGCACGCGACTACGGGAAAGGCCAAGGCCACCAAATATATATTCGTCACTGGAGGCGTTTCTTCCAGCTTGGGCAAAGGAATCATCAGTGCTTCCTTGGCCAAGCTTTTGCAAGCCCGCGGGATGAAGGTGACCATCCAAAAACTGGATCCTTACATCAACATTGACCCTGGGACCCTGAACCCCTACGAGCACGGGGAATGCTACGTCACAGATGATGGTGCGGAAACCGATCTGGACCTGGGACACTACGAACGTTTCCTGAATGTGTCCACTTCGCAGGCCAACAACATCACCACCGGCCGCATCTACCAAAGCGTGATCGACAAGGAGCGCCGGGGCGAATACCTCGGACGCACGGTTCAGATCATCCCCCACATCACAGACGAAATCAAACGCTGCATTCAAATATTGGGTGAAGGCGATGAGTACGATTTCGTCATTACAGAAATTGGGGGCACCGTAGGTGACATCGAGTCCCTGCCTTACATCGAGGCTGTGCGTCAGATGCGCTGGGAACAACCCAAGGACACCTTGGTCATCCACCTGACTTTGGTGCCCTACCTCAAGGCTGCGGGCGAACTCAAAACCAAGCCCACACAACACAGCGTGAAGCAGTTGCTTGAGTTTGGGGTTCAACCGGATGTTTTGGTCTGTCGCACCGAACACAACCTCACGAAAGGCATACGCAACAAACTCGCTCGGTTTTGCAACGTCGGTGAAGAAGCCGTCATCCAATCCATCGATGCGGACACCATTTACGATGTCCCGCTGATGATGCAGAAAGAACAACTCGATGAAGTGGTCCTGAGCAAGTTGGGTGTGGACAGCCGCGCAGTGCTCGACCTCAACCGCTGGCTGAATTTCTTGGAACGCCACAAGAATCCGGAAGGCACAGTCAACATTGGCCTGGTCGGCAAATACGTTGAACTTCAAGACAGCTACAAAAGCATCGTAGAGTCCTTTACCCATGCAGGAGCGGCATGCGGCGTAAAAGTCAACCTGAAATGGATCCATTCCGAACAACTGCAAGGCGCTGAAAACGAGGCCTTACTGGGCAATGTTGATGGGATTTTGGTGGCTCCTGGATTTGGGTCACGCGGCATTGACGGCAAAATCGAAGCCATCCGCTACGCCCGAGAAAATGGTGTTCCGTTCTTTGGAATATGCCTCGGCATGCAATGCGCTGTGATTGAATTTGCGCGAAATGTATTGGGACTAAAAGAAGCCCACAGCACGGAGATCAAGGATTACACGCCCCACCCCGTCATCGACCTGATGGAAGCCCAAAAGGGATTGGCCGATATGGGGGGGACCATGAGGCTCGGGGCGTACCCTTGCCAACTCCTTGAGGGTTCTTTGGCCGCCAAAGCATACGGGGTCAATGAAACTGAAGAGCGCCACCGCCACCGCTACGAATTCAATGAGGCCTACCGGACCCAGTTTATCGAGGGGGGCATGGTACCAACAGGCACTCATCCTGAATCCAAGCTTGTCGAGATTGTGGAAATTCCAGAGCACCCTTGGTTTGTTGGCGCTCAATTCCATCCTGAATACAGGAGCACGGTCATCAACCCTCACCCCCTGTTCAAAGCCTTTGTTGCGGCTGCAGTGCAGTTCGGGTCAACCTCTGCTTCTAAAGCTGAGACAAGCAGCAAAGCGAAGGACCAAAAAGCGGATTGACCTTATGCCGGGAGGCTCCAGTTCCCATCGCCGTCAAAGGCATGCGGGTACATCTCCCAAAGTTGGTCTCGGATAAAATCCATGGGGACGGTTGTGAACAATCCATAGTCCACGATGTACTCCATAAACCGCTGACCTCCAGAGTCTAAAGGTTGAAACAGCACGTCGTTGACTGCGTCCCATTCCAAGGGCGAGGTGCCGAGTTTATGACACAGTGCACGGTTGAAGACAGGGGTGCATTTCACCCACTTCTGCCCATTCCAAAAAGCGCCATAGCCATGCGGGGTCAGCACATCAGTGCCCAGCTTCTTTTCGAGTGATGCCGTGGCCAAATGGTTGCGCACCCGGGCAAGGCCCAATCGGGCAGGAACGCCCAAAGCGCGAAATCCCGCCACAAGCAGAATAGACTTGTGCACGCAGTGCCCGCTTTGGTTTTCGAGGGTTCTTGATGCCGCGTTTTCCTCGGGCTTCAGGTTGATCAAAAACGGATCGTAACGAATCGCATCCCGCACAAACAAATACCAACGTTCCAGCTGTTCAAGTTGGCTGCCTGCTGAGCACACCAATGCCAGTTGGCGCATCACCAAAGGGTTGGCACCGTTGATCAACGCATCCGACGCGAGGTCTTGAGAAATCGGAAGTGGGGATAAAGCAGGGGCCATGATGATCGCAGACCATCAAGGTAGGCCTCTGGCAGTGAGCAAGCTCAGGCCCGGGAGGTTTTGTCTGCAACAGGCAACTGAACCATCAGCATCCACATGATAAACACCACACCCCGCTGTGCTTCCAAAACCGATTCTACACCCGCATGCAAGACGACCAACGTCACACACAGCAGCAATGTCCCCTCCCCTAAGCGCCAAGCCAAGATCAAACCACTGAACAGCGCCACAGTCAATACCAAGATGCCAGGCCAACCAAAGGCGACGCCAGCTTGTAGCCACTGGTTGTGGGGATTCAGTCGGCGCTCCGAGGCATAAGTCAAACCATCCCGCTCATACCGGCGCATCAATTCAGGCACCACATCTCCTGTCCCAACACCAAAAGGGTGGGACTCCATGATTTCCCATGACGTCTGCCACACCTTTACCCGCCCAGAGGAACTGCTCTGTACCGGCGCCTGAGCATCGGTCATGACCGCTGAAGCACTGCTCATTTCAGCAAACCTCTTGCCCGATAAGGCCCAAGCAGAAAACAGCACCAACGCCATAAAAAAGCACCACCTGAGGGCACCCTGGGGCAAAGAGGCTGACAATGCAGCTCCAACTTTTCTGCCCCAAAGTGGCCCCATCATGGAAAGCCGAATGGCGGCGACCACAAGCGCGGCGATGATCCCTGCTTTAGAGCCGAGCATACCGAGGGACAGCGCAAAAAGAAGGGTGATGGCCCACAACATCTTGGGCTTTAAAGTCCGCCCCCATTGGCTGCCCAAACCCAGAAAAGCCGCAGCCAAATGCAAGCTCATGTAAGTGGGGTGTGCATCCCCTGAAAAACGGGCATACCGCCACTCCGTGGGCACACCAAGAACCACATGGTGCCATCCGGCCCGCAGCATCCTCCAGGACAAATAGACGGTCACGGACCATCCCAAAGACCACCAAAAATCCCGGGCTACCCGGCGTCCAGGCATGGCCAGAAGAACCGGGAAAAACCACAGAGAAGATTTGACCTCCAAACTCAACCTCCAGGCATCGAGGTCGTTTGACCAGAGTCCTCCCAACAATTGCAGGCCGAAGTAAGCCATCCACCACAGTGTACCACGCCTCCATTCCCACCGCGCGTGACGGTGGTCTCGCCACCATGTGGCCATCCGCAGAACAGCGACAATAAACAACGTGAATCCAGCCACATTCCCACCGAGGATCAAGGCGGGCATCAATGCCCGCCAGGCCCATGATTCCAGGTCAAGTCCCCAAAAGGCCTTCATCGCGTCAAAGACTTGAAGTCAGCAGAAGGCGCACGGCGCATCAACACCAGACGCCAGATGCCTTCGCAATAACCCCAGCCGTAAGCCATATGCAGCACAAAAAATGTACGCATCACGCCAAGGACGTCCTTCAATGGAATCCCCGCCAAAGCCACGGCAATGAGCGCTCCCAAAATCCACATTCCCCAGAGTGTGGCCAAAGCCGGTAGCGCCAGTGTCAAAAACGGAGCAGCATTTGGGAACGCCCCGTGCGCGCACGACAGGATGGCCAACACCGCTGTTCCCAGCAACATGGCGGCGGGAGCCAACTGTCGCCAGGTGGTGACGGTCAGGTGTTTCTTGTTGACGAACACCTTCCAAAAACCGTATTGCCGGTACTGGCGAAACAGTTGCCCATAGGTAGACCGGGCATGGTAGGTCGAGCGGATCCTCGGGTCAAACCAAATCCGCCACCCCGTCTCCGTTAAACGGAAATTCAATTCATCGTCCTGGTTCCGCACCAAAGCAGCATCAAAACCAGACAGTTCGTCAAGCACCACCTTGCGGTAGGCTCCGAAAGCCACTGTATCCACATGCCCCGCAACTCCCCCTGTTCGAAAGCGGGCATCTCCGACCCCAAATGGAGAGGACAAGGCCAACCCGATTCGACGGCTCAGCTCATCCCCATGTACCTGCTCCACAACACCTCCTACACATGCCGACTCAGGGTGGGCGCGCAAAGCTTCAAGGTTGCGCCTCACAAAGTCCGGAGCTACCTCAGCATGGGCTCCTAAAATGATCACCACGTCGGCGTTTGCGGCATCAATCCCCATGTTCATGGCTACCGGTGTAATCCGCTCGGGGTTGTCCAACACCCGCAGCCAGCGATCCGTCTCGGTGCGTCGGCCCAAAATTTCTCGGGTGCCGTCATCACTGCCTCCATCAACCACCAAAACCTCGAACCCCGGCTCTGCGCCCTGTTGTGAAGCAAGAGCGTCGAGGCAAGCCCCGATGTGAGCCGCTTCATTGAGGCAGGGAATTACCACCGAGGCATACGGTTGGTCTGACATGGCGGCGAAGATAGTCGGAAGGTCAAGCCGGACCTGCAGGGCGGGTCATGGCCACATGGGGAATTCCGTCTTCCAAGTACGGTTCGCCCACAGTGGTAAAGCCGAAACCTGCGTAGAAATCTTCGAGGTATTGCTGGGCTGAAATGCGAATGGGCACCCCCGACCAGCTGCGGTGCACCTCATCGAGGCTGCGGCGCATCAGCTCGCGCCCCCAACCTCCTCGGCGCACGCTTTGGGCCGTTACAACCCGTCCGATGCTCACTTCACTTGCATAGCTGACCCCAGCGGGCAGCAGCCTGGTCGTCGCCAGCACCTCACCTCCCTCCTCCGCAGGTTGGCCAGCGTGCTCCATCCAGACGTGCAATCCGACTTTGTCCTTGTCATCCAAATCTTGGTAGGCGCAATCTTGCTCTACCACAAAAACCTCTGACCGCAGCCTGAGCAGGCCATACAGCTCCTCACGGCCCAGTTCAGGCCAGCTCTTGCACCTCCAAACAACATCTTTGACAGGGACTTGATTCATAGACGCAAATTAGCCCGCTTCCCCCTCTACTTTTGCGACATGGCAGGCGGCAATGTGCTTTCGGTAGAGGGGTTGACAAAGCGTTTTGGTGAACGCCTCATTTTTGAGGACCTCCACTTTGGATTGGACCGGGGACAGAAGGCGGCCCTGGTCGCTCGAAACGGCACAGGAAAAAGCACCCTCATGAAGGTGCTGCTGGACATCGAAGGGCCCGATTCAGGAACGGTGACTTTTGCTGGAAACGTGCGCATCGCGCACCTCTCTCAGGACCATGGATTGGACCTTGACCGCACCATTTTGGCCAACCTTTTTCAGGCCGACAACGATGCCATGCGGGCCATACGGCAATACGAGGAGGCCACACAAGGCGAAGACGCTGACGCGCTTCAATCGGCATACGACGCCATGGACCGGGCCGATGCTTGGAGCTATGAGGCACAGGCCAAAGAGATCCTCGGCAAATTGGGACTGCACGATACCGACCGTTTCGTAGATCGGCTGAGTGGCGGTGAAAAGCGCAGGGTCGCATTGGCCAAATGCCTGATCGAACAACCGGACTTGCTGCTGCTCGACGAGCCTACAAACCACTTGGACTTGGGCATGATTGAATGGCTGGAGGACTTCCTCGCCCGCGCCAAAACAACCTTGCTCATGGTCACCCACGACCGCTTCTTCTTGGAAGTGGTGTGCGACACGATTTTGGAGCTCGACAACTTCACACTCCACAAATACCCTGGAAACTGGAGTTATTTCTTGGAAAAGAAGACGGAACGGTCCTCCAACGAGCATGCCCAGCGCGACCGCGCACGTTCTATCATGCGGCGCGAATTGGAGTGGGTCCGGGCCACACCTCAAGCCAGAACAGGCAAAAGCAAGTCCCGCTTGGATGCGTTCAAGGGACTCAAATCGAGGGCTTCCGTGCGGCTCGAAGAAGACGAAGTCAACCTCGAATTGGACCCTGCCCGCATGGGAGGGAAAATCCTCGAAATGCACCGGGTCAAAAGGGCCTACGGTGAAAAGGTCATTTTAGAAGGCTGGACCTACCATTTCAAACCCGGCGAACGCGTGGGTTTGGTGGGAGACAACGGCGCTGGCAAAAGCACCCTGATCCGGCTGATGACCGGTGAAGACAAGCCCGATGGTGGCAAAGTGGTCATTGGCGACACCATTGTATTTGGCCATTTCAGCCAAGAACCCCCCATTTTCGATGAGGGCATGAAGGTCATCGAAGCGCTCTATGAAATCGCGGAGTACATGCCGCTCAAAAAGGGCCAAAAGCTGTCTGCCGCCCAATTGCTCGAGCGGTTCTTGTTTCCCCGCCATCGGCACCACGACTTCATTCACAAGCTCAGCGGCGGGGAGCGCAAAAGATTGCACCTGCTGCGTGTGATCATGGGCAATCCCAACTTCCTGGTCTTCGATGAGCCAACCAACGACCTCGACGTGTTTACCCTCGGCATTTTGGAGGAGTTTCTATTGGACTTTCCCGGTTGCTTGCTGTTGGTGAGCCACGACCGTTACTTCATGGACAAGCTCGTCGACCATGTGTTTGTGCTGGACGGCAAGGGGGGCGTTCGGGACTTCCCTGGGAACTACACCCAATACCGCATCAAAGCGGATGCGGAAGAAAAAGTGGCCGGCATTGAGCAGGCTACAGCAGCAAAAGCTGCGGCGAAACAAGCTGCCGAAAGCGCCTCGGATGCCCCAAAAGGTGACTACAGCAAGCGTTTGAGTTACAACGAACAGCGCGAATACGATGGGCTTGAAGATGTGATCGCCGGGTTGGAGACTGAGAAATCAGAACTCGAAAACGCCATGGCCGCAGCATCGCTCAACCATGAAGAGCTCAGCCGACTGTCCACGCGGCTTGGAGAAGTGACCACTGAGATAGAGGCCAAAACAGAACGCTGGATCGAACTCGACGAGCGGGCTTGAGGGCGTATTACTGTTGGTCGAAGTCCAAGACAAACCGCGCGCTGCCAGGCTTGGGCTTGGTTTGGCAGGCCAACACAAATCCTTGTTCCACTTCGCCTGGTTCCAACGCGTAATTCACTTCCATTTCACCTGCACCCTCCGTCACCAATGCGCGACAGGTGCAACACACCCCACCGCAGCAGCTGTAGGGCAGGTCGATGCCCGCGTCCAATCCGGCATCCAAAACCGTTTTGGTTCCGTCAAAGTCCAGTTTGTGCGTGGAACCATCAATCACCACAAAAACCTGTTGATCTCCCCCTTCTGCAGCCTCAGGCGCCGGAGCGACATCGGCCACAGCTTCAGCGGGCTTTGAAGTGGGCGAAGTAAACAGCTCAAAGTGGATCCGCTCCTCGGCCACCCCAGCCGCCGCCATGCCTTCGCGTACGGCATGGATCATGGCTTCTGGGCCACATACAAACACCTCATCTACCGCAGATCCGGACAACAGCGCAGATTGAACCGCAGCCACCTTGTCTGCGTCCATGCGCCCTTCGTAAAGCGGAACATCCACAGGCTCACGCGTGAAGAAGTGAAACAAGCGCAACCGGTCGAGGTAACGGTCCTTCAAATCGTCCAATTCAGACTTGAAAATGACACTGGATTGGTCCTTGTTGGTGTACAGCAGCGTAAAGGTGCTGCCCGCCTCTGTGGCCAATACCGACTTGATGTGCGACAAAATGGGCGTAATGCCGGAACCCGCCGCAAAGGCCACATAGTGCTTGGATTGACCTGCATCAAGCGCCGTATAGAAGCGGCCGTTTGGCGGCATCGTCTTCAAGACATCTCCTGGCTTGAGGCTTTCATTGGCCCAAGTGCTGAACCGCCCATCAGGCACCTGTTTGATGGCCACCCGAAGCTCCTCTCCCACTCCAGCACATATGCTGTAGCTCCTGCGCACGGACTCACCGTTGATGTCCTGATCAAAGGTGAGGTACTGTCCCTGCTTGAAGGCATACGCGTCTTGCAGCTCTGCGGGAACTTGAAGCACAACGGAAACACAATCGGACGTCTCTCGGCGGACTTCTGAAACCTGGAGGTTGTTGAATCTATCAGACATGGGGTGCGAATCTCGTAAGGAATGTGATTGGTTGGAGAACCCATTATACCCCCCATCGGTTCTCTCCGCGATCCCCGATGTATTTTTGAAGCGCATGGAAATGGACCTGTTGCAACGATTCGAGGCTTACGTAGCCTCCGAAAAGAAGATTGAGCCGAAGGATTGGATGCCGGACGCGTACCGCAAAACGCTGATTCGCCAGATCAGTCAGCACGCCCACTCTGAGATTGTGGGCATGTTGCCAGAGGGCAATTGGATCAGCAGGGCACCCAGCCTCAAGCGCAAAGCCATTCTGATGGCCAAAGTGCAAGACGAGGCAGGACACGGCCTGTATTTGTACAGCGCTTGTGAAACTTTGGGTGTTCAGCGCGACGACACCATCGCCGATCTGCACAGCGGCAAAGCCAAATACAGCAGCATCTTCAACTACCCCACCCTGACTTGGGCCGACATCGGTGCTGTAGGCTGGTTGGTCGACGGCGCTGCCATCATGAACCAAGTGCCTTTGTGCAAGTGCAGCTATGGCCCCTACGCCCGTGCCATGGTTCGCGTATGCAAGGAAGAAAGCTTTCACCAGCGACAGGGGTTCCAAATCATGATGACGCTGGCTCAGGGAACCGAAGCGCAGAAAGCGATGGCCCAAGATGCCCTCAACCGCTGGTGGTGGCCCTCCATCATGATGTTTGGTCCACCGGACGAGAACAGCCCGAACAGCGCGCAGTCGATGGCCTGGAACATCAAGCGGTTCTCCAACGATGAACTGAGGCAGAAATTCATCGACCTCACGGTACCACAAGCTGAACTCATAGGCCTGACCATACCCGATGCCGACCTCAAATGGAACGAGGAATCCGGCCATTATGAGCACGGCCCCATCGATTGGGATGAATTCAACCGGGTGATTGCCGGACACGGCCCCTGCAACAAAGAGCGCCTGGACGCCAGGCGCAAGGCATGGGATGAGGGCGCATGGGTGAGAGAAGCGGCCGGAGTTCACGCCCAAAAACGCGCTGCGAGAAAAGCCGCGGCCAACACGGCTGCGGCCTAATTCCGACAACGTGGAAAAGCAACATTGGCCCCTTTGGGAAATCTTCATCCGCAGCCGCCAAGGCCTGTCTCACCGGCATGTGGGAAGCCTGCATGCTGCCGATGCTGAAATGGCCATCGAAAACGCACGCGACGTTTACACCCGCCGTCAAGAGGGCGTGAGCATTTGGGCGGTACCCGCATCAGAAATCACAGCGTCCTCTCCAGACGAGAAAGACGTCCTGTTTGATCCAGCAGACGACAAGGTCTACCGGCACCCCACCTTTTATGACCTCCCTGACGAGGTCAAAAACATGTGAGCGTCCCCATGAACGCGCGCTTTGAATACCTCCTCCGGCTTGGAGACGACGCCCTGATTTTGGGCCAACAACTGGGACTGTGGACCGGTCACGGGCCTGTGCTCGAAGAAGACATTGCACTGACCAACATTGGGCTCGATCAAATTGGACAGGCACGCGCATGGCTCACCCTCGCCGGACGGGCCGAAAATGGCCAACGCGACGAGGATGCCCTGGCCTTCCACCGAGACCAATCCGAATTCCGGAACGCGCAACTGTGTGAAAGGCCCAATGGCCACTTTGGCGACACCATCGTCCGTCAATTCTTATTTGACGCCTACGCTGTCCCTTTGCACGCTGCGCTGAGTCAATCCAATGACGCTGAGATCGCAGCGATCGCCCGGAAAAGCGCCAAGGAAAGCGTCTACCACCTCCGCCACAGCAGCGCTTGGATGGTCCGGTTGGGAGACGGCACCGAAGAGAGCCACGCCAAGGTCCAAGAAAGCCTTGACGTCTTGTTGCCATTTGTAGGGGACTTGTTTCATTCTGACGCTGTTGGCCACACCGCCGCTAAAGAAGGCTGGGGTGTCGACCCCGCAAACCTGAGGGAGGCCTGGGAACACCACTTGGTGCAAACGCTCACCGAAGCCGGACTCAAACGTCCCGAACCTGCGCCCGAACAATGCGGTGGCCGGATCGGCAGGCACACGGAAGGTCTTTCTTTCCTGTTGGCTGAAATGCAAGTGCTGCCCAGGACCTACCCCGACGCAAAATGGTGATGCGCAACGCGGACGATTGGCTCGCACTGTTGCACCAGGTCCCCGACCCGGAAATCCCCGTTCTCAATGTGGTCGAGATGGGCATCGTCCGCAACGTCGAGGTCGTTCAAAATTGCGTCGAAGTCAAGATCACCCCAACCTACATGGGGTGTCCTGCCATGGATGCCATCGCCGACGACATCCGCGCGCAACTGACACCATTGGCCTCAGAAGAAGGCCGCGCACTCAAAGTGGAACTCGTTTACGCCCCGGCTTGGACCACCGACTGGCTCTCAGAGGCAGCCAAGGACAAGCTCGAAGCTTACGGCATCGCTCCTCCAGGAAAGACCACCGACAAGCGGGCACTCTCGGGCGAAACACCCACAGTCAGGTGTCCCAAATGCAAAAGCGAGACCACTGAATTGGTCAGCCTGTTTGGCTCCACCGCTTGCAAAGCGCATTACCGCTGCAACGACTGCTCCGAACCTTTCGACCACTTCAAGTGCATCTGAAGTGAAGAACTGGGCAAGTGCAATCAGTCCTCGCCACGTGCCCACAACCCCTGTTCACCGCACTGAATCTGCAGTTGTTTGGAGCGCACAGAAAGAGCGTTGACCAAGTGCTGTCAAACAGCGATCCGGGCTGCTTGACCACCGAAGTGTTCAAGCAGCCCGGATCAATAAGGTCGGGATTCGGGTTGGGTGGCTCAGAAGCCTGCGTTGAGCAATGGGAGTCCCCACTGTCCACCATCGCCGATGACCTGCATCAAATAGGTGCCCGCAACGTCAGGGCGCGCGATGCGGTAGACATACCCTTCTTCGGCCTGAACCTGGCCTGACCACACCATGCGGCCTGCAGCATCGGTCATGCGCAATTGGGTCGCTCCAAGGTCGCGTCCGAAAACAAAGGTCCAATGGGTCGCATCCTCGCGCACCGTCACAGGTGCTTCCAAAATGCGGGCTTCGTTCCAATTCACCACCAAGAATGGCAGCTCAATGATGTCACTGCAGGTGCCATTCCATGCTTCGAGCTCTACAACATGGCCGCCAACAACATCGACGGGATAGAACAAGGGCTCATCCTCACCCACAACTTCGCCGTCGACCACCCAGCGGTAAGTCTCTTCGCCTAAACACGTCGAGAGGGCCTCCAATGCTGTTCCGCCCACAGGATCCATGATGACCATGGCATTGTAGTCGGCTTCGGCGGTAACTGCAGCGGGATCGTAAAGGTCGAGGACCACTGTTTCTTCCAAGCACAGGTGCTCCACTTCGAGGGCATAAGTGCCGGGCTCCAAACCGCCCAAAGACACCTCTCCTCCTTCCTCGACATTGGACCAGACCGCCTCGTTGCCGAGACGCAAGGACGAAACGAAATCTCCACTTCCGTAGAGTTCGAAATCAAGGGAAACTTCGCCTGCATTGCACGCAGGCACCTCCCAATCGAGGCCAAGCAACTCGGGCTGCTCCCCTGGTGTCACGGTAAAGCTGCGGCGCTCCGTGCCGCAGAGCATTCCCGGTCCAGCGACGACCAAACCGTATTCGCCGGGAGCCAGGTCCTCAAAAGAAGCGGAACCTGTGGCTCCGATGATCTGCTCGAGCACATTGTCGCCACCATCGGTCAGGAGAACGTTGGTGGGTTCGTCGCCCAAGGTGACCTGCACGCGGCCATTGTCCAATTCTGGGCAACTCGGCGGGCGGGCAGCAACAGCAGCACTGGACACAACCTGAAGCACAAAACGCCCTGCCTCCGCCTGATGGGAAGGCAGCGTAAACGTCATCTCATCTCCCACCCGGGAAACGATGACTTCGCCAGTCTCCGTATCTGTAATGGTCACGCACACTTCCGCTTCCTCTGTGAACCCCACCACACGCATGGTCGTCTCCACATTGGCTTTGGATTTGACGTACAGGTCCATGGTCGCGTTGGTGGGCACAGCTTTTGCGCTGCACAGCCAATCTCCAGACATGACGGCAATTTCACCGGGGTAGGCCCCTGCACCTCCCCTAAAACTCAGGTCATGGCCAGGAACATATTCTACGGCGCCTTGCTCTCCGATCCGCAATACCGCGGTTCCAGTGCCGTACTCGTTTTCTACCTCAACGGTAAAGTGCGCTTCAAAATCCCCCAGATTTTCGCTGCGGATAAAGGGCCCGTCACCACCTCCAACTTCAATGGCGGCGCTGGGGATGCTCAATGTACCCGTTGTATCTGTCTGGTGGTTCATGCGCACCCAAAAGCCTTGTCCAGGCATGATGTACTGGGGTGCATTGTTCAGTGCTGGGGTCGATTCTGAGTACAACTTGAAGATCCTTGCCTGGGTATCAAACACCAAGTACTGGTCTTCGATCAAGCTTCCATTTGAACCGTAATCCGCAATCTCATCCCAATCGAGCTTCGCTTGGAAGGGGTTATAAATCAAGTTCCATCCGTCATAGCTGCTGGCGGGTGTGCGGGTTACTGGAAGGTTGACAACGCCACTCGTCGTGTGGTTCCGCAGTGTGCCAGAACTGTGCAGCGTCGGTGTTTGTGAGCCATATGCCAGCAAGAACAAACCGCCGAGGGTGTCCAAGGGTGTATTGGGGGTAGTGGGGTATACAAAGCCCCCTTTCTTTTCGCTCCAAAACGAAACCGTTGAAGTCGAAGTGGGGTAATCAGAGCCTGCTACGCCAGAGTAATAAAAGTCTGTGGCAGAAGCAAAGTCACCGATTGTAGCACCGTCCAGTGGACTTCCAAAGAGGGTGTATCCCCAGTTCGTCGTTCCATCTCCATCGGGAGCCACAAAACGCTTGACAACAGCGCTTACAGGCTGAAGAGCGCCGGTGCTGTTGTCCTCCAAGCTCGATCCATCGGCAATGAGGTCGAGCATGCCGGTTCCATTGATGTCTGATGAAAAGGTCAAGACGTTGCCGTCCATTTCTACCACACCCTGGTCGATGTCCAACACACCAGAAATCCGGACGTCGGCACCGAAGGTGACACCGGCGCTTTCCACGCGCAGTGTATCGAACCTCACATCAAGGCCGGTCACGGTCTGGGCAGAAGAACCCGTCAATTCAATCTTTCCAGAAATCAAGCTGCCATCGTCGATGGTCAAATCACCATTGATCTTCAAAACAGCTCCTTGGGTCAAGTCCAACTGGCCTCCTGCGCCGAACGTAAAGTCATGCAGCTCGACATTGGTCACACCCTCAGCAAGCTCCATTTCTCCTTTCACGATCAAACGGCCCGTACCCGAAACCGTGCCCCCTTTGTGCAAAACGTCCCCGTCTACCGTCAAGGTCAGCCCTTGGGGGATCACCAATTCCGCGCCGGACTCCAAGGTTAATCCGCCCAAGGTGTATCCGCCAGCGGGGACCGTAACCTTGGTGTTTGCAGAAATGACCGCGTGGCGAGTTCCGCTCTCGGTCACCGGATGAATGTCGATGTACAAGGACGATGCATTGCAGGTATAGCCTGCTTGGCTGCATGGCTTTCCCGCCCAAATGGTGCCATTGAGCTCCCCGTCCTTTCGGCTGTAGACCGTGGGCCAATCGTACTCGCACGACCCGTCATCACTCAAGGCAACGAGGCCATCGGCCGGTGAAGCGTTGTAGTTGCTCGCATCAACATCGGTGCAACCGCGCTTCAAGCCAAATACACCGACCTCATCAAATGCGTGGGATGCTGTGTAATTCGAACCCGAGGTGTTGTTCTCGACCTCCACTTGTATGGTCAACGATCCAGAAGTAGGGTTGACTTTTTCATTCACAGTCAGCACAGCGCTTGAAACGCCTGTGATTTCTGCCAACAATGGGGACTGCAATGATGCTCCATCCAACCATCCCATGCGCGCATAATCCGCCGTTGATTGACCACCAAGGCCCACAAGCTCTCCTGCCAAATACAGGCTGTCAAAGTCAGCCACACTGATGGAGCGCGTAGACCATCGGATGTAATCTCCGTTGGTGTTGAACGCCCGCATCACCGTATCTGAGGAAAGCTCCTTTGTGGCAAAATAGAAAGGAGACGGGGTTAAAGCCGTTCCAGTGCCCAAGTTGACATCCTCAAAGTCAAACGTCCACTCTGTTTCAAGGGCTGCGTTGTCCTCGTTTTGGATGCCGTCTTCGTCCAGGTCCAGTGAACCATCATACCCGTAGTCCAACCCGCCTTGCGCCTCGCCATTGGCGGCAAAATTCTCGAGGTATACCGTTT
Organism: Crocinitomicaceae bacterium; assembly: GCA_042095055.1. Lineage (GTDB taxonomy): Bacteria > Bacteroidota > Bacteroidia > Flavobacteriales_D > Sanyastnellaceae > UBA8752. Next base: position 3,617 of record JBELBZ010000018.1, on the reverse strand, counting down.
GCAATGCAAATCCCTGACAAGCGCAGGTGCCATCGCCTGCGTTCTCGTAGCGGTCTGAAAAATTGGTGTTGTCCCCATCATCACAAGCATCGCCGAGGTACTTGCACTTGGTGGCATCGGATACAATCGCCAATGGGCTGTAAGAGCAAGCCCGTTCATCGGTGCATCCAATGTCCTGACAATCGCCATTGCCATCCTTTCCCGTCTGACAATAGTCCCCGAAAACAGAAATTTGCTCGAAACGGATGTGGGACTCCCACATGGCATAGCCCTTGACCACAAGGGTGAGGGTCTGGACTGCTGTAGAGGTCAACGTTTGATCAAAGGAGGTAAACTCGCCGAGTACATGCAGCACCTCACGTTGGATACCGTCCTCGATGAGGTAAAAGACCATTCCACCAGTGACGTCGTCTGCGTTCAAGAAATCCGTCGTTTCGCTTCCTACCAGACGCACTTTCGGTGAAGTAATCTTGCTCAGATCAAAAGTGCGCGTCATCATGGTGACCGTTGTGGTATCGGTCGTACCCGAACCCGTTCTGTTCAGTGCCAAGTACTGCTTGCCTCCATCTGCACGAACGGTAATGTTTCCTTTTTGCTCCTCGCCCAAAAGCACCCAGGCGGATTGGCCTGCGCCGATGGAGCCTGCCACGAATGCTTCTCCAGCCTCATTGTCGGTATCTGTAGAATTGTATTGCCCCAAGCCTGAACCTACCGTGTAGGAAGAGAAATCCTCATCCATCAGCATGATTTCAGGGTCAACATCGTCACAAGTGCCATCACCATCGAGGTCGATACAAGCATCACCCGCATCGTCAACACCGTCCATGTCAATGTCTGTATAAGAGGCCGTACCCGTGATGGACACCTCATCCAAATACACAGCATCGAAATAGCCTGAGTTTCTCAACATGATCACCACCTGCAAACTGGTCGATGCGGTGCACGGTTCGTTGACAATGGACAACGATTCGAAGTCGTTGCCGAGTTGAGAAGAAACCAAACGTTCTACACCATCCTCATAAACGTAGATACGCACTTCTTCGGTACCGGTGAAGGAGCCGGACTCAGACATGGTTACATTCAAATTCAGGGAAGAATAACCCGCAACGCTCACAGTTTGAGACGCCCATGAGCATGTCACCTCAGCGTTGGCCCAAGACAATTGACCATTGGAGTTGTTGGGTGGCGTCGGTCCGCTCACCCCCCACATCTCCCGGTCAGCAGCACCGGGCTCAAGGACAAATTGGGCCGCTAAAACTCCTGAGTTGTCAGAAAAAGATTCCGAGAACAGGCTCACCTGGGCATCAGCCCAGGAAAAGGAAAGCAGTAAAAAAGCAAGCAGAAGATTGTAGGCTTTCATCTCTTGTAAATGTGAATTCGTCTACAAATATAACCATTCGTAGGTCGAATTCAAAGTTTGGTCGATGAAACATACGTATTCGCCGCCTATAATGGAGCCCGAAATAGAAAATAATCATAACAAAAGAAGGGGGCATTTGCCCCCTTTCCTTCGTCACAATAAGTCTTTAGAATCAGTCCAATATTCCCGTCCATCGGGCGGTCTCGCCTCGAGCAGAGCGGATCTCAAGGACCATCCACCCCCGCGCATTGGGCACCGCAACAAACACCTCTCCAGCGGCCGAACCCATCTGTCCTTTTTCCACACATCGGCCTGTAGCATCGTACCAATTGTAGGCTACACCTGACCATTCTTCGGTAAACCTGACCCCGAGATGACCAGCATGGACGCCCAGCCATTCTAAATCTGTAGCGCGGACTTCTAAGTACTTGCCCACCGTAATCTCGAAAGACTCGCTGGCGTCACATTCAAACCCATAGGTAACCAGCTCCAAGGAATACGTCCCCATCTGCTCCACTCGGACCGACAGCGGATGATCTGACATGACTTCCTCTCCGTCCAAAAGCCAGGTGTATCCGTTTCCGATTCCGGTTTCACACACGGGACACGCGGCTTCCAGCCACGCCCCCCCATTGGACTCGGCTTGAACGAAGCCTGCGTATTCGGCCTCAACATTAACTTCATCGTCGTCCAGCAAGGAAACAAATTCATAGGCTTCGAGACATGCGTGCTGCACGGTCAGGACGTACTCCCCTGGGGCAATGCCCTCCAAGGTGTGCTCGCCCGCGGGAAGCGTCTCTGACCACAGCGATGTGTTGCCTTGCATCAATTCCGTGTGGTAGTCGCCGCTGCCATACAATTCAAATTCCAGCGAAGCCATCCCTGCGTTGCAGTCCGAAGGCAACGCCTCCACGCCCAGCAACTCCGGCTGCTCTCCCGGTGCAATCACCACCTGTCGGCGGCCACCGCGGCACAGCGACGTGCCCTCGTAGGCATCCACCATCACCGCGTACTCTCCGGGTGCCACCGGCACCTCAACCGTGCCCGTCTCTTGGTACAGCGCCGCCGCCACCTCCATCGTCTCGTAGTTGGTCACCGTAACATCGGCCACAGCATTGCCCAGCTCCATCACAATCGTTCCCGCCTCGCTGCTTGGGCAGTCCGGAGAACGGCCCTCCACAGATCCAAACGGTACCGAGTGGAGCGTAAACCGGCCTTCCTCAGCCTGGTGGGCAGGCAACGTGAACGCCAGCTCTGCACCCTCCTCCAGCACCATGACCTCGCCCGTGACGTGGTCCTCGATGTGGGCGCATATGCCAGGGACACCCAGCACCTCGACCACCCGGATCGCAGAAGCCATGTTGGCCCGTGAACGGACAAACAACTCCCCATCAAAGGCCTCCAAGGGAAGGTGCTTGGCCACATATTTCTGGTCGCCAATCACCACCGCGGACTCTCCCAACTGCGTCGAGGATCCCAAGTAGCTCATGTCGCCGTCGCGGTATTCCTCAGCACTGCCGTCAGCGCCGAACCGCAATACCATGCGGGTCGCTCCATTGTCGTTCTCCACCTCCAACAACACCTCAAGGATCCCCTCTTCGGCGTTCCGGATAAATCCAACCGCGCTGCCGTCGTTGTCGATCATCGAAGGGTCCAAAGTCACCGTTCCCGAGCTCACCCCATCCTTTACGCGCACCCAGAACCCTTGGCCCGGGTTCACATATTGCATCGCGATGGAGTCCTCGCCGGCCTCAGTATCGTTTGACCATTGAACGTCAGAGTTGGTCTTGCCATAGCGGCGGAAACGGCGGTCCTGCGTATCAAAAATCAAGAACTGGTCCTCGATCACCGCGCTGTTGCTGTTGCCATCGATCACAGCGTCCCAATCCAAGCGCGCTTGGTAGGGGTTGTACACCATGTTCCATCCCGCCGAAGCAGAAACTGGGCCCTGGCGCGTCACGCTAAAGGTCTTGCTGGATCCACCCAACTTGTGGTCGTTCAAGGTCCCTTCCGTCTTCATCGTCGGGCTTTGAGTGCCGTACAACAGCACCCAGCAGCCACGGTCCGTCAAGCTCGTACTCGAGGAGTTCGCGTACTCGATGGAGCCCGTAGACTCGTTCCAAAACGAAATCGTAGACGTAGAGCTCGGGTAGTCCGAGCCCGGCCAGCCCGCAGAGTAAAAGTCCGCGGTGCCGTTGAAGTCGCTCACCGTAGCGCCAGAAATCGAAGTGCCGTACATCGTGTATCCCCAGTTCGT
>JBELBZ010000017.1:15925-47858 GCA_042095055.1 Crocinitomicaceae bacterium | reverse complement strand
AACGGTCGAAGCAGCATTGTAAGTGACGGTGACGACAGAAACGGTCATGGGTTGAACAGTGCGCGTTGTGCCTGCAGGTGATGGGAGTCAAAGAGGCAGTGGTCGTAGGTTTCTTGAGATTGCTGGAGGACTTCTGTGCGGTCCATTGACAGCAGTCGTTTCGCGGATGCGACCCAAGCTTCCAATGAAAGGGGTTGGCAGGATACGGACGCCCCAGTTTTCATGGTGGACCAGACGGTTTGGTCAGATACGATGACGGGCCGTCCACAGGCGACAGCCTCGGCAACGGCATGGCCATAGTTTTCGTTGAGGCTGGGTACCAAAACCAAGTGGGCTTCACCCAAGTGACGGCGTATGGATTCAGGTGGTGATGCCCCCAACAACTCTAGTGTGATCCCTTGGGCAGCTGCCTTGAGTGTGTTCGCTTCTTCGACGTCCTCGACGGGACCTACGATGCGGTAGGTGACGTTGTGCCCCTGCTGTGCCAGCGCATTGGCCAAAGAGACGCCCAATCTGTAGTTTTTGATGGGATGCACCCTGCCAACGCTCAGCAAGTGGAGGGTGTCCGTTGTGGTGGGCAGGGGGAGGGGGTCATAGGGAACCGGCAGATTCAGGGCAATGTGAACCTGCGCCTTAGGAAACCACTGCTCGATTTCGTTCCGTTCTTGCGCGGTGCTGGCATGCCAAGTGATGCGTTCGTAGTTGCCGGACCAACGTTGGACAGTCAGCCACGCCTTTTTGCGCCAAGGTTTGATGGACAGGGCGCCGGGGCCGAGCATTCCCCGAGGGGCCAGTGTGGTGGGGATCCCCATGGATTTGGCCACCTTCCAGGGCAGCCGGCTGAATGGCCCGCTGTACAGGCTGTTGAGGTAAAGCTGGTCGGGTTGCACCTCCTCCATCAGGCCCTTCCAAGTGGAAGCGGTCCATGCATCTTGGGGCAGGTACTGGACGGAAGCGTTGTGGAGCGGTGTCCAGCACCCTGCGGGCACTGGGAGGTCCTCAACATCCCCGAGGTCGCGGTTGCCACAAACGATGCGGAAGTCGATTTCATCGCCCAAGGCGGCCACGAGGTTGGCGATGCTCCTGATGGGGCCACCTGCCCGGTAGGCAGGCAGGTACCAATCAATGGCCACGAGGACGACTGGGCGTTTCCTTTCAATAGAGGTCATGGCGGTCAATCCATTGGCCCAACGACACCAAGGTCCACACCCGAGACCAGGTGACCGTGCCTTGTTCAAACCCATGCCACAGCGCTCGCAGGGCCTGTTCATTCAAAACTTCGCGCTGAATCAACGTGTCGAGGCCTTGCTGGCAAGTGCTGCCAAGGGGCCCGCGCATCCAGATGTCCCAAGGCAGGGTGAACCCCATTTTTGGACGGTCTATGATGGAACGGGGCAAGCGGTCGCCCAATGCCGCGGTGAGCAAAGACTTGGGACTGTGCGGAAATTTGACGGGGTCGTTGATGGCGAGGGCTGCCTCCACCAGCCGGTGGTCCAAAAAGGGCACCCGGACCTCAAGCGCGTGGGCCATGGACATTTGGTCGGTGTCCCGCAGCAACACATGCTGCATGTAGGTGTGCATCTCTGCGAGGCCGATCCTGCTCAATACGGGCAGATCCAGTCCAGGGGAACGGTCGAGGTGGGACCGGCACCATTGGACCACACTGTCGGGGACAGATGAGGACTGGGAAAGGCGGTGAACATCGGCCTCGAGCAAGACTCTTCGGCTGATGGGATACGTGGAAGCGGGGTCCAGGCTGTCACCAGCGAGTAAGCTCGCGAACTTGTCGCTGCTCACCCCAGGCTTGGCCCATTTGTAGGCTGTGCCTGCGAGGCGGCGGAGGCCTTTGGGCCATGCCATGGCCCACTGTTTTCCGATGAGGTCAACGGTTCTGCGAAAGACTGGGTAGCCTGCAAAAAGCTCGTCGCCCCCCAACCCACTCAAGGCCACGGTGATGCCTGCTTTTTTGGTGGCTTGGGAGACCACAAAGGTGTTGGGTCCGTCCCCGCTGGGGTGGTCGGTAGCGGCGAGTGCATCGGGAACGGCGGCCAAGAAGTCGTCGGCCGAAAGCCTGATTTCGTGGTGGTCGGTGTTGTACAGTTTCGCGATGTGTCGGGCGTACTGGCTTTCGTCGAATTGGTCTTCGTGAAAGGCGACATTGAAGGTGGCCACCTGTCGCTCTCCAACTTCTGACATGAGGGCCACGACGGCGCTGGAATCGATTCCTCCTGAGAGGAAGGCTCCAAAGGGAACGTCTGAGCGCATCCTCAGTGAGATGCTGTCGGTCAGGAGTTCACGCACGTGGGTGCTGGCACTTGCACTGTACGTCCAAGGGGCGCCTTCGTCGATCAATGCCTTTGCTGCTGTGGCCGCGTCCCACCAGCACTCTGTGCGCACTTCGTTGTCATCGGCCCAGATCAAGTGACCAGCGGGCAGCATTTCGACGCCTTCGATCAATGTGCGCGGACCATGCACGGTTTGATAGCGCAGAAAATCGACCAGTCCAGTGCGGTCCAGTTTTCGGGCCACCTGTCCAGAAGCCAGCAGTGCCCTGATTTCGCTGGCCCACAGGAGGCCGTGCTCGTTGGTGTGGAGGTAGAGGGGCTTGATGCCCATGCGGTCCCGCGCCAGGAGCAGTTTTTCTTCTTGACAGTCCCACAGCGCCAGGGCAAACATGCCGTTGAACCGTTCCAATGCGGCGGCTCCCCATGCGCGCAGTGCGGCCAATACGACTTCGGTATCACCGGTTGTTTTGAAGGGGTAGCCTTGCAGCTCTTCCCGAAGTTCCTGGTAGTTGTAGACTTCTCCGTTAAAGGCGATGACGTAGCGGCCACAAAAGCTCGTCATCGGTTGATTGGCGACATCGGAGGTGTCGAGTATGCTCAATCTGCGGTGCCCCAGCACCACATTGTGGTCGTCGGTCCAATGGCCTTCAGCGTCTGGACCGCGGTGGGCCAATGCAGCGGTCATGCGCCGTGTTGCCGCCCACGATTCCGCGTCCGCCCGTCCATGGATTCCGGTGATGCCACACATGCGTCTGCCGCTTATGCGTCAGCGTCATCGCCGTATCGGTGATCTTCATCCCCGTACCCGCCATATCCGGTGTAGCTGCCATATCCCCCGAAACCATACCCATAACTGTAGAGGTAGCGGTAGGCGTATTTGGAGGCATAGTAACGCCAGCGGGTCGGGACAATGCCGTTGAGGACCATGCTGACGTGGTCGATGCTGTTCTGATTGAGGATGTCTTCCAACTGCCTCATTCCCCTTGCATTGGCGCGTTTGACATTGGCCACAATCAGCGCCCGGTCCACGTGCTTCATGAGCACCAATGCGTCCGTGATCAGCAAGATGGGAGGGGTGTCGATGACGACAAAATCGTAGGCTTTCTTAGCCTCGGCGATCATGGTATCGACGCGCTCATTCAAAGCGAGCTCAGAAGCGTTGGGCGGAATGGGCCCACTGGTGAGGACATCAAGGCACCCAATCGAAGAGGGCTGAACCGCATCTTGCCAAGTGCTCTGTCCTATGAGGTGCCCGCTCAAGCCGATGCCCCGATCGAGTTCCAACGCTTTGTGCACCCTCGGTTTGTGAAGGTCAAAGTCGATGAGCAGCGTTGATCGTCCCGCTTGGGCCAACAGAGCCGCCAAGTTGGTTGCCGTAAAGGTCTTTCCCTCTCCAGGGTACATGCTGCTGATGAGCACGGTGTTCTGCCCTTCTCGGTTGAGCAGGTATTGGAGGTTGGTCCTCAATCCCCGGAAAGCTTCTGTGGTCGGGTGGCGTGGGCTTTTGGAGGAAACGAGGACGTATTGTTTGTCGGTGATGTCCTCGTAGCGGGGGACACCTCCACTCACCGATAATTTGGTCGCTTCCCTCAGCTCATTGACGCTTTCTATGCGTTCAAACAGAAACAAGCGCAGCAGGGCAATGCCAACCGCGATGGCCAAACCAATGAGGGTGTAGTTGCGGATCGTTTTGGGTTTGTCGGGTCCGGTGATGCCCACAGAACGCGCTTGTTCGATGATGTTGGCATTGGACGTTATGGCCGCCCTTGCGATGAGGTTGGTCGCCCGCTGTTCCAAGAGGTATCCGTAGAATTTGTCACTGATGGCCAGCCTCCTTTCGATGGCCAGCAATTCGCGCTCGCTTTTGGGCAATCGGAACAGTTTGGCTTCGATGGCATTGACGCGGCTTTCCAATTCGCCGGCCTCTCTTTCCAAAGCGCCCCGCGCCCCTCCGATGTAGTCAAACAGGCTCAAGCGGGTGGTCGACAACAAGGAGTCGAGTCGCTTGACCTGGAAGCTGCTTGGGGTGACGTCGAGCAGCATCTGGGTGCGCTGCAACTGCAAGTCATAGAGTTGACCTACCTGCTCCGCCGCGACAGCATCTTGGGTCAAGAATGCACTCGGTGGGATGCTGGTGTTTTCTACCCCACGGCTGAGGTAGGATTCCAATGAGGTGAGGCTGCGCAGCTTCAGGCGCAGTTCTTCACGTTGGGTTTCCACTTGCACCAGCTCCTGAAAGTAGACCGTCTCATTGCGGGTGAGGTCGAGCACCTTGGCTTCTTCGCGCTGTTGGTCGATGATGTCCTGGAGGCTGTCGACGTTGGCCTCGATTTTGAGCAGCTGTTGTTCGAGGAATTCGTCGGTTTTGCGGTTGACCGCTTCTCGCGCGGCGGTGGAATATTCGATGTAACGCACCGAAAGGGCATCGAGAAACTCGATGGCGCGGTCGGGCAAAATGTTGCTGATTTGAAGCTTGAGGATGCTCGTTTGCCCCACACCCCTCACCGAAAGACCGCTGCGGTATTGGCCGATGATTTGATTGTCGTTGCGCACCTGAAACCGCTGTCCCTGTGCAATGGCCTGCTCAATGGTGCCGCGCCCATTCTCTGCCCGCTTGATGACAATGCGGAAATCTCCAGTTTGAACTTCCTCACCAAAGGCATGCTCAGCTGTATACACCCGGTCTCCGCCAAGATTGACTGCCAAAGCGTAGGTCTGGTCGTCTAAGACTTTGAGGTCAAAGTTGGCTCCAAGGGCGGCGGAGCTGAATTGATCTGGGAAGGCCTGAACCTCCACACCGCTGAGTCCACCCACAGGCAGGGAGCGGACCCGACCCACAATGAAGTAGGTGATGTTGTGGTTGAGGTCGCCTACAGCTTTGGCGACGAGGTCGCGGCTCTTGAGTACCCGAATTTGGTTGGCAATGTCCGGCCCTTGACGCTGAAAGCGCCGGCTGACAACACCTTCCATGATTTCTCGGGCCTTGTCGTATTCGTCTTTTTGCTCCAGCAGAATTTCTGTCTGCGCACCAAACATGTCGAGCTGCTTGTGGGTGATGAACCGCGCATATCCATATGCGAGCCCTGGCAGGAGCAAAAGGAGCAACCAGTTCTTGGCAGCCACTTTGAGCCCGAGACGCAGTTGTTTGAGCGATGCATTAGAGCCTCCCAAGGACTGTTCCGACATATAACAAAAATACGGGATTATCCTGTTGGGTAGGGACAGGGGCGTTATATTTACTGTTGACTTTACCGGGCCATGAAAAACTTCCTGCTCTCCCTCTTCGTTTGCCTTCCCGCTTTAGCCTTCGCTCAAAACCCAAGCGAGTGCACCTCTGCGGGTAGCCCGCCATTTGGGGGATGTTGTTTTGATTGTACTTGCTATACATGCGCAGCGGTCGATGTTTGTTTAAACAATGTTGGTCCGCTTGCTGACCCCGCAGGATGTCAGCTTGGAGGATGTTCTAATTGCGGGGAGAATGAAGCTTTGGTGGATGCATGCACCCATTTTAGTGAGAATTACTTCATCGACCCGAACGAAACATGCGTGCCCATTGATGGGGGGTTGGGGTTTTTGATTGCTGGAGGTTTGGGGATGGGTGTGCTGGGTGTGCGCCGGAGGAAGGAGTTGGAGCTGGAGGCCTGACCTTAAGGTTTCAAGAAGCCGCATGTTGCCTGAGCGAAGCCTGACCAGATTCCTTTCGTTGGGACTTCTGTCTTATTTGGTGTGGTACATCGCCTACCAGTATTTCCTGAAAGATTTTACGTTGTTGGATGAGTACCTCATCCATTCTATGGTGTTGGTGTCCGAATGGGCGCTGCGCACCTTGGGCTTTGCCTTGTATGAGGTGACCTCTTCTGATTTGCGTTGGCAGGTTGGCATCGCCAACAGCGTGGGGATGCTCGAGATCGGTGCGCCGTGCGATGGCCTCGTGCTGTTTGCACTGTTTGCGGCATTTGTGGTCGCTTTTCCAGGCCCTGCGAAGCGGAAAATGTGGTTCATCCCGCTGGGGATTTTGGCCATTCACATTGCCAATTTGATCCGGGTCATTTCTCTGGTCATCCTCAACTATTACCGGCCATCGGCGTTGTCGTTCAACCACGATTACACCTGGACCGTGCTCGTGTACGGATTCATTTTTTGGTTGTGGTACCTGTGGACAGAGAAGTTGAGCAGGGTCGCAGATGCAGTGCCTGCAAAAGCTTGAACAGATGAGCGATTTGAAGCCCCTGTTGCCCCGTCGGAACCCTTGGTGGATTGCTGTGCTCTTGGGAATGGTGGTGTTTGGCTACGTGCAGGAGGATGCCAAGATCAAGTTGAACCACTACGCCAAGGTGGGCCAGCGCTTCAGTGACTTTTATACCTACAAGTTTGAGGAGTGCGATTGGGATGCCCAGTGCATGTATGAGGCACGAAAGGATTGGTGGGACCGCTTCGCGCCATTGAGCGAGAACAATTTCTATGTGACGCGCGATACGTTTGACGTGTTTCACTGGTGGGATGCTGAGGATTTGCTGAGGGCCAAATGGATGCTCATGGTGTTGATCCTGATGGGCTTTTTTGCGCTGGACGCCCTGTTTTTGAGGGCCGCAGGTGTAGGCGACCGTTGGAAGCTCTTGCTGATGATGTATGCAGCGTCGGGAGGTGTTGTGGCGCTGTTTTGGGTGGTGGATGGCAGGGGAGGAGCCGAGGCTCCAGGATACAATGTGGCCCGAGAGGTGCTCGGTTTCTTGCAGTCGCCGATGCCTTCGCTGATGCTGGTGCTGTTGCCGTGGTTGCGGGACCGCGCCTTGGGCAGCAGGGAAGGCCAGAAGGCCTAATTTCGAACCATGACGTTTCAGGAGTTGCCGGCCCACGCCCGGCTTTGGGTGCATGTGGCCGACCGCGATTTAACGGCCGAAGAGCAGCAGGCGTTGAGGACAACGTTGGCCCAATTTTTAGAAGGCTGGTCAGCACATGGAGCGGCGCTTTCGGCGGCAGGCGATGTCCTCTATGACCGCGTTTTGGTGGTGGGCCTGGATGAGCAGCGTGCCGGAGCGACGGGGTGCAGCATCGATTCCTTGGTGGGCTTTGTGCGGGCCCATGGTACGGCGCTTGGTGTAGACTGGTTTGACCGCCACCAGGTGATCTGGCGACTGCCGCAGGGCGGGGATGACTTGCCAGGAGGTGGGGCTTGGAAGGCCACACGGACCGCTGATTTTTGGGCAATGCGCAAGGCAGGCGTGGTGACTGCGGACACTGAAGTCGTGGACCCCTTGGCGTCAACGGTGGGTGAGGCGCATTCAGCAGGCGGGTTTTTGGTCAAAAGATTCGACGAAAGTTGGCATGCAGAGATGTGGCGTTGAAGTGGTCTGAAGTCAGTGCGTCAATAAATTGGGTGACAATGAATGGCATTTCGTCGACTGAAGTGAAAGGTTGATGGGCATTTAGATTTCATTGGATTTTTTGCGGGAGGCGATATTTAGACGTATCTTCCCTGTCAGGTTTTGATGTAAAGTGACGATGAATGCCGCTTTTGTCTGCCTCAACCGAATTAGCAACCAGCTGGAACTATGAAGCTCCGAATTTCTCGTGCCGCCTATATGCAGGCGGTTTTCCTTCTCGCCACGTTTGCCCTTTCAATGGGCGTCCGGGCGCAATCGATTACCCTTTACTCTGACTTCTACGCCACCCAGTATGGTGTTGCGGTGACCAGTTTGACGCAAGGTCAAATTGTGAACCTCAGTGAAGGCCAGATTTGGGCAACCAATGGATTCAACCAGACCTATACCATCGACCTGTCCGATTACGGAGCAGATACCTACACGGTGATTTTGTTGGACGAAGCGGGCGATGGTGGCCTGAGTTTTGAAGTAGACGTCGAGAACCTGCCTTTCGTTTGTGGAGGTTCCTGTGATGGCGAATTGTCGGCAGGACCGGCCGCTGCTTTTAATTTCTCGCTGACCCAATTGGACGGCATTCCCGGCTGTATGGATGATGCGGCCTGCAACTACGATCCTGAGGCTGGCTTCAACGATGGGTCTTGTTGTTTCGATTCTTGCGTTACGGTTCGCTTGTACGATGCGTTTTCGAACGGCTGGGTCGACAACCAAGGGAACGTCGGTGGGGCGGCCGTTGGAAACCTCGCTGGACAGGAATTGGGCAGCATTGAATTTTCTGAAGGAGGGGTGGCTGAACTCGACCTTTGTCTGTTGGACGACTGCTATGTTTTGGAATTGCAATTCGACAACCTCGCCGTCGAGGCTTCATGGGAGGTCTACCTCGGGGAGCAACTGATTTTGGAAGGTGGCCCCGGCATCGCCGGAGGGACCATTCAGGAGTTTTTCTATGTTGGAAATCCAGCTTGTTTGAATGAGGGATGCACCCTCCCGGAGGCCTGCAACTACGACCCCACAGCGAATTTCAACGACGGCAGTTGCGAGTATTTGTCGTGTCAGGGTTGTACTGACCCTACCGCTTGCAACTATGACCAGAATGCCACCATCTCCAACGGCGATTGTGATTACGCCTGCTACGGTTGTACCGAAGCTGGGGCGGTGAATTATGATGACGCAGCCATCTATGACGATGGAACCTGCTGTTATGAGGAGTACTTCTTCTTCCTGGAAGTCGGAGGAGGCAGCTGGGACGGTGAAATCAGCTGGAACATCCGGAATATGGAGACCAACACTGTTGTGGACTTTGGCGGAGCCGGTTCGCATGCCGTCTGCCTGCCCGAGGGATGTTACAACTTCGAGATGTTTGACAGCTTCCAGGATGGATGGAACAACGGCATTTACACGTTCAGCACGTATGATGGACAGACTGTGTACACAGGATCTTTGGATGAAGCGGAATTTGGCGACCAGCTGATCAGCGGTGCCGATCGCATCACCTTGGGCGATGTAAACTGCCCAGTGGGATGTACCGACCCTACGGCCTGTAACTTCAGTTCCAATGCGGTCTTCGACAGTGGCTTCTGCAACTTCTCTTGCTACGGCTGCACAGACTTCAACGCGACCAACTTTACGCCTTCGGCTTCCATTGACGATGGAACGTGCGTCTATTGCGCAGGTGGTGAACTCATCCTCGAAGTCACCATGACCGATGCTTTCGGTGACGGTTGGAACGGGGGCGTTTACTACATCTCAGATTTGGACGGCGACATTGCCGCAACAGGATCGTTGGACAATTCAGACCAAGGCGATGGCACGACCAATGGCTTGGACCTCGTTTGCCTTCAGCCCGGCTGCTACGTGTTTGACATTACGCCGGGAGACAATTCAGACGACATTGGTTGGTACCTCGAAGACGTGACCGGGGTGTTCTATGGAACTGGAATCGATGAGGTGTCCAGCTTTGGCATTGACCTTGGTGAGACCGGCTCTTGCACCTTCTTGGGATGTACGGACCCCTTCTGTCTCAACTACAACCCCAGTGCGACCGACGATGACGGCAGCTGTGAGTGCCCCCCAAGCAACAACTACGCTTACAGCGCACAAGCGGTGCAGTGCGGCGCTCAGATCGCTGGGACGTTGACCTACGCTGTCGACGGTGAAGGACTCAATGGAACCACCTGCTCAGGACAGGAAATCAGCGCGGCGGGTGTTTGGTACGTCTTCAACGCCCAGTCCGACCAACAAATGGTGCTTTCGACTTGCGGCACGGACGCCTTTAATCCGGCGGGCAACCCCTTGTTCGACTCTCAAGTGTTTGTCTTTACGGCAGTGGATGGAGACCTCGACAATTTGGAATGCCTCGGTGGCAACGACGATGGTTGCTCAGAGGGCTTCATGAGTGAAGTGGCCTTTAACGTGGAACAAGGTGAAGACTATTACATCTATGTCACCCGATTCAGCGAGTATACCAGCGGTGATGAATTTCTGTTGTCGGTTGAATGTGTGGATTGCTCCAGTGGTGCCCCCATCAACGACGATTGCGCCAGTGCGCTGGAATTGCAGAACGGCGTTCCCCACGTCGGCTCTGTATGCTGCTCGAGCCCTGACAACGTTGACGTCAGTTTCTTGGCTGGGTTCCAAACGAGCTATGGTGTTTGGTACGAGTTCAACAGCTTGGATTACGAGACCTTCTTCTTTGACCTGCTCAACCTGAATGCGGCCAACATTGGCCTTGCGATTTTTGATGTCGGCACTTGCGGAGACCTCGAGGCTCAAGTGGGTTGTTTGGTCTCTGAACAATGTGCAGGTGAGATCAGTGATTTCACGGTGCTGCAGCCCAACACAGATTACCTGTTCTACGTCTTTACTACCGACCCTGAAGACTGTGGTCAGTATCAATTCCTGACCAACGGTGTCTACTTGGGTTGCATGGACGATGCCGCTCCCAACTACGATCCCACAGCGACCATGGATGATGGTACGTGTGATTATGCTGGAGTTGTGCCTTCGAATAACACTTGCGGGACGGCCGAATCATTGGATTGCAATACCTCCCTCAGCGGCTCTACTGGTGGCGCCACCAATCTGGGTGCTCCAAACTTGATCAACGGCTGTGACCCTGTTCCCGGCCCAGGAGTTTGGTACACCTTTGAAGGGACGGGTGATTTGCATACACTCAGCCTGTGCGGATCCAACATCGACTCCAAGCTCAACCTCTACGTCAGTGACAATGTGTGTGCAGGTGGGATTCCCCAATTGTTTGAATGTGTCCTCACTGTAGAGGATGGCGTCTATGCCTCTGAAGAGTCGGATTTCATCAACTGTGGATTCTTCGATCAGAACGATGCCTGGGTGCAGTTCATTTCTGAACCCGGACGTCATTACTATGCATATGTCAGTGCTGAGGATGCCGATGGCGACCCCATTACCGACGACAACGGCACTGTGGAAATCAGCTTGAGCTGCGCGCCTGCTGTCGAGGGTTGCACCAACGACGTGGCCTGCAACTATAACGTGGAGGCCAACATCGAGGATGGTTCCTGTGACTACTTGAGTTGCGCTTGTCCAGAGGAGGCCACCGATGGAATTGCCCTCAAGCTGGACATGTTTGACAGCTTCGGCGATGGATGGAATGGGGCCAATTACCACCTGACGGATGCCAGCGGGGACACTTTGCTTTCAGGCAACCTGGACAGCGCGGCGTACATCTTGGACGTCGACAATTTCCTTGGTGGCGATGAAGGATTTGACACCTTCTGCTTGGTGGAGGGTTGTTACGCACTGAATGTTGGCGGAGGCGATTTCGATGAAGAGATCACGTGGACGCTCTCGGGTGTCAATGGCGAAGTGGTGTCAGGCGCCATTGGTTCTGTGAACTTCTCGTTGGGAGGCGTGGTCTGTGGATGTGTGGATTCAGGTGCTTGCAACTTCAATCCTGCTGCTACTTCTGACAACGGCTCTTGCGACTATGAGAGTTGCGCGGGTTGCACGGACGATCAGGCCTGCAATTATGATGAGACTGCGACCATCTCTACGAACGACTGTTGTTACGACAGCTGCGTGCGCATTCAAATGACGGATGACTTTGGTGACGGTTGGAATGGAGCGCAATACAGTTTGTACAGTGTGGATGGATTGCTCTTGGCTCAAGGAGGCCTCCCAAGCGTTGGGTTTACGGTAACTCCCGAGGGTACCAGCGGCACCGACAACTTCTGCTTGGCTGACGGTTGCTACTACCTCGAAGTGTCTGCAGGTGTGATTCCGGTGGAGGTCGGATGGACCCTGTTGGGAACCTCAAGTGGGATTACATCTGGCGGTGCTCCCGCTGGCCCCGTTTATTTCGAAGTTGGTGAATCAGATTGCGTCGCGGGTTGCACGGTCTCAGTGGCTTGTAACTATAATCCGGAAGCCAACATCACGGTATTGGAAGATTGCATTTTCGAGGGTTGCGGTGGCTGTAAATATGACATTGCAGAGAACTACAACCCGAGCGCTGTCCAAGACGACGGAACCTGCGAGTTCATTTTACAGAGTCCTTGTCCTACTGACTTGAACCAAGATGGTGCCACCACGACGGCAGACCTGCTTCAGTTCCTGATCAGTTTTGGAGACCCTTGTACAGAGTAAAACGTCGAGAGACCAGACGGTTACAAATTTGTTATTCGGCCTTTTGTGGCCCTTATAAATGGCCTCAGACATTCGTGTTTGGGGCTATTTATTTTTTGAACCGCTGATAATCAGCGACCTGATTGAATTGGGCGAGAGGGACATTGCTCTGAAGTCAGATTTCCGCCTTCATTCTATTCTTGATTCGGTTGCGTTTCCGCTATATTGCTCCGGCAATTGGAAAAAACCTTAATCATGAACCTGAGAAATCTCATTCTCCGAGGCACCCTTAGCACGTTTGCTTTGGCCCTCTTTGCGTCCTTGCAGGCGCAGACCATCACTTTTAGCGCAGACAATTGGGCGGGTGAAGTGTCATCTTGTATTGTCACCTTCAATGGTGATACCATTCTTAACGTAGACGGCGCTACGCTGTTTCCAAATGGGTCCTTTGACGTCAATGTATACTCAGTCGCCAGTTATGGTGCTGGTGATTACACTGTCTTCATCGATGACACTTATGGCGACGGAGGTACCTCTATGAGCGTTGATCCCACTCCTTTTAACTGCGCGGGCGAATGCTCAGGTACGGTTTCTGGAAACGGTTCAACTTTCACTTTCTCTCTGACATCTGATGTCCCAGGTTGCACTGATACTGCGGCCTTGAACTATGACGATACAGCGACCTTGGACGATGGGTCATGCCTCTTTGATGCTTGCCCTGATGCGGCTCAAACCATGGTCTTCTTCAACATGACTGACTCATGGGGAGACGGATGGAATGGCAACACCTATGAGGTGTATGCTGACGACGTCTTGATTGCTTCAGGCTCATTGGATGAATCTGTTACAGGCAATGGTGGAACTGGTGGCGGTGCGAACGCCGGCCAAGACACCTTGTGCATCCCTGTTGGTGCCTGCTACGAAGTGGTCAGTGGAGGCGGAAGCTTCCTCTCCGAGATTGGATGGACCATGGTCAACGTATACACTGGAGACATTATCGCCAGCGATACAGGCGGTGGTACAGTAGGATTTTACTACGGCTTGACTGCCGAGGTATGCGGTTGTACTGATGTAGAAGCCTTGAACTACAGTGGAGACGCTACGGTCGATGATGGCAGCTGCGTATTCCCAAGCTGTGACAACCCCGATGACGTGTTGGCTCAGTTCATGATGTATGACACCTTCGGCGACGGATGGGATGGAGCGACATACACGCTGTCTAACCAAGCGGGTGAAATCCTGAACTCTGGTTCATTGGACGATGCGTTGTTCACTGTTGATCCAGGTGCGCAGGGATATGACTTCTTCTGTCTCTCTACCACTGAGTGCTACGTCCTTGACATCTCTGGTGGTATTTACCCCGGTGAAAAGGAGTGGCAGATCATTGACTACAACACAGGAACCATCCTTTATGACTTCACTGCGAACGACGGTTTCGGAACTTTCGGTGTTGCTACAGGAGGTGTTGTTTGTGGTTGTACCGACACCAACGCATTCAACTATGATGCTGACGCGACAGCTGACGATGGGTCATGTTTCTCTCCAAGCTGTGTAGGCAACCCTGACAGCACGAGCTACATTCTGCACCTCAACCACGACATCTACCTCTTCTGGGGTAACAATGCCGCTTACATCTACGATCCTTCCACTGGAGACACATTGCTCTCAGCTGGTTACAACAACGATCTGTACACTCCCGATTTTGAAGCTACTGTTGTAGACGGCTATTGGGAGTTCTGTGTTCCAAATGATGCTTGTCTCCAGTTCTCTGGCGGCGGCGGTTCACCTGTTGGACAGCCTCTTTGGTACATCATGGACTTTGCAGGAAACATTTTACATGATGGCACGTTGGGTGTCTATGACATTGGATTTGGAACTTCTGAGGCGACTTGCGTCAGTGGTTGCACACTGCCAGCAGCCATTAACTACAACGCAGATGCGACCATCGATGATGGTTCTTGTGTGGTCTGTGACAATGGTCAACTCGGATTCTATCTGACCCTCCAAGACGACTTTGGAACGGGTTGGTCAACGGGTAATGACTACTACTTGGTGAGCGAAGAGACCGGTGATACTGTCTACACAGGAACGATGGCTCCTGGACCGACAACGGAAACAATCGTGAACTGCTTGGACATCGGCTGCTACACCTTTAGCACTGGTGCCATCTTCACTACTGAAGGTTGGGCTATTGCTGACAACTTGGGCAACGAATACGCGGCATTGACCTATGGTGCTGCTGATGGATTCCCTGTGGCCTTCGGTGGAACTGATGTTACCGACTGTGCTTTCCCAGGATGTACGGATCCTCTCGCAAACAACTACGTCATTTCTGCCTCTGTGGACGACGGGTCCTGTGAGTTCCCACCTGCCAATGACGATGCAGAAAACGCACAGGCCATTGCTTGTGAATTGATCCTGACGGGTTCACTTGCCAACTCTAACGGCGACGAGTACAGCGGAACCACAGTTCTTGGCAACGCCATCTCCACGAGTGGTGCGATTTGGTATGAGTTCAATGCGGACAACGATTACCAGGTCACCTTCAATACATGTGCGTCAGCTGATGTTGACAATGGTGTAACCGACACGGACGTTATTGTCTTCTCTATTGGTACCGACGGCACGTTGACACCCATTGCGACCAACGATGACTCCGGTGTTGCTGGATGTGGATCTGGAACAACAGGTTCATTCAACTCGATCGTTAGCATCAACGCCTTGCAGGGTAACAGCTACTTGGTACGTGTAGGACACTACAGCGGCTTCTCAACCCAAACGGGTATTGTGATTGAGGCGAACTGTGCACTTTGTCCTGATGGATTCCCCAACAATGACGACTTGTGCACCTTGGCTCTTCCTTTGGTTGACGGAGGATCATACGACGGCAGCCTGTGCTGTACTGGTCCAGACGAGGACTTTGGTATGCCAAGCTTGAGCAGCTTTGCTACGGCTTACGGTGTATGGTATGAAGTGGCTGTTGAAGCACCTTACAACCTTTACAACATCACTGTTGATGCAACAGGAACTGGTGCTGTAGGTTATGCTACTTACAACGGTGATGATTGCACAGACTTGGCCGATATGGTTTCTGGTGTTGTGGAAGGATCAGTCCAAACGGACATGAACCAGTACTTCGCTACTGAACAGGAAGGTCCAGTGACCATTTCCATCCCTTCACCGAACTACGACAACAGCTACTACCTGTTTGTTTGGACAACGCAGCCTGATGAGTGTGGTACCTACAACGTGAGCCTCTCTGCTGAGATCTCAGGATGTACTGACCCAACGGCTTCTAACTACAACCCTGACGCCACGGTGAACGCCAACTGCCTCTATGTAGGTGTGACGCAACCCAACGACAGCTGTAGCAATGCCATCGCTGCTGCATGTGGTGACATCGTTACCGGCAACACGGGTGGTGCAACCAGCGTTGGAGGAACAAACCCTTGTGGTGGTTCTGGTACAGGAATCTGGTACACCCTCGACAACGGCGGAATGGAGCAGTTGATCACAGTGAGCACTTGTGGCTCTGACGTGAACACATTGTTCGAGCTCTTCCAAGAGGTGGACGCTCCAGACGCTGTCCTTGAGGTCAACAGCTTGAACACTGACAACTTCGCCAACATCAGTGCGGTGATCGTCTTCAACGGCGACACGATTGCATCTGTTCCTGCTGGTGACTTGTTCCCAACGGTATTCAACGACTACTACCTCGAGTTGGGTGGCGGTGATTACACCGTGTACTTCACCAACGAAGGTGATGTTCTCGACGGCATCACAGCGAATGTGATTGAAACCTCAGGAGCTGCTTCAAGCTTGTGCAGCGGACAGTGCTCTACTGATCCTACTGTTTGCTTGGACTTGCAGATTGTTTCAGACAACTATCCAGGAGAGACTTCATACTCCATGACCAACAGTGCTGGTACGGTGGTGTGGTCCGGTGGAATCTCAGCAGGTGTGAACCAACTCAGCCTGTGTGTCCCTCCAGGAGACTACACGTTCACCATGGCCGACTCATTTGGAGACGGAATGTGCTGCACGTATGGAAATGGTTCTTACACCTTGTCTGGTCCTGACGGCGATCTCGCCACAGGTGGTGACTTTGGTGCTGAGGAGAGCACTTCCTTCACTTTGGAGGCGAGTCCATTCAACCTTCCTGCCGGTGCCACAATCGAGCAGTCCTTTACCATCTTCGGTGGCAGCGGAACTTGCTCAAGCTTGCTCTGCTGGAGCGATGCTGACAACACTGAGACAATGTCTGAGACTTGTGACAATGGTGAAACATTCCAGTTCATCAGCGATGACAATGCAAACACATACGCATTGCTCGTATCTGCAGGTTCTGGTTCACTCGGTGGTCCATTTGAAATGAGCATCACATGTGAGCCCGTTGTTTATGGTTGTATGGATGAGCTTGCTTGCAACTACAACATGGACGCTAACGTTGACGATGTCAATGATCCATGTGACTACACGAGCTGCTTGGACTGTGACACAGAGACATGGCAGTACTGCTACGACAACAACGAAGGCTGGAGCTTCAACTTGGTCAATCCAAACGGAGGCACCATCGTTGTAGACCTTGCTGGTACATTGATTGAGCAGAACTGGGACGCTCTTATCATCGACGATGCTGCTACTGGAGTGAACCTCTACGACAGCGATGTGGATCCTGACGAGAGCCTCGTGATTGGTACTGATTCCTTGACGGTTTCATTTACTTCCGATGGATCAGTGAGCTGTGTTTCTAGCACAACTGGATACAACATCTCTCTGGCCATTACATGTGCTCCAGCTCCATCTACGGGCTGTGCTGACACAACGGCTTGTAACTACGCAGGTCCAGTGGACTTCGCAGACAACACGCTCTGTGACTTCAGCTGCCTCGGTTGTACCAACTCCGGTGCTGTGAACTACGATCCGTTCGCTTCTGTGGATGATGGCTCTTGCTGCTTCGGTGCATTCATCGAGTTCAACATGTTTGACAGCTTCGGTGACGGTTGGAACGGTTCCACTTACAGCTTCTATGACGCTGATGGCAACCTCGTTGCTGAAGGCGGTCTGTTGAGCTCTGAGAACGGAGGTGACTTCGATACGGATGCGGTTTGTGTTGACGCTGCTGGTTGCTACACGCTGATCGTAACTGACGGTTCTTACCCAAGTGAGGTGAGCTGGACCATTTCTGGATCTGCGTTCAACAACACGAGTGGTGGACCTGGAACCTACTCGGTAGGCCTCGGCACTGCTTGTACAGAAGGTTGCACCCTGCCATTTGCTCCGAACTATGTGTCGGCTGACAGTGTTGACATCGAGAACAATGATCTCTGTGACTTCACCGACTATGTGATGGGTTGTACTTACCCTGACGCAGCCAACTATGATGAGACTGCTACCAACGACGACGGTTCTTGTACGTTCGATATCGCCAACCCTTGTCCTACGGACTTGAATGGCGACGGACAGACCACAACGTCTGACCTGTTGATCTTCTTGGGTGCCTTCGGTACCGACTGCTGATCAAGCGTCACATCGAAGGGTTTATGCTCTTCGGAAATATTGGAAAGGCCCGACGCAAGTCGGGCCTTTCTCTTTTCAAGTATGCCCCATCTTCGCGTCATGCGGAAAACAGTTTTGGTGACCGGGGCGGGTTCGGGTATTGGTCGGGCAACAGCCGTTCGATTGAGCAAGGATGGGTTTGCTTTGATTTTGGTAGGCCGCCGTGAGGGACCTTTGGAGGAGACGCGGGCCCTGTTGTTTGGCGATGACCATGTGAGTATGGCTGTGGATGTGGCCGATAGGCTGGCTTTTCACGATGTGTTGAGGGAGGTCATGAAAGACGGCGGTGGGCGCGAGCTCGTGGGCGTGTTTGCCAATGCGGGCATTGGTGGTCCGAATGCATTTTCTATCCATGCCGAAGAGGACCGATGGGAAGACATCATGAGGGCCAACGTAACCGGAGTCTATGTCACGCTGCAGGTGGCATATCCCTATTTACAGGAAGCAAGGCAGCCAGTGACCCACGCGTTGGTCACCTCCAGTGTCCTGGCGCGATTCGGTGTCCCGGGTCAATCGGCGTATGTGACCTCAAAGGCTGCGGTGTTGGGTTTGGTGAGGAGCTTGGCGGTGGAGTGGGGTGGTGATGGCATTTTGGTCAATGCGATTTGTCCGGGATGGGTGGAGACCGATATGGCCAAAGACTCCATCCAGCGTATGGCGGTGGCCCAGGGCATCAGTTATGAGGCTTGTCATGCAGAGCAGTGTGCTGTATTGCCTACAGGAAGGATGAGTCAGCCTGAGGATGTGGCGGGATTTGTGTCGTGGTTGATGTCCTCGGAACAGAGGGGCATCACAGGTCAGGGATTGGATTTGAACAATGGAAGCTGGATGTCATGAGCAATAAGAGAAACAGAAAGGAGCGCAGGGTGGTGCGAACTGTAGTATTGTGTGTTGCCATGACCGGTATGTTGCGCTTGGCTGCCCAAGTAGGGGACATCAGCCGTGCATGGTCAGAGCAGGATTCAGTGATGGTGGCGCGCATCCACCAGCAGGTATTGGGAGAGGGAAGGTGTTATGAGGATTTGCGTGTCTTATGCAAAGAAGTAGGGCCGCGTTTGAGTGGATCACCAGCTGCTGATGCCGCCATTGTTTGGGGAGGAAAGACCCTTCAGGCTGTAGGAGCTGGAGAAGTCAGGATGCAACCGGTCATCGTGCCCCATTGGGAACGTGGCGGATTAGAACAGGCTTGGTTAAGGGTGAATGGTGGAGAGCGGGAGCCTCTGCGCGTGGCGGCTTTAGGGGGCAGCGTGGGCACTGCAGGAGACATCGAAGGCGACGTTGCAGTGTTTCGCGATTTTGCAGAACTCGATAGCCTAGGTGAAGAGGGTCTTGCTGGGCGGATTGCTTTTTTCAACCGACCTATGGACCCCTTGATGATCAATGCGGGCAGTGCCTATGGTGGTGCTTATGAGCAGCGATCCAAGGGTGCGGTAGAATCGGCACGCCATGGGGGTATGGCGGCGCTGGTGCGATCGTTGACCCATGCGATGGATACCTTCCCCCACACGGGTGGCATGCGGTATGACAGTGAAGTCAAGCAGGTTCCTGCTGCGGCCGTGAGTACTGTGGACGCGCGTCGCATCGCCCGTTTGGTACAGGACGGTGCAGAGGTGCGCGTTGGCCTGAACATGGGGTGCGTGCTCCATGAAGACAAGGCGCAGGCCAATGTGATTGCCGAATGGACCGGGACCGAATACCCCGATCGGTACATTGTAGTGGGGGGGCACTTGGACAGTTGGGACATCGGCGAGGGCGCCCATGATGACGGTGCGGGCATCGTACAAAGCATCGAGGTGTTGCGTGCATTGCACGCCTTGGGATACCAGCCGCGACACACCTTGCGTGTGGTGCTGTTCATCAATGAAGAGAACGGCAACAATGGAGGAAAGACCTATGCGCAACGGGCGCGTGAGCAGGGTGAATGGCACGTAGCGGCCGTTGAGAGTGACGCAGGTGGCGATGCACCCCGCGGTTATTCCATTGACGCTTCTGACGCGGGCACGGCAGCGGTGCGGTCTTGGCAAGAGGTCCTGGGCAATTATGGGGTGGGTGATTTGAGGCGGGGTGGAGCAGGTGTGGACATCGGTCCACTCAAAAAGGAAATGCCGGCCGGAAAGCGGCCTTTGATGGTGGGATTGCGTCCCAATTCACAGCGCTATTTCGACTATCACCACAGCGACCGCGATGTGTTCGAGAACGTCCACGAGCGCGAATTGAAACTGGGGGCAGCGGCGCTGACCTCCATGGTGTACTTGTTGGACCGATTGAACTACGATTCACTTGATTGAACCCCATGCGACACAGCATCAGCGATAGCAGCAATTTGATCCTCGACCGCAGGAGCATTTCCCCCGAACGGTTTTCCGGTCGGAAGGTGCACCGGGAGATTGTCGAAGAGGTGCTTCAACACGGAACTTGGGCACCGAACCATGGATTGACCCAACCTTGGCGCTTCCACGTTTTTATGGATGGGGCTGCGGTGCGGTTGATGGAAAGGCTCTCGGGTGCATACCGCGCACACGCCGGTGATGCTGCCTTGGACAGCAAGGCCGAGAAAATCCGGGCGCGTGGCGAGCGGTGCAATGCCATTGTGGCGTTGGGGCTTCAGCACGATGAGAAGGGGCGTTTCCCCCTGTGGGAGGATCAAGCAGCGTTGGCAGCAGCCGTGCAAAACATGTACCTCATGTGCACCGCCCACGGCATCGGAGGTTTTTGGTCTACGCCTAAATTTCTGGGCCACCCTGAGGCCGTTGCTGCTTTGGACCATGAAGAAGGGGTCCAAGGCATGGGTCTGTTTTACATGGGATACCCCGAGGGCGAATGGCCGGCCAAAGGCCACCGCAAACCTTTGGAGTACGTGACGCGATGGAATACGGAGTGAGATGCGTTTGACGAATTGGTATACCCATCCCGCAGACAACCGGTACCATGTTTTTGAGTTTCGCAACGAAGAACTGGCGGCGGAATTCGAGCGCGATTTGGTGGCACAGGGGATTGAATTTGAAAAGGCTCCGGTAGATCGCTCACACAGCGGGGAGGTCGTATCGCAGCAATTCGGCATCCACCGGTCTGTTTTTAAGGAGGCTTTGCGGGTGAACCATCTCTTGCACGGTCGCCACAGGGAGCCTTTCATCGGCCACAAGGGTCTGCGCTGGGCCATGTTGTTGGTGACGGCTGGTATGATTGGACTGGCCTTGATCGGATGGATGCAGTCATGAAGGCGTTGGCACGTGGACTGCTGGTTCTGGCAATGTGTGTTGCTGTGGTCAGTGCACAGGGACAAGAGGAGGACTGGACGTTGGATGTTCGGCTGATCACATCGCTGCCTGTGGGCCGTCCCGAATTGGGCGATGGTGCAGGTTGGCGGGGTCAGCCTCTCCAAGTGGTGGACAGTCCTTTGTTTGCCCGCTGGGGACAGCGTGGCACCCGCAGTTATGGGGTGTCTGTACGCCGCCGGTTGGGGGCCATTGGTCAATTGTCCTTTGGATTCGAGCAAACCCGCAGGATATGGACGGTCGAAGCAGATTGGATGCCTGCTGTGAACTCAGCTCCACTGTCCACGGTGACCATGGAGTGGATCGTGGCGTCTTATTCGGTGCCCATTCTGTACCGTACCGAAGTCACTTTGGCGCCTGGATGGCGGTTGGGGGCTGGCGGCGGCCTTGTGATGGAAATCCTCCCTACCAATGCTTTTACATCCAAGAGCTCCGAGGAGGCGGGCAACGTATTTGCGCTCGAACACAACGCCTTGCGCTACAATTGGAACCGCTGGGGCATGGGGCTCGAGCTTGGCATTGTCCGAGAAGGTGAGGATGCAGATTTACACGTTGGGGCTGCATTGCGCCCTTTGATTCAACCCCTCTTTCAAGGTGAATTGACGGCCCGATGGAACGTGGGTCAGCCAGATGCTGGTTTGCGCGAGATGGACCGCACTTTGGACGGAGGATGGTGGGGACTGGACATCAGACTGATCCTTCACTGAGGTCTCTTGAGGGCGCACTGCTGAAACTGCCATAAAAAAGCCCCCGACACACCAGGTGCCGAGGGCTCAATGTTGTTGGTTTTTGGGTTTACTGGGCGTTCAGCTTGAATCCAATGGTGAAGTCATCGTAAATCAACCTGTCGCCGAGTTCTGAAGCGTCAAAGAAGGACTTGCTCCTAAACTTCACGTCAAAATCTGATCGATCGAGGACCATTTCTCCCGAGATGGATGCGCCTTTCTCGCTCATTTCAACCTTGACCGGAAAGGAGACTTCTGCTGTGCGTCCCTTAATGGTGACGGTCCCATTGGCCGCAAAGTTCATGCCGTTGGTGGAGCGAATCGGGTTGATGGAGTTCAATTCAAATTGGGCCTTTGGAAATTGGTCCACTCCAAAAAAGTCGTCGCTCTTGAGGTGCCTGTCCAGGCTTTGTTTGCTGCGGCCTTCGATGTCAGTGGTGTTGATGGAGGTCATGTCCATGATGACAGTAGCTCCTGTGATGAGGCCATTTTCTGTGTTGATATAACCGGACTCAATTTGAATGTCGCCGTTGTGGCTGCCGGTTACTTTTTTACCCTCCCATGCGACTGCGCTTGTGGTGGGATTGACATTGAGTCGTTGTTCTTCTCCGCCTTCGGGAGTCGCTCCTACAGTTGTATGGAGCAATAGGGCGGCTGTGATGAGGAATGTGTTCATGGGCATAGAGATTTCGCGGTCTGTCTAAGAACAACAGTATTCTGGTAGATCCGTTCAAAAACACGGGGTATAAAGCGCCACACGGCGGCGCAACTGCCTTCATGAAGGTATGCGGTTGGGGATGCCTTGTCAACCCCTTAGTGGGGCCAATGGCAGATGCGGGGTGAAAAATTCCGCGAAGGGGTCAGCCCAATTTGCTGCGAACGATGGCGCTGATGGCCTTGCCATCGGCTCTGCCGGCGAACTTGGTTGAAGCAGCGCCCATGACCCTTCCCATATCGGCCATGGAGGTGGCTCCGAGTTCTGTCATGAGGGATGTTACAGCTTCTGCCAATTCCTCCTCGGTCATAGGCTGGGGCAAGTAGGCGCGAATGACTTCGGCTTGGGCTTCTTCCTCAGCTACAAGATCGTCTCTCCCTTGGTCCTTGTAAATGACCATGGTGTCCTCACGTTGCTTCAATTGCTTGGACAAGATTTTCGTGACACCAGCATCGTCGAGGGAGTCAGAGCCTGCGGACTCGGTAACGGCGAGCATGATTTTGGACTTGATGTCTCTCAATGCGGCGAGGCGCACCTTGTCCTTGGCCTTCATGGCCTCTTTCATGTCTGCGCTGATGCGGTCTTGTAGCGTCACTTGGATAGGATTAGTCGACGTTGTCGTGCAGGTACGGATTGTCCGTTTTGAGGCTGCCCGTCTCTTCGTCAATGCTGAGGCGGGTGGCTTGTGACTCGTCGCTGCCCGGGGTAGGGGTCAGTTGGATGTTGCGGCGCTTGTAGGCCGGTTCATCCTCAAGTTCAGTCAGACCACTGGGTGTGCGCAACCTCTTGGTATAGGATTCGATGCTGTTTTGGCGCTTGGCTATGCGTTCTGCCAAATCGCTGGATTCCTGAACCTGCGGTTTGGGAGCCGCAGGAGCGACCGTCTTTTTTGTAGGAGCAGGCAGTGGAGTCGGAATCGGTTGTGCCTGCGCTTCCGCCGGCTGTTGCGGCTCTCTGACAGGAGTTTCATCCGGTTCTTCTGTGTTGACTTGCTCATTGGTAAAGGCGACGTTGCCCAATTCCTCGGGAATCAGATTGTCGTCGCTGTTTTCATCGAGGTCTAACACGTTGAATTCGCCAATCCGCGTTGGCTCTGGTTCCACGGGTGCTGCAGCTGTAGGTTCAGCGGCTGCTTCAGTTTCCTCGAGCTCGACTGGAGGTTGAACCGCACCATTTTCTGCTGGAGTCTCCACTTCTTTGTGGGCCAAAGTCACTTCTTGTGCGTTGGTGACTTCGCCGAATAGGTCGGGTGCGGCGTCGTTGTCTTGCCCTGTGATGTCCGCCGCATGCCAGCTGTTTTCGAGAAGAGCCTCCCTTGAATCTTGGGAATTCCCGACTTCAGGAGTGTTGCCTTTGAGGTGCGGCAGTGCTTCGGTGCCTCCTTCGCTGGTCATGTCCAGGGCACCAGCGGGGTTGTCGATGACCGTACTGCCCATCGGACCACTCAGAGGAGCCGTGACTTCTCTGGCTTCTTCTAGGAGGTTCAATTTGGAAACAGTGGGGCCTTCAGGCAGTTCTGCAGAGGCTTCAAAACCCGTGGCGATGACGGTGACACAAATCTTTTCTCCAAGCTCTGCATCGTGTCCATAACCCCAGATGACTTCAGCTGTAGCTCCCGCCTGATCTTGGATGTAGTCTGTGATGTCGGAGATTTCGTCCATCAGGATTTCATCCGTGCCGTACGTGATGTTCAGGAGCACAAAGTTTGCTCCGGTGATGTCGCTGTCGTTGAGCAGGGGGCTTTCCAGAGCTTCGGTAACGGCCGTCATGGCCCGGCCTTCGCCACTGGCACTGCCCGCGCCCATGATGGCGGCACCCGATTCACTCATGACCGTCTTGACATCGTTCATGTCGACGTTGATGTCACCGGTCAGGGTGATGACTTCTGCAATCCCTTTTGCAGCCGTGCACAGCACTTCGTCAGCATTGGAGAAGGCTTGCTTCAGGGCGAGGTTGCCGAAGAGTTCGCGGAGTTTGTCGTTGCGGATGACCAGCAGTGTATCCACGGCCGCGCGCATCGCTTCCAATCCTTCGCCTGCTTGAGTGGCCCGGCGTTTTCCTTCGAAGTTGAATGGAACGGTCACAATTCCAACCGTCAAAATGCCGAGGTCTTTGCAAGCTTGTGCTATGACCGGTGCTGCTCCAGTGCCGGTTCCTCCGCCCATTCCAGCAGTGACAAACACCATGGTGGTGTTGTCTTCCAATTTGTTGAGCACGTCATCGAGGTTTTCGATGGCGGCATTTTTTCCAATTTCAGGACGGCTCCCTGCTCCTTGGCCCGCAGTCAGGGTGGTGCCGAGTTGGATGCGCACAGGAACATTGGAGGCCTCCAAAGCCTGGTTGTCGGTATTGCATACAATGAAGTCGACACCTTTGATGCCTTGTTCGTGCATGTAATTGACGGCATTGGAGCCGCCGCCACCTACACCGATGACTTTGATGGGCGAACCAGAGGTAATGGGGAGTGCAAATTCCATCTGATGTTTCCTAATTGGATTGGATTACTGCTGCGTATTTGCGGGCTTTTGACACCCGCGCAGGAACTCGACAAGAAAAACGAAGAATGCCTTGGTTTGATGTTGGTGCTGGCTTTCCGTTCACGGTCTCTCCGTGGATAAGAGGATTTGGATGCTGTTCACCTGAGCCTTATTCAGGCATCTCGTCTTCAAAGAAATCCTTGATTTTCTGCAGGAAACGCCGAGGTCCAGCCATGGTTTCCTTGGCTTCTTGATGCCTGGAGTCTTCCATTTCTGGATTGCCCTCATTGTCGAATCCGAGAAGAACCAGGCCAATGCCTGTGGCATAAGTCGGGGCGGTCAGACTGCGGTCCGGTGCCTGCGCCAAATGCGTATTTGGGAATCCAATCCGGCAGTCCATGGTGGTGACGTATTCGAACAGTTGGCGCACATGGCTCAGCTGGCTTCCACCTCCAGTGACCACAATGCCACCGATAAGTTCTCTCTCCAAACCGCTGTTCTTGATTTCGTAGTGAACGTGCTCGATGATTTCTGACATCCGTGCTTGGATGATGCCTGCGATGTTGCGTCGGGAAACCTCTTTTGGCGGACGTCCCGGCAGACCGGGAATCACGACAATTTGGTCTTCGGCCATTTCGCGTTCTAGGGCAGAACCAAACTTGTTCTTGAGCGCTTCGGCGTGCTTCTTGAGAACACCGCAGCCTTGTTTGATGTCATCGGTGATGGCGTTGCCTCCAAAGGGAATGACCGCGGTGTGGCGGATGATGCCTTCTTGGAAGATGGCGATGTCGGTGGTGCCGCCGCCAATGTCCACCAATGCGATGCCGGCCTCTTTTTCTTCCTCGCTCAGGACTGCTGAACTCGAAGCGATGGGCTCGAGGATGAGTTGGTCAACTTGGAGTCCGGCGCGCTTGATGCAGCGGTAAATGTTTTTGGCGGCGGAAGTCTGTCCGGTGATGATGTGGAAATTGGCTTCCAAGCGCACGCCGGTGTGGCCTACGGGCTCTTTGATGCCAGGTTCGCCATCGACCGTGAATTCTTGGGGCAGGACGTGCAGGATCTCTTCGCCAGGCAACACTTTGAGCTTGCGCATGTCGTCCACGAGTTGCTGAACATCGCCGCGGGTGATTTCATCTTCGGTCTCCGTCCGAATCAGTTGACCGCGGTGTTGAAGGCTCTTGATGTGCTGTCCTGCAATCCCGACATTGACCACTTCGATTTTGACGTTGGCGGACTTCTCAGCGGCTTCTACAGCTGTTCGAATGGACTGGACGGTGTGCTCGATGTTGGCCACAACACCGCGGGTCACCCCAATGGACTCGCTTTTGCCGTAGCCTATGATTTCCAGCTTACCGTGGGTATTCTTCTGGCCCACAATGCACGCGATTTTGGTGGTGCCGATGTCGAGGCCGACGACGATGTCCTGGTGGGGTTGGAGGTGTTCCATGTTTGGAGTGGTGCGGGGGTTGGGTTTCATTTCGAGGCCACCAATTGGCCATCGTACTGCAGGCTGATTTTCCGGTATTGCCGGAGATCGCCCCTTTCAATCAATGCGGAGTAGAATGTCAAGAGTCGGTCGAGCCGGCTGTTCAGCTCTACCTCCAATTGAGAGGCTGGCCCCAGTTCTACGAGCACATCCCCGATGCGGGGGCGGAGACTCACGGCGCCATTGTCTTCGATTTCAATTTGATCGATCAACTGGTCCCAAAATGGGTCGTTGTCCATCTTCTTGAGGAGGGGGAGGGTCGATTGTGCCGCTGCGATGTGGGGTGCATGCACCACGGGGACGTCTGCTGTGTAGCGCTGCGAAAGCGCGAGGGTACCTCCCAGCTCGTCGAGGTACAGCACAGTATCCGGCAACCAAACCCGGGCCAGCGGTCTTTGTTGGGTGACCTGCACTTTTAATGCGCCGCCGAGGGTGGGTTCTACACTGCAAGAGGCCACCCCGTTTTGCTCAGATACGGCCTGGTGCAAGGCGGTGAGGGGCAGCGATGACATGGGCCTGTTGAGCAGGTTGAACCGCTCCGTCACGAGGTTGTGAAGCGTTGGGGCGTCCACAAAATACATGCCTTCCATCTGGTCGACTTCGATTTCGAGGGCCAGGCACGGTACCGCATCAGCAGCGCGGTCTGCAGCTGTAAATGCCAATGCCGCAGGAACCATCAGCAG
The DNA here is from genome assembly GCA_042095055.1 of Crocinitomicaceae bacterium. Lineage (GTDB taxonomy): Bacteria > Bacteroidota > Bacteroidia > Flavobacteriales_D > Sanyastnellaceae > UBA8752. The sequence continues at coordinate 20,670 of JBELBZ010000017.1, read as the reverse complement.
CATGGTCCACCACACCTTCCACCGGCTCTTGGGCCGTGAAGTCGCCTCATTGAAAGGCTGTTGGGATGGTGAGGTGCGGCTCAAAAGACGTGGGTTCAGGACGTGGTTGTGTTGTTGGTCATCTGTTCCCAGGCGGGGTCAATCCAGCGATCGAGGTCCCCGGCACCCATAAAGAGGAGCACCTCTGGTTCCATTTGCTCTAGAGCATCTAAAAACCGCATTTCCGAAGGACATGCAACTGGGCACCCGACCATCTTTTCCCCAATGCCCTGTGCATCCACCCCAGGCAAGGGGTTTTCGCGTGCTGCATAGATGGGAAGGAGGATGCAATTGTCGAGTGCTGACAAGGCCTGGGCAAAGCCTTCCATGAAGTCTTGGGTGCGGCTGTAGAGGTGGGGTTGGAAGACACCCGTAATGCGTTGTCCAGGAAAAGTCTGTCGTGCAGCGGCGATGGCACCTTCCACCTCCGTGGGATGGTGGGCGTAATCGTCGATGATGGCTTTGCCACCGCTGCGGTATTTGATTTCAAACCGCCGGGCTACGCCGGGGAAAGCAGCGAGGGCAGCAGGTATGGCTCGGGGTTCCATGCCTGCGCGACAGGCCAGATAAGCGGCTGCGGTGGCATTCGCGGCATTGTGAGGCCCCGGCATGCGCCACAGCACTTCCATGGGCGCCTGGTCCCTGAGGTGGAGCTCGAACCGGGCTTTGGCCCCTCCACCTGCGTTGTGCGGTCCTACTTCTGCGTAACCCGCCGCCCATCCGTGGTCTGATAGCGTGGATTTCGGGGCGAGTTCGCCATAGATCTCAGGCAGCAAGTCCATGCCTTTTTCTGTTGCTTTTTGGAGGGGCAGGACCACATCGGAATGCCACAAAAGGCCTCCTTGTTCGACTTGGGTTGAGAATTGAACGAAGGCCTTGAGCATCTGCTCATGGGTGCCATAAATGTCGAGGTGGTCTGCATCGACAGAGGTGATGGCAGCGCAAGTGGGGTGGAGGGTCAAAAAACTGCGGTCATATTCATCTGCTTCGGCCACCATCCAGGGCTGTTCTGAGTCTTGGCCGGCCATCAGCACATTGGAGCCTTCACCCAATGCGATTCCACCGAGAAAGGCTTCCACAGGCACGCCTCCCTGCTGCAACAGGTGGGCGAGCAGGGTGCTTGTGGTGGTTTTTCCATGGGTGCCTGCGACGGCCAATACCGGCTTATTCTCGCTGAGTTTGCCCAGTATTTCAGACCGCTTCTGTAATGCAAAACCGGACTTTCGGAGCAGTTTGAGCAATGGGAACTCCATGGGAATGGCGGGTGTCCATACGATGGTCCACCGAGCGGTATTTCCTGTTGCGATGTCCTCTTGGAGGCTTTGCGGGAGGGCCGTTGAAGCTCCGCTGTGGTCCACTGCAATCCCTTCTTTTTGGAGGGCTTGTGTGAGGGATGTGGTGTTGCGGTCGTAGCCTGCGACTTCCGCGCCTTGGGCGTGGAACCAGCGCGCCAAGGCACTCATTCCTATGCCGCCTATGCCCAAGAAAAACAGCCGTTGTGTCATGTGTCCGCCAGTTCAATGACGGCTGCTGCAACGGTGGCTGCAGCGCCGGGACGGGCTGCGTCCCGCAACGCGCTGGACATCTTGGCACAACCTTCGGCATCGTTCAGCAAATGGCGGACTTCTTGGCCCAGGTCGCGCACCACCTTGTCGTCCGAAAGCATGATGGCGCCTCGCCGGTCTACGACGGATAGGGCGTTCTTGGTTTGGTGGTCTTCTGCAACATGGGGGGAAGGCACGAGTATGGTGGGCTTGCCAACGAGGGCGAGTTCGGCAATGGACATGGCGCCGGCCCTGCTGGCGATGATGGAAGCGGCGTCATAGGCCAAATCCATGCGGTCTATGAATCCGCGCACTGCGAGTAAATCGTCGCCATGGTCTTCAGCCCAAGCCGTGTGTTCTTGTTCGTAACGGCCACCGCATTGCCAGAGCACCTGAAACCCTTTTTTTGCCAATGGCTCCGATGACAGCAGTTGGCGCACAGCGGCGTTCATCGAAGCGGCACCCAAGCTCCCACCCAATACGAGCAGCACGGGTTTGTCTTCGCGCAGGCCAAAATGTGCACGCGCAGAGGTGACGCTGTGGGGGGAGGAGCTTGTCGATGGCCCCAACCTGTCGACGATGCTTTTGCGCAATGGATTCCCCGTTTCGGTGATTTTAGAAGCAGGAAACCAAGACTCCAGCCCTGGAAAACCGGCGCATACTTTCTGCACGCGCTTGGCCAGCAAACGGTTGGTGATGCCCGGGTATCCATTTTGCTCTTGGATGAGCGTGGGTATGCCTGCCCGAGAGGCCATCCAAAGCAGAGGTCCGCTGGCGAATCCGCCGACACCGACAGCGACATCGGGCTTGAAGCGCCGGATGATGCGCCGGGCGAGGATGAGCGAGCGGATGAGCCTCCATGGAAAACCCAAGTTGCGGAGGCTCAACTTTCGGTCAATGCCGGTGATGGGCAGGCCCGTGATGGTATAGCCTGCTGCGGGGATCCGCTCCATTTCCATGCGGCCCAAGGCCCCGACAAATTCGATGTGGGCGTTCGGGTGTTGGTCTTGTATGCCTTCAGCGATGGCGATGGCAGGATGAATGTGGCCGCCCGTGCCTCCGCCCGATATCAATATGCGCAATGGCGTCTTTTCCATCGGTCAGGACGCGCTGGGTTCTAGAGGACGCGTGTGGCGGCTTCCGGAGGGTTCCACCGGTGCCGCGGCATCGGGATCGGTGAGACTGCGGCTCACCGAAAGGATCATGCCGATGGCGATGCACGTAAAAATGATGGAGGTTCCCCCCATGGAGACCAGGGGAAGGGGCTGGCCTGTCATGGGAAGCAGGCGCACGGCCACGCCCATGTTCACCAGGGCTTGGAGGGTCAGCATGAGGCCAAGTCCGATGGAGAGGAGGCCTCCAAAATGTTTGGGGCAGCGGGTCCCGATGCGGATGGCGCGGGAAAACAAAATCAGGTAGAGCAGAATGAGCCCAAAGCCGCCGAGTATGGCCCCCCATTCCTCAATGATGAAGGCATAAATCATGTCGGCATAGGCCACGGGCATGGCGTTTCTGCTCATGCTGGAACCGGGTCCATGGGGCAGCAAACCCCCTTGGTGGATGGCTTGCATGGCGAAATCAATTTGGGTGGAATCCGACCCCCCTTGTCCGCCCATGAATCCTGTGGCGCGCGCAATCCATGTGCCCATTCTGGGAAACAACGCGGGCATGGCCGTGGCCAACCCGATCACGGCCAGTCCTGCCCCAGCGCCCAACCCGGCGGTGATGGCCAATGGCTTCCATGTCACCCCCGCGATGATCATCATCAAGAAGCAGACCAGGGCGAGCATGGCGGCGGTAGAAAAGTCTGCCGGCAAAATGAGCGCGCAAGTCAATGCGATGTACCCGACGATGGGTTTGACCCCCTTGTTGAAGTCATGCAGCACCAGTCTATTGCGGTCCAGCATGCGCGCTACGAATGCCACCAGCGCCACCTTGGCAATGTCCGATGGCTGAAACCGGAACCCTCCGATGTCCATCCATCGGCGGGCATCGTTGATTTCTGACCCCACCAAAACCGTCAACAGCAGGAGGCCGAGGGCCATGTGAATGCCGAGCTGGCTCAACCTCGAAAACCAAGCAAACCGCAGGCGGTGAACGGCCCACATCAGGCCCAGTCCCGCCGCCAAAAAGGTGCCGTGGCGAAACAGGATGCCCACAGAATTGCCGCCTTGCTTCCACGCCAGCGTGGCGCTCGCGGAGTACACGCTCACCAAGGATGTGAGGACCAGTAGGATGGCCACCACCCAGGTCGCGCGGTCTCCGCGAAGGTGCTTGTTGAGGAACTCTGTGAACGGATTGGCCATGGCCTCAGATTGAACGTGCTCCGGCCTTGAAACGGTGTCCGCGCTCTTCGTAGCTCGAAAAGAGGTCGAAGCTGGCACATGCCGGTGAGAGCAGGATGGTGTCACCGGGAGCGGCGATGTTGTACCCGAGCAATGCGGCTTCTTCGGCACTCTCTACTTCGAGGATGCGCGTGACGGCCGTGGCAAAGGTCTGCTTGAGCTTGGTGTTGTCCTTGCCGAGGCAAATGAGGGTGTGCACCTTATCGCCAACCAGGGGAATAAGCGAGGTATAGTCGTTGCCTTTGTCTACCCCTCCTGCGATCCACACGGTGGGGCCTGTCATGCTGTCGAGGGCGTACCAAGCGGCATTGACATTGGTGGCTTTGCTGTCGTTGATGAAGCTGATGTTGTTGACCTCACAAACGTGCTCCAAGCGGTGTTCCATGTTGCGGAAGTGCGTGAAGCCGGCGCGAAGGTCAGCATCGTTGATTTCGAGGATGCGCGCGGCGACGCCGGCGGCCATTGAATTGTAGAGGTTGTGTTTGCCTTGAAGGGCGAGTTCCTGCATGCTCATAGTAAAAGGGGGGTTGAGGAATGTGAATCGTTGTGTATCAATGCTGTGTGCAGCCAATGTTGGCGCGTGTTCTGTAGGGGGTGCCAGCTGCACGGTGTGCTGCTGGGCTTTGGTGCGTCTGCGCGACCTCAAGGCACTCAGCCCGGGGTCATCTCCGCAGACGATGAGGTGGTCGGCTTCTGTCTGTCGTGCCGTGATGTTCCATTTGGCATCGCCATAGGCACCGACGTCTCCATGGCGGTCGAGGTGGTCTGGCGTGATGTTCAGCAGGATGGCCACGTGCGGACTGAAGTCTGTGGTGTC
>JBELBZ010000017.1:0-15825 GCA_042095055.1 Crocinitomicaceae bacterium | reverse complement strand
GGCCGCTTCGATGAGGCCGCGGTCGTGCCCCCCTTCTTCGACGGCCACCCCGAGGGCATCAAAAACGGACTTCCGTCCTGCCGATACAGCGCCTGCATCGCTGACGCGACAGGGCATGCCCAGGCTGTGGCACAACTTGGCTGCGCCTTCGCCGCTTTCGCCGGCACCGAGTATGGTCACCGCACCGCGCATCAACGGACCTTGAGGGTGACGATGGTGATGACGGCCAGCAGGATGCCGACGATCCAGAAACGGGCGGTGATCTTGCTTTCTGGCATGCCCGCCTTCTGATAGTGGTGGTGCAGGGGCGACATTCTGAAAATGCGCCGGCCTTCACCGTACTTTTTCTTGGTGTGGCGGAACCATGCGACTTGCATGACGACGCTCAGGTTTTCGATGAGGAAAATCCCGCACAGCACAGGGATCAAGAGCTCTTTGCGGATGGCAATGGCAAACGTGGCGATGATGCCTCCGAGGGCCAGGCTCCCTGTGTCGCCCATAAAGACCTGTGCCGGAAAGGCGTTGTACCAGAGAAACCCAACGCAAGCGCCGACAAACGCAGAGATGAATACGACCAGCTCTCCCGAATCTGGAATGAACAGGACGTTGAGGTAGTCAGAAAACACCGCGTTGCCCGAGACATAGGCCAGAATAGCGAGGGTCATGCCGATGATGGCGCTGGTCCCTGTGGCGAGACCGTCCATTCCATCGGTGAGGTTGGCGCCATTGGACACGGCCGTCACGATGAAGGTCACGATGAGGGCGAACACGGCAAACTGGGCCCATGGGCTGTCCGTGGCCCATTCGGTAAGCTTGGCGTAGTCGAATTCGTTGTCCTTGACAAAGGGAATGGTGGTCTTTTGGGAGCGGTGCTCTACCCGCACCCAGCCGTCACCGTCGGTGTCTTCCACCTGCTGTGCAATGGCTTCCGCACTGCCTGCGGGGGCCAACTCCTTGACGCGAACTTGCGGATTCCAGAACAGCATCGAAGCCACGAGCAGGCTGGCGGCGATTTGGCCGATGACCTTGAATTTCCCGGCGAGGCCTTCCTTGTTTTTCTTGAAAACCTTGATGTAGTCATCGACAAAGCCAATGCCGCCCAAGAGCACAGTGACCAGCAGCATGCACTGGATGTACACGTTGGTCAGGTCTGCCAACAGCAGTGTCGGGATGAGGATGGCACTCAGGATGATGATGCCGCCCATGGTGGGGGTCCCCTGCTTTTGCATTTGCCCTTCCAACCCCAAGTCACGGACGATTTCACCCACTTGCTTGAGCTGCAGCCATTGGATGATCCGGCGGCCAATGCCAATGGACACCAGCAGCGAGATCAGTGCAGCGGCAGCGGCCCGAAACGAGATGTACTGGAACAGACCGGCACCGGGGATGTCGGAAATCTGATGGAGGTGGTCGAAGAGGTGGTACAGCATCGTCTCGGGATCAGTGGGTCATGAGGGATGCGGCGAGCACAGCGACATCGTCGAAGGGGTGCTTTTCACCTTGGATTTCTTGGTACTTCTCGTGGCCTTTGCCCGCGACCAGGACCACGTCACCGGGTCGCGCCTGAATGCAAGCCGACCGGATGGCCTCCTCTCGGTCTTGGTTGGAGGTCACTTTGCGCGCTTGGATGGGGTCCAGGCCACTGCGCATGTCGTTGATGATGCCCGCAGGATCCTCACTGCGGGGGTTGTCTGAAGTCAGGATCACCAAGTCTGCCAGGTCGGCTGCGACTTGCGCCATGATGGGCCTTTTGGTGCGGTCGCGGTCTCCTCCGCAGCCGACGACACAGAGGATGCGGGATTCTTGCCCTGTCGCACCCACTGCCGTGCCAGATTGTCGCACCGTGTTCAGCGTCTCCAACACCTTGCGCAGGGCGTCTGGGGTGTGCGCGTAATCGACGATGGCATGCACGCTTCCGTCTTTGGATTGCACCTGTTGCATCCGACCATCGGGGGCGTTGAGCAAGGAGAGGTGGGTCAATGTTTCCATCGAATCCCAGCCCAATTCCCGGGCCACGGCATACACCGCAGTCAGGTTGGAGGCATTGAATTCGCCGATCAGACGGGTGTAGAGGTCTTGGCCATCGATGTGCAGCTGGAGTCCTCCCAGACCATTGTCGATGATGCGGGTCTTGTAATCGGCGACTTGTTGTGTGCCAAATGTGACGACGCGGGCCTTGGTGCCGGCCACCATGGTTTCGTGGTGCCGGGCATCGGCATTGGTCAATGCAAACGCCGGGGCGCCCAGGCCATCAAACAAGGACTTCTTGGCGGCGATGTAGCCGTTGAAATCACCGTGGTAATCGAGGTGGTCGTGCGTGATGTTGGTGAACACAGCACCCGTGAGAGGGGTACCGGCCAAGCGGTGTTGATGCAGGGCGTGCGAGCTGGCCTCCATGAAACAGTGCGTACAACCTGCGTCGAGCATGCTGGCGAAGAGCTGCTGCAGGCCAACGGGATCGGGGGTGGTGTGTGTGGCGGGCACCACCTTGTCCACGATGCGGTTCTCCACGGTGCTGACCAGTCCGGCCTTGCGGTCAAACATCCGCGCAAGACGGTGTAGCAAGGTGGCTACTGTGGTCTTTCCGTTGGTGCCGGTAATGGCGATGACCTTGAGCTTCTCGGCTGGATTGTCGTAAAAATTGGCAGCGAGGTGCCCCAACGCCAACCGGGTGTTTTCTACCTGGACATAGACCACATGCTCTTTTCGGTCATCGTCAGCTGGAAGGCGTTCACATACGATGGCCGCAGCCCCCGCACGGGCAGCTGCTGGGATGTGGTCGTGGCCGTCAACAGCCGTTCCGGGGATGGCGACGAAACAACCAAAGGGTTTGACCTGTCGGCTGTCTGCCACCACAGATTCAATGGCAACATGGGTAGACCCCACCACTTCGGTTATGCGGGCGCCGTACAATATGTCCTTCAGGAGCTTCATGACAGTTCGAGCAGGATGGTTTGACCTTGGCGGGGCGCAGTTCCCGGGGCAATGCTTTGGCGGCGGACGGTTCCCCGCCCATTGATGTCGACCCTCATGCCCCGCGTTTCGAGCAGCTTTACAGCATCTCGCAGCGACATCCCCCGAACATCAGGTATGCTGGACTCGGAGACGGTTCGCGGGGTCAGGGTGACCAAACCATCTGATGTGGATGCGGCTACATGGGAGGGGAACTCTCCGTTTTCAGTGGTGTCGATGGCAAAGGGGAGGCCCAGTGTTTCGTACAGCGAAGTGAGTGTGTTGGCCGAGCCGTTCATGGAGACAGGGAGGCGTGGCGTCTCTGCCAACAATCCCAACTCCCGCTCGACCAGGTCGGGGCGTGTGCCGTGCAGGTGGTCGGCAATGGCGCGGAAAACGGGCGCAGCGACCACCCCACCGTAATAACCGTGTTCGGTTGGCCTTTGGACGACCACTGCGACTGTAAAGGCGGGTTTTTCGGCGGGGAAATAGCCGGCAAAGGAGGCCCGGTGCCCTTTGTAGCCACCTCCGGGAGAAGTGGCCCTCGCGGTGCCTGTTTTTCCGGCCACCCGATAAGGGCGGTCTTCAAAGACGTCTTCTGCCGTGCCGTGGCCGCCCGGTGCGCACACCCTTTCCATCATGTTTTGGAGCGCGGAGATCGTGGTGCGGCTCGCTACCCGCTCTGAGATGACCTCCGTTGGAAAGGTGGTGGTGACCTCATCGCCGTCGAGCAAAGCATCGGCGAAGCGGGGTCGAATCAACCGACCGTCTGCAGCGATGGTGTTGTAGAAGGCGGCGGTTTGAAGCGGGGTCATGGCGACTTCGTAGCCAATGGACATGGACGTCAGCGAACAGGCGCTCCAGGACCGCTCGGTGGTGGAGGCGTGCATTTGCGGCTGGCCTTCACCTGCCAAGTTGATGCCCAGAGGCTGTCCCAATCCGATGTCGGAAAGGGCGTCGAGCCATGCTTGGGGGTCGTTGCCAAACACCTGTTGCACGGCCTTGGCGGTGCCTACGTTGGAACTGCGCTCAAACACCTCTTCCAGCCGCAATGGGCCATAGCCGCCGTCCGGATGACTGGTGTCGGTCATCTTGGAGCAACCATTGGCGGGCCGGAAGGCGCCATCGCCGGTGTCCAGGGTGTCGGTAGCGGTCATCTTTCCCGACTCCAACAGGGCCATGACGCTGGCCAACTTGAAGGTTGACCCGGGCTCTACAGCGGTGCCGATGGCGTGGTTGTACGATTCCGCGCAGCGCCCTGTCTCTGGGTCGCGCACGAGGTTGGCGATGGCGATGACGTTGCCTGTCTTGACCTCCATGACCACGGCACAGCCCCATTCGGCGGCGTGGTGGGACAATTGCGCGCGGAGTGCGTCTGTGGCGACATCTTGGGTGCGCAGGTCGATGGTGGTGCGCACGTCCCGTCCCATCTCTGGAGTCTGAATGAAGTCGTCGGTTGCTGGGATCCAGTAGTTGCCGTGGATTCGGCGCATGAGCCGTTGTCCTGATTTACCCGCTAGGGCTTCATTGAAGGCGGCTTCGATGCCGACGCTGCCTCCATTGGGCCTGTGCAGTCCAATGGTGCGGTTGGCCAAGGGTGAAAAAGGCTTGTCGCGGCGCGGCTTTTCGGAAAACATGAACCCGGAGCGGTTGCGGGACCGTTCACCTATCCATGGAAAGGCCTGTACAGCTTGGCGCCGGTCCCAGGCGATGTTGCGGGCAATGGCGACGTATCGGCTCTTGCCAGACCGGTGTGCATCGACGAGGTAGTTCCGCCAGCCTTGGGCGCTTTTATTGCCAAATTCTTGGGCCAAAGCCTCTGCCAAAGCGGGCAGGGCTTGCAAAAAAGCCTGGACCTCTTTTTCGGTATTGATGACGGTGGGGTCCCAGTGGAGGTCAAACCGTGGCACGGAAGCGGCGAGCAAGTGGCCGTCGGCCGAGAGGATGCGTCCCCGCTCAGGTTCAATTGTGCGCACCTGAGGGAGCATGGCGCTGACATCTTCGTGGCTGGGGTCCAGCTGAATGAGGACAATGCGCAAGAAAATGGAGGCCCCACAAAGGGCGAACAAGCCAAAGAGCACCCACGCCCTTGTCGCGATGTGTTGGGCGCTCTTCATGGTGCGGTGTTGTTTGCGGGCAGCGCCGTTGGAGGTGCCGAGGGAGCGGTGAGTCCCACATCGGCCATGTCTTCGTCGAGCCTGCTCCGCTGGAGCTGAGATTCAAAGCGGCCACGGAGGCTTTGTTCGTGGTGGCGGAGGTCCCGGAGTTCTTTCCGTCCTTCCTTGATGGCACGTTCGTCGTACTCGTATTGGTATTCCAAGTAGGTGTAGCTCAGAATCAATGCGACGATAAAGGCGAAAAAGGGCAGGTGGCGGGTCACTTCTGGGCCGCCGAGCCACTCTCCTGCCAGGGATTGGCGAATCGGTGCCAGTGCACGTGCAATGCCCTGACCCACGCGCGAGGGTTTCTTGGTGCGTTTTGCTGGACGCGCTCCAGCGGGTGAGAGGGGCTTTGCGTGGCCAGCTTTGCGCCGGGTTGTCTTGGGTTGATCGCTGCGGTTTTCCTGTGCGATGTTGCGCGCGAGTTGCTCCCCGGGGGAGAGGGGCCGGTTGCCTTTGCGGCTTTTGGATGCGGAGCGGGAGGAACGGCGGCTCATGCGGCGAGGGTGTTGCGTGCTGCAATGCGCATGCGCGCGCTGCGGGACCGTGGGTTGCGCTCCATTTCCATGGCATCTGCCACAATGGCCTTTCCCGTGACCTTGTCAAAGGGGGCGAGGGAACGGCCGTGGAAATCTTTGGCGATTTCACCTTCCATGTTTCCAGCCCTCATAAAACGCTTGACCATGCGGTCTTCGAGGCTGTGGTAGCTGATGACCACCAACCGTCCACTGGGCTTGAGCAGTTGAAGGCTTGATTTGAGCAAGTCAGACAGGGCGCCGAGTTCGTCATTGACGGCAATGCGCAGCGCTTGGAAGGCTTGGGCCAGGTATTGGTTGCGCTTTTGAGGCGGAGCCAATGGAGCGAGAATGCTTTGCAGCCGATGGGTTGAGGCAATGCCTTCGGCGCCCTCCTCGTCGATGGCTTTGCGCAGGGCCCTGGCGGCGCGGTGGGCTTGTGACAGTTCGCCGTATTGGCGGAACAGCTGGGTGAGTTCCTGCTCACCCATGCGTTGGATGAGGCCGTCGGCGCCCTCGGGAAGTCGGGGGTCCATGCGCATGTCCAGGGCGCCATCTCCTCGGATGCTAAACCCGCGTTCAGCGGCATCGAATTGATGGGAGCTGACACCGAGGTCGGCCAGAATGCCGTCCACTTGCATCACACCGTGAAGGCGCAGGAAGTTGGCGGCAAACCTGAAGTTTTCTGGGATCAGTGTAAACCGGCTGTCATCGGGGACATTGGGCTCGGCATCTGGATCGCAATCAAATCCAAAGAGCCGTCCATTGGGTCCGAGCGCGTCGAGTATGCCACGGCTGTGTCCGCCGCCACCAAAAGTGCAGTCCACGTAAGTTCCGGCGGGCTGCAAGTCGAGCCCTTCGAGGGCGGCGTCAAACAGCACGGGAACGTGGTAGGTCGTGGACATCAGTTGCGGCTGGAATCGTTGGGGTTGGTGCCAGGCTCGATGTCCTGACGAACGCGCTCTGCCAAGGCGCCGAAGTCGAAGTCCTTGTCGTCTCCGAGGACCTGGTTTTCGAAGCGGTCTTTGGACCACACTTCGATTTTCTCGCCAAGACCGGTGACCACGCAGTCGCCCGCCTTGCCCGCCTCAAGTCCCGCGTGGCCCAGCAATGCGCTGGGAAGCAGCATGCGGCCAGAACCGTCGAGCTCCACCAGGGTGGCGCCCTTCATGAATTTCCGTTGAAAGAGTTGGTGCTGGCGGTCGTATCGGCTGAGTTGCCCCATCTCGGCGTTGACCTTGTCCCATTCGGGCTTGGGGTAGAGGACCAAGCATCCCTCGAAGATGTCGCGGTTGACCACCAAGCCATCGTGCAGCACGCGGTCCAGCTGCTTGCGCAGCTTGGCCGGGAAGCTGACCCGCCCTTTGGCGTCGATCCGACAGTGGTATTCTCCGAGGAGGTTGAGCATGGTTCTATGGGCGGCTTGCCCATCCAAAAGTAGCCGGTTTATCCCACGATTTCCCACTGAACCCCACAATCTGACACAATGTGGAAAATTTGCTGACGGCTGTGAATGGGCAACTTTTTCAACATCACCTCTAAGTATCTGTAGGCCAATAAGAAAGGGGCCCGTCTTGGGCGGTTTTGTCCAAGTGGGGAATTGTGGGATGTTGATGGGGTGTTGATGGAAGTGGAGCCCGCTTGTTCACACAGGCGCTTTCATTCTCCTGTAAATGATGTGTGCCCCGGGAACCAAAGGGGCCCTTACTTTGTAGGATTAGGCACAAGCCATTCTATGGAGCAGGATCTCATAACTGACGGACGTTACCGCTACGTGCAAAGCGCCTCTGAAGGCACGCCCCTGGTATTGCTCCACGGGCTGTTTGGTGCATTGAGCAACTTCGAGCACCTCTTCAATCACTTTGCAGGCAAAATGCGGGTCATCATTCCGATGCTTCCGCTGTACGATTTGCCGCTGGCCACCACCAGTGCCAAGACCTTGTGCAAGCACGTTGAGGGCTTCATTGACCACCTCGGGCTGGAGAAGGTCCATTTGTTGGGCAATTCACTCGGAGGCCATGTCGGGCTCATTTACACCAAGCGCAATCCAGACCGCGTGCTCTCTTTGTCCTTGACAGCGAGCAGTGGTTTGTATGAAAATGCCTTTGGCAGTTCGTTCCCGAGACGTGAAGACAAGAATTTTATTCGGGACAAAGTGGGGGAGACGTTTTTTGATCCCCGTCATGCCACAGACGATTTGGTGGACGAGTGCTTTGCCATTGTCAACGACCGCAGTCGGGTGTTGAGGATCCTCGCGATCGCCAAAAGTGCCATCCGACACAACATGGCGGCAGACTTGCCGAACATGAAACAGCCTTCTTGTTTGATATGGGGCCGCAACGACACCATCACGCCACCTGAAGTGGCCGACGAGTTCAAGGCCCTGTTGCCGGATGCCGACCTCCACTGGATCGACCAGTGTGGCCATGCCCCCATGATGGAGCACCCAGAGGAATTCAACAGCATCTTGAGCGATTGGTATGAGCGTCGAGGAATACTCAGTTGACGATCCCGCGTTCGTGAAGTCGAGCGCGAAACTCCAAGAGTGCCCCGAAGCTGACCGTCCGGAATACACCTTCATCGGACGTTCGAATGTGGGCAAGAGTTCGCTCATCAACATGCTGACCGGCCGCAAGGCTTTGGCCAAGACGAGTTCTACGCCAGGGAAGACCCAGCTGATCAATCATTTTGAGATGACGACGGCGGGCAAGCCGTGGTACCTGGTCGACCTTCCGGGCATTGGTTATGCCAAGGTGTCCAAGAAGGACAGGGCCTCGTGGGAGCGCACCTCCAGGGAATACCTCACCAAAAGGGAGAACCTGATGTGCATCATGATGCTCATTGACTCTCGGGTGCCGCCACAGAAAATCGACATGGACTTTATGGTGTGGATGGCCAAGAATGGTTTGTCCTTCGCCATGATTTTCACCAAGGTGGACAAACTCACCATCGCAGAGCGGGAGGCGTTTTTACCCCGCTATACCGCGCACATGCTCAAGCAATGGTCCGCCATGCCGCCACACTTTGTGACCTCGGCGGCCAAAGGAGATGGACGGCAGGATGTCCTGGGGTTCATCGCCCAGACAAACCCCATTTACCGCAAGCCTCCCCCTGTGGACTGAGCTCGGGCCTCAGCCCTCGCCGTTGGGACCGACCCCAATCCGTTCGGCCAGCTCTGAAGTGAACCCGCGGATGGCCCCTGCGGCCCTTTCATCCTGTGTGGACCGTTCGAGGGCATCGGCGAGGGTCATCATGGATTGGCACACGAAGACCTTCATCTCCTCCACCGTCATGTCTTTGTCCCAGAGGTCAATGCTCAGGGCTTCTTGGCCGTTCCAAACACTGAGGGCAAAGGCCTTGGCCTCGGCGTTGGCAATGCCAGCATCGGATGCGGACCAACGGATGGAGGTGGGCACTTTGTTGTCGTCGGTCGTGACCGTCAGGTGGATGTCGGAGGTGCGCTTGTCAGCCATGGGGTGCAAGTTCGGTGTTGGCGCTCAGCCCTTGGGCCTGTAGGATTGCAAAAAGGGCAACACATCGGCCTGGTCCATCAATTGTGACAGTGACATTTCAGGGTGGCGGATCATAAAATCCTCTGCCCAGCGCAGTCCCATGTACCACCCCAGTCGATCGGGACTGTCTTGGGGAACTGCTCCCGCCTTGGTAAAGGGGGCGTCGGCCACCCAGCGTTGGATGTCCATGCGTTTGGTGGTGTAGAGGAACTCTTTTTTGCGCAACTCGACCCACACTTGCATTTCGTGGTCTTGCGCCCATTGCCATTCTTGTGGTGTCCAATCCATCAGGTCCCACGGTGACACATCGGGGGCGATGCACCTGGCGATGAAGAGCACTTTGCCCCAGTAGAGCAGTTCTTGCGACAGCTGTCCGTTGGCTGGATAGTGCCCTTCTTGGAATTGGACGAGCAGCCATCCTCTGAGGGCATCGGCCACCAGGTGTTCGGGCACCATCCGGGATTGCATGTAGCCGGGGTAGATGTGTGGCGGCAGGTTTTTGACGGCAGGATGGTCTGAGCCGATGAAGAATTCGCAACCCACCATCAAAAGATCAGGCGTCGGGTATACGCTGTAGTTGTAACCGGTATACCCCATGTCGAGGTTTGGGATGGGGGCGGCAGGGAAGTGCTGTTGAAAGCGGCTGAGCGACGCAGTGATGTCTGCCGCTGCCTGTGAGATGGCGCCGGAACTTTGCAGAACGCTGTCAATGCCTTGGACGGCCACCCGGGTGCCTTCAAAAGCGGTAAACCCACGCCAGGCAGAGTCGAGGGCGGTTTTTTGGTCAGCCGTTGTGGGAGGCCACGGCCCAAGTTGAAGGATGTCCCTAATGAGTGGGCCTTGCCATTGGACATCGGGTTCCCAAGCACTGACCTCCGTGCGGTCTCTGACGTGTTCCCAGCTGACGGATTGGGCAGTTCCAATGTCTCGAGGTGTCCGATCAAATGGAGCGTAGGGGTCAGGACTTTGACATCCATGGAGCAGCAAAACCGCAGCCACGAGGGTGACGGTTCTGCACATCAAAAGGAGAGGATGGTCGCTCTGAACACTCATGGTGCAAAAGTGCAGCGGTTGATGGTCCATTTTTCGTCTTTGGTACGCAATTTGCTCCCTGAGGAACGTTTGAATTCTTAGACATGGTATCCACTACAATTTTCCG
Organism: Crocinitomicaceae bacterium; assembly: GCA_042095055.1. Classification (GTDB taxonomy): domain Bacteria; phylum Bacteroidota; class Bacteroidia; order Flavobacteriales_D; family Sanyastnellaceae; genus UBA8752. The sequence goes on along the minus strand of JBELBZ010000017.1, from coordinate 5,528 downwards.
TTCCGCTGCTGTCGTTCTGGGGTTGATCTCTCTGGCGGCATCGGCCCAAACTGCGACGCCGGCATCATCCAACAGCGGGCGCACTCGCTACAGCGAACCCAAATTCAGGATGGGCCTGCACCTGCTGCCTTCCGTGGCTTGGCTGGACGTGAGGGATACGCACAGCAATTCAGAGGGCAGTGTGGTGAGGTTTGGTTTTGGCTTTACAGCTGACATCATGTTTGCCGACAATTATGCGGTGGGGACGGGGCTCAATGTGTTTCGCAATGGAGGCAAGGTGTCTCATTATGACCGGGTACTCGGTGACCCGGAGGACGCTGCGAACGACAGTACGGCATTTCTCGTGCGCCGCGAGCGCACCTTGACGCAGCATTGGGTGGAAGTGCCGATCAGCTTCAAATTCCGGACGCGACAGATTGGCCACATCACATACTGGGGGCAATTCGGCATGGGCTTGGGCCTCAACCTGCGCAGTACTGCAAAGGATGCCATGGACTACCGGTACCGCGGAGAGGAGGGGGAAGAGGGAACAGTTTGGACCGAGGAAACCGTCATTGCCGCTGGGAATGAAGGGGTGGTTGTGTTCGACGATGTGCCGGTTGAAGACGACGTCGCCTTGTTGAGGGCAGCCATGATTGTGGGCCTGGGAATTGAATACAACCTCAGCGGCAAAACCGCCCTGCTGGTCGGGGCGACCTTCAACAATGGCCTTTTCAACGTGGCCAGCAACAAGAATTATGGACCGGACCGCAACGAAGAGCACATTCAGTCGGCTGCTGACGGTTCGCTCGACCCCGCTGCTGGCGGATATGACATAAAAATGGTCGACAATGCCATCCTTTTTAGCTTGGGATTGTTGTTTTGATATGAAGTTGCATTCTTCCCGTTCCCTGGATGCCGAAGCGGCGGTCCGTCACATCGTCCAATGGATGAAAGATTACCTGGATCAAACGGCCCTCGACGGCTGGGTTGTTGGTGTCAGCGGTGGCATTGATTCGGCCGTGACCTCCACGCTGGCCGCGCTCACCGGAAGGCCGACCACTTTGTTGCGCATGCCCATCCACCAGGCTGCGGACCAAGACCAAAGGGGGGCCGATCACATCGCTTGGTTGGAATCCCAGCATGGGCATGTCACGTCTTGCGTGGTGGATTTGTCGGCTTCATTTGATGGTTTGTCGGAGGCGCTGGCCACAGCGGCAGACGGACCGTTTGGTGGGCTTGCGTTGGCCAATGCTCGGGCGCGGCTGCGCATGACCACCCTCTACGCGGTGGCCGCCGAAAAGGGGGCGTTGGTGGCCGGTACCGGCAACAAGGTGGAGGACTTCGGGGTCGGTTTCTACACCAAGTACGGCGATGGTGGGGTGGACCTCAGTCCCATTGCGGACCTCTTCAAAAGCGAAGTCTATGCGGTGGGGCGGGCACTGGGAATTGGGGAAGCCATTCTCAATGCGGCGCCTACGGATGGACTCTGGGGGGACAATCGCACCGATGAAGACCAACTTGGCGCCAGTTACGATGAGCTTGAATGGGCGATGGAGCAAGTGGCGAAGGGCCAATCCGCGGCCTCATTTGTGGCGGCCTCGAGGGAAGGTGAGGTGATGCGGATTTACCACAAGCACCACAGCACCAACCTTCACAAGATGGATCCCATACCTGTGTGCGAGATTCCCTTGTCGCTTTTTGCTCCGCGCCAGAATTGATCTAATCAGTGCTGCTCAGGGCAGATTTAGTCCTCTTCTTCTACGATGGACCAGCTGACTTCAAGCCTGCCGGTGCTGCCATCGGATGACATCAACCCCAAGGTGTAGGCTCCAGGTTCCAAGTACCCATCACCGCCGGTCTTTTTGGGCGAGAAGCTCAGGTTTTGCCACCCCCTGTGCAGGCCTTTGAAGTCCTTTTGTCCCAGAACCGTTTGGGCGCTGTCCATCAGTTGAATGGTGTAATCTCCGTGGCTTGGAATAAAGGCGGGCAATTGGACTTCGGGCGTCCAGGGCTCGCCCCAACCGTATCCGCGTTCTCCCCAGCCCTCCCGCCAAGTGAGGTCTTCGGGCGTTTCCATGGACAGCAACAGCGCTTCGGGCGCAGTGGTTCCCGCTTCAGTCAACCCTTCAATCAAGGGGTTCAGATCGAGGACCCAAATGCTCCGGCCATGGGTGCCGATGACGAGTTCGTTTTCCCGTTCCTGGATGACGAGGTCGTGCACGGGAACGCGGGGCAAGTCGGGATGTGCCAACGCCCATGTGAAGCCACCATCGAGAGAGGCGTATAGTCCGCCGTCTGTTCCGCAAAACAACAGGCCTTCGACGTCCTCTGACTCTGCGAGGGCGTTGATGGGCTCCATGGGAAGGCCACTGCGCACGGTTCCATCGTCACCCAGTCGAGACCAAGTCTGGCCATTGTCATCGGATGCGTACAAGTAGGGTGCGAAGTGGTCGTGGCGGTAGCCGTTGAATGTCACATACAAGCGGTCCGCCGAGTGGTGTGACCACAGCACTTCAGTGACCCATAAGGTGCGCTGGGGTGCGGCTTGTGGAGCAGGAGGCGTGCGGGCTTCCCAGGTGTATCCGCCGTCGGAGCTGAGGTGCACGAGCCCGTCGTCCGATCCCACAGCCAGCCGTCCAAACCGCAAGGGGCTCTCGTGCACGGCCGTGAGCGTTCCAAAGGGCACATTGCCTTTTTTCGATCCCCGGGTCAGGTCGCCGGAAAGGGTCTCGAAGTGGTCGCCTTGGTCCAATGACCGGTGGAACCGGTTTGAGCCCATGTACAGTACGTCTTGTTGGTGACGCGACAGGTGAATGGGCGTTTGCCAATTCCATCGCAGTGGGGTCTCACCGAGGGTGTGTTGTGGGTGGAGGCGCTCTCTGTCACCGGTCTGTTTGTTGGAACGGCTGTACCAGCCGAATTGATATCCGGTGTAGACCGTCTCGTTGTCCCGGGTATCGACTTCGATGCGCATGCCGTCGCCCCCATTGAGGCGGTCGTAGGGATAGTCTCCAGTTTGGTGCCACCGGGGGCCCGCCTCGTATCCGCTGGGCCCGCGCCAGGTGCCATTGTCCTGCAACCCCCCGTAGATGCGGTAAGGGTCGGCGTCGTCCACCGCGACAGCGTAGAATTGGCCTACAGCGGGTGAATTGCAAGAAGTCCAGTGTTCGCCGCCGTCGAGGGTGACGTTGATGCCACCGTCATTGCCGTTGATGACGTGCTGCGGATTGTTGGGGTTGATCCAGATGTGGTGGTGGTCCACGTGCACGTTGTCTTGGGCAATGGAAGTCCAAGTGGCACCGCCATCGGTGCTTTCCAGGAGGGGGACCCCTCCGATCACCACCCGGTCCTCATCACTGGGGTCCACTGCGATCAGTCCGAAATAGTAACAGTAACTGTAGCAGACTTCATCGAGGCCTTCTTCGTGGGTGCGTTCCCACCGCGCCCCAGTGCTGTCGCTTGCTGTCGTTTTTCCCTGTTGCAGGGACTGGCCCGTCCAGCGGTACACTTCAGCGCCAATGATGGGCGGATTGAACATGGCGGCATTGGCATCGCCCAGAAAATCAGCGAGGGTCGCAGGGGTCAATTCACCGTCTGCTACGCGCTGGAAAACGGTCGTGGCATCGGCGTCCTCTGGGAACCCGTTGTCATCGAGGAAATCGGCGAGCGCGGCGGTATCCAATGCCGCGAACTCGGCGGTGGTCATGTCGCGGAAGTCTTCTGCTTTGAGGTCCGCGGCTTCTGAGTCTTCCTCCTCTTCGGGCTTGACGTTTTGGTTGTCCACGATGATGTACAGCTTGTCGGCGGCAGCGTGATAGGCCAAGCCCATGCGGCCGATGTTTTCTGAAGCCGGGAAACCATATTCCTCAGAAGACAAGTACACCCAGCTGGCGCCACCGTCTTCGGATTCAAACACGCCGCTTCCAGGCCCTCCTTCTGTAAAGTCCCATGAGCGACGGGTGCGGTCCCACAGCGCTGCGTAAAGGTGATCGGTGCGGTTGGGGTCGACGATGAGGTCGATGGCGCCGGCCTCAGGTCTGCCGGCCTCCGTGCCGTTGAGCAGCAACTGCCAGGTGGCGCCTTGGTCGGTGCTGTGGTAGATCCCGCGCTGGGCCTCTGGGCGCCCCTCCGTGTAGAGTGGTCCCAAGGCTGCAACGTAGATGCCGTCCCCTTCATCCAGGACGATCCTGCCGATGTGGTGGCTTTCTTCGAGTCCGCGGTGCTGCCAGGTTGCCCCCCAATCCTCGCTGACATAGACGCCCACACCGGCATAGCTGGAGCGAGAGGCATTGACCTCACCGGTTCCTGCCCAAATGTGCCTTTGCTCCCAATCCACGGCCAGCGCACCCACGAACATCATCAGTTCGTGATCGAACAACGGTTGAAACGAAGTGCCTTGGTCGGTGGTGTGCCAGATTCCACCGGTGGCATAGGCCACCACAAACTCGGCGGGGTTGTCCGGATTGACTGCGAGGTCAACCACCCGGCCACTCATGACGGTGGGCCCCACGCTGCGCAGTTCCAAACCTGACGTCCAACTGGCAGACGCAAGGCTTTCATGGGTTGCAGCGACGTTGAGTCGGTCCGCCGATGCAGTGGGGGCGACCATGTCGCTTTTGCGGCCGCGCTGTCCCGAAGCGGTAAAGGCCAGCAAGAGGCAAAATGTCAGGCAGCAGGTGGAAAGGAATGCACGGCTCATTGGAGCTTGGGATTGTTGCGGTGCCGGTCGGCGTCGCGGGTGGTTTTCTTGTCGAGGTTCCGCTGAAAGGCTTCGCTCAGGTCTACGCCGGTTTGGTTGGCAAGGGCTGCCAAAACCCACAATACATCGGCCATTTCATCGCCGAGGTCCCGGTTGGCATCGGAGGGCTTTTCGCTTTGGTCTCCATAGCGCCGGGCCATGATGCGGGCCAATTCACCCACTTCTTCCGTGAGGATCGCCATGTTGGTCAATTCGCTGAAATACCGAACGCCAATGGTGGTGATCCACTCGTCCACGGTGGATTGTACGGCTGCGAGGGTGGGTGAATCTGGGGTCATTCTTTGTCTTGGGTATCCATGGTGATGGTGACGGGGCCGTCATTGACCAGCTCCACCTCCATCATGGCACCAAACTTACCGGTCCCTACCGGCCGCTTGAGGTGTTCCTCGAGATTTTTCACGAAGCGTTCATACAGTGGGATGGCGGTCTCTGGGCGGGCAGCATGTATGAAGCTGGGGCGGGTGCCTTTTTTGTACTTCGCGTGGAGGGTGAATTGGCTGACCACTAGGGCGCCCCCTTGAATGTCCACCACCGACAGGTTCATTTTGCCTTCGCTGTCCGAGAAAATCCTCAAGGCGGCCACTTTTGCGGCCAGCCAATCTGCATCGGCTTCCGCATCGTCGGCATGCACGCCGAGCAGGACCATGAGGCCGTGGCCGCATGTCCCGATGGTTTCTCCTTCTACCCGCACCTGCGCGCGGCTGACCCTTTGGACTACAGCCCTCATGACGGCAAATTAGGAAGGGCATTCGATTCCCGCGCCCTCCCGGTTCACTGACAAGGTGAT
>JBELBZ010000016.1:12622-49139 GCA_042095055.1 Crocinitomicaceae bacterium | reverse complement strand
GGCACGAGGACCCTTTGCCAAAAGTTGGGGCATGAAAAAAGGGAACCGGTCAAGACCGATTCCCTTTCCAATGAGGTTGAGTACCTGCGCTTATTGGGCGATCAGGCGGCAAGTCCAATACGCCTCGCCCGGGTTGGCCCCGTAGTCGACCGTTAGGGTGACTTTTTCGACGCCATTGATGTTGCTGTATTCAAACACCTCGTATGTGATGGTGCTGGCCGGTGTGCCTGTGGCATCGTTGGGCAATTCACCTCCATTGTAGGCTTTGTTGAATCCAATGAATGCACCGAGTCCATTCACAGTGACCTCTGCAGCAGTGGCTGTGAAAGCGTGTGTTCCAGCGCCAAACACATCAAAGGGAGATGCGAGTAAGGTCTCGTCGAGACACTCGCCGCTTGCGCCCAGGTAGTTTTCTGCCCAGACAAATCCTTCTGTGGTGAACTCCATGGTGCCATCGTCAAAGAAGATCCACTCGTCGTCCAATTGGCAAGCGCGCTCAATGACACCGTTGGCGTCAATGCCGCCCCACCAGTCGCCGCAGCCCTGGCATGGCCCCACATAGTAGCTGGCTTCGCCGTCAAGCCTCCAAGCTTTTCCATCGGCGTCCGAAAGGACACTCGGAGAGAAGGTTGCGGAACTGATGGCCACATCTTGAGAAATCTGGTTGCTGCCACCGGCGTCATCGTAGGCGGTGAGGGTGACGGTATAGTTGCCGTCCGAACCATAGATATGCACGGGGTTGGTTTCCGAGCTCATCGCTCCGTCACCGAAATCCCAGCTGTAGGAAGTGGCATTGGAGGAAGAGTTTGTGAAAGACACCGTGAAGCCATCTGTGGAAGAAGAGAAGTTCGCTGTGGGCACGGAAGAGGGGATGGGAGGCAAGTTGGCTTCGTCGTGGTAAGACACGAGGTAGAAGTTCCAAGCACTGCCGTCTGCACGCACCAAGGCCAAGCCCATGCGGTCTGCGATGTCTCCTTCTTCAGTGCTGATGATGGTGTACATCTTCGTGGATACGGGGACGTAGCTGTCGCCGTTCTCCGTTTTGTTGCAGAGGCCGATGTATGCACCAAAGCCATCGAGTGAGATGGTGTTCGTGTTGGTGTTGTAATCAAAGGTGTAGTTGCCTCCGTCTGCAAATGCGCTCAAGTCTTCGCCGTTGGGACCTGTCCAGATTCCGGGCTCCGTTTCGTCCATGCAGTTCTCGTCAATGCCGAGCCAGCCGCCATTGGCGTCAGCGTCCACAAAGAGGGTGCCGTTGGTGCTCTTTTCCCACGTGCCGTCAGCGTTGAAAGTGTAGCTGTCGTCCAGGATGCAAGGGCGGTCGCCGAGCGGTGTGACACCTCCGAATGACCACCAGCCGTTGTCACCAATAGCGGGACCAATGCCGAGGGCCACTTCTTCGCGGTCCAAGTACCAGGTCTTGCTGTCCACCCCTGAAAGGAAGGTGTTGGCGGTGTTGGGGTCCGTGATGATGATGGATTCGGTTTTGGAAGCGGAACCGTCCAAACCGATGGCCGTCAACGTGACTTCATAAGCACCTCCAGCGGCGTATTCGTGCACAGGGTTGGTGTCCGTGCTCGTGTTGCCATCACCGAAATCCCAGGTGTGGGAGGTGGCATTGGCGGAGTAATTGGTGAAGGTGACTTCAGCCCAATTGGTTTCGCTCACTTCATATTGAAAGCTGGCAATGACCTGAGCAGGTTCTGGCTCGGGGTCTTTTTTGCAGCTCACGATAACGAGGCTGACCAGTAGGAAAAGCCCCAATCCTTGAATCGTCTTGTTCATGGTTTGATTGAATTGTGTGTTTGAATCAATAAGTAAAAGTGTGTTTTTCTGCCCGATCAGTTGAACAACGAATCGTCGGGATAGGTCGTCAACCCTGTGGCAATCTGGGTTTCTTCCAGGGCGATGGGGAGCCAAAGGTCGTCAGGACCAAAGTTGGCTTCCTTGTCTCCGTCACCTACAAAGAGGCTGGCTTCGGCACGTCCGGAGCGCACCAGGTCAAACCAGCGGTCTCCTTCGCAGGCGAGTTCTGCGCGGCGCTCGTACCAAATCAAATCCTGGAGGCTCCAACCTTCTTCGGCCATCACAGTGGCAGCCGATCGGAAGTTGCCCGTATTGTCGCCAGGACCTGCCGCCCGCTCTCTCACGATGTCGATGTACATCTGTGCAGTACCGTCGTCCCCAGAACCTCGGTGCAATGCTTCTGCGAGCATGAGCAAGATGTCGGCATAGCGGAATACGTGGGTGTTCTGGGCCTTTGTCAGGTGTTCGTTGCCCCCATTGACATTCGTGCCGGCAAAGGCTTTGAGGTTGGGGTATTTCTCCTGCCAGTATCCCGTGTAGTCCACGGGGTTGTTCTGGGTCATGTCAATGATGGGGTCGCAGCTTACGCCAGCATCGGCCAGCTGTTGGGCCAACTCATCCTCGGAAAGGATGGCCACGTCACGGCGGTAGGTGTCGTCATCGAGGAAGTGGTTGTACAGGCCTTCTGTGACCGACATGAAACCCCAACCGGCCTCGTAGTCGGGGTGCTCAGCGCACAAACCTCGAACGCCGCACAATTGGATCATGCCGTTTCCGTCGACCCCTTCAAACCAACCCCAGTCACTCGACCAGAGGGGGTTGTGTTGGATCTCGAACACAGACTCTGGGGTGTTCCTGTTGTCAAACACAAACAACTGCTGCATGTCGTCCTGCAACTGGTAGGCTCCCAAGTCCACGATGGACTGGAAAGCATCAGCCGCAGATTGAAACAGCGCTGGATCGTCTCCTTTGAGGTCTGCCCAGTAGAGGTAGGCTTTGCCCATGAGCGCATAGGCAGCGCCTTGTGTCACCCGTCCTTCCTGGCCGCTTGGAGGCAACAATGGGAGGTGGGGCAGGGCTTCTTCACAATCTGTGACAATCTGCTGCATGACTTCTGACAACGTGCCCCGTTCGAGGCTCATGTCTTCTGGTGTCAAGCTTTGATTCACGACGGGGATCGGACCGAAGTGGCGGAACAATTCGAAGTGGTAATACGCCCTGAGCCACTTCGCCTGCGCCTTATATGAGGTGACAGCATCTGACTCGATTTCGGTCAGGTCGAGCAAAGCGTTGGCCCTGCTGATGCCGATGTAGCCTTTCCGGTAAATCGGATGAAGGACCACATTCGAGTTGGTGTTGGTGAAGTCGTCCAATTCCTGCCACCCGGGCTGGTCATTGTTGGAGGGGTCTCCACCTGCATTGGCATTGTCAGAGCGGATTTCACCCATCATGGTGGGGGAGATCCACTGACCGTAAGCCATGGACCAACCAATGGGATCGTAGACCCCAATCAGCGCTGACGCCACTTGGTCTTCGGTTTGGTAGTAGTTGCTGGAGAGGAACTCGTTGACGGGTTCCACGACCAACCGGTCCTTGCTACAAGCAGCCAAAAGCAGGGTACATCCTGCGATGACGGTGAGGTTGCGATAGATGTTTTTCATCGTAGTGCGCGGTTAAAAAGTGACGTTGAGACCCGCACCAAAGGAGCGGTTGTTGGGGTAGAATCCTTTGTCGATTCCGGTGTCGAGAATCCATCCGCTGGTGCCGATGTCTGGATCGAACCCGCGGTAGTTGGTGATCGTGAAGAGGTTGTTGCCCGTCAGGTACACCTTGACTTCTTTCATTTTGGCACGGTGCGTCCATTCCTGTGGCAAGGACCATCCAACTTGGAGGTTGCGCAGGCGCAAGAAGTTGCCGTCTTCCACGTAGAAGCTGGACGGGCGCTGGTTGTTGTTGGGGTCGGTTGAGGTCAACCTTGGGAGATCTTCGCTGGGCGCTTCTGGGGTCCAACGGTCGAGCCAGAAGGTCTGCATGTTGGAGAAGGTCACATCTGAGCGCTCATAGGTGCGGTAAATCTCATGGCCCAACTGGGCATTGAAGATGGCGTTCAGGTAGAAGTCCTTGTACGTCAGGTTGGCCGAGAGTCCGATGATGTGCTTGGGCCAAGGGCTTCCGATGTCGCCAATGTCGTCGGAGTTGATCACGCCGTCGCCGTTGGTGTCCAAGAACCGGATGTCACCGGGCTGGGCATTGGGCTGAAGCAGGTCACCTTCTTGGTTGATGTGGCTGAAGATGTCGGCTTCATTCTGGAAAATTCCGGCGGCTTCATATCCGACGAAGTGTCCCACAGCGTAGCCTTCCGTCATGCGGGTGATGGCGGTGTTGCGCACGGGCCATCCCCAACCGTTCAAGTAACCCGTTTCACCGGCCACATTGACGACTTCGTTTTTGAAGTGCGTGTAGTTCAATTGGGTATTCAAATTCCAATCGCCCTTGCTCATGCGGTATCCGATGCCCACTTCCACGCCGCGGTTCAAGATCTCACCGAGGTTGGAGGTGGGGTTGTTGGTGGCGCCGATGTAACCCGGGATTTGCTGGGTCATGAGCAGGTCCTTGGTGCGTTTGCTGTAGACATCCGCTTCGATGTTCAACTTGTTGTCAAACAAACCGAGCTCGATGCCGAGGTCAAGCTGTTCGCTTTGCTCCCACTTTACGTTGGGGTTGGGCGGGGCAGCCAGCGCTGTGCCGGTATTGAGTGTTTGGTCGTCGCTTCCAAAGGAATAGGTAAAGGCGTTTTGAATCCGAGCCACATAGCTCAGCGGCGAAATGCGGTCTGAACCGTTCACACCCCAAGACGCGCGGACCTTCATGAAGCTGATTTTTTCTGAATCCTTCATGAAGTCCTCCTTGGAGGCGACCCAACCGACCGAAGCCGATGGGAATACTCCATAGCGGTTGTTTTCTCCAAAGTTCGAGGAGCCGTCCCGGCGGATGGTGGCAGAAAACAGGTACTTCTCGTCAAAGTTGTAGAGCAGACGAGAGAAAGAACTGATGAGCGCATAGTCTACAGAGGCGCCACCGAAAGCCAGGTCGAGGGTGTCCTGACCTGAGTCGATGTAGTGGAAGTTGGGGTTGAATTCAGCGTCTTCCGGGATGTTGGAAGTTGAACCGCCCACCTGACGGAATTCGTTGGCCCTGTATGAGGTACCCACGAGGAAGTCCAAGTTGTGCTTGTCTTCAATGGTCGTGGTGTAGTTGGCGGTGTTTTCCCACTGAATGCCTTGGAAGTTGCCGGATCCCTGTCCCACGTCGTTGGTGAGGTTTTGAGCAGCAGGGTGGAACTCATAGCGCGGAGTGAAGTAGCGGTAGTCGTACCAATTGAGGTCAAATCCGACATCGGTCTTGACACGCAACCCTTTGAGGGGCTCGGCCTCGAGGAAGACGTTCCCCAAGATTTGATCTGATTTGTTGTCTCCTCCGGCGAGGTAAAGCCGGCTCAATGGATTGATGTACTCCTTCTGCACCCAGGGTGACTGCGCAAATCCGAACTGTCCCGCCTCGTCATAAATGGGGGTGAGGGGATCGTACGCAAAGGCATCCGATTGGACGCCACCAAAGGCGCTGTTGGTGCCGATGTTGTTGTTCTGTGTGCGGTTCAGGTAGAAGTTCTGTCCGATCGTCAGGAGGTCTTGGACCTTCTTGGTGGAATTGTAACGGAGCGCATAGCGGGTGTAGTTGGACTTCTCCCCACCGATGACCCCATTCTGGTTCCAGTAATCCATAGACATGTATGAGTTCTCACCCGATGCGGTCACCCTGTGGTTGACCACCTGCGCGGAATTGAAAATGGCCTCCATCCAATTGGTGTTGCCATCGATGGCATCGCCAAAGTCCGGAAAACCCAGGATGTCCAGCGCGGAGGTCTGGTTGCTGTTGGCAAACTTCTCCCGCATCAAAACGATGTAGTCTTCTGACCCGAGCATCTCGGGCAGCTTCCAGGGGTTGGAGTTGAGGTAGCTGTTGGAATAGGTGATGCTGCCTCCGCCTTTGCTGCCATTCTTGGTGGTGATGATGACCACGCCATTGGCTGCTCGCGCGCCATAAATGGCGCTGGACGCGGCGTCCTTCAAAACGTCTACCGACTCAACATCGCTTGGGTTGAGGTTGTCGATGTTGCCGACCTGCAAGCCATCGACCACGTAGAGCGGTGAGTTGTCTCCATTGGTGCTGATGCCGCGAATGAGGATGCTCTTTCCCGATCCAGGCTGACCGCTTGATTCGTTCACGATCAATCCTGTGGTCAAGCCTTCGAGGCTGGATGTCACATCTGGGACTGCAATGCCCTCGATGTCTTTGGCCGTCACTTTAGAAATAGAGCCTGTCGAGACTTTCTTTTTCTGCCGGCCGTATCCGACGACGACGACCTCGCCGACGAGTTCTGCATCCAAGTTGAGGGTGACAGAAATGGGGGCGCCCGATGTGACGTTCAATGTTTGGCTCTCATAGCCGATGAAGCTGAATTTCAGCCCCACTGGAAGTCCATTGACCTGCAACGAAAAGGAGCCGTCAATCCCCGCTGTTGCACCGTTGGTGGTGCCATCTTCGAGGATGGTGGCTCCTATGAGAGGGTCACCGGATTCACCGTCTATGACGGTGCCTGTGAGGGTGAGGCTCTGGGCGTGAACAGTGTTTTGAAGACTGAAAAGGAAGCCCAATGACAAGGCGAGGGCGCAAAGCTGCCATCGCATTTTGAGGTGTTGCATGAAAGGTTGATTTGATCTAAACCGCTATGAATGTCGGTGGCTTCAGACCATTAGGAAAGCCAGTTCCGCTTACAGGTGTACAAAGTACACAACGAAGGTATAAGATGGCGGCAACCTGTAGGAATACGTTGAAAAACAATTGTTGAAAAACCGGTCTAATAACCTTGACTTCTAGAGACGAAGGGGTGCAACCCGGGATCCGGAGCGCCTTTCTGTGATCAAAACAGCCAGCGGTGGCCTGCTGTGAGCATGGCCATGGAATAAAAGCTCAAAGTCTCCAACTCCCCGGGCAACGATCCAGTAAATAAGAGCGGGGAGATTTCAAATGAAAAAGCCCATTCGGAGCACTTGATGTCTGCGGCACTTTTTCCGCGACGCTCGAGGCGTTGAAGCTTGCGGCGGCTCACATCTCGATTGCAACGCTTCGAGGGTAGTGTGTTTTGGATGTAGACATGGGTAGGGAATACCCGCAAACCTGCTGAGAAGTGACCGCCTTTTGCCCCTGTGTGTCCCACTCCGACTTTGGCCGTTAAGACGCTCGGGAATGCCAGCCCAATTTGGGTATCAGTGAACCCGTTTTTGCTGAAATAGGAACGCCTTCCCATGAGGACTGAGGTCCCGGGAAAAATGGCATCAGATTCACCGATGTATGCGAGCCCCCAATTGGATTCGATGTAGGGCTCTACGCTTTTTTCTTCTTGGGCATGGGTGCTACTGACGGTTGCTAAAAATGCACCAATCAGTGCTATCGACTTGATGGCAGAACAGGATGTCTTCATGGCGTAATACTGGAGGAAAAGGTCGCATTGTTTTCAATGTCGGTTCGGTCCATGCGCATCTTTCGGAACCGGCCTGTGTGGTACAACGGGGCCTGGTTGTCATAGAAGGCGCTGAAGACATTGCCGGACTGGCCAGTGGGGAGGATGCTCTCGGCGGCATCCACATCCGCGAAGTCGATGCCGATGCGCATAGAGGGGCCGGAAAAGACCTCGTAGTTGATGTCTTTCTTCAGTTTGAACTCGTATTTGCACAGGGCATCCTTGGCTGCAGGAAGGCCATAGGGCCCCACGCTGAGCCAGTTGCCGAGGAGGGGTATATCCGCCATGGCGTGGCGGTGGGAAACGGTGTGCAGCCGTTCATAATGCCACGCGCTCGGATCTGTGCCGAGGGCGCTTTCTAAATCGGTATAAGCCAACAGGAAAGCTGCCGAAACGATTGCGGCAGCGTTGTCGCGGGGTGCAGTGCTGACATCGTCCCACCAAGGTGAACCGGGATTGGCAAGGAGTCTTGGGAAGGAATTCTCGCTGACTATGGTTTTGTGCCAAGCTTCGAATTTCTCTGCGGCGTTTTCACCAGCGGCTTGATGGAATTCGTCGGCCATGGCACCCTCGATGGTGCGGTACATCCAGCGGTAGTAAAGTGTGGGCTCTGTTTGCCCGCCGGTATGGCTCCCATCCCACTGACGGAGTTGGCTCAATGCATTTGCCTGCGCAGGCTTCCAATTGGTTTCCGAGGCATCGGCGAATGCCACGAGCATGGAGCAATTGCTCTTGTATACGGGTGAATGGTGGTCGAGCTGCAAGGACTGTGCCCCTTCAAGGGTCCAGTCGTCTTTGGCCTCCATGGCTTTAACGATCCCTGCTCCACGGGTGTTTCCAGCGTAATAGTGGCCAGGATAATGCACCCCTGCCACGCTGTCTGGGGCATTGTTTGCGGAGTACACATAACCTGCCTGGGGGTTGACCGATTGGGGATTTCGAGAAAAGGGATACCAGCCCAAGGGGTCATTGGCGGGGTTGCTGCCATCGATGGCGGTTTTGGTGTTCACGTGGTCTGGGCGAATGGGAAGCTTTGCGCTTGCCCACCAAGCGATGTTGCCCTCTTCATCGCCGTACATGAGGTTGATGCCTGGGGCGTGCATGATGGCGGCAGCGTCTTGAACCTCTTCCATGGTGTTTCCTCGTGAAAACCCGTAGAAGGCCTCGTGGATGCGGTTTTCGGGATATTGGGTGAAGGTCCACCACATGGCAATGCTGTCCTCGATCAAAGGGCCGTGGTGTGTTTTGCGCAGTTCAAAAGTCACGTCATCCCCCCCAGCCACTTCGATGGTTTCCATGTTGACTTCGATGTCCCTCCAGCGGTCGCCTTGCAGGTATTTGCCGTCTTTGATGGTTTCTCGGTAGAGGTCGATGTCATCGTTCACAAACATCGTAATGCCCCAAGAATGGTGGCGCGTGTGGCCAATCGCGGGAAAAGGCAGGCCACCGATGTGGTTGCCATAGTATTCAACCTCGGGCGTCACAATGTGCGCTTCGTACCACACCGATGGCTGCGAGTAGGCCATGTGGGCATCGTTGCAAAACAGCACTTTGCCGCTCGCCGTCTTGTCTCCGCTGATGACCCAAGCGTTGGATCCCAGCCACTGCGGAACGGGGCGAAGGGCATCCAAACGGTGCGCTTTTGTGGAGATTGCAGAAATGTCCGAAGGTGTGGGGCTCTCGGTTTTGGGCCCGACTTGCTCAGTGCGTGGAGCTTCGGTACTGTCTGTTCCAGCGCCGGTGACGGGGATGCGGGTAAATCCCTCTGGGCCGGTGGCCAGGTCGGCCATGTATGTTGGCCCCAGGGCTTCATTCATCCAGTCGAGGATGGGCTCTGTCTTGAGGTGAATGGCAAAACTGTATGCCATAAATCCTGTAGCGCAGTAAACATCGTGGGTGTCGAAGGGCTTGGGATCGGCGCCCAATAGTTGGTACTCCAAGGGCTTCTTGTCCTCCGCGATGAAGCGGTTGATGCCATCCAGATAGGCTGCCATAGAAGTTTGGATGCGCTGTGGTGCATGGGCGGCGAACTCACCCGACACCCGGGCTGCGGCCTCGCGCATGCCGAGGGTGCGCAAATACTGGTCGTTTTCGACCATGTCTGGTCCGAGCAGCGCAGAAAGTTCGCCGGCACCGGCGCGCCGGAGCAGGTCCATTTGCCAGAGGCGTTCCGAAGCGTGGACATAGCCCAAAGCGTACATCGCATCGTCCTCGGTTTCGGCGTAGATGTGGGGCACCGCCATGTCGTCGAAGATGATTTCAACCGGCGCGGAGACGGCATCGGATGCCAAGCTAAAGCTGTAGTCGGTGCTGCTGGTCTGAACGAAATAGACAACGTAGGCGAGGAGCAAGACCAACAACAGGCCGAGCGCTTTGAGGACATTTTTCATGGCGCAATCGTAGTGTCGGAAGGTACATTTCCCTGCGGTGGCAGGGGGCGGTTGTATTCTATGGACCTTCCCGAGTGGCTAACCTGTATTTGGAGTACTTTCCTTCATGTTTTGGAAGCAATGGCCGTGCTTGATGGCGGCGTTTATCATCTGGTTTTCCAGTCCTCCGAGGGCTTGGTCACAGGATGTCCCCGATACCCTTTGGCTTCAGCTCGATGAGGCCATTCTCAGCGGAGACACCATGCCTGCACTGCGCTTTTGTGAGGCGGCCGGTTGGGACTCGCTCAATTTTTCTTTTGTCCACTCGGTGTTGCAGTCCCATGAATTGGTGGTCCACAACGGGGATACCGTGAACCATGCTTTCGTGTTGGGTGTGGGGGATTGGGATCCCGTTTCGCTCCCCGCGGGCCAGTTTACAGCATTGACTTTGCCTCCGATGGAGACGGGCACTTATCGCTACGGGTTGGCTTCTGAACGGGGCAGCGTGCTCGGTGCTGGAGGAATGATCATGGTGGGCAACGATGACTTGCCACATTTTCACTGGAACCTCGGTGATTGGGAGCCAGCGCGGATGCAAACGGTGGCCGAAGGAAATGCGTTGGATGGCGACGCACCATATGTCCCGCGGCAGTTTACAGTGAACGACAGGACTTTCCCCAACACGTTGAACGACCCATTCGGTTACGTTTCCATTGGGGTCGGTACTTCATGTTATATCTCCATTGCCAATCAAGGCAGCATGGACCATGTTCTGCATTTCCACGGTTTCCATGTGGAGGTTCTTCAAGCTTCGAAACACCCCGAGCGGGTGGGCTGGATCAAGGACACGATGCCCTTTCTTGAGGGAGAAGTGACCGTTGTGCGGCTCGACGCTTTTCAGCCCGGCATGTACCCTGTGCACAATCACAACCTCATTGCCGTGACGAATGCGGGCCTTTATCCCGGCGGTATGATCACCCATCTTGACATCCAGCCATGAAGACGAGGACGCCATACAGGCAGGAATTGACCCATGTGTATCGGACATTGTTGTTCGCGTGCAGTGTGTGGTGCATGTCTCACGCAGCGCTCAGTCAAGCCCTTCCTCCCCAGCTTTTCTCCGAAATGGACGGCATTCATTTCTTGGATGACGGTTCCTCTGTTCCCATCTGGGGCTACGGATGGGTCACCGATGGATACATCACCTTGCCTGGGCCACTGTTGACCTACAATGAAGGACAGGCGGTAGACCTCTACTTTGCGAATCCCAGTCCCGAAAGCCACACCATTCACTTGCATGGACTCGATGTCGATCAGGCAAATGATGGGGTTCCGGCGACCTCTTTCTTGGTGCCCACCAATGGCGATGCGGTGTACTCTTTTGTCGCAGATCAATCAGGTACTTTTTTGTACCACTGCCATGTCACCACGACCCTTCACCTGACGATGGGGATGTATGGAATGATTTTGGTGAAGCGCCCCGATCAGACCCTGTTTGATGGAGGGCCGGCCTACTCCGAGGATGTTCCATTGTTGTTCAGTGACCTCGAGGTCGCGACCAACTTGGACCCGGTTGGGAGTTTTCCGTTTCACGACATTCGCCCCGATGTTTTCATGATCAATGGGAGCTCGGGAAGTCAGTTGGAAAACGAAGACCAAATGGTATGGGCCGCTCCCGGCGACACCTTGGCACTGCGGCTGGGGTCCATGGCCTACAGCCGCGTCCGTTGTCACTTTCCGCCTGAATTGCATGCCACTTGCTTCATGAGCGATGGTCGGGCATTGCCGGAGGCTTTTGCTGTAGACAGCCTCGATGTTTTTCCCGGTGAGCGTTTCACAGTGTTGGTTGCACCAGAGGAGGGATTTGACGGTGCGGTATCCTGTGAGTTTTGGAACATGATTGATCCGGGCGTCGAGGATGTGCAAGAGATCCGTTTCGGTGCAACGCCATCATCTGTGGGTTCGGCTGAACCATTTTTGTTGAAGCAGGGCTATCCCAATCCAGCAGACCAGTGGCACGCCCCTGGTGGAACTGAAGGCGGTTTCGCAGGCGAGGTGGTTGTCAGGGATTTACAGGGAAGGGAATGTTTTAGAGGCTTCTTGGAAGGTGGCCGCTTTGACGTTTCATCTTGGCCAGAGGGTGCTTACGTGGCCCGCTGCGGGAATTTGCCTCCGACCCGGTTTATGGTCACCCATTGACACCGCACAAAATGACTGGTGCCGTGATCATGGTCTTCGGGTGGTGTCTTGACCAAGTTGTGTCAGCCCAAGTTTCTGGTTTTTAGGCAGGGTGACTCCCATGAAATCAACCATGTCCAATCCTGCAAGGGGCCTGACCATTGTGCCTTTCAGCCCTCAGTACCGCCGCGCGTTTTTTGAACTAAACAAGGCTTGGCTGGACCGGTATTTCCTCCTCGAGCCCTACGATATTGAGGTGCTGGGGAATCCAGAGGAGATGGTGATTGGGCCAGGCGGTGAAGTCTATTTTGGAAAGCTTGGGGAGGAGGTGGTCGCCACATTTGCACTTACGCCAAGGGCAGAAGGGGTGTTGGAGCTCAACAAGATGGCGGTGCGTGAAGACCTGCGCTCGCATGGATTCGGCCATGAGCTGATGGCCTTTCTCATCGACCTCTGCGGCCAGCGCGGAACCCGTGTCATTGAGTTGTACTCGCACACCCGCCTCGAAAGCGCCTTGCACCTTTACCGCAAATTCGGCTTTGTGGAAGTGCCCTTGCCAGAAGATTGTGTCTATGATCGGGCAGATATCCGCATGCAGCTTGTGCTCTGAAGCACAGTTTGACTTGGGGACAGCAGGATCAGCGCACTTCCAGAATCCAAGCCGCGGATGCGGGCACGGTCAGTTGGTTGCCCATCGCTTCGGGCTCGGCACCGCTAAGTGCTTCTTTGAACGATCGGCGCCCTTTGAGGACCTCATCGAATCGCGCAAGATTGAGGGTCTCGGGGCCGTCGCCTTGGTTGAGTATGACCATGACTGTGGTGGTGTCATCTTGACGGAAGTAGACATAAGATTCGCCTTCCGGGACATAGTGGGTCAGGGAGCCGTGGTGCACCGCGCTTGCGCTCTGGCGCCAGTTGAGGAGGCGGCGTGTGAAGGCCTGGAATTCAACTGATTCCTGGCTTAATCCTGTGCCTGTAAAACCATTGATTTCATCGCCGGACCATCCGCCGGGAAAGTCGCTCCGGATGTTGCCGTGGCTGTCGTCCCCTGTGTTGGTCATGAGGATTTCCGTCCCGTAATAGAACTGTGGTATGCCGCGCGTGGTGGCAAAGAAGACCATGGCCAGACGTGTCTTGCGCGCATCGTCGCCGAGTTGGGTGTGCACCCGGCTCATGTCGTGGTTGTCCGGGAAGACGATGTGGTTGAAGGGGTCGGGGTAGAGGAAGTCGTTGCCGAGCATTTCATAGAGCCTCACCCAATCGGAATGCCAGGTTTCTTCCTCGTTCATGCACTGCATGAAGGCGTGGTGGAGTGGAAAGTCCAGCAGCCCTGGAAGGCAGGAGGTATAGCCATCGCGGTTGTTTTGCCCCTCCTGCCAGTAGGCGAGGACAGCGGGGTTGAGGCTCCATTCTTCGCCGCAGATGTTGAGGTGGGGGTAGGCTGCGCGGATGGCGCAGGTCCATTGCGTCATGAAGCTGGCATCGGAATAAGGATAGGTGTCCATCCGTATGCCACTGAGCCCGAGGTATTCTGTCCACCAAATGGTGTTTTGGATGAGGTAATCAGCCAGCAGGGGTTGGCGCTGGTTGAGGTCGGGCATTTCCTGGACGAACCATCCGTCGGAGAAGCCTGCGAGGTCCGAAGCCGTGGCGTAGGGGTCGCGCAATGTGGTGCGGCGATGCGTGGTCGGAGAGAAGGTGCCGCCGTTGTTGATCCAGTCTTTGGTGGGCAAATCGTCCATCCAAGGATGTTCTGAACCGCAGTGGTTCATGATCATGTCCATGATGACCTTGAGGCCTTTACCGCGCGCTGCCTCTGCCAATGCGCGGTATTCCTCATTGGTGCCGAATCGGGGGTCGACCCGGTAATAGTCCGTGGTGGCATAACCGTGGTAGGACCATTGGGGCTGGTCGTTTTCGAGCAAGGGATTGAGCCATATGGCGGTGTAACCCATGTCGTCGAGGTAGCCGAGGTGTTGGGCGATGCCGGCGAGGTCACCACCGTGACGTCCATGGTCATCGGAGCGATCGGGTGCCTCCAGCAAGCCCTCCACGGCATCGTTGTCGGGATTGCCATTGGAGAAGCGGTCCGGGGTGATCAGGCAAATCGCGTCGCTTCCGTTGTAGCCCTGGAGTTCTTGGGTTTTTCGGCCAAGGAGCTCAAAGGAGGTGGTGCCCACGGTTCCACCCGCCGTCTCAGGGTCGGTCCATTTCAATTCAAGTGTCCCCGGCTGTGCGTCTTGACCCACGGTCAAATAGACAAACCGGTAGTTCGGGCTGTCACCGGAAACAACTTTTTGGAGGGTGACTCCTGGATGGTCTATGGCGACGTCAAGGGCCGCGATGCCGTCACCATGCACCATGATTTGCAGGGACTCTTTCGGCATGTTTGTCCACCAAAATGGAGGGTCAATCCGGTCGACAAAGGCTTGGCCTGTTGCCTGAGGAATGGCACTCAATAAGACTCCGAAAAATGTCAGAAGACGAATGCACTGCATGGCCGTAAAGAAACGACGGCGCGCAACGTTTATTCCACGATCAACCGAACGGCCCGCATGGGTGCGCTGCCCGAAGAGACCTGGGCGAGGTACATGCCCTTGGAGACGGCCTTGAGGTTGATTTGTCCTGGACCATGGCCCGACTGAGACAAAACGTTCCGTCCCTGAGCGTCGGTCAACACCAAGGTCCAGGGTTGATCTACAGGCACGCCGCTGAGTGAGAGTGTTTCGCGGGCGGGATTGGGATACAGCATGGGCACTGTTCGTTCAATTGATGTTACCGAGGATGTCGCATCGCACACGGTGATGCCAGTGGCGCTTGAGGGAGATATCCCCGCTGCGGTTTCATCCACCAGAATGTTGCCTTCAGCGTCTTCTACTGTGTAACCATTTTCAGAGGAGAAGTACCCCTGATTGACCACAAAATCGACATCACTGCCGTCTTCCAGGTCCACGTATCCGATCAGGTGCTGTCCGTTGAACCAGTATCCTCCAATGACATCGACCAGGACGATGCCGTCATACACGGCGATGCTGCCGACGTCCCAGCCGTCGAATTGGGAATAAAGGTTCACTTTCACCTGACCACATGCGGGTTCCGGTGTGCAGGCTTTCAATCCATATACACCTGAGGGCGATTGAAAAGTTGGGGTGGTAGAAGAGGGGGCGTCGGAGTCAAACAGCACCGTGCCTTCGGCATCTACGACCTCAAAGTTTCCGGGCCATCCCGCGTAAACCGACACGTAGTTCATGTCCACCGTAGAACCTTGATTTACGGCAAAGGCAAAGCTGTTGGAAGTGCCGTCGAAAACCGTGGGTGTACCCACCAGCACGTCGTCTACCAAGACTTGCATGTATCCATCCCAGCCCTCGCCAGCGGGTGCATACATGTTCAATGTCCATGTACCACAGGTGCCTACAGGATTGGGGAAAGTGAAGTCGATGACCGCATCGGTAACGTGGACCACACCGTTGTACGCCATGAGGTCAGCCGCGACAACCGTGGCGTTTTCGACGGCGATGGTGTTGCCGTCGACGTTCATTTGGATGTTCTCGCCCCCGTAGGAATTGAGGTTTTGGTTGTTAAAGAACTGGCTGCTTTCGTAAGGAACTTCAACGATGTGACGGCGGATGATCTCATCGAAATAGGGGGAGTCGAAGAGGTCTTGCATGCTGGCGAACCCGTTTTCTTGAGCGAACGTCACAAACGCTTGGTCGGTCGGCGCAAAAACGGTGAAATGCCCGGGGGCGTCTTCGTTGTCATTGAGGACGGGTTGGCCGATGAGGTCGTCGTTGAGCAACAGGTCATTGACGGCTTCTAAGAACACAGCATGGTCGTCGCTTTCGACGATGACCTGATATACCGTGGCGTTGGGCAGGCTGTCCGGAGCGAGGCCATAATCGATGATGTGGACGACACCATTGAAGGCGGTATAATTGGTTTCCACGATGTTCACGCCGTCTACTTTGAGTCCATTGGGCCCTTGTGTGATGCTGAGGCTCTGGCCTTGTATTGTCGGAAGAGACATGCCAGGTTCAAGGTCTTCTGCGAGGTAAACCCCTGAGGCGATGTGGTACTTGAGGATTTCTGGCATGTCGTACATGCCAAGAAGGTCGAATTGGTTCAGGTTCATCAAGTCTCCCAGCGCTTCTACGGCCTCATCGTTGGGCAGAAAAACCGTCACCGGATCATTGCCATCGATGATGCCGGGGAGGTAATTCTGCAGGGCAAAAGCCGATTGCCAGGCCTGCGGTGCTGAATCATCGTTATTCCACGCGGCCATCATGTCTGCGATGGTAAAGGCATCCACCGTAATGCTGCCCACCATCCCCAGTTGGGCCTGAAACCCGATGCTCGAGTCGAAGTTGTACACCCCGGGCACATCAAACTGGATGACCCCCATGCAGGTGCCTTCCTCTGTGCCTATGGTTTCGTCGAGGAAGAACTCCACGGGGTTTCCCCACGAGGTTCCGGTCAGGGTATTGCTGATGCCGTTGATGTTGTGGGTGCCTTGCACATTGATGAAGGCCACAGTTTCACCGGGTCCGATGGTCAATTCCGAGGGAGCGAAGTAGTAGTCCGCCATCACGATGGTGTGGTCGGCTTCGCACTGTGCATTGGCAGCTGGTGTTGGCATGACCAGTGCTGCAAAAGCGCAGAGAAGGATGGAGAAACAGGAGGGCTGATGGAGCATGTGTTTGTAGAACCTATTTTGCAGTACAACCGTGACAAAGCTGAGATGTTCCTGCACAATTGGGGGTATGGATGACATTTTTGAGCTTGTCCCTTTTGAGCATTTGTTGACTTTGTTCGGGACGGGATGACCAATGTCACCCGCTGACATGATGGAGGGCAATCTGCCATGGCAAGTCGAGGTGCACTTTGCCTGCAGACCAAGCCAGAAAGCCATGAATCCTCAAGTTTCCATTTTGCATCAGGTTGTCCGCAATGGCATCGCCAAGGGCGTAGGGCACCTTTCCGTAGATTCCGTTAGCGTCCTGTCTCCAGTCATTTCGTTAGAGGGCAAGGAGGTGTTGAATTTCAGCTCCTGTTCCTATCTCGGATTGGAGCACCATGAAAACCTCGTTGAGGGCACTGTTGAGGCGGTTCGCAAATACGGAACGCAATACAGCTCGTCCCGCACATTCAGTCGCGTTGCGCTCTATGATGAGCTAGAAGAGACGCTTGGCCGCGTGTTTGGTGCACACGTCGTGGCCACGCCAACCACGACACTCGGGCACCAGGCTGCCCTGCCTTCTTTGGTGGGGGCAGAGGATGTCATTTTGCTGGATCATCATGTGCATTCCAGCGTGCAAATGGCCGCAAAATTGGTGCAGGCCTCAGGCACGACGGTTCGGTTGTTGCCGCACAATGATCTCGACAAACTCGATGCGATGCTCAAGGCCCACGGCAGCAAGGGTGAGAAGGTGTGGTACCTCGTCGACGGCATCTACTCCATGTACGGCAATGGGGCACCCATCCAAGCCCTGATGGAGCGTCTGGACCGATTCCATCATTTTCACCTGTATGTAGACGATGCCCACGGCATGAGCTGGATGGGGAGTCGGGGCCAAGGGTACATATTGTCTCAGGTGGAGTTGCATGAGCGGATGGTGCTTGCCACGTCGCTCAACAAGGCCTTTTCCGCCGCTGGCGGTGCGATCATTACGGCCCGACGTGACTGGCACGAACGCATCTTGCATACCGGCGGACCGTTGTTGTTTTCTGGGCCGATTCAGCCGCCGATGATGGGGGCCGCCATTGCGTCTGCCAAGCTTCATCTTTCCGGTGATTTGGCGCCTTTGCAGCATCAATTGCGCCAAAACATAGACCAGGTTCGGTCTGGTTTGACTGCACGTGGATTGCCCGTTGCTTGTGATGCACCGACGCCCATCTTTTTCGTGCCGTGTGGTTTGCCTGAAGTGGCTTACGATGTGCTCAAGGACATGCGTTCCAGTGGGTTCTGCGCTTCTGCGGGGGTGTTTCCCGCAGTGTCCATGAAGCGTGGAGGGGTTCGTTTTACAGTGACGGCGCGGCATTCGGACAGCGACATACAGTGCTTTCTCGATGCCTTGTCGGAGCACCATCCCCGTGTCATGGAGCGACACGGTATGGACCGTCACACGTTGGACCGCCTGTTCAGTTCTTATGCAAAGCAGAAGACGCCAGAGTTGCCGAAAAAGGAAGCAGAGTGCACCGGTTTAAATGTGCGCGTTGTTTCGTCTTGCTCAGCGCTTGATCGTGAAGCGTGGGACCGCATGTTCGGCAAGGAGGACGTGGACAGTTTCGAGGGGCTTCGCATGCAGGAGTCGGTTTTTGCGGCAGATGCCATTCAGTGTCCTGACGACTGGGTTTACCGGTATGTCCATGTGACGGATCAGGATGGCAGGTCTGTGCTGGGGACTTACTTGACCGGCGCTTTGACCAAAGCTGATATGCTTTCCGAAAAGCATGTTTCGGAGCGAATGGAGGCTTTGCGCACCCAGTCTGATGGTGTGGGGTTTCAAAAGCTGGTCATGGTGGGGTCTCTATTGAGTGAGGGTAAGGTGTTTGTGGACCGAGACCACCCTGATGCTCAAAAGGCGTTGGCTTTGTTGTTGTCCGAGGCGGAGCGGTTTCAATCCCAGTTGGATGCGGAGGGGGTCATGTTGAGGGGAATGGCTGATGCACCAGTGTCTGAAAAGGACATGTTAGACAGAGGCTGGGTCAGTGTTTCTCTTCCGGACACCCACGAAGTCAGCAGTATGGATTGGACAACACCGGAGGGCTTTTTGGAAGGGCTGCGCTCGCGTTACCGTTACAGTGTCCGACGAGAAATCCTCCCCCATGTGGATCGCTTTGAGGTTCGCACTTCAGGGGACCTCGATGAGGCAGAGAAGGAGCACCTCTTCGGTCTCTACCAACAGGTCAAATCCCGCGCACTGGAGATCAACACCTTCGAATTGCCCAAAACGTGGTTCATGGCCATGATGGACAGTGCGGATTGGGATGTCATTCGCCTGTACTTGAAGGATGGAGGCAATGATGGCATGCCGGTTGCTGTGATGTTCAGTCACCGCAATGGAGCAGTGTATTCCGCCAAGTTTGTGGGATTGGACTACGGTTTCATCGGGTCACACAACGTCTATAAGCAAGCCCTGTATCAGTGCGTGCTTCGCGCCCGTGAACTCGGTTGCAGCGAGGTCAAACTTGGATTGACGGCCACAATCGAGAAAAAGAAGTTGGGTGCCAGTGTGATTCCCCAGCGCGGCTTCGTCAAGATGGATGACCATTTTACGATTGACCAAATGCGCTGGGCCTCTTGATGGCTGTTATCCGGTGATGTGGTATCCGCCGTCGATGTGCCGGATTTCACCGGTGATGCGAAGGCCGGGTTGCATCAGGTGTGCGATTTCCAGCGCAAGGTCTCGAGGTCCGGCATTGCCGAGGGGGCTCATGGACCCTGCCTTGGCGACATCCTTTGGTTCCAATGTGGCTGTGCCTGCTTTGCTCCCGAGGTAGGGCGAAAAGCGAAGTGCATTGACTCGGATTCCGTGACTTCTGCCGAGTTCATCGGCGAGTGCTATGGTGATGCGCTCTAAAGCAGCCTTGGCCACACTCATGTTTCGGTAGGGGTGGAAGGTTACTTTTTCCGCTGCGATGTAACTCAAGGAGCAAATGGACGCACCTTTTTGAAGGGTCCCCGTTTTGAGCAGGTGGTGTGTGATGCGAATGAGAGAGAACGCGGAGATTCCAAGGGTATCGCAGAACTCATCCAGCGTCACATCAAGCAATGGCTTGACCGTCTTGTTGCGGATGGTTCGGTCCATTGCAATCGAGTGCAAGAAGCCGTCGAGGTGAAGTCCCTGTTTGGCTAGGGTTTCCGCCAAGTCGACCATGCTTTCTTCCTGCGTTGCGTCCAGAATCACGATGGGGGTGTCTTCGCCCAGTTCGGTTCTGACGGCGTCACGGAATGCGGTTTCGTTGGCGCTGAGGTAGGCTCGTGCTTTTTCGGACAAGTCCGCATGGTGTGGCGTAATCCCCAGGCCGGCGCAAACCACTTGACCGCCTTGCTCGATGATGGCTTTGGCCGCATGCATAGCGAGGGAACCGGCGTCGGATATGCCGGTGATGAGAAAGCGCTTGTTGTTGAGCATGATCAGTACTTGTAAAGGGCTGTGCCCCATGTCCATCCCGCGCCGACTGCGGCGAAGAGCAGGTGGTCTCCTGGGTTGAACGTCTCGTTGCGCCACGTTTCATCCAGAACGATGGGAATCGTACCGCCCGAAGTGTTGGCGTACCGGTCCATGTTGGTGCGCACCTTTTCCCAGGGAAGGCCCACCCTTCGGGCGACCTCTTCCAGGATTTTTATGCTCGGCTGGTGGGGCAGCATGCAGGCGATATCATCAATGCTCACGCCCGTTTTGGCGAGCACCTTTTCGATCGATGCTGGAACCGCTTTAATGGCGGTCTGGTATACGGCCTGTCCGTCCATTTGAAAGCAGTGGAGCCCTTGGGCCAATGTCTCCTCGCTGGCGGGCCGTTCGGAGCCTCCTGCAGGCACTGTGAAACCGTCCCGTCCGGAACCGTCGGTATTCATATCGAATCCGATGAACCCCCGGTCTTCCTCCGTGGCAGAAAGCAGAAGGGCTCCGGCGCCATCGCCAAAAAAGACAGCGTCGCGCCGGTCCCAGTCGATGATGTTGGAGAAGGTATCCGCACCGATGACCATTACATTCTTGTAAAATCCGGATTCGATGTATTGGCAAGCGGTGGTGAGGGCGAACAGTGCGCCAGAACAGACAGCGGCAATGTCGAAGCCGGCGGCGTTCACGGCACCAAGCTTGTCTTGAATCATGCACGCTGATGCAGGCGCTGGGCGATCGGGTGTCGCTGTGGCGAGGACGATGAGGTCCAATTCAGACGCCTTCATTCCAGCCATTTCCAAAGCGCGCTCAGCAGCGCGGGTGGCCAGCTCACTGGTGGTCTCGCCTTGGGCGATGCGTCGCTCCTTGATGCCCAAACGCTCCTGAATCCAGGCGTCGTTCGAGCCGACCCGATCGAAATAAGTGTTGGAAACAACATGGTCGGGCGCATAGGAGCCCGTTCCGATAATGACAGCGTTCGGCATGTGGTGAAATCAAACGCAATGATAGGGCCCCCTTTATTCAAAATACTGATTGTCAAACGTGTATGATGTACACGGTTTTGGGCGAATTGGCGACCGGATACCGCAGTTTGCTCAAGTCCTGTGCAACCTATGGCACACTTCGCGCATTGCTTGAAGGAGAGCTTTGTAAAAAACCTGTGATATGTTTTTCATGAAACCCAAATCAGAATGTTCCCGAGAGGATGTCCTTCAAGCCCAAAAGGAGGAGGGCAGCATCATCATCGATTGTCGCACACCAGGAGAAGTGGCGGGAGGCGCAGTGGGCGGGGCCATGGTCTTGGATTGGATGGGAGGCGAATTCAAAGCGAAGGTGCCTTCATTGGACAAATCCAAGACGTACTATCTCTACTGCCGGAGTGGAAACCGCAGTGGTCAGGCGGCTTCCATGCTCAAGGCCCAAGGCTTTGAAAACGTGTTCAATGCCGGTGCTTATAGCGGATTGGAAGGGCTCTGATTGAAATTGTACTTCCCGCAATAGGGAGGTGCGGGAATTCAGCGGAATTCGTCATCTTGATGGCGTGAATTCCAATTTGAAAAACGCCGTGTTGGCTGGCCTCATCATGGTGGCCTGGAGTGGTCAGGTGATCGCCCAATGCAATGCCTGCGAGGCAGACCCCAATTGCACGTCTTCGGACGGTTTCCCCACCTTGTGTCCATTGGAATTGCCCAGCGGAACCGCGGGTGAACCCTACGAGACGGTCATCACCTTTTTTCTGCCTGCAGAAATCACCGATCCAGGTTCCGGCCTCGTGGCCACCTTGAACAGTGTGGCCATCACCAACATCTCAGGTGTTCCGCCGGGTATGGACATTGAACTCGATGATCCCGATGCCCTGTACGAACCCTCCTCAGGCCAGAACAGCGGCTGTGCCACCCTCTGTGGGACACCCACTTTTGCCGGCGCCTTTGAAATCCAAATCAACATCCTCGCGGTGGTCACGGCATTGGGCTTTGAACAGGAGGTTCCCGAGGGGTTTGCCTTGCCTTTGATCGTTGAGCCTGGCGCAGGGGGAACGTCTTCGTTCACGTTTTCTCCCTCTGCAGGCTGTGGCGAAGTGTCGGCTGATTTTACAGCGACGGTGTTTGGTGAGGGCAATCAAATCACCGCGCACCAATGGGATTTTGGTGCTTTTGGAACACAGAATGGAGACCAAGCCAATGGCGTGCTCTTCGATGTACCCGGACTTCACGAGGTGACATTGGAAACGGTCATTCAGGACCAGGTCTTGAACCAGGTCGAGCTTTTCAATACCGGCGGAGGCGGATGGGACGATTTCTTTGGCAACCCCGATCCTTATTTCACCTTGAAGGACGGCAACGAAACCGTGGTCTACACTTCCAGCACATTCGATGCCACCACCTCCGGAACCTGGTCCGGCTTGGGCATTGTACTCAACAATCCCCCGTATTCCATCGACTTCTACGACGAGGACTTGCTCGATGGTGACGATTGGCTGGGTTGGGCCCCTTTTTCGCCCAACGGACCGGGTGCCATCAATGTCGATGCCAATCCCAGTAACGCCCAATTGACCATAGGACTCAACCCCGTGGTGGTGGTCATGGATGTGGCTGAGGTCCTGGTGAATCCCTTGCCCGAGGTGGAAATTTACCAGGCTGGTCCCAACAGTTTGGCGTGCGACAATGACAGCCTGCTTCAATACCAATGGTACATGGATGGTATGGCTATTGAAGGCGTGAACGCGCCCCTGTTTCAACCTTCTGTGAGCGGGTGGTACACCGTCTTGGGTTTGGATTCAAGCGGTTGTTCTGCCTCTTCGGACAGCCTGCTTTTTTGCCTGCCCAATGCACCCATGGCCCTTGATTTGATTGAAGCCAATGGCTCGCCCATGGCCTTGGTGACCGAGGCGGACCTCGATGCTTGGGTCTGGCATTTCAGCGGTGCCGAACCAGATACCGTCTCGGAAGGTGGCGATACCTGGTTCCCCATCGAAAGTGGGTGGTATTGGGTGGAATCGGAGTCGGCTTTGGGCTGCCCCATTGTCAGCGACTCCCTGCTGGTGTGTTGGCCTTTGGCTGCGCCTACCGTCACCCAAGACGCGGAGGGGAATCTGGTCACAGAAGCGGGATTTGCAGCTTACCAATGGTGGGAGGACGACATGCCCATGGCAGGGGAGGAAGGGGCCACGCTCCTGAACCCTGGCGAAGGAACGTACGTGGTCACCGTGACCGATTTTGTCGGTTGCCCAGCGGTCGAGAGTGCAGCCACCACCTATGTGGGAATGGCAACGATTGATGACCATTGGAGTGTGGCTCCCAATCCATTTCAAATGCGGCTTCAGCTGTCAGCAGGCCGAGCATGGGCGGGCGGTGAAGCGGTGTTGATGGACCTCTCTGGCCGCGTCTTGGAACGACACGCATTGTCAGGGTCACCGGTGTCCTGGGACCTCGGGATCTGGCCTGCGGGGACTTACTTGCTGCGGCTCAAGGCTCAAGACGGTCGAATGTCGTCTGCCCAGCGTGTGGTCAAGCGGTAGCCTTGGACGGGCTAAACCTGGGCAACACCTGTGCGTCTTAACAGTGTACTTTACTTCTTTGGCATGACGCAGCGGTTTCTATGGTTGGTATTGGTTTTTTGGGCGGGAACAGGCGCAGCCATTCGAGCCCAATCTCTCGGCGGTCCCGGTGATTTAAGCCTGGTCCAATCATGGCCCCAAGAGCCCGATGGATGGTCTTATCCCGTGGCCGTCTCCATTCCTTCTGTTGCAGTGCCCGCCCAAGGATTTCCTGTCGGCATCCTCTTGCATGGCAATGGCGGCAATGGCCCCAGCATGTTCAGCTTGGGCAACGACTTGCTCACGGATCACATTTTGGTGGCGCCCACGGGATACCTCAATTCTTGGAACCTCTGTGGCGAAAACAGCGAGGCTCCGGACATCGCCATGCTCACAGAACTTGTCGGGCAGCTGTCGGGGTTTGACAATGTGGATGCCAGCCACATTCGACTCATTGGATTCTCCAACGGTGCAGGGCTGGTGAACCAGGCTTTCATCGAGTTGGATGATTTGGGGATCGATGCGCTGGTGGCCTTTGTGTCGCAGATGAATGAGCCCCAGTATCACGAAGGAGAATTTCACCGTCCGTCCGGGACGACGGATGCTCCGCAGCCTTATTGCGGCTACAATGAAGTGGCTGTTCCGGCTTTGGGTCGCCGTTACCTGTCCATCTGCAACGACAACGACCCCGTAATCCCCTACGGCGGGGGTCCGGCGGTGGGCAATGTTTTTTTGCCTGCGGAGGTGGCCATACATCAAGTGGCGGTGCAGCAGGGCCACCTGGGACCTCCCGTGACAGGGGTTTCGGATGATGCCGCTGAAGTGACCGTGTTCAGTTATCTGGACGGGGATGTTGTGCTGGTGCGAGGTGGTGCAGGACACGGCACCAGCGAGGCCCAATTGGAATGGGCGGCAGAATTCCTGGCTTTGGATGTCCCAGAGGATCCACCTGGAACGGACTGCGCTGAGGACCTGGACCTCGATGGGCTTGTCTCGGTGGGCGACCTGTTGATGCTGCTTGGCGAATTCGGGTGCACCGTGGATTGTGGCCCTCCAGACCTCAATGGAGATGGCCTTGTGGGGGTGTCTGATGTGCTGGCCATGCTCAACGTCTTCGGCACGCCTTGCCCTGCGGTGCCGGAGGTTCCGGAGGTCATGGAAGCGGCCACCTATGCCGTGGCTGTAGAGTCTGGCATTGTCTATGCAGAGGGGCTGAGCCACGATACGCTCAACAGTGCCACAGCCACAGCCATGCCCTTGCTGCTGGATGCCTATGTGCCAGAGAACGCAGGACCGAACCGACCTGCCATGGTATTGATTCACGGCGGAGGATTTTTCGGCGGTTCACGCACGGCCCTCAGCATGGTCAACCTCGCCCAATATTTTGCCAGCCGGGGGTGGGTCGTCTTTTCCATCGATTACCGCTTGGCCAGTGACATGGGAACCGTGCCCCAGGCATGGGTGGACAGCCTGTCGGGCCTGTCGGTCGAACTGGGTTCACTGAATCAATCGTTGGCCATTTATCCCGCGCATCGGGATGCCAAGGCGGCGTTGCGTTGGGTTGTGTCCCACGCAGAGGACTACGAAATCAACACCGACTACCTGACCGTGGGCGGGGGCTCTGCGGGTGCCATCACCTCCATTGGTGTCGGCGTAACCGAACCCGAGGACTTTACGGAAGAGTTGACGGTGGATGAGGATCCGACCCTGCTCACCACCCACCTGGGAGTCGATTTTGAAGTGCAGACCATCCTTGATTTTTGGGGGTCGCGCATATCGGTGAGCATTTTGGAAGGCAGTTATGGAGTCGAGCGGTTCGATCCGTCAGATCCGCCGCTGTGCATCTTCCACGGCACGGAAGACCCTACCGTCCTTTACTTCAACGCTCTGGTTTTGCAGGCGACGTATGAAAATACCGGTGTGCCGTATGTGCTGCACACGCTTGAGGGGGCCGGGCACGGACCCTGGGGTGCCAACATAGATGGCGTGGGTCTCCCAGCCCTGGCCTTCAATTTTATGGTGGCCCAACAGGCCCTTATGGTGCAGTAAACCCCACCGACTCCTGAAGGGCCGAATCTGCAAAGTCCTGCGATGTGGCCAGCACTCAGGTGCCGCTTTTGGGCGTTATCCGATCCAGACTCCGATCCCCAGTATCGGCCAACGGACATTGAATTGGCTGGCGCCTTTCCGCTAAGTTCGCATGATGGCCAACGGATTTTTTGCACTGCTCGACGACCTCGCCCTGATCATGGACGACGTGGCGGTCATGACGAAGGTGGCGGGCAAAAAGACCGCCGGCATCCTCGGGGACGATCTTGCGGTCAATGCGGAAAAGGCGGTCGGTTTTCCGGCTTCACGTGAGCTCCCGGTCCTGTGGGCGATCACGAAGGGGTCCTTCCTCAACAAGATCATCATACTGCCGCTGGCGTTCCTGCTGAGCGCCTTCGCCAGCTGGCTCATCCAGCCCATCCTCATCGCGGGCGGCGTGTACCTCGCCTATGAAGGGGTGGAGAAGGTGATCCACACCTTGCGTCCCCCTGGCGGTCATGGCCCAGGCCCTGCGGAACGGCCCGATGAGAAGACCCGGATACGGTCGGCCGTGCTTGTGGACTTCATCCTGTCGGTCGAAATCATCATCCTCGCCCTGAGTCAAGTCGTCGAGGCCGATCTCATCGTTCAAGTGTTGGTCGTGTCCATCATCGCGCTTGTGGCGACGGTGGGCGTTTATGGGCTTGTGGCCCTGATCGTGCGCATGGACGATGCGGGCATGGCGCTGATGGAGCGCAACGCTGCATGGGCCCAAACCGTGGGGCGCGGTATGGTGCGTGCCTTGCCGATTCTGATTCGCGTCATCAGTCACGGAGGCACTGTGGCGTTGCTCCTTGTCGCGGGTGGCATTTTCCACCACATCGAGGCGGTCCACCATGTGTTCCACGGCTGGCCAGGCCTGCTGGTCGATGGCCTGCTTGGGCTCACGGTTGGGGGCTTTTCCGTGTTGTTTGTAGCAGGGTGTCGTCGGGTGCTGGGCAGCCGGGATTGAATCAGACGGGACAGCGTTCTCCGGGCAGCAGAATGTCGAGCTCCACATTGGAGGCTCGCGACTTTACGGACAGGTATTCCCGAATTGAGCCAGGACGAGAAGGACATCCGCGGAGCCGACCAGGCCGTTGTTGTTGATGTCGGCCATTTCACAATTCGCAGTACAGCCGAAAAGAGACAACAATTGAAGAATGTCACTTACCCCAACCAGGCTGTCGCCATCCAAGTCTCCAACGCACTGGCATGAAGTGTATTCACAGCTGCCGTCATTTTCATTGGCTTCGGAATTGTAGTTGCAGGCATCCTGTTCCGTGCACCCCAGAATGGCGGGGGTGTCAGCTTCTGAACAAAAGTTGGCGATCAGTCTCACGTATACCGCCTGATTGTAGATGGATGGTTCCGAGATTTCCCATGACGAGGATGGCCATCCGTCATTCCAGTCGAGATAGCTTTTTTCGACGGGTTGGCCCGAAGGGGGGCTGATGGATTGGACGGTGAAGTCCTTGTTGGGTCCTCCGACGACATAACCGGGTGGCGGACCGTCTCCGTCTTCGGTGCTGTCGAAGAGGGTGCCCTGTCCGAATGCCGTGTGGTACATCTGTGTCATGCTCGCCTCTGCTCCTGCAGCTTCCATGTTGGTCAAGTAGCATGCAGCAAGAGGATTAAATCCGTGGAGGTAGTGCACATGGGCGAGGGCCTTTTCTCGATACACAGACTCGGCTTGGTTTCCCCAGGGCATGACTTGGAATTGGAGGATACCGGCCGCAGACATGACTTCATTCGATCCCCAGTGATAGGAGGCGTGAGGCATGTAGGCTTGATAGAGGTTGTCCCCGGTCGAATGAAGGTAGTTTTCCCAATTGTTGATGTTGAACTGGGTCAGGCTGGCCTCAATGTCGTTGGCCAGAGTGTTGTCGTGTCCTGGAAGCGAAATGTATCGAATGAGTGCATCACCGATGTGCAGGGTATATGGGGTCCAATAATTGTTGTTGAGTTGATGCAGATTGTAGGCCCTGGACAGGAGGAAGTTCTGATACTGGCTGTCGCCGGTCAACGCAAATAGGTAAATCGCCGTCGCAAGGGCCGTTTCTTCCTGTTGTGCCGCAGTCCGGTCGGCATCACCCGCCACGATAGAACCGTCGTCACAGTTGGTCTCGAGGGTAGACGATTCAAGGGCGGCTACTCCCAGTGTCCAGCAGGCTTCGGCGCGTGACTGCCAGGAGTCAGCATTGGATGTCCACACATCGAATTCTTCTGAGAACCACGCTGCCTTGGCCAACATGTGCGCTGCTGAGATGGAGGAGGATGTGCACGTTGGACCATAGTAGCGAGGGTCGAAATTCTCGCTGGCTGGACTGTTGATGTTCTGGCTGTAATTGGCGCTGCCCACTTTGTTTTGGCAGGTTCCATCCGGGTTGGTCATTCTGAACACCCACTCTAGTTCCCAGTGCAGTTCATCGAGAAGATCAGGCAGGCCATTGCCACTTTCAGTGATGTTCCAGTCGTCGCCGAATGCATTGGGATTCTCTGCGTAGGCTTCCATCAGATTGCACACGGGTCGCTCGGCGAAAGTGACATATTTATTGAAGTCTCCTGCATCAAACCAACCTCCGCGGACATCCCGGAATAAACTGGCGTTTTGGGCATCATAGATGTACCGACTTTCGGTGTCTTGACCTGCGTGGTTGAAGGCTGCAGCATCATGCCAAGGGCCAGCATGGACGAGGGCTTTGGGCGCTCCACAACGGTTGTGGAAAAACATGCGTCCTGCATCTTTTAGCGCTTGGTGGTACACAGTGGTGGTCACTTCGAATGTGGGACTGATGGCCCCCGTCCCCACATCGAGGATGTGGTATTCACCGAGGGGGAGTTCTGGGAGTTCAATGACCCACCCGGCATCACCTGAGCGGTCGTCCGTCGTTCCATCGGACCAAACTGTAGCGGAAACTGGCCAAGAGGAGGAGGCACCTACCACCATCAATTGATTGGAAGGAGAATAGCTGTCGGAGGCATTAAAGCCAACCTGTGGGTCGGCGATGACGATCCTGTTGGCTTCGCCGGGAAGATATCCGAACAAATCCAAACGAAAAGGGGATTGCGCAGCGCACAATGTGTTGAATGATAGCAGTATGGAAAGAAGTGGGGTCCGCATGTCCATTAAGCTATGTCATTTTTCAATGTGAGGATCATGTTTCACCAGAGCGGCCATTCAGTGGGGTATAATTTATTTCGTTTTGATTGTATTGATTGCCGAATTTCATTATTGAGATTGGCTGATGCAGCCTTCGTTGCAGCTGACGACGCATTCTTCTAGTGAGGTGTAAAAGGCGGGGCTGTAATCGACTGGGCCTATGGTGGTACCGCATCCGCTGATTTCTGAGCAGTAGCCGTTGATGGACCGCGACGCTGCGTGGGCCCAAACCGTGGGGCGCGGTATGGTGCGTGCCTTGCCGATTCTGATTCGCGTCATCAGTCACGGAGGCACTGTGGCGTTGCTCCTTGTCGCGGGTGGCATTTTCCACCACATCGAGGCGGTCCACCATGTGTTCCACGGCTGGCCAGGCCTGCTGGTCGATGGCCTGCTTGGGCTCACGGTTGGGGGCTTTTCCGTGTTGTTTGTAGCAGGGTGTCGTCGGGTGCTGGGCAGCCGGGATTGAATCAGACGGGACAGCGTTCTCCGGGCAGCAGAATGTCGAGCTCCACATTGGAGAACCCAATGCGTCCCAAGGAGTCTGCACGTCCAGGGTTGGCACGGAAGACGACGACCTGACCTTCCCCTTCCACGGAAATCCCCTCTGGTTCCACGACGAGGGCTGTGGATTCGCCGATGCCGTACACGGGCATTCCTGGATGGTCGTGCAACGCGCTGAATGCCCGGTTATAGCGGCTCCGCTCCACAAAATGCTGGTCGATGATGGCGTGGGGAATCAGTCCGAGGCCACGTTCATAGATGCCATTTCCGGCTTCAATCCGGGCGTAGGTGCGTTCATATTCCGGCTCAAAGTTCTGGTCCCCAGTGATCATTACGGAGCTCATCATGGCGGCGCCGGCGCTGCTTCCGGAGACAATGCAGCCCCGGAGGTAGGCATCCCGAATGGCTGCTGCAATGGCCCCGTTGGCCACCTTCATGAACCGCGCCTGATCCCCACCGCAGAGGTAGAGGGCTCCCGCATTGCGAATGCTGTCCAATTGAGCTTCACCCCACCCGGGCTTTTGCAGGTGAAGGGTGTGCACGTCGGTGCATCCCAATTCCAAAAAAGGCCGTTCGCCATAGAAAGCGGAGGTGTCTGGTTCTGAGCTGGCCATGGGCAGGACGATGACCAGATCCTGCTTGGATGACATGCGTCGGACCACGCCGTCCATGAGGCTGAGCGGTCGGCTGCCTCCCCCGATGACAAACAAAGTGCCTTTAGCTCCCGACAAGCCCAGTGGCATGGCGGGGTCAGGTTCATGGGAGGGAGAAGGTTGATCCGCACCACAGGAAACGAACAACAAGAGAGTTGAGAGAAACAGTGACCAATGCATTCCGGAATGTAAGCCACCGTGTGGTTGGCCCCCATGGGGTGAGCCATTTGCATTGAACTGAACCGGTAGGTGCCGGGTTATTAGCTCATGGGACGCAAACGCGACTTGAAGAACGTACACCCCAAGCGGCCGCCCGCTGTACCGGTGGACGATTTGGAGGCCCTCAACGAGTGGGGGGAGGAACTGCACCGCATGACAGAAAAGCGCCGCCGCACCCACGAAAACCACAAGCCCCAATCTTCCCGCTGACCCTCAGTCCTTGACGCAGCGCACGGACATACCAAACCAATGGCTGTGTGATTTCGTTGGGACTGCTTATTCGCAGGTCATGCCGAATTGGCCGAGGAGGAGGAGGACGTCGGAGACGCTGACGATGCCGTCGTTGTTGATGTCTTCTTGGCAGTCAGAGTTGCAGGGGGGGTAGGTGCAGGAGCCATCGTCCCAGGTCGCTGCATCGTCGTAGTTCTCAGCGTCGGTGTATGTGCAGCCGCCTCCGGGAGTGCCGGGCGTGATGGGGCAATGCTGCGGGGGGAAGAGGCAGCTGCCGTCTTCGTAGGCTGCACCGTCATCGTAATTGCAGGCGCCTGGATAGGTGCACCCTCCGTATTCGATGACCACGCAGGGGCCGTCGGTCCAAGTGACGTTGCCGCCGAAGTATTGGGCGATGCATGCATTGTCATAAGTGTTCCCATTGCAACCACAGACTTGGCTGATTTCGGGGGCACAGTCGATCATCGGCCCCATGTCGAGGTACTCTTGGCTGATGCAGCCTTCGTTGCAGCTGACGACGCACTCTTCCAGTGAGGTGTAAAAGGCGGGGCTGTAATTGACTGGACCGATGGTGGTGCCACAGCCGCTGATTTCTGTGCAGTACCCGTTGATGCGGGCAAAGCCGAGAATGGCGTCACACAAGCCGAAGTCAATGCCGGCCATGTCTTCACAGGGTTCCACAGTGACATCCCCGTCTCCGCATTCCCCGGGTGTGGTGGAAGTCACACCGGCGAAATAGGTGGCAATGCAGATGTTGGAGTAAGTCTCTCCGTCACAGCCGCATACCGGGTCGTAGACGCCAGGGCAAAGGACGTTGGGGTCGATGAGGTTGGGGTCGATGCAGCCTTGGGCCGAGGCGCTTCCCATGGCTAAAACAAAGCCAATGATGTTGATTATCAGGGTTTTGTGCATCTCGTAAAGTTAAGGTGTCTGACCGCAATTTGCGGGATGTTCTGCGCTTCAATTTGGCGTTGCAAGGGGGCAGGCAGGGATAAGTCTGGGTTGCACAGTGTTGAATGTCAGGGCAATCGCTCTACATTTTGCCTGCAAATCAATACAACATGACTGGATATTATGGATATGAGCTGAACTGGCTCGGCATTACCCTCGCAGCGCTGACTCCCATGCTCATCGGCATGATTTGGTATCATCCCAAGGCTTTTGGAAAGGCTTGGATGAACAGTTTGGGCTTTACGGAGGAGGATCTGAAAAAGGGCAACATGGCGGTGACCATGGGCGTGACTTTTCTCATGTCTTTTACCCTCGCGTACTATTTCGCCATGCGGTATCACGGGCACGGTGACGAAAGCAGCGTTATCGCACATGCCACCTACCATGGTTTCATGACATTTGGATACCTCGGGATGCCCGTTCTGGTGACCAATTTGTTGTTCGAGCGCCGCAGTTGGTCGGGCATTTTGGTCAATGTGGGATACTGGTTTGTCGCGGTCATGACCTTGGTGCTGGTGGTGCACCTGATGCCAGGAGCGGAGGTGCCTGAAACGACATGAGCGCGTGGAGGTAATGCGCCACTATCTTCCACGCATGACCCACGAGACTCCGCTTTTTCAGGCATCATTCAACCCGCGACTGCAGCGCTATTTCTTTCTCTCCATTGCCCTGATATTCTTGGTGACGGTGGTGGGCATTCCCGTGCTGCTGATTTGGTTGCTGGGATGGGGTCAATGGGTGACGCGTCTTTACTACAACAGCTTGCAGTGCACGCTGACAACCCGCCATCTGCGGTTCTCCAAGGGGCATTACTTCAAGACCGAAAAGACCATCCCGCTGGAAAACATCCAAGATTTGACCTTCATCGACAACCCCCTGCTCAAGTGGTTTGACCTGCGGATTCTCAAGGTGGAAACAGCGGGCAACAGCGCACAAACGGGAGCCGACATGAAGTTGGTGGGTATCGTAGATGCCGCTGAATTCAAAGAGAAGGTCATGCGTGCCCGGGATGAATTTCAGGAATCCAGGATGTCGAGGGGCACAGCCACGACGGTGGATGAGGTCGGCACTTTGTCGGTATTGCGCGACATCCATGCTGCGATCGAAGGCCTCAGGGAAGACCTCAAGGGCAAGGCTTGACTGTGCCAGCGTTCCCTTGACATCGCTCCCATCTTAAATCCGCATGGGGGGCTGCTGTCGGTTTGCCATAGATTGGCGGCATGCGCGGAACTCGTTTTTGGGGTGTTCTCTTGGTGGGGTTTTTGATACAGGCTTCACTGGGGTGGATGGGTTTCCTGTGCGGTGACCCCTTCAATGAAGGGGTCAGGCTCGCAGCGCGTTACAGTGGGCGGTTCTCGTTTTTGGCCTACCTCGTTTCAGTGGCATTTCTGCTGCGTTGGAACCGCAGGGAAGCTGCGAGGGAAGCGGGGTTTTTGGCCGCGTTGTTTTTCGCTTGGGTGCACCTGCTGCATTTCGGTTACCTCGCCACTAACCTGTACCTCAATGGCATTGAACCGGAGATTCCAAAGGCCATTGGTGGTGCATTGGCCTATGTGTTGATTTTGTCCCAGCCCTGGCGTGTGCGTCATGTTCGGGCAAAAGCGCCCATGCACGCTGTCTTTGTGTATTTCGCGGGGCTTGTCATGGGCCTGACCTTTTTGGCGAGGTACCGGGGTGAGTTTCCGGGTGCAGCGCCCGATGACATGCACTTGGTGGGGATGGGGATGGTGGCTTTCGTCCTTGTGCTGTATACCCACCAGCGGTTCATCAAGCACAAGTAGCGGTGCCCGTGTGAATTGCGCACCATCTTTGGCCGATATGCGCATTCAAGCTTTCGTCCTCTGTTTTGTTTTGGCCTGTTCGGCTTCTGTTGATGCCCAAAGCTCCCTTGCGGCGCAAGTCCCGATGACCACCCGGATGGCCTTGTCGGAGCTGATGGATTTGCGCAACGCATATCCTGAGGACAAGGCATTCATTGCGGAAGTGAGCCAGTATCCGGTAGCACGGATGGAGGGGCGGCTCACGGTGGGCTTTGTGGGCCAGCTTCCGATGCAAAACGCGGCGGCTGCGATGGAGGCCATGACCGCCATGGCCCCAGCGGTCATGGTGGGGGCGAGCAAAGGCGGGGTGCTGTCGTTTCGTGTGGATGTCGATGCATTGGCTGTGCTCGAGGACTTGCCTCTGACGCAATGGCACCTTGCGGGTAAGGCTGTTGCTGATTTGGAAAAGGCCCGATATGGCACCCGGGCCGACAGCGTGCAGGCCGGTTTGGGATTGCCCGAGGCCTTTCACGGTGAGGACGTGTTGATCGGGGTGGTCGACTGGGGGTTCGATTACACCCACCCCATGTTTTACGATTCTGCCCTGACATACAGCCGCGTCCGCGGCGTGTGGGACCAATTCAGGCAAACCGGTCCAGCGCCCGCAGGATACAGCTATGGCCGCGGGGCTGAGACTCCAGAAGACATTGCTTTGCTGGCTGCTGATACGGCCAACATTTACAGCTTCGCCTACCACGGCACCCATGTCGCAGGCATCGCCGGTGGTGCAGGCGCAGGCGTAGAGCTCATCGGGATGGCGCCCCGTTCGGAGCTGCTCTTCGCCACCTTCTTGATTGACGAAGCCGCCGCCATGGACGCCTTTGCCTGGATGCAGGGTGTGGCCGAAGCCGATGGCAAGCGCCTGGTCATCAACAACAGCTGGAGCCTGCCGCAATTCGGCACCAAGGATGGCCAGGGGTTGATCAACCAATTTATCGATGCCATGTCTGAGGAAGGGGTTGTTTTCGTCGCGTCAGCGGGCAACAATGGGGACAGCGACTTCCATGTGTCCCATGCGTTTGAGGCGGACACCATGCGCACACGCGTGCAGTTCTATCCGGAGTCGGCCCACCCCAGCATGTGGGGCCAGGCTTTGACGATGTGGGGAGAGGAGGGCGCCGACTTCAGCGCCGGATTCATGCTCACTTCCATGGGGAGCAATGTGGTGCTGGAAAGCCCGTGGTATGCCACAGAGGGTGGTCCCATGATGCTGGACTCCATGCTGATTCACGATGGCGACACCATTCCGTATGACCTGGTGGTGGAAGCTGCCCACCCTGCCAATGGCCGGCCCTTTGCGCGTTTCCGCATCCGCAAAGGCACTGCTCCGGTCGGGGTCGGTTTGCAAGTGGCGGCCGAAGGCGGTGTGGTGCACTGTTGGAACACCACCCACCTCTCGAATGGCGTGGGCAATTGGGGGCAAGATTTCATGTCCACCAGCGACGGTTGGTTGGATGGAAATCCTGACTTCGGGGTTCAAAGCCCCGCTTGCTCTGAGAGTGTTATCGCTGTAGCAGCATATTACTCCGAGTACCTCAATCCCCTGGGCAACGAGGGGGGTGGCACGCTGGCCAATTTCTCTACACTGGGGCCCACGCTGGACGGGCGCCTGAAGCCTGAGATTTCGGCGCCTGGCGTGTCGGTGGAGTCGTCCATGAGCTCTTTTACAGATGCGAGTTTCAACGCCACTGAAACCGTTGAATTCAATGGGATCACTTATTCCTTTGCCAAACTGTCCGGCACCAGTATGAGCGGCCCTGCCGTAGCAGGCATCGTCGCGTTGATGTTGCAAGCCAATCCTGAATTGACCGTGGACGGGGTGCGGGAAGCTTTGAGGGTGACTGCGCGAGAAGACGACCATACAGGTGAGATTCCGTCCGAGGGCAGCACCGTGTGGGGATGGGGCAAGGTCAATGCGGTGCGTGCGGTGCAAGAGGCATTGGGCATCAATGGGGTGGAGGTGATGTCCAGCACGCCAACGGATGCTTTCGCCGTTTGGCCCAACCCTGTCGGCGACCAATTGCAAGTCATGCCACGGGGCATGGATCAGGCCTATGATTGGTCGCTTGTGGACGCCACAGGTCGCACATGGGACAGTGGACAAGGGCGCGGGCCATTGTCTTTGGATGCGACGCGGTGGCCAGCTGGCGCGCTGGTCTTGGTGCTCCGTCCCGAGGGGGATGCGGCACATGCGGTGCGACTCATTGTGGATTAAGCCGCCATGGCCGAAGTTGCGGTTTCTAAGTCCCGCAGATGACCAAGAAAAAGGCGGCATTGATCCTGATTTTCGGGGTTCTGAATTTTGTGGGCTTGGCCCTTGGTAGCATGGCTACTGGGCCGGGAGTGGCGTCGGATTGGTATGCCGGATTGGCCAAGGCGCCGTGGACACCACCAGGTTGGGTTTTTGGAGCCGCTTGGACGACCGTGATGCTCGGTTTCACTTGGTTTATGGCTGCTGCGTGGCATCAATTGGCCAAAGGCAGGGGCCGCCAACGGTGGGCTGTGATGTTCGCAGCAGCGTGGCTGCTCAATGTCGCGTGGAACCCCATCTTCTTTGGTTGGCAGGAGACCGAAATGGCCTTGGTGGAGATCCTTGCGTTGTTTGCCACCATCGCACTGATGGCTGCCCGCGCTTGGCCTGCTTTAGGCGCCGCAAAGTGGGGCATTGCACCTTATTTGATGTGGCTCACTGTGGCCGTGTCACTCAACGCCTATGTCGTGTTTCAGAATGGCAACCCCACCGATGGGCCATGGCCACGCGGTCGATGGGAGGCAGATTGGGAACGGCTCGACGGCGCCATACAGTGGTCGGTGGAGGCGGGCGAAATCCCAGGTGCGGTGTTGCTCATTACGCGTGACGGCCAGGTGGCCGTACACGAGGCCTATGGCATGTCCGACCCCATGGCGGGTCTCCCCATGCGCAAGGACGACCTGTTTAGAATCTGTTCGCAGAGCAAGGCTCTGACCGCCACAGCGGCTTTGGTGTTGTGGGAGCGGGGTCAATTGGGATTGGATGACCCTGTGGCCCAATACCTCCCAGAATTCGCGGCCATGGGTGTGCTCGATTCGCTGCACAGCGATGGGACATTTACCACCCAGCCCACCGCCGCACAGATGACGGTACGCCACCTGATGACGCATACCTGCGGCATTCCTTACGGCGAAATAGGTGACCCCCGGTTTGCTGCCCTCTACGAGAAGTACGATGTGTTGGACCTGTTTCCAGTCGATGGCCGTTCCACCCGTGACAACGCCCGCAACATTGCTTCAACCTGTCTGATCCACCAGCCTGGTAATCAATGGAATTACAGTTTGGG
>JBELBZ010000016.1:0-12522 GCA_042095055.1 Crocinitomicaceae bacterium | reverse complement strand
CAGTGCTATCTCGATCGCGGTATGGCAGGTGGAACCCGCCTTTTGGAAGAAGCGACCATCGACTCGGCCATGTCGGATCAGGCACCGGGCTTGTTAGAGGGGGCGGGATGGCACCAGGGATTGGTGTGTGGCGTTCGCACAGGTGGAGATGCGGCGGGCTCCTTCTTTTGGAGTGGGTATTTCAACACCATCCACTATGCCGACCCCGAGACCAATACCGCTGTGGTCTTGCTCAAGCAGACATACGACGTCAGGCAGGACAGCAGTGCCTCAGCTTTCGCTGCCATGCTCTGGAATTGAACTTGTGGTGGTTCAATAAGGAGTTCTTGCAAATGGCAAGGGCGCGCACTGCATCTTTGGCGCCATGTCCAAAGCCAACATTTTCAAGCCGGTTGAAGCGAAATCGCGCCAGGCGGCTCCTGCACCGGAAACGGATGCAGCAGCATTTCATGCTGTGGTGGATTCGCGCCGCAGTGTGCGGGTCTATGCAGATGATCGGGTTCCTGAGGATGTGATGGATGCATGTTTGGATGCAGCTCTGAAGGCGCCAAACTCCTCAAACCTGCAGGCCTGGGAGATCCACCACGTGGTGGACGCCGACAAAAAAGCGGCACTGGTCAAGGCTTGTTTGTCCCAACCGGCTGCGGGGACTGCACCTGAATTGCTGGTGTTTGTGGGACGTCCCGATTTGTGGCGCCGAAACAACCAGTGGATGATCGAGGCCTTTGACCGCAAAGGCGATGTTTCCAAGGGCGCTTACCAGTACTACCGCAAGATTACGCCTCTCGTCTATGACCAGGGGGCTTTCGGGTGGCGCACGCCTTTCAAGTGGGCCATTACCCGGTGGCGTGGCCGCACCAAACCTTACCCGCGCGAACCCATCGGCAAGTGGGGCATGCGGATTTGGGCGCACAAATCAACGGCGTTGGCCTGTGCCCATTTTATGTTGGCCATGCGTGCGCATGGATTTGACACCTGTCCCATGGAAGGTCTGGACAGTGCTCGGGTCAAGCAGATCTTGGGATTGCCCAGACAGGCGCTGGTGACCATGGTGATTTCGGCAGGGAAGCGCGCGGAAGGCGGAGTCTACGGTGAACGTCTCCGCTTTGATCGAAAACACTTTGTCCACCAGCACTGAGCATCGCTGATAAGGGCAAACGATCATTCTTGCCCTCAGGAAAACAGGACAAGAGGATGGGAGCTGGTAAAAGCCCCGCTGATTTTGGGCACGAAAAAGCCCCTCGAACCTATGGTTCAAGGGGCCTTTCAATTCATCCTAGTTAAGCGCTCTTAGCGGCATTCCGCTGGTACAGAATGCCAATCACAGCTCCTGTTGCGGCCATGAAGACCACATTGGCCACGATGTCGATGATGGCCTCTCCCAATGGAAAAATGTGTCCGCCATCGCAGGTGAAGAAGGCGTAGACGAAGATGTTGAGGAAGCCATTGGCAGTCAGGCCGGCGACGGCACCGTGCCGGGCTCCGTTGGCTGCAGAAAAACCGCCGCCCAGGTGGACCAAATAGACAGCCAAGCCCACCACGAGGA
This sequence comes from Crocinitomicaceae bacterium, assembly GCA_042095055.1. Taxonomy (GTDB): domain Bacteria; phylum Bacteroidota; class Bacteroidia; order Flavobacteriales_D; family Sanyastnellaceae; genus UBA8752. The sequence continues at coordinate 10,976 of JBELBZ010000016.1, read as the reverse complement.
CATTGCCCAGGAGCATAGCGCCCATGTTCATTTGGTCTTCAGGAACGACGCAGGAGCTCGTTGGATAGGGCATGATGCCCATGTAAAAAATGGTGCTGATGACCATAAAAGTCACCAAGCCTCCAAGAAATGGAAATAAATGTTTCATTGATGTAAAGTGTTGCGCTCAATTTCTTTCAGAAAGGAGCCCGTTTTCAATTTGGACCTGATACGTTGTCCATGTTTTTTTGTTCGGTTTCATTTCTGTCGACCCTTGTTTTAAGGACCTTCATCCAGGTTTGGGACAGCAAGGGGCGCCCGAATACGAGGTGGTGCATTGGCGTGCAGTGTTCAAGAGAACGGTTCGCGTCATGAGCATCAAATCCCGTTACCTTTCATCTTCTAGTTCTCGATTCTGCACACGATGTCCTTTGCCCTCATTCTTTCTGCGCTTGCCGCTCTGTTTTCTGCCCTTGCATGTTTTTTGGTGATGACGCGCGTCCGCGAAGGGAATGGTGCAGATGCAGGGAAGGTTGAAGACCGAATGGACAGATTGGAGGCCACGTTGCGGGAAGAATTTCGGGAGAACCGCAAGGAGGGGGCCGAGTTGGCCCAAGCCCAGCGCAAAGAGGTGAAGGAAGGGTTTGATGCTTTTCGAAAGCAGGTAGACGATCAAGGGAAGGCCCAGTCCGATGTGATGCGCGACCGGTTTGGCGATTTGCTAAAGCAACTCGACGATCAAGGCAAAAAGAGCCTGGACTCGGTCAAGGACGTCAGGGGCACGGTGGAGAAGCAACTCAAGGAAATGCGCGAAGACAACGGAAAGCGGTTGGATGAGATGCGCAAGACGGTGGATGAGAAGCTCGAGGTCACTTTGGAGAAGCGCCTCGGGGAGTCTTTCAAGCAAGTCAGCGACAGGCTGGAACAGGTCCACAAAGGACTGGGGGAGATGCAAACGTTGGCCAGTGGTGTCGGTGACCTCAAGAAGGTCTTGACCAATGTCAAAACCAAAGGCATCCTGGGAGAATATCAATTGGGCAACATTCTCGAGCAGCTGCTGACCACCGAGCAGTACGAGGAGAACATCGCCACCCGTCCGGGAAGTTCAGAGCGGGTGGAGTTCGCGGTCCGGATGCCGGGTCAGGACAACAATGAGATGGTGTGGCTCCCCATCGACAGCAAGTTTCCGCTCAAGGGATATGAAGACCTGTTAAACGCCCGTGAATCCGGAGACTTGGCCGCCATTCAAGCGTCCGAGAAGGCGTTGGCCCGCACCATAGAGTCCTTTGCCAAAGACATCAGCGAGAAGTATGTGGAGGTGCCCCACACCACTGATTTTGGCATCATGTTTTTGCCGGTGGAGAGCCTCTACGCGGAGGTGTTGAGGCACCCGGGCATTTTTGAAACCTTGCAGCGGAAGTACCGCATCACCATCACGGGGCCAACCACCATGTCGGCTTTGCTCAACAGTTTGCAGATGGGATTCCGGACTTTGGCTGTGACCAAGCGGAGCAGCGAAGTCTGGAAGATATTGGAAGCGGTGAAGACCGAGTTTGGCAAGTTCACTGAGCAGCTGGGCAAGGTCGACGACCGGCTGGGCAAGGCCAAAAGTGAACTGGAAAAGCTCAGAAATACCCGAACCAACGTCATGGAACGCAAGCTGCGCGATGTGGCCATGATCGATGCTGACGAGAGCAGCAGGATTCTGTCCCTGTCGGAGGAGGGTGGTGCTTCGGATGAAGCGGTTGTTGTTGAGGACTGAGGCCTTGTTTCAGCCTGGATTGGCCTTGTACACCAAGCCATAAGTGGCGGACCATCCGTACGGCTCTTTTTCTACTGTAAAGTCCATCGCATAGGCCACACATTGCGGCTCTAAGACGAAAAACACCTGCCCTGCAATGGGACTTTTCCCGGGGGGTGTTTCCCATTGTTGGCGCAGGATGGTGGACGTCATCATCATGGGGGTGTACACCTTGTCAAAGGGCTCCCAACCGGGCATTGAGGGCGGTGACTCGGTCAGTGGTCCGGAAGGTGCGATGGCGGTGTCTTGCCATGTGACGTTGAACTTGCCCAGGTAGTCCCGATCGGAAAGGGCCGAGATCACATAAGAGCCCTCGGGAAGGTCCAATTCCGTGACCAAAATGAATTGAGCCATGCTGTCTGCTTCGCCTGCCTCTGCTAACACGCGAATGGCCAAACCTTCCATGGGTTCTAGAAGAGGCAATACGGGCGTGGTTATTGGTCCTTCGGCAGTATCCTGCTTTGCAGACCCGCAGCTGGCGAGTGCGATGAGCAAGGGAACCATATAGAAGAAGACCATCCGCATGAACTGGGAAAGTAAGCTCAAAAAAAAGGGGCTACACATGCAGCCCCTTTTCGGTTTCATTCATGAAGATCGCAACATCAGTTGCAGTCGTGGCCGAAGTAGACCAAGATGCTCAATACGTCTCCCACTGAAATGAAGAAGTCTCCATCTACATCTTGGGGGCAGCCGTCGTCGTCGACCACACATTGGCCGAGTTCAGCATCCCATATGGTGCCTTCTCCACAGCAGTCTCCATCGGCGCAGTCGCTTTCTGGAGCCGGTGGCAAGAGTACAGCGTCAATGACGTGAACCACGCCATTGTCTGTGACGATATCGGCTACGGTGACTTGTGCGTCATTGATAAAGATGGAGCCGTCGCATTCAATGCTGACCTCCACGTCTTCTCCGAGAAGGGTGGTGGCGGTAGCGCCGTCGCTGAGATCAGTGGAAAGTACCTGTGCTCCTACCACGTGGTAGAGCAGAATGTTGGCGAGCTCTGGCAGGGCCAAAAGGTCTTCAGCAGTGGCATTTAATGCTGCAGCGAGGGCCGCAAAGGCATCATCGGTAGGGGCGAACACGGTGAAGGGGCCTTCTCCGGAAAGTGCTCCCGCCAAATCGGCTTCAATGACTGCGGCCTCCAAAACATTGTGTACGTCGCTGTTGACGATCACGTCCACCACTGTGTAGGGCTCGGGTGCGAGCAGTACGGCGTCGATGACGTGGACCACACCGTTGTCGGTCACGATGTCGGCTACGGTGACTTGGGCGTCGTTGATGAAGATGCCATCGTCATTGATGGTGACGGTTACGTCTTCTCCGAGGAGGGTGGTGGCGGTGGCGCCGTCGGCGAGGTCTGTAGAGAGCACCTGCGCACCCAACACGTGGTAGAGGAGGATGTCGGCGAGCTCAGGCAAGGCCAGGAGGTCTTCTGCAGAAGCGTCCAAGGCTCCAGCCAAAGCCAAGAAGGCATCGTCGGTAGGGGCGAACACGGTGAAGGGGCCTTCTCCGGAGAGTGCTCCAGCGAGGTCGGCTTCGATCACGGCGGCTTCGAGCAGGTTGTGCACGTCGCTGTTGACAATGACATCCACGACCGTAGTGGTCTCAGGCTCCGTTGGAGGGAGCAGTACGGCGTCGATGACGTGGACCACACCGTTGTCGGTCACGATGTCGGCTACGGTGACTTGGGCGTCGTTGATGAAGATGCCATCGTCATTGATGGTGACGGTTACGTCTTCTCCGAGGAGGGTGGTGGCGGTGGCGCCGTCGGCGAGGTCTGTAGAGAGCACCTGCGCACCCAACACGTGGTAGAGGAGGATGTCGGCGAGCTCAGGCAAGGCCAGGAGGTCTTCTGCAGAAGCGTCCAAGGCTCCAGCCAAAGCCAAGAAGGCATCGTCGGTAGGGGCGAACACGGTGAAGGGGCCTTCTCCGGAGAGTGCTCCAGCGAGGTCGGCTTCGATCACGGCGGCTTCGAGCAGGTTGTGCACGTCGCTGTTGACAATGACATCCACGACCGTTGTCGCATCGTCGTCTTCGACAATGATGGTGCCGACCATGCCCTCATGTTCGGCGTTGTTGCCCACTCCATCTTCGAACTGGTACACGCCGGGGACGTCAAAAGTGACGGTGCCCATGCAATCGTTAAAGAACCACCAAGCATAGCTGGATGGCAGGCTGAAGGGAACGGGGTTGTCAAAATCCTCACCCGTGAAGCTGGTTTCGCCATTGATGCTGTGCCACCCACCGTAGTTGGTAAAAGACACAGATTCGCCAACTTGTATGGTCAGTTCTGAAGGATGAATTTCGTAGTTGTAGACGGCGACATGATGGTCTCCGTCGCATTGGGCAAACGTGGCGATGGTGCCAACGAATACACCCAAGAGGGTAAGCAGATAACGCATGGTAGTGGTTGTGAATGAATTAAAACAACATCGTACCATTGACGATGTTCTGATGACTTTTGAGACAATGCCTGAATCATCCGTTTGTTTCCCCTCGTGTTTTCTGTTGAAGGTGCTGATTGTGTTGTCGTTGGCAACTTCGATGGGGTGTGGGGTTCCGGAGACGGCCGTTGATTCCTCGACGGGGGAGCCTTGGGAGAACTGGGCATTTCAAGACACCGCTGAAATGTGGTGGCCAGCCGAAGTGCCCGGTTGTATCCATCAGGACCTTCTGCGACAAGGTTTGATTGAGCACCCATTGACAGGAATGGAGGAAAAGGGCCTCGTGTGGATGGAAGACGAAGACTGGCGCTACCGCTGCACAGTTCCACCAATGCCCAATGACTCAGGGGGCTGGGAAGTGCTGTTCGAAGGGCTGGATACTTATGCGACTGTGCTGTTGGGGGGAGACACCGTGTTGCAGTCGGACAACATGCACAGGAGTTGGCAGGTCGCCCTTCCCGTAAATGCTGTGGGTGACACCCTCGAAGTGGTCTTGCACAGTCCGGTAAAGAGAGGACAAGCGCTTTTAGACCGTTCGCCGTGGCCGATACCCGCGAGCAATGAAGCTCGACCCATCGGGAAGCAGACGAGTGCGGTCACCAGAAAGGCGATGTATCATTTTGGTTGGGACTGGGGTCCCCGATTGGTCACCAGCGGGATCTGGAAACCTGTGAGGTGGGTGAGGCCGGCTGCTCAACTGCCAGATGTGGTGTTTGAACTCGAGGAGTGCAATGGGGACTCGGTGCGTTACGCGCTGACTTTTGATGGTCCTGTGCCCTTGCTCGATTGGGAATTGACCCTGCGGGATTCATTGGTGAAGGTGGACGTTGAGCGCCTTTCTGACCGCAAGTATGAAATCGCATGGAGTGCGCCAGAATTGTGGTGGCCCTTGGGCATGGGAGGGCAACCGTTGTACCATTTGATGTGGCGATCACAAACGGGAAAAGGGGACACCCATCGGTTTGGTGTTCGCACCTTGAGATGGCTCAGGGCAAAGGATGAATTTGGCCGTTCCTTTCGATGTGAAGTGAATGGCAAACCCGTTCAGTTGCGTGGCGCCAATGTGATTCCACCGGACCATTTTCTGGTGCAGTCTCGGGACAAATTGACGGAAATGATGGGGCACGTAACCGCGGCGAACATGAACATGATCCGCATATGGGGCGGTGGTGTTTATGGCGACGAAGAGCTTTATGATCTCTGTGACACCCATGGAATATTGGTTTGGCAAGATTTCATGTCGGCTTGTGCTATGGTGCCTGAGGATGACCATTGGAAGCAAAATTTTTTGGCCGAGGCCGAAGAATCGGTGCGCCGTTTGCGCAACAGAACATCCTTGGCCTTGTGGTGCGGAAACAACGAATCCGAGCATGCTTGGCGCGCTTGGGGCTGGCAGGACCTCTACGGTTTACACGGGTCAGATTCTGCAGCAGTCAGAAACGCTTACGCTTCGGTTTTTGAAGAGGCGCTGCCCCTTTTGATCGGGGCATTGGATGGGGGCTTTTATTGGCCTTCATCGCCACACGCTGATCCGGATTTCGCGCCATACGATGGGCTCGAAAATGGGCGGTCTGGGGACCAGCACGATTGGGGGGTCTGGTTTGGAAAGGCAGATTTCGATTATTACTCCAAGGAGTCCGGACGGTTTGCCAGTGAGTACGGCTTGCAAAGTGTGCCCAGCAGAAAAACCTTGGCGGAGGTCGGCGTTGTTCATTTTGAGGACAGTGTGCTGCAGTTCAGGCAACGGTGTTCCATGGACTGGTTGGAGCCAGGCTTTGACGGTTGGGACATGATGCGGTATTACGCATCGCGTTATTTCGCGAATCCCGATTCGACCACAGCTCCGGGAATGGACCGCTTGGACCGCTGGATTCATTTGACCCAACTGACCCAAGCTGAGGGCTTGCGCCAAGCCTTGGAGCGCCACCGTTGCGCACCCAAAAAGACGGCAGGTTCGTTGTATTGGCAGTTGGACGACGTTTGGCCCACCGTTTCGTGGTCGACAGTGGACCATGCGGGTCGGTGGAAATTGGCGCACCATGCTGTGCGCCATGCGAATCAGCCGGTACGGTTGATGCAGGACCGCAGCAGAGACGATCAAATCCGATTGCTGGCTCAAAACCTTGGTGCTACTCCGGTGTTGGGCAGAGCGGAATGGGCCATCCTCGATGAGGCGGCGGATACGCTGTCGTCAGGCCGCGCAGACCTCAAAGTCAGCGCTGGTGTGGGATACCTGGAAATCACCGCACAACCCCGGAAGCAAAACCAGGCGTTTCTGGCGTGGTCTTGGATGTCTGACCAAGGCCTGCCTTTGGATTCCGGTATTGTGGCTTTGGACAGACCTGCGGCGATGAATTGGTCAACTGTCGAGGTGCAATGCACCCCCGAGGTGGGTGGGGTTTGGTTGAGTTCCGACGCTGTAGCCTGCGGGGTTCAATTGACTTCAACAACGCAAGGGCGGTTTGAGAACAACGGCTTTATCCTGTTGCCCGGACAGAGATACTGGATTGGTTTTCAATCTTCTGACGGCGATGAAGTGGTGCCCCAGCAAGTCAAAGTGGCCCACTTGGGCATGTACGCGGATGCGCGCTGACGTGCGCTGATGCGCGTTGAGGTTTGCACGGGCTTCCGGTTCACAGGCAGCTAAACAAGAAGGCCCCCAAAAGGCCGCCGGCGATGGGCCCAACGACAGGAACCCATGCATAAGACCAGTCGCTGTCACGCTTTCCAGAAATAGGGAGCACCGCATGGGCGATCCTCGGTCCGAGGTCTCGGGCGGGATTGATGGCATAGCCGGTAGGGCCGCCCAGAGCGAGTCCAATGCCCAATACCAACAAGCCCACAGGCAATGCTTCGAGGGCGCCCAAACTGTCTGTTGGCTCCGAAATGCTCAATGCTCCAAAGACCAATGCAAACGTGCCGATGGCTTCTGTCACGAGGTTCCATTTTGCGTTTCGAATGGCAGGGGAAGTGGAGAACGTGGCCAGGATGTCGTCGGCATCGGTTGTGATGTCGTAATGGGGTTTGTAAGCCAGCCAAGCCAGGCTTGAACCTACAAAAGCCCCTGACATCTGAGCAGCAACATAACCGGGGACCATGCTGACATCGAACCCATTAAAAGCCGCAAATCCGATGGTCACAGCAGGATTCAAGTGGCCACTGCCCCCGAGGGCTGTGCAGGCGAATACGCCAAAGAAAACGGCCATCGCCCAAGCCCAACATATGACAAGCAATCCCTCAGCTTTGCCTTTGGTCTTCTCAAGCAGGACGTTGGCGACAACGCCGCTCCCAAAGAGCATAAGCAAGGCTGTGCCTACAAATTCAGCGATGTATGGTTCCATGATCAAGGGGTGTTTGAAGGCAGGTAATGTCGTGCCAATTGGATAAACTGCTGGGATTGCTCTTCTGCCCAGGTGGGGCTTTTTCCTTGGGCTTCTGCCAGCAGGGTGGCCACTGCTGGTGCGGCGGTTTGGGCCAAGCGAGCGTCGAGAAACAAGGTGCGGAAGCGCCGGGCCAAAAAGTCTTCTACGGTGGCGCACATTTCCTCCCTAACAGCAGTGGCCACTGCCATGGCCATGGCCTTGGGATCATCAGGGTGCATCCCGCGGTGGGTGTTGGCCCCCATATCGATGGGCAGAGTGCTCGAGTCGACAGGCTCAAACTCAAGACCGGATTTCTTGCGCAGGAAACGCACCGTGTCTTCCGCCATTTTGCGGTATGTCGTCCACTTGCCTCCACGGACGCTGACCAAACCGCTGGCTGAAGCGGAGACTTCATGGCTGCGCGACAGCTTGGCAGTGTGGTCGCGCCGCCCTTGAATCAGAGGCCTTAAGCCTGCAAAAACGCTGCGGATGTCTTCGCGTTTCAGTTGAAGCCCGAGGAAGCGGTTTGCGTGATTGAGCACAAAGGCAATCTCCGCATCTAAGGCGAGCGGCTCTGCGTCTATGGTGTCCACCGGTGTGTCTGTGGTGCCCACCAATACCTTGCCCAGCCAAGGAACGGCAAACAGCACGCGGCCGTCGTCCGTCTTGGGAATCAGCAAGGCATCACCGCCTTTGAGGACATCGGCATCAAACACCAGGTGGATGCCTTGACTGGGCCTCAGTTCGTTTTCGTGTTCGGGATCATCCAGCCTGCACACGGCATCGCTGTATGGACCACATGCATTGATCACCACCTTGGCATCCAAGGTGAAGGCCTCTCCAGTGGGTCCATCGTTTACTTGGACCCCGGTGATGCGCCCATGCTCTTTTTTGAAGCCTTTTGCGCGGCAATGGTTGACCAGCGTGCAGCCGTGCTGTGCTGCGGTGCGGGCCAGTCCGAGGGCCAGTCCGGCATCATTGAACCTCCCATCGCGGTACCGCCAGGCTCCAATAAAGCCCGCCTGTGCGAGGTGAGGCAGCCGTTGTGTGATGTCTTTCCGATTGACCCATGCGGTGCGGCCCCAACGGTGGCGTCCTGCGAGCAGGTCATACAGCTTCAGTCCAATGCCGTAGTAGAACTGGGCCCAACGGCGTTTGACCGGAATCAAGAATCCACAGTCTTCTACGTGTCCTCCAGCATTGACCATCATGCGGTCGCGCTCTTTAAGGGCCTCAGAGACCAGGGCCATTTTCCCCTGTTCGAGGTATCGAACACCGCCATGAACCAATTTGGTGCTGCGCGATGAAGTTCCCGAGGCGAAGTCGCGTCCTTCAATCAACGCGGTGCGCAACCCACTGGCTGCGGCTTCCAGCGCAATGCCGAGCCCCGTGGCCCCGCCCCCGATGATGCAAACGTCCCATTCTCCTTCCTCGCGGAGGCGCTTGAGCATGGTGGGCCGGTGGAGTTTCATGGGGTGACAGTTCTGGGCAAGGATCAATGGGTGACGACCGGTGATCGGTCTCCTGCCCAACTCAGGCTGGCGCGAACGGCGCGTTGCCAGCGTTCATTGGCAGTTTGTCGTTCCGCGTCGTCGAGCTCAGGTTCAAAGGTCCGCTCGGCGGTCCATTGGGATTGGATATCGGCGGCGCTGTCCCAGTATCCCACGGCCAGGCCTGCGAGGTAGGCGGCGCCCAAAGCGGTTGTCTCAGTGACCTCAGGCCGCACGACGGGAATGCCGAGGAGGTCGCTTTGGCCTTGCATGAGCAGACCGTTGACCGTAGCTCCACCATCGACGCGGAGTTCGGGTATGGCCACCCCTGCATCGGCTTCCATGGCCTTTAGAACTTCCACGCTTTGGTGGGCGATGGCATCCAACGTTGCACGGGCGATGTGGGCCTTTCCGCTTCCGCGCGTCAGGCCAAACAGGGTGCCGCGGGCGTGGCCGTTCCAATGTGGGGCTCCGAGGCCGGCAAAGGCTGGAACAAGCACCACGCCATCTGCATCGGGCACCTCGGCTGCGAGGGCCTCGATTTCGGAGGAGTCTCCGATGAGGCCGAGTTCATCCCGCAGCCATTGTACCACAGCACCGCCCATGAAGACACTGCCCTCGAGGGCATAATGCGTTTCGCCGCCAATCTGCCAGGCCACCGTGGTGAGCAGCCGGTGCTGGCTCATCACCGCTTCGGTTCCCGTATTCATGAGCATGAAGCACCCCGTACCATAGGTGTTCTTGACCATCCCTGGGCGGGTGCACTGCTGTCCGAAAAGGGCGGACTGTTGGTCGCCTGCCACGCCTGCGATGGGAGGGGGGGCGTCCGGAGACAAAGCGCTGGCCGTCCCAAAGTCCCCGCTGCTGGGTCGCACCTCTGGCAGCATGGCGGCCGGCACGCCAAGGAGGTCCAACATGGCGCTGTCCCAAGCGAGGTCGTGGAGGTTGAAGAGGAGGGTGCGCGAAGCGTTGGAGGGGTCGGTAGCGTGCACCGCGCCGCCGGTCAGGTGCCAGATGAGCCAGCTGTCGACGGTGCCAAACGCGAGTTCTCCGCGCTCGGCCCTTTCCCGGGCGCCTTCAACGTGGTCTAGGATCCAGCGGACCTTGGTGCCGGAGAAGTAGGCGTCGATTTCCAGTCCGGTGCGCTGCCGGATGTCTTCGGTGTGGCCGTCGCGGCGCAGTCCGTCGCAGAAGTTGGCCGTTCGTCGGTCCTGCCATACGATGGCGTTGTGGATGGCTTTGCCGGTGGTGCGGTCCCAGACTACGGTGGTTTCCCGTTGGTTGGTGATGCCGACCGCGGCGATGTCCGCCATCGTCAGCCCAGCAGACGCCACGGCCTCCCGCGCGGTGGCGAGCTGCGTCGACAGGATCTCTTCCGGGTCATGCTCTACCCAGCCCGGCTGGGGATAGTGCTGTGTGAATTCCTGTTGGGCCATGCCCAGGATGCTCCCGCCGGCATCAAATACGAGGCTGCGGCTGCTGGTCGTACCCTGGTCAAGGGCGAGGATGTATTGGCTCATTCTGGCTTCCATTTGATGTTGCAGCCGAGGGACGGCACCTGTCCCTCCTCAGGGACCACTTCACCCGCGAGCAATTGGTCGAGTACGCGCCGCATATCGGCACCGGTGATGGGCTCTTCATTGCCAGGCCTCGCTCCATCGAACTGGCCGCGGTAGACGCATTTGCGGTCCGCATCAAATACGCTGAAATCGGGCGTGCAGGCCGCTTCGTAGGCCCGCGCCACCTCTTGGCTTTCGTCGTAGAGGTAAGGGAACCCAAAGTCCAGATCCTCCGCCAGGGCTTTCATCAAGTCGGGACTGTCCATGGGATAGCCCACGACATCGTTGCTCGAAATGGCCACCACGTTGACACCGCGCGCCATGTATTCTCCTGCAAAGGC
>JBELBZ010000015.1:15601-49363 GCA_042095055.1 Crocinitomicaceae bacterium | reverse complement strand
CGATGGGACCGGATTCGACTTCCAATGGATGCGCCATGATGATCAGTTGTTGAGTACCGAAATCAGCGCCAGGAAGCTGCTGATGGTCGTGATCAGGCTCAATACTGGACCAATGTCGGCCAGCACTTCCTGGGCGTATTGTGGGAGCGGCTCCACGTAGATGATGTCCCCCGCCTGAACTGTGGTGTTGGCGAATTTGAGTCCGTCGATGGTCGACAAGTCCAACTGGTGTATGGTTTGACCTGCTGCGCTTCGCCGGATCAACTTGACATTGCGGGCATCTCCGCGGGCACGGATGCCCCCGCTGAGTGCCAGCACTTCCAACAGACTCGTGTTCGGATTCACCAAAGGAACCACCGAAGCCACCCCTGCCTCTCCTGGAAAGACCAGCACGCGTTGGTTGGTCACTTCGATGAGCGCCAGTGGATTGACGTAGTTCTTGCTGAACTCACTTTCTAAGTAGGTCTCGGCCTCATCGATGTTGAGCCCGGACAATTTCACCGCCCCTAACTCAGGGAGGTCCACCGTACCATCAGGACGCACCTCGTATGTGAAGCGGTTGTTGCCCCCCATCATTTGCTGGTTCATGCCTCCCCCGCCGTTGCCATTTGCACCGCCAGCCGTTGCCCCTGCGGTCATGGAGAGCAGCCGCTCTCCTTGGTTGGAGTACAACTGAAAACTGATCAAGTCATTGGGTGCGATGCGGTAATTCACATCCGATACTGGGCTGAATGCATCGAAAGCAAAGTCTGAAGGTGTGCGGAACATGATGTTCCTGTTGATGGTGCAGCCACCTGCCAGAACTGCCACAACAGCGAGGACCGAAAGGCGTGCGAACAACTTTGAAAAGCGCATGGTGCGAAAATACATCCCCCGAGCGCCGCACAACATGGCCCAAAACCGGATTGTCCAAGTATTTTCACCGCCATGGCCCTCCCCCAAGATTTGCTCCGCAACGGCCCCACCCGACTTCGCACCCTCGAGCCCGAGGATGTCGATTGGATGATGCGTTGGGAAAATGCACCGGAGCACTGGCAAGTGAGCGGCACCACCACCCCTTATTCGCGCGCCGCGCTGGAAGCCCTGTGTCAGGGACACCAAGACCTCTACACTGCAGGGCAACTGAGGTGGGTCATTGAAGAGCGCGGCAAACCCATTGGAGCCGTTGACCTCTATGAATTTTCTGCCCTTCACCAGCGCTCGGGCATTGGCATCCTGATCGATCCTGATCACCGCGGCAGAGGGTCCGCCAGCCGGGCCCTTTCCATTGCCGTGGAACACGCTGAATCGGTATTGCTCTTGAGGGGCTTGCACGCCCAAGTGCACGCGCACAACGCGGCCAGTTCACAGCTCTTTTCATCGAATGGGTTTGACGAAGTGGGACGGTTCAAAGACTGGACCCGGACCCAAGAAGGCTGGTGCGATGCGGTGCTGTTTCAACGCATCTTTAATCCTGACCAGGCATGATGCGGAAAGGGCCCGTTGTTTTGAAAATCATGGCGGTCATCGCCTTGGCTGCCATCGGTGGTGGGCTATGGGGATGGAACACTGCTTTTCGCCCAAATTCCTTGGAATCGCAAGGGCGGTTCATCCTGCACCCCGGAACCTCTGCCGACAGCGCAGTGGCGCAGTTGGCCGAGCAAGGTCGGATCCGCGATGCGGCGTCCTTCGGGAGGTACTTGAGTTGGAGGGGATGGAACGCCGATGGAGGCCTGCGTGCTGGTCGCTACATGATTCCCGATGGCTTGGACAACCGCGGTTTAGCGAGGCTGTTGCGCTCAGGTGCGCGCGAGGCGGTCCGGGTGCGCTTCAACGCCGCCCGGCTCCCTCAGGAGGTGGCCGAAACTGTGGCCGATCAGATCACCCTCGACCGAAGTGACATCCTTGCGGCCATGACGGACCCCCTCACCGCAGCAAGAAACGGAACGGATGTCGAGGCCTTTAGAACCCGGTTCATCCCCAACACTTACGAAATGTGGTTTGACATTTCAGCTCCGGACTTTGTGGACCGCATGGTACGGGAGTGGAAAATATGGTGGTCACTGGAAAAGCGCGCTCAAGCAGAGGCGCTGGGTCTGTCCCCTGAAGAAGTGGGGATCTTGGCTTCGATTGTAAAATCCGAAACATCCCGCATGGACGAGGCCCCCACCGTGGCAGGGCTGTACCTCAATCGGTTGCGACGGGGCATGAGGCTTCAGGCGGACCCCACACTGATTTATGCCTTGGGAGACTTTTCAATTCGACGCGTGCTCAACGTGCACAGAAAAATTGACAGCCCCTACAACACTTACAAGCATTCTGGTTTGCCCCCGGGCCCCATCAATTTTCCAGAACCTGGTTATCTCAATGCTGTGCTCAACGCCGATGAGCACGACTTCATTTTTATGTGCGCCAGGGAAGACTTCAGTGGTTATCACGCTTTTGCGCGCACCAATCGGGAACATGAACGCAATGCACGGCGCTACCGAAAAGCCCTGGACAAGCAAGGCGTCTACAAGTAACCCGTGAACAACCCGGGTCGTGAGGTGTAATTTTGCCACCCTTTTACCTGACATGGTGCTAAGCCCTTTATCCCATCTTCATTTCATCGCAGTGCTGATGGCCGCCCTGCTGATGGGAACGGTGGAAGGGTTTGGGCAAGATTGGCCACAGGAACTGCTGCGCAAACCAGAAGCCTCGGCTGTGCGGATTCCCGAACAGTCCATTGTGGTGGATGGGGACCTCAGCGATGCGGTCTGGCAAACCGTCCGACCGGAAACCGAGCTGCATGAGTTCAAGCCTGTTCCTTTCGCCGAGCCGAAACAGCGGACGGAGGTCAGGTTCGCCTTTGACGACCGCGCCCTGTATATCGGAGCGCGCATGTGGGACTCCGCTCCAGACAGCATCCTCCACCAACTCATACAGCGCGATGGTGGTGGCAACACCGACGTATTTGGCATCTGGTTCAACTGTTTTGACGACGGTGTGAATGGGGTGCGCTTCTCGGTGACACCCGACGGCGTGCAATCCGACGAGCTGCTCACCACCGATGGTTCAGATGGCAGCTGGAATGCCGTTTGGCAATCCGAATGCCGGATTGATGAAGACGGATGGACCGCTGAATTCGCCCTTCCCTGGTCTGTGTTCCGCTTTGCGGACAAAGGAGACGCCGAGCAACAGTGGGGCATGAACTTCTACCGGTATGTCCGGCGCTACCGCTCAGATTATGTGTGGCGGGCCATGGATCCCAACCAAGAAGGACTGATGAACCAAGGTGGCCTCCTCACAGGGATTCGCGGCATCACGCCTCCTCCCCGTTTCAGCCTTTATCCCTATGCCAGCACCTATGTCAATGCCGAGGATGGCCAAACCGATGTAGCCGTGAATGGAGGCTTGGACCTCAAGGTCGGCATGGGCGAAGCGTTCACTTTGGACATGACACTGGTGCCGGATTTCGGTCAGGTCGTTGCCGACAACCTCGTGCTCAACCTCAGCCCCTATGAAGTGCGCTTCAATGAGAACAGGCAGTTCTTCACCGAAGGAACTGAGCTGTTCAATAAGACATCCAACTTTTACAGCCGCAGGGTGGGTGCCGGTGAGCAGCTGTTGAATGCCTCCAAGGTGACCGGGCGAACCTCCACCGGAACAGGATTGGGGCTGTTGAATGCCATCTCGCAGGATGGAAACGGTGAATTGACCGACTTCTCTGTGGCGGTCGTGGACCAAAACCTGCCCAACAATGGTTTTGTCGCAGTGCAAAGCGGACAGGTCATCCGGGAGGGAGACCGGCGCGACGATTGGGTGGGCAGCGCGGCTTTTGAAGTGCGGGACTCCTTGCAGCGTTGGTCACTTTACGGGCAAGGTGGTGTCAACCGTAGGTCTGACCTCAACCATGGAGAAGGCGAAGGGCACGGATGGTCCCTGGAAGTCAGCCGCATCAAAGGGCGCCTGCAATGGACGGCTGGACATTACACCGAAACCCCCGAATACGACCCCAACGCCATCGGCTTTCTTTCAGCACCCAATGCAGCCGTCGACTACGCCAGCGTTGAATACCGCATCCCCCAGCCATTTGAGGTGATGGGATTGGGATTCAACAGGATGTCTTGGGAATTCCAGACCGAACGGGAAATGCTGCATACCCCCCGGGCCTTTGTCAAGCAGGAATACGACCTCGAATGGCGGCTGTTCCTCGCCAGTTTTGACTTCATCAAATTCGGGGCCACCACCATGCCTTACGATGGCCGAGACTACTTCGCCCCGCGCTTAGAAGGCCGTTATTGGCAGATCCCCAAGTGGTGGTCCTGGGATGCCTTTATGAGCACAGATTACCGGCGGGAATTGGCCTTGGACATTGGCACTTGGAATGCCGGAGGCGCCCTGTATCCCGATTGGAAAGAGCGCAACTTCCGCATCGAGCCCATCTGGCGTCCCAACGACCACTTCCGGATCAGCCACGTCTACAGCCACCAAGACAAATTCAACGAGCGCGGCTGGTCGGCCCTCGTCGACAGCCTGCCCAATGGCGCGGCACTCGGCGAAACCCAAAGCCTGTGGGCGAAACGCAACAATTACTCGCGCACCCACGTGCTCAACGCCTCATACGTGCTGGACAACCGCAAGGGCATCACTTTCAGGTTGCGCCACTATTGGAGCCGCGTAGAAAATGGGGCGTTCTACTTTCTGGATGACAACGGATTGCTGGAGCCCACCGACGAGATCACCTTGGACGACGATGGCTCATCTTCTTACGACATCAGCTACAATGCGTGGTCCATCGACTGTGTGTTCCGCTGGATTTTTGCTCCAGGCAGCGAAGTGTCTGTCGTTTGGAAGAACCTCCTGGAAAGCCAAGGAGACATGTTGCCGAACACTTATGCGGACAACCTCGAGGAAGTCTTGCGCGTGCCCCACCGCAACAGCTTTTCCATAAAAGCCATCTATTTCTTGGATTATGCCGACCTCACCGGGCGGCGCTGACGGATTTCAAGGCTTGAGGTCGGCCAAGGAGAACACCATGTGGCCAATGTTGCCTGCGGCATCGATGGACCATACTGTGATGTCCTCTTCTTCTCTTCCTTCCAGCACCCCGTCCTTGAACGCATAATTCAGGACCCCTTTGTCGCAGCCCCAGCGCATCCAATGATCGCCACACCGGCCTTCCCAGCGGTCTATTCCACTCAAGTCATCCGAAACCGCTATGGTCAACGTTCCGTCCTTGATTTGAGGCGCTGCCAATACCGGAGGTACCGTGTCCTGCCTGAGTTCGAAATGACCAAAACGGTCCAAACGCACTTGGATAACACCATCGCGCTCGTCGGACATCCAAGTCCCGTCTACCTCGCCGTCTTTGTCCAGAATACAGAGCACCAATGAAGCACCGGCCCCCACATGCTCGGGCGGGACGGGAATGGTAAGCGTATAGTCTGACCGGGTCACCCGGGCTTCGGACGACACTGTGACTTGGCCAGGCTCCTCGTGCGCGATCTCAATGGCAGCGTCGCTGTACAGTGCATGGGCGGGGATGTCCACCACGACCCCACTGTGCTCCAGCCTGTGGGGGCGGTTGTATTCCAGCGGCGCTGTTTTCAAGCTGTCTGTGCGAGGAACCAAAGAATCCCCCCACAGCCACAAACCCGCGCGCGTTTCATTGCCCGCTGCATCCAACAGCCGCACCTCGATGCGCGCAGAATCCCCAGGATCCACCAAACAGGGGGACCCCATGCTGGCTTTCTGGTAGATGTTCAATCGGTTTCCTGGGAGGCGTTGAACCCTGTGAACCCGCCCCTTGCGATCCTGCCATGCGGGGAGGTCAATGTGTGCTGAGACATCGCTGTTGGTCGAGAAGTCCAAGGTGTCCATCCTGTGGCTGTGAATGAGCGAATCGTTCATCCAGACATCGATTCCATAGGGGCCGTGTGTAAAGCGCTCTCCATCAAGTCGGTCAAAACCTTCAATGCCCAAGGAAAATGGACCGGATACGTGGAGTCCTTTGGCGTAAGCCGCTGTCCACCGGAACCGCTCTCGGTTCCCTTCCACCGCACCAGCATGTTCTGGGATGACCCAAACCCCCCGGAACTCAGGTGGAACCACGTCTTGGGTTACCCCCGCCCCCAGAAAGGTCCAATGCAGTGGATTCATCGGCCGCTGTGACCGCGCATCCCTCAACTCAAAATGCAGATGGGGACCAAAGCTGCCTCCCGTGTTGCCACTCCACCCGAGGGTATCTCCTGCAGCAAACGAAAAAGTGGCTTCTGGACGTCCGTCAAACGCCCACTTCTCCTGTGCATACTGCTCAGATTTAAGCCAAGCTTCTATGTCCGGATGAAACCTGGACAGGTGCGCGTAAACGCTCGTCAATCCTCCACCATTCAGGTACAGCGCCAATCCGTATCCACGTTGAGAGACTTTGATCCGCCCAATGGTTCCATCGTGGGCAGCAAGCACAGGAATGCCTGAACGTCCCTCGGTTCGCACATCCAACCCTGTGTGGAAATGACCTGTGCGAATTTCCCCGAAGTTGCCACTGAACTTGAGCGGGATGGGGAGCGGAGAATGCAACGTATCCTGGGCATACAGGCCACTCCAGACTCCGCTTAAACCAGCCCCAACCAAGGCCAAAGCTCCTAAAATCCGATTCATTCCCTGTAGCATGTTCGCAAATTACCGCGTTGGTGCCATCACCTCGAGAGCAAAGGTTAAATTTGAGAACGTGGAAGAGAACCAGCATCCCGATTACGCCCTGCTGGGCGAAGTGCTTGAAGACATCAAGAAGAGAACGTCAGGACTGATTGCAGAGCGCAAACAGCTGACGGAGGAAAACGCGCGCTTAACCGGGCGCATTCAGGCCCTTGAAATGCAGCTCGCTGCTTGTGAACAAGAAAAAGCCGAAGCTGCACCTTCTCCCACGCCCACCCATATCCCCACCCCTGTCCACTCCTCCAATCCCGTTGTCGGTGAACGCATCCGGGCCCTCGTCGAAGAAATTGACGCGTGCATTGCCCTTATGCCCCGCACCCGGGACATGGCTTCGGCAGAAATCATGACCGCATGAACGAATCTTCCATTCAAGTCACCATCGCAGGACGCACTTATCCGCTCACAGTAGCGGATGGAGAAGCCAAGAGCGTGCGTGATGCGGCCGGAAGAATCGATGAAATAGTGCAGCGGTTTCAGCGCGATTACGGCGTCTCAGACCGCCAAGATCTCTTGGCGATGGCGGCTCTACAATTGCTCAGCGATGCAGCCTCCACCCCTTCTGAAACGCAGTCAGAACCCGCCGGTGTTCCCACCGAAGTGTTCGATGGCTTAGAAGAAGTGCGGTCGCTGCTGGCCCAAGCGGGCATTGCTCCGGAGGACGGACAGGATAGAACATCCTGACCCCATGGACCCCATACCCTATATCATCGGCGCACTCGCCGGCCTCATCTTAGGAGGAGGTTTGGCTTACGCCCTGCTGAACCGCATTCTGCAATCCAAGGCTGACCAAGTCATCAAAGAAGCAGAGCAGAAAGGCGAAAACATCAAGGAAAAAAAGATCCTCCAAGCCAAGGAGAAGTTTTTGAAGCTCAAAGAAGAGCACAGCAAGGAGCTGAAGTCGCGCAACAGCAAGGTGCAGGCCCTCGAAGACAAACTCAAAAACCAGGAGCGCAACCTCAATCGAGACGACCAACAGCTCAAAGACCGCCGTTCGCGCCTCAAGCGCGATGAGGAGACCCTACAGGCCCGCCTCAAGGCCAACGAAGCCAAGCATAAGGAACTCGAGAAGACGCAAACCCAAGCGGCCAAACTCCTTTCTGAAGTGGCTGGAATGTCCGTGGATGCAGCCAAGGTTGAGCTCCAAGAGCAAATTTTAGGAGACGCCCGGGCCATGGCCGCGCAACAAGTCCAAGACATCTTGGACGACGCCCGCAGCCGCGCCCAGCAAGACGCCAAAAAAGTGGTCATACAGACCATTCAACGCGTCGCCACCGAACACGCCATAGAGAACAGCGTCTCGGTGTTTAACATCGCCAGCGATGACATCAAAGGCCGGATCATCGGCCGCGAGGGTCGCAACATCCGTGCTTTGGAAGCCGCTACCGGCGTTGAGTTTATCGTGGACGATACCCCCGAGGCCATCATCATCAGCTGTTTCGACCCAGTCCGCAGAGAAATTGCCCGGCTCAGCCTCCACCAGCTGGTTTCAGATGGACGCATACACCCAGCGCGCATCGAAGAAGTTGTAGCCAAAACGTCGCGCAAAATCGAGGAAGAAATTCTGCAGACCGGAAAGCGAACGGTCATCGACCTGGGCATCCCCAATATGGCCAACGCCTTGATCCGCATGGTCGGTCGCATGAAGTACCGTTCCAGCTACGGTCAAAATTTGCTGCAGCACAGCCGCGAAGTGGCCAACCTCTGCGCCACCATGGCGGCAGAGCTCGGCTTGGACACCAAGGCTGCCAAGCGGGCAGGTCTGCTGCACGACATAGGCAAGGTCAGCGATGAAGAAAGCGAAATGCCGCACGCATTGCTCGGCATGAAACTCGCCGAAAAGGCGGGAGAACGTCCCGATGTTCTCAATGCCATAGGTGCCCACCACGACGAAATCGAGATGACATCGCTCATCTCCCCCATCGTTCAAGTCTGCGACGCCATTTCTGGTGCCCGTCCCGGCGCACGCCGTGAAGTTGTGGAGAGCTACATCCAACGTCTGAAGGACCTTGAGAACATTGCCCTCGAGCAACCGGGCGTGACCCAGAGCTATGCCATTCAGGCTGGACGCGAGTTGCGCGTCATGGTCGAAAGTGAGGAGGTCAACGATGAAATGGCAGAGCAGATTTCATTCAACATCTCACAGCGGATCATGAATGAGATGACCTACCCCGGCCAAGTGAAGGTTACCGTGATCCGAGAGACCAGGGCCGTCAGCGTGGCCAAATGAGTGAAGCCCCAGAAGGCCGGCTTGCCCAATCTGTCCGATGGCAGACCCTGAATGTCGGTTTTCAGGTGCTCTTTCAACTGGCCTTCATCAAGGCGCTCTCCATCTTCCTCACTGAGGCGGAATGGGGCATCATTGGAATCGCCCTGGGCATCATCGGCATCATTGAAATTTTCGCGCAACTTGGCGTCGGGCCATCGCTGATCCAACGCAAAGTCTTGACTGGGGCGCAAATTTCAGCGGCCTTTTGGGTGTCACTGCTGCTGGGGCTGCTGTTTGGACTGACCACTTTCTTCACGGCTCCCCTCATTGCCCAATTCTACCACAGGGCCGATCTGGTCCCGCTGTTGCGTTTTATTGCCTTGAGCTTTCCTTTGGCAGGACTGGCATTGGTTCCACGGGCCATGCTCATTCGGAAGATGGACTTCCGGAATTTGTTTTGGTCTTCGCTGATCGCAATGCCCATAGGCAATGGTCTGATTGGTATTCTCGCTGCTTACAATGGTTGGGGCGTGTATGCCTATGCCGGCGCACTGTTGGCCCAAAACCTCCTCTTGGGCCTCAACTACTGGTTCCGCGCTGGCGTGCGCATTCACAAACCTGCTTTCGCTCCTGCGCAGCCGCTGTTCAAGTACGGTGCATCGAGCACAGTATTTAACTTCCTGAATTACGCCGCTTCACGGCTCGATGTGCTGGTACTCGGACGGTTTTTGCCCGAAAGCCGCAACGCCGACCAGGGGATTTATGACCGCTCGAATTACATGATGACGCTCCCCATCACGTTGCTTGGAAAACTGTCAGACAGCGTGCTCTTCAGCAGCATGAGCGAAGTGCAGGAAAACCGAGGACGCTTGAGGGACATCTTTCTGGGAGGTCTGTATTTCACAGCTTGCCTGGTTTTCCCTGGTGTGGTCCTGTTGGAATTGTTTACCGAAGAGTTTGTTCTGGCCCTTCTCGATGAGAAACTGCTGCCTACGGTGCCCATCATCCGCATTCTTTATGCCGCCGTCTTTTTGCGCAGTTGGATCAAAGTGTGCGATGCCACCGTGCGTGCGACCGACCTCATTGGGGCTGCTTCCGTTGTGAAAGCCGTCTTCTGCGCAGGCCTGGCATTCTCGGCTTATCTGGGTTACCAATATGGCTTTGAGACATTGGCATGGGGCGTTGTGGTTTCGACACTGCTGCAAGCCACGGCGATGATCGCATTGACCACGCGGAAGTTGAGCCTGGGTTGGGGTGCGGTTCTGTCCACTGCAGGCCCCGGTCTCATACTGGGGCTGGTCACGTTGTGTGCAGCTGGCCCGGTCACCTTTCTGCACGACATACACTGGCTATCGCGGCTGGGTATGGGGATACTGACGGCCATCGTTGGAGCGCTTACATGGGCCTGGTTTTTTCCCAAATCCTTGCAGCACGGCCCCAACAACATCCTGTCCCAAATCGCAGTTCGCATTCCGGTCAAGGCCCTAAAACAGCGGTGGATCCAAGAAAGCGATGTCCCCCGCTGAGTAAAGGTTAATTTCGCCGGCCCATGCCCGGTTGGATCCGTCATATCGCCGTTGCCTTTTGGCTCTTCTCGTCATCCTTGTGCACCTGTGGCCAGTCGTGGGGAGGGTTACAGGACAGCCTCTTTGTGAAAGGACGGGTTGTGACCACTGCCGACAGCACCTTGGGTGACCTGGGCCTTCAGGTACAACTTGGCGACTTGACACTAGCGGCTGGCGACAGCATCGAAACAGGACTGCACAGGGGGACCATGTTGACCGGCTGGGCACGCGGACTGCGGGGCCGCGTGCAATTCGAAGTCTCTTGGCCCAAATACACCGACACCTGCCGGTTTTGGGTGGGTTGCGACACCCTCGGACTGACAACCGTTTGCGCAATGGACACGCTGCACTGGAATTGGGCGCCTGAAGACACAGGCTGTTTTCCTGTGGCAACATCGCATGGCCTCTCTGAAGTTCTCGTGCAAGCACAGCGCCTCCCCTTTGAGTCTTCACGGCTCAACCTCATCGTGGATTGGCTCGAAGGGAAGTGTGTGAGCGCTGAACAAATTGAGCGGCTGGCTTCAGCCTTTGATGACGAGGCGCGAAGGCTGGAAGTCATTCAATCTGCCACCTGCACATCCCCCTCCCAGCTCCACAAATTAGAGGGCTTGTTTACATCGCAGCATTACCGCTCCGCATTCACGGAATGGGCCTCAAGATGGCACTGAACACCTGCCGTGTTAATCCTGTGGGTAACTCCAAGTCCATCGCCCTTGGAACCAAAGACGATTCGGGTTGTTTTGAACTTCAGAGTCACCGACCATGTCTACCACCACCCACACCATCCACAATTTCTCTGCAGGCCCCTGCATCCTGCCGCAATCCGTACTTCATGAGGCCTCCGAAGCTGTTCGTGAACTCGACGGCGGTGGACTGAGTTTGATCGAAATTTCTCACCGCAGCAAGCCTTTTGTGGCCGTCATGGAAGAAGCGCGGGATTTGGTGAGAACCGAATTGGGTCTGCCTGACCACTATGACGTCTTGTTTCTGCAAGGAGGTGCCAGTTTGGGATTCCTGACAGCAGCCATGAACTTCACCCCATCCGATGGCAGCATGGATTATGCCGTGACCGGAACGTGGTCCAAAAAAGCCTTGAAGGAAGCCCGCAAGATGGGGACGGCCCAGGCTTTGACCTCGAGCGAAGACAGTGGGTTCAACCACATTCCAGCCTTGCCGGGATCTTCAGCGGCCAATGCCGTTCACATTACCACAAACAACACGATTTACGGCACGCAATACGCTGGTGACCCTGTTGTTGATAAGCCCCTTGTTGCCGACATGTCTTCGGACATTTTTTCAAGGCCCGTTGACATCGAAAAGTATGCCTGCATCTACGCCGGAGCTCAGAAAAATATGGGGCCCGCTGGCACTGTACTGTACATCTACGACACCCGACAAACAGGCAAGACCGGGCGCGATTTGCCCAGCTACCTCGACTTGGAAGTCCACGCGGAGAAAGACAGCATGTTCAATACACCACCTGTCTTTGCCATCTACACCAGCATGCTGACTTTGCGCTGGCTCAAAGGGGAAGGTGGTGTTCGTGAAATGCAGCGACGCAATGCGGCCAAAGCCGCCTGTATTTACGGTGAAATTGACCGCAACCCCCTGTTCAACGGATATGCCGAGACCGGATCTCGGAGCGTGATGAACGCCACGTTCACCGCTGCTGATGACGCCCATACCCCCTTGTTTTTGGCGGCGTGTGACGCGGCTGGCATCAATGGCATCAAAGGCCACCGTTCCATTGGCGGTTTCCGCGCCTCGATGTACAATGCCCTGTCCCTCTCCAGCGTCGAAGTGCTCGCCGACGTCATGAAAGAATTCGAGCGCACCCACGGTTGACCAACTCCACGACCTCACAACCCATTATGAAAGTTCTCGCCAACGACGGCATTTCTGCCAAGGCCCAAGCCCAACTCGAGGCCGCGGGCGTCCATGTTTCCACCGACCATGTGGAGCAGGCTCACCTCATCGACACCCTCAACAACGAAGGTTATGACGGCATTTTGGTGCGCAGCGCTACCAAGGTCCGTCAAGACCTGATCGATGCCTGTCCTCACCTGCGCTTCATCGGCCGCGGTGGAGTGGGGATGGACAACATCGATGTGGCATACGCCCGTGAACAGGGCAGGGTCGTATTCAACACCCCCGCTGCAAGCTCACAAAGCGTCGCCGAGTTGGTCATGGCCCACTTGTTTGCCATGGCGCGCTCCTTGCAACACAGCTATCGCGCCATGCCCGACCAGGGTGCCGAGGACTTCAAAGTGCTCAAAAAGGCCTACGCCAAGGGCATTGAACTCCGCGGCAAGACCCTCGGCATCGTCGGCTTCGGCCGCATCGGCACCGCCGTGGCCCAGTATGCGCTTGGTTGCGGCATGCACGTGATGGGGGTCGACCGCGAAGGAACTTCGCGCACTGTGCACGTCCAAGTGCCCCTTGGTGGCGCCAAAATGCAGGACATCGCAGTAGAAATCCCGCTCATCCCTATGGCTGACATGCTCGCTCAGGCTGACGCCATCACCTTTCATGTTCCGGCACAAGCCGACGGTTCTCCTGTGCTTGACGCAGAGGGAATCGCCTCCATGAAGCCCGGTGCGATGTTGGTCAACACAGCCCGTGGCGGAACGGTGGATGAGGCGGCTGTTCGCTCGGCGGTCGAAAGCGGTCATTTGCGCGGCGCTGCCCTCGATGTTTTTGTGGGAGAGCCCCAACCCAACGCAGCTTTGCTGAAAGTTCCGGGTCTTGCACTCACACCGCACATCGGTGCGGCGACACTCGAAGCTCAGGATCGGATTGGCGACGAACTCGTTGAGCGCATTCTTGAATTGCGTTAATTCGAATCCGCTACCGGTATTTTCCGGCGCGCCCGTTCAATGAAAACGAAGCCGCCCCTCCTATTGCAGCCCTTCCAGGGGGTTTTGCCCAGTCGGGACAAGGCCCACCTTGTGGCCACCCGCAGCTATTTGAGCTACAGCGAATACGAGCTCCAAGACAAGCTTTCCCGGAACCCTTACAGTTACCTCCACGTCATTCACCCCAATGGCGACTTGGAGTCCAGCAAGGAACCTTCCTCTGTGCGACAAGCCTATGCCAGCTTTCTGGAACGGGGATGGTTGCAACGGGATGCGCGCTCGAATTACTATGTCTTGAGGCAATCCGGCCCAATGGGCACCTGTACCGGTGTGGTCGGACTTGTTCCAACCATTGAAGCCAAGGCGGGCCGCATCAAAGTGCACGAAGCGACGCTGGAGCATCGCGAAGCCCTCTTTGCACGCTACCTCACAGAAGTAGGGCTCAACGCCGAGCCAACCCTGCTTGCTCACGCCCACAACCCCCGCGTGGACGCAGCCATCGGCGCCGTCACAAGTCAGCTTCCTGATTTTGACTTCACCACTGCAGATGGAATTCAACACACCCTTTGGAAGCCTTCAACATCTGGGTTGAACCAACTCAAAGCGGCATTTGAAACGGTCGAGCATGCCTACATCGCAGATGGCCACCACCGGGTGGCCTCCAGCTTGAGGATGGCCGAGGCCCACCCCGACCAAAAGCGGTCCCATGCATTCATGGCCTTGTTGGTCTCGGGAGGTGAATTGATGTTCCGTGGTTTTCATAGGAATGTTCGCATGACCGACGACCAGGAATGCAAAAGGGTACTTGCAACGCTGCCCAGCCTCCGCGGCGCCCATTGGATTCCCGGCTGCAACCACACAGAGCCATCGGAAGGAAGCATCCTTTTGCGCGGTGCCATCAACGGAGAACTCAACGTTTCAGAAGCCATCATGGACCGAGGAATGACGCCCGCTGAATGGCTCCAAAACGATGTGCTAGCCCCCCTGTTTGGCATTGAAGAACCCCGCACAGATGGCCGGCTGGAATACATCGCTGGCGACATCCATCAGCAGGCGCTTGAGGACGCTGCGGCGGACCCACAAAGCCTCACTTTCATCATGCCATCTATGACCTTTGAAGGGCTCCAAAAAGTGGCGGACAACGGCCGATACTTGCCGCCCAAAAGCACTTGGATCGCCCCAAAACTGCGGAGTGGAATGACCCTCTTTGATTTCGGGCCGGCATCCTGACCTTTGCAACATGGACGGGATGGACATCGCACATCGTTGGAATGAAGTAAGGGCTCAAGTGCCTCCCGATGTGCATGTCGTGGCGGTCAGCAAAACCAAACCCATTTCCGCTGTAGAAGACGCCTACTCGGCGGGTGCGCGCAGTTTCGGAGAAAACAGGGTTCAAGAATTGGTGGGCAAACATGAAGCCTTGACCCACCCCGATTCAGGACGTCCTGTAGATTACCCCGACCTGTCTTGGCACCAAATCGGCACCCTTCAAAAGAACAAGGTCAAGTACATCGCACCCTTTGTGGGACTGATCCACGCCGTCGACCAACCGGCTTTGCTGGACGAAATTGACAAACGGGCGGCGGCAAACCAGCGCAACATCTCGGTCCTCCTCCAGCTTCACATCGCGCAAGAGAGTAGCAAATTCGGACTGTCTGAATCAGAACTCGCTGACCTCTTGGAACAATTGGAAGACGGCAGGTGGCCCCATGTGGAGGTAAAGGGGCTCATGGGCATGGCCACTTTTACAAACGACCATGTCCAGGTGGCACGAGAATTTCAGGGTCTCAGAACGTTGTACGATCAGTTCAAAGGCCCTTTGGGTTGGGACACCCTGTCCATGGGCATGAGCGGCGACTGGAAGATTGCCGTGGACAACGGGAGCAACATGGTGCGCATAGGAAGTGCCATTTTTGGCCAACGATGAAAGCCAAGAAGACCCCTTGGACAGCCTATGAGCCTTGGTTTCGCGCTTGGCTCGTTCTCGCCCCTATCGTGGCATGGGGGAGCCATTTCATTGTGCGCAATGCGCGGCTGAGATTGGCCCAACTGAGGGCAGACAGCCTTGATGTTCCAGAACCCCAAGGCACAGTGGGTTATGCTGCCGTCTGCACGGTTGCATTTACACTGCTCATGCTGGCGTTGGCTCGGGTCTGGATCAGGTCCACACCGGAGGAGGATCAGGGCCAATAAGCGCAGGCTTTTGTTACACTGCCAGCTTCGTGAGCTCCCCTTTCAGCGCAGGGCGGTTCATCGAAAACCTCCCAAGGTCAACTTCTGGCTTCGAACCTAAAGCGAGCTGAGCGAGCACACGTCCCACCAATGGCGCGAACTTGAATCCGTGCCCACTGAATCCAGCGCCGATGATCAACCCATCTGGGGTTCGGTCCAAAATAAAGTCCCGGTCCGCGGTGCCGCTGTAGAAACAGACGTACCTCCGGGCCACATCAGCATCGCCCAACTCAGGCAGGTAACGGGCCAAGAATTGCCGCGCCTCTGCCTCGAAGCTGGCCGAGACTTGGCGGTCATCTCCGTCTGGATGCCCTTGAACTCCTGGGTGGTGGTTGGCCACTTTGATTCGTCCATCTTTTGCGGTAGGAATCGCGTAGAATCCACTCTCCATGTGGCTGAATACAGGCAACTTTTGCAAGCGTTCGCCCAAGGCTGACGCGTCAAAGTACACGAGCTCTTGGCGTGTGACTTCCATCGCAGCATTCACCCAGCGTCGGGTCCACGCTCCTGCTGTCAAGACCACCGCATCGAAGTTTGCCTTTCCCTGTTTGCAAAGGACAGATTGAGGCGTCACATCGAAGGCCTCTCCGCGGAATTCTACCCCCTTGGAATTTAGCCACACTTGCATGCCTTGGAGGATCACCAAAGGATCAAGTACACCCCCCATTCGGTCAACGGTTGCGGCACCTGTACACAGGCCCGGCCATTCCTCAGACACTGCGCCTTTGGACATCCGGTCAGCCCTCAGACCCAGCCTCCGCAGCGCCCTCCAACTGTCCCGTGCATGCCGGTCTCCGGGCTCTTCAATCAGCAACTTGCCTGTGGTGTGTAACAGTGGACGCCCCAATTCTCGCTCCCAATGCATCCAGAGATTGCGGCTCCTCGCCGCCATCTGAATCAACGTCTGGTCCTCTCCATAGTGTACCCTGAAACTCCTTCCCGTATCCACCGAAGCTCCAGGGCCTTGGCCCAAGACGTTGGGGTCATACAGGGTGACCATTGCCCCTTGATCTAAAAGGTGTGCCGCTGTCATCGCTCCCATGATGCCGCCCCCCACTACCGCGACATGCTTGGTTTTATTGGAGGCCCATGCAGCCGTCCGTTTTGGTGCCATTCGCGTCATGATGCCTCCTGTTTCTGACCCACGGCCTGTGCCTTTACCACTTCCAATTCCCGGCCTAAAAACGCGGCAATCTCCCCCATCCCCGTGTGCTCCAAGCCCTGCTTTTGTTCAGCTTCGGCGTTGTAATTGGTGTTGATGTTCACATCGTAGAACTGCAACCTCCCTTGGGCATCTGGTGCCGCCTCCATGGCCGCTACTTCCATTCCCGCACCACGCAAGAAGGACAGGCACCGCTCCAATTCTTCAGGTTGGTGTCCTTGGAGGATCTCAAACTTGGCCCTGCCGTCCGCTGGACAAAACGCGTTGCCCACTTGACAAGCATCAGAAGGGCACAGGTCGAAGCCGCCTCCTGCGTCGATGCTGACCGTGTAAAGGTGTTGGCCTCCGATAAATTCAAGGCGCAATACGCGGCCGTCTGCAGGTCGGATGTAAGATTGAAGCACCACCGTCCCATCCAAAGTGTAGGCATCAAAATCCTCCACCACACGGTCCAATTCTGATGGGTTTCTAATCAGTTGAACACCTGTCCCCTTGCCCCCACGGTTGGGCTTAAGTATAAATGGCTCTGTCCAATCTGCTGCTGCGCTGCGCAAGGCCTTTGCTCCAGTTACGGCTACGGTTTTGGGTGTCATCAGCCCGCTCGCCTGCAATGCAATGGCCTGCTCCACTTTGCTCACCTCAAGCTCTGTGGCCCGTCTGTTGTTGACCACCCGACTGCCGTGTGCTTCAAGCCAGCCCATAAGGCCTCTCGTGGCTTCCCACGCGAACCTGTGGTCCCGGGTATGCGAGCTTGCGCTCATGCGGTTGTAGAAGACGCCGGCAGGCGGAGTCGCATTGAGGTCGAGGGTCAGGTCGTCGATAAACCACTCTTCATAGGGCAACGCGCGCTCAGCAAGTGCGAGGCGCAATGGCTCCAACCATGTGTCATTTTCATGGATGATGTGGATCACGGGAGCAGAATTGGATCTGAATTGGAAGTGTAAAGGAGAAAACATGGGGCATAAAAAAACCCGGCATTTGCCGGGCAGGTTGGTCAAAGGATAGAACGTATGGCAGATTAGCACATACGCTTGCATGACGGCAACCTGCCCGAAAGGGCCGGACAACAACAACAACAGAAGTTGAGATTACCGTTCATAACAGGACAAATATACACCTCGTATTTTAATTATACTAATTGGGGTGCTTAATATGGGTCTACATCCACAATAACCCGCACCGGCTTATACCGCGCTACTCGCCGCAGTGCTTCGATGTCCTCCAACATGGCTTCTTTGAATTTTGCTGGTTCCACACTGCGCTCCACTTTGAGCAAAATGTGCCGTTGATACAGGTCATTGATCCTGGCAATCCCAGGCTCCTCAGGTCCAATGACCCGCCCACCAAATCTGCTGCGCAAACGCCCTGCCAATGCCAAAGCAGCTTCCCGGTTCAAATGGGGATCGCGGTGCCGCAAAATCAACCTGACGAGGCGCACGGCTGGGGGATAACCGAATGACTCACGCTCCTTTAACTCCGCATGGGCCATCCCTTGGGCATCGTGGGTCACAACGTGCTGAAACACCCAATGTTCCGGATCAAAAGTCTGGATCAAAACCTGCCCCCTTTCCCCCCTTCTTCCCGCCCTTCCCGCCACTTGGGTCAACAATTGAAAGGTCCGCTCCAACGCTCTGAAATCGGGAAAATGCAACATGTGGTCTGCCTGCAGTATGCCGACCAATCCCACCCTCTCAAAATCCAGCCCCTTGGTCACCATTTGCGTGCCCACCAAAACTTGAATCTCCCCCTGCTCAAATGCACGGATGATCCGCTCATGGCCTGTTCTGCTGCGCGTGGTGTCCAGATCCATGCGTTGAACTTTTACTCCAGGCAACAGCTGTGCCACCTCCTCTTCGATGCGCTCCGTTCCGAGCCCCTTTGCCTCCACCTCCTCACTGCCACAGCGCGGACAGGTCTGAGGCTCCCCCTGTCGATACCCGCAATAATGACAATGCAGATCCTTGAGGTATTTGTGGTAGGTCAAGCTGACATCACAACGCTCACAATCCGGAACCCAACCGCACGTCCGGCATTGATATACTGGCGCAAAGCCCCTTCTGTTTTGAAACAAGATCGCCTGCTTGCCCGCGTCTAGTGTGGACTTCAATGCCTCCAACAATGACCGACTGAAATGGCCCTCCATAGCGCGCTGCTTGTGCGCCTTGCGCAAATCAATCAGCCCTACCTCAGGCAATGAAGTACCTCCAAACCGTTCGGCAAGCTCGATGTGTGCTGCACGACCAGCACTGACGGCGTATCGGGCCTCTAAAGATGGCGTAGCAGAGCCCAAAACAACTGCCGCACCATGTAACCGTCCCAACATAGAAGCGGCATCCCGGGCTTGATAACGCGGCGCAGGA
The DNA here is from genome assembly GCA_042095055.1 of Crocinitomicaceae bacterium. Taxonomy (GTDB): domain Bacteria; phylum Bacteroidota; class Bacteroidia; order Flavobacteriales_D; family Sanyastnellaceae; genus UBA8752. Next base: position 30,305 of record JBELBZ010000015.1, on the reverse strand, counting down.
TCCTGTTGCTTGTAGCTGGCATCGTGCTCCTCATCCACGACAATCAGCCCGAGGTTGGAAAAGGGCAAGAAAATGGCACTGCGCGCGCCAACCATGAGCCGGCCTCGGGATTCCGTGTCTGAAACTCGACGGTAGGTGGAGGTGCGCTCCCGGGGACTGAATCTGCTGTGGTATACCTCCAGTCGGTCCCCAAAAAACCGCCGCAAGCGCACGATAAGTTGGGTCGTCAAAGCGATCTCAGGGACCAAAAACAGAGCATCCCTGCCAGCTTCCAGCGCATCGTGAATCAAGTGGGTGTACACCTCTGTCTTTCCTGAACCTGTCACCCCTTCGAGAAGCACCAGAGGTGTTTCCTCAAAAGCCTGACGCATCGAATCCACCGCCTGTTGCTGGGCAGGGCTCAATGTAGCCAGAGGCTCCACTGTTTGAGAAGCCTGCAGCTTCCACGGGTCCTGCTTGAACTGAAAAACCAGCCCCTTTTCCATGAGGCGTTTGAACAACGCAGACGTAACCCCTTCACTTTTGGTGAGGGTTTCCATGGGCACCCCAACTGCGGCAGCTTCCTCTGCCATCAGGGTCATCATCGCTCGAGATTGGGATGGCGCTCGTGAATCCAAGGCGTCCAAAGCATCATTGAGCCAGCGGTCATCGGCAGCGGCTTGCTCCGACAACCGGACCATAGACACCACCTTTCTCCTCGGACTCGCCTTGAGTTCCTCCGTGGACAGCACCCAACCCGATTCCACCAAACGGTGAAGCACAGGGGCCGGATTTGCCACATCCAACAAAGTTCCCACCTCCTTAAATGACAAACCGCCGCGCAGACGCAGGGCCTCCACAACTTGAAATTCCTTGTCGCCCAGCACTTCCTCGTCGAGGTCATCGGCATCGGGGGACAATTCGAGTTTGGTCTCGCTTGCAAGCCTCATTCCCGAAGGCAAGGCTGCCAAAGCCACTTCACCAGGCCCACAGCAATAATGAGCGGCAATCCAATCCCAGAACCTCAAGGTTTCTTGAGACAGAATGGGTTTTGCGTCCACAATGGAAAGAAATGGCGCTGTAGGGTGCGCTGGTTTGTGGTGATGAACCCGCCTTACAACGGCGGTGTGCAGCCGTTTCCCTCTCAACGGAACAATGACCCTCGTCCCTTCTTGCACCGCGTTTTCATCGCCTGCAGGAACACTATAAGTCAGCAGCCCTGGCAGGGCCAAAGGAAGGATTACATCCACATACATCTGCAATGGCGAAAGTACCCGAATACGCCAGATGCCGATGAACTTCTACAAACGCTTGAACAGCATCCGCAAATTTCGGTTCCTATATCATGCATCATCTGAATGAAGGAGATCCAGCGCCGGCATTTGAAGCGCTCGATCAAGAAGGCCGCACCCAATCGCTCAAAGATTACGCAGGCCAAAAACTGGCGCTCTACTTCTACCCGAAGGACAATACGCCGGGCTGTACCAATCAAGCCTGCAGCCTGAAGGACGGCATGGCCGAGCTCAGCAAGGCTGGCATCAAAGTGTTGGGCGTGAGCATCAACCACGCCGCATCCCACAAAAAATTCATCGACAAATTCGAATTGCCATTTGACCTTTTGGTCGACGAAGACCACAGCTTGCAAGACAAGTACGGGGTCTGGGGACTCAAGAAATTTATGGGCCGCGAGTACGATGGAACGCATCGCACTACGTTCTGTATCAATGAAAAAGGAACCATAGCGAGCATCATTAAGAAGCCCAAGGTCAAAGACCACGCCACTGAAGTGCTCGCCGCGTTCGCGGACGAACGTTGAACAGGCGTTCACAAAAATGCAGGGCAACGTAAATCCCTTACGGACTGCTGCATCTACTTTGCCTACGAATCACAGGAAAACAACAGCAACATGGCTGCAGAAAACAAGGACAAGCTCAAAGCACTCCAACTCACCCTCGACCGCCTCGACAAGACTTACGGAAAGGGAACCGTGATGAAATTGGGGGATGAAGCTGTCGAAAAGGTGGATGCCATCCCCTCAGGCTCACTCTCCCTCGACATCGCACTCGGTGTAGGTGGATTCCCCCGTGGTCGGGTCGTCGAGATTTACGGACCTGAGAGTTCTGGTAAAACCACATTGGCAACCCACGCCATTGCAGAAGCACAAAAAGCAGGGGGCATCTGTGCCTTCATCGACGCGGAGCACGCCTTTGACAAGTACTATGCAGAGAATCTGGGTGTAGACACCGAGAACCTCTTGATTTCGCAACCCGACAACGGTGAGCAAGCGCTCGAAATCACCGACAACCTGATCCGTTCAGGTGCGATTGACCTCATCGTCATCGACTCGGTCGCGGCGCTCACTCCTCGGGCCGAAATCGAAGGCGAGATGGGCGACTCTTCAGTCGGCCTCCAAGCCCGCTTGATGTCCAAGGCGCTCCGGAAGTTGACTTCTACCATCAACAAAACGGGCTGCTGCTGTGTCTTCATCAACCAGCTCCGGGAGAAAATCGGTGTGATGTTTGGAAACCCAGAAACCACCACGGGTGGAAACGCCCTCAAATTCTACTCTTCGGTTCGCATCGATATCCGCCGGAGTAGCCAGATCAAGGATGGCGATGTGGTCATGGGCAACCGCACCAAGGTGAAGATTGTCAAGAACAAAGTGGCCCCACCTTTCCGCCGGGCTGAGTTCGACATCATGTACGGCAAAGGCATTTCCAAGGTCGGCGAAATCATCGACCTCGGTGTAGACCTGGGCATCATCAAAAAATCGGGCTCTTGGTTCAGTTACGGTGAAACCCGCTTGGGACAAGGAAGGGACTCCGTCAAGAACCTATTGGCAGACAACATCGAACTGATGGAAGAGCTTGAAGGCAAGATCAAAGCCGCCTTGAGTGACAATGCGCCTGCTGAGGAGGAGGTGCCGGCCTTAGAAGAGGCTTGATGCGCTGCTTCAAGACTTCCTTTATTGGAGTCTTGGCCATGATCGGCGCTGCGGGTTGTGCTTTCGAGCCTTCCAGCAGCGCCGATTCGGCTGTCATAAACCCAACAGACTCCCTCGATTGGTACAACGACCAAGTCGCTGCAGCTCCACAGCAGCCTCTGGTTTATGCACGACGTGCTCAGTTCCATCTGAGAAACAACCGCACGGGTGAAGCGATGGCGGATTATGCCAGGGTGGTCAGCCTCGATTCGACGAGGGTGGAGGACCGCCACCGCTTGGGTGAACTCAGGTTTGACGTTCAAGATTTCGAAGGTGCGGTTAGAGAATGGGAAGGGGCATTGAAGACCGATGGCCAGCACGTGGCCTCACTGCTGTCATTGGCAGAGGTCGACTTGTTGCTGCGTTCGTACGATGCGGCGTTAATCAAAATCAACAATGCATTGCGCAATGACGACAGACTTGAAGAAGCGTACTTTCTCAAAGGGAGACTGTACCTCGAAACTGGTGACACCGCCACGGCTGCGAGTTCGTTTCAAACTGTAGTCGAAGTCAACCCTACCCGTTATGACGCCTACATACAACTGGGGCTCCTCTATGCCGCTGCAAACGACGACCTGGCCTTAGAGTATTTCAAGACTGCGCGCAGCATCAAACCCAATAGCATTGAGGCCTTGTATGACGAGGCCATTTACCTCCAAGAACATGGGGAAACTGACGGGCAGCGCTACGGTGCAGCGCTTGCCCTCTATAGCCGCATTTTAGACTTGGACCCCACCAATGCGTCGGCTGCGTTCAACAAAGGATTCGTGTACCTGGAATACCTCCAACAATATGACAGTGCGGCCTTTTGGTTTGATGGCGCCATTGAGCGCCTGCCGTATTATCATCAGGCCCATTACAACAAAGGGCTCGCTTTGGAAAGCATGGGACGCACTGAAGCCGCTTTATCCGCTTACAACGACGCCTTGTCATATGCTCCCGCATATACACCAGCAGCCCTTGCCAAAGGAAGGGTGATCGAGGCGCTACAATAAAACTGCGCGCTCCAGGCCTTTCGGTTTTGATGTCCCACAAATGGCCAAAACGAACAACGCCGGCTCCATGAGGGCCGGCGTTGTTGCGTTTGGAAGTGCGGTGATTATTTCACCTGGTCCACCACAGCCTTGAAAGCGGCAGGGTGATTCAGTGCCAAATCAGCGAGCACCTTACGGTTGAGCTCAAGGCCTGCTTTGCTGCACTTCCCCATGAATTGAGAGTAGCTCATTCCGTGCTGACGTGCACCAGCGTTGATACGCTGAATCCACAATGAACGGAACTGGCGCTTCTTCAGCTTTCGGCCTACGTAAGCATAGAGGAGGCCTTTCTCGACGGCGTTTTTGGCTACGGTCCACACGTTTTTACGTGCTCCATAATAGCCTTTGGCCATCTTTAAGATTTTCTTTCTGCGAGCGCGGCTCGCAACGGCATTGTTTGAACGGGGCATGGTTTATTGGTTTCGGCGGACAGCGTCCCGAATGGGAACTTGAGGAGCTGGCAACCTGTTCAACGGTATTCTAATTCAGATCCCCAATTGGGTCTTGATGTTCGGCGTATCCGACTTGTGCACCAAACCTGTGTGGGTGAGGTTCCGCTTCTGCTTGGTGCTCTTCTTGGTCAGAATGTGCGACTTAAACGCGTGCTTGCGCTTCAGCTTGCCCGTGCCTGTCACGGTAAAGCGCTTCTTCGCGCTGCTCTTGGTCTTCATCTTCGGCATGTCGTCCGTATATGTCGGTTCAGGTCTCCCCTCACCAGGTTTTACTTCTTTGGTCTCAGCGTGATAAACATCCGCTTCCCCTCCAACTTCGGCATCAGTTCAACCGTGCCAACGTCCTCCAATTCCTGCGCAAAACGCAACAACAGAATCTCTCCCCTCTCTTTAAAGACAATCGATCTTCCGCGGAAGAAAACGTGTGCCTTGAGCTTATTTCCTTCTTCCAGAAACTTCCTGGCGTGCTTCACCTTGAAGTTGAAATCGTGATCGTCCGTGTTAGGGCCGAACCTGATTTCTTTCTGGGTCACTTTGGACTGGTTTGCTTTGATTTCCTTCTGCTTCTTCTTCTGATCGTACAGGAACTTCTGATAGTTCAGAATCCTGCAGACAGGAGGGTCTGCTTTTGGTGAAATCTCCACCAGGTCCAATTCCTGCGCCTCGGCCATTTTGATGGCATCCTCTACTTCGACAACGTCAGCATCGCCGATGTTATCTCCGACCAATCGCACTTGGGCCGCCCGGATTTCACGGTTCGTCCTGTGCGGGTTCTTTTTGATCACCCGGGCTGGGCCTCGGGATCGTCTTCGTCGAATAGCGATGGTGCTATCAGTTTGGTTGTTCAATCATTTCGTCACCTCCGAGCATTTCGGAGACCTCACTGTCGATTCGGTCTGCAAAAGCCTCAGTGGCCATGCCTCCTACATCCCCTTCGCCCTGCTTGCGCACAGCTACGGTTCCATTCTCGGCCTCGTCTCCTCCCACGATGAGCATGTATGGGACTTTGTCAAGCTCCGCTTCGCGGATCTTTTTCCCAACCTTCTCACTGCGGTCGTCTACGAGGGCGCGAATATCGCGCTTTTCAAGGGATTTTGAAACCTCATGTGCATAGTCGTTGAACTTATCGCTGACTGGCAGTATCCGCGCCTGTTCCGGAGTCAACCACAAGGGGAATTTTCCGGCACAATGCTCGATCAAGATGGCCACGAAGCGCTCCATAGACCCAAAAGGAGCGCGGTGAATCATCACTGGCCTGTGTTTCTGGTTGTCCGCTCCGGTGTACTCGAGCTCAAAACGTTCAGGGAGATTGTAGTCGATTTGCACCGTTCCCAGCTGCCATTTCCGACCAATGGCATCCCGCACCATGAAGTCGAGCTTGGGACCATAGAATGCCGCTTCACCCAATTCGGTAATGGTCTTGAGTCCTTTTTCCTCCGCCACCTCAGCGATGGCCTTTTCGGCATTGTCCCAATTGCTGTCTTCTCCGATATACTTCTCCGGCTTTTCGGGATCGCGCAAGGACACTTGAGCCACAAAGTCGACAAAGTCGAGGGTTTTGAAGATGTACAGCACCAAATCAATCACCTTGCCAACTTCCTCCTTGACCTGGTCGACCGTGCAGAAAATGTGGGCGTCATCCTGGGTGAATCCCCGGACGCGGGTCAAGCCGTGTAGCTCACCGCTCTGCTCATACCGGTACACTGTACCAAATTCCGCAAAACGCACGGGCAAATCGCGGTAGCTGCGCGGCCGGCTCTTGAATACCTCGCAGTGGTGCGGGCAATTCATGGGCTTTAGCAAATACTCCTCTCCCTCTGCAGGGGTCTTGATCGGCTGGAAGCTGTCCTCCCCGTACTTCTCGTAGTGGCCGCTGCACACGTATAGCTCCTTGTTGCCAATGTGCGGCGTGATGACCTGCTGGTACCCCATTTTCCGTTGGGCGTCCTTCAAAAAGGACTCCAAACGCATGCGCAAATCCGCTCCTTTAGGGAGCCACAGCGGCAAACCTTGGCCCACCTTTTCAGAGAAGGTAAACAGGTCAAGCTCCTTTCCAAGCTTTCGGTGATCCCGCAACCGCGCCTGCTCCAGAAGTTCTAAGTGTTCGGTAAGCTGCGCTTTTTTGGGGAAGGCAATGCCATAAATCCGGGTCAGCTGCTTTTTGGTTTCATCCCCTTTCCAGTAAGCCCCTGCCACCGCGAGCAACTTCACAGCTTTGATGTGCCCCGTGTGGGGCAAGTGTGGCCCCCTGCACAAATCCGTAAAACCACCTTGGGTGTAGAAGGTGATGGTGCCGTCTTCGAGATTTTGAAGAAGGTCAAGTTTGTATTCGTCCCCTTTGTCCTCGAAGTATGCAATGGCTTCAGACTTTGAGACCTCACGGCGCACGTAGGCGCTCTTTTGCTTGGCCAGCTCGAGCATTTTCTTCTCGATGGCCGGAAAGTCTTTGTCGCTGAAGACGTGATCTCCAAAGTCGACGTCGTAGTAAAAACCGCCTTCTATGGAGGGTCCCACCCAGAACTTGACCCCGTCGTACATCGCCTCCAAAGCCTCAGCCATCAAGTGCGCACCACTGTGCCAGAATGTACTCATGGCATTGTCGTCGCCCCATGTCAACAATTTCAAGGACACGTCACCGCCCAATGGACGCTGGGCATCGCGCACTTCGCCGTCCACTTCTGCGGCAAGCACATTGCGCGCCAGTCCCTCACTGATGTCACGTGCAACGTCCATTGCGGTGGCGTTGGCTTCGGCTTGGCGAATTGAGCCGTCGGGAAGGGTGATGTTGATCATGCTGTCCGGATTGGCGGCAAAGATAATCCCGCACCCGGCCGCAACAGCCTTCAAAAAGGATGTCAAATCCTCATCACCATGGGGACATCTGTATACCAAGACCCCCAGAAGTCGCATTGCTTATACAGGACAGAGACCGTCTCCGCCCGCAAACCCTTCAAACCCCCGCCCATGTTTATGGCCTTTCGCACCTCATCAACTGCTGCAATTTTAGTCTCCCTCAGCGCGCCTGCTGCTCTGCTGGCAGCTCCACAGGACCTCCGCAACTTCGACGACTTCATCCACCACGTCCGCACCGAGGCCCAGTCGGGAGATGCAGAACGCATCATGGATTGCTTCGCCGATTTCGTTGTCCAAGAGGAAGGGTGCGAACCCGTCGCCATTGGGGACATCTTAGGTCAAGAAGCCCAGAGGTTTGGATGGAAGGCCACTGGAAGGGATGTGGCGAGGTTTGCCGACGGATTTGTGCTGATTGATACCGACGGCACCATGACCAATCTGCATGCCCGTGCCAGGGGGCAGAGCCACCTCTTGAGCATCTTGGGCAACCGCGTAAAACTGCGCCGGAGCCCGGGCCTTGAAGGCGAGGTGATCGCCCTCTTGGATCAAGGTGCGCTGCCAGGTCAATTGGATGTGGGCCGCTGGACCGTGAACCGCGACGGCACCGATTGGACTCCTGTCCGGCTCGAACATCCCGAATTTGGAAAAGTCAAGGGGTATATCGGCAGCGATTATGTGCGCCCAACGCGGGGACATGGCGACCTCCAATTGACGGCCTCCTTTGATGGCACGCGTTGGGCCTTGACAGGATATGATCGGACGCGGTCAGACCTCGTGGTCAACCACGACTGTCCCACGCCTTGAGGTGCCAGTGAACCAGGGCTTGGGCGCAATGTTCGCCCCGGGCGTCGTGGAGGGCGGCGCCCAACTGAACCCTGGCTACCCCCTCCTTCTGAAGCACATCGGACAGTCCCTGGACTTCCGGTGTGTTTCTTTTTGAAGAGGCCATACAGTGCCCCTGTGGCTTGGCCAGGTAATCGACTTCAATCCGTGACATGATGATCCTGTAATCCCTCATGCCCAGCTCGATCAATATGGCAGCCCCGGAAGAAAACTCCAGTGCTGTGGCGATGGCACATGCGTGCATGCCCCCCAAGTGGTTTTGATTGGACCTGCGCTCCGGCAACCTCACCATGACTTCTTCTGGGGTCACCCCTTGTATACCGATGCGGTGGGGACGGTTGAATGGAAGCGCCACCCGCATAAGCCGGTCAAGGGCTTTGGGACTTCCTGACCGCGCCTCGATGAGCGCTTTGTCCGCGCGCTGGGCCATCCACGCATTCATGATGCAGCACTTGAAAGTTCGACTCCAGCATCCCTCAATGCCCCCGCGATATCGGGCTTGAAGTAGCCAGGCCCCTTCAACACTTTCCCATCTGCGCGGTAAATCGGCCGGCCATCCGGCCCAAGCTTGGACATATTGGAAGCTTGAATGGTGCGAAAAACATCGCCCATCACGTCCTGCATGCCATGGCTGACGATGGTGCCGCACAAGATGTACAGCATGTCCCCCAAGGCGTCGGCGACTTCGACCATGTCACCTGCGCGAACAGCCTCGAGGTATTCATCATTTTCTTCGGCCATGAGGCTGTGACGCAGGGCCATCTCCTCGGAAGACAGGGACATGTCAGGCTTTTTTTCCACCCGCAAACCAAAGGTGCTGTGGAACTCCGCCACGGAGTCAAGGCATTCGTTTAAGGTCATGCCCCAATTTGGGCCAACATCTTTTAACCGCCCCTATCGGGCACAGCAAATCCACTCCTGTATTTTTGGCCTTATGCGATTTGCAGCGCCTTCAGCCGCAACCCACTGAATAACAGAAATGCTTAGCAACACCACCACTACGGAGATCGCTTCGGCCAGCAATGGCAGTCCGGACATTCAGGCCCTCACAGAACGCATCCGATCCGCCAGTGGATTTGTAGACCAGCTCCGCCACGAAGTTGGAAAGACCGTGGTCGGTCAGCGCAACATGATGGACACCCTCATCACAGGGCTGTTGGCCGATGGACACGTATTGCTCGAAGGCGTGCCTGGCTTGGCCAAAACACTGGCCATTCAAACCCTCAGCCAAGCCGTGGCGGTGGACTTTAGCCGCATCCAATTCACCCCAGATCTTTTGCCCGCAGACGTGGTGGGCACCATGATTTACAATCAAAAACAGGAACAATTCACTGTGAGCAAGGGCCCGATTTTCGCCCATTTTGTGCTCGCGGATGAAATCAACCGCGCCCCCGCTAAGGTGCAAAGCGCATTGTTGGAGGCCATGCAAGAGCGGCAGGTCACCATCGGTTCCGAGACCTTCCCCCTTCCCCAGCCCTTCTTGGTGTTGGCCACCCAGAACCCTGTCGAACAGGAAGGCACCTATCCACTGCCAGAAGCCCAAGTCGACCGTTTCTTGTTGAAGGCGGTCATTGACTATCCCACCTCCGAGGAAGAGCAAATCATCCTGAGAAACCAAGTCTCATCTGGAGAACGTGCCAAGGTGCAACCCGTGGTGACCCCTGCAGAAATTGTCGCTGCAAGGAAATTGGTACGCGAGGTGTACATGGATGAAAAAATCGAACGCTACATCGTGACCTTGGTGCAAGCGACCCGTAAACCGGAAAACCACGGCATGGGCCACCTCGGACCGCTCATCGGGTTTGGCGCTTCCCCAAGGGCCACCATCGGACTGGCCATGGCTGGAAAGGCACGCGCCTTTATGGCGCACCGCGGCTATGTGATTCCCGAGGACATCCGCGCTGTGGCGATGGATGTGCTCCGCCACCGCATCGGACTGACTTTTGAGGCCGAAGCAGAGGAAATCCGACAAGAGCAAATCGTCACCGAGATCCTCGACCAGGTTCAAGTACCCTGAGATGGAAGCCTCCGAGCTGATTCGCCGCGTTCGCCGGGTAGAGTTGCGTGCCCGTGGACTGAGCAGCCAGATTTTTTCGGGTGAATACCACAGTGCCTTCAAGGGAAGGGGCATGGCATTCAGCGAGAACAGGGCCTATCAACACGGCGACGAAATCCGCACCATTGACTGGAATGTCACGGCGCGAATGAGGAGTCCCTATGTCAAAGTCTTCGAAGAAGAACGCGAGCTCACGGCCATGTTGCTCATCGATGTGAGCGCCTCGGGGAAATTGGGAAGCCGCGAAAAATCCAAGCGCGAGCTGGCAGCAGAACTTGCGGCTGTGCTTGCTTTTTCGGCGGGACAGAACAACGATAAGATCGGCGCGATTTTGTTTAGCGATCGAATAGAGCGCTTCATTCCCCCCAAAAAAGGGCGCAGCCACATCCTGCGTATCGTCAGGGAAATCATTGATTTGGAGCCGGAAGGAAAAGGAACAGACATCACCTCAGCACTGGAACACTTCGGACGGGTGATGAAGAAGCGTACGATTGCCTTCCTGATCAGTGACTTGCAAGACACAGGGTTCGGGGACGTGCTCAAGCGAACCGCAAGAAGGCATGACCTGGTCGCCTTGCAACTGGTGGATGACGTAGAACTTCAAGCGGCCAAATTTGGCTGGCTCGCGGCCACGGATCCCGAGTCGGGCATGGCTTCTTTTATCGATACGTCGTCCGTGCGTTGGCGCAAGAGATATACGGCTGCTGCACAAAGCTTCCAAGCTGAACTTGTCGATTCTATGAAGCGGTCTGGAGTAGACCATGCTGTCCTGAACACCGCCAAGCCCTACGTTCAACCCCTCATGCAATTGTTTGATCGCCGTGGTTGAGTTGCGCTTCATTGCCGCGTTGTTGCTGACCCTGTCGGCCAACGTTTGGGGTCAGACCGAGCCTGTGATCAACATGGCGGTCAGCCGAGACAGCCTTGGTGTGGGAGAATTGCTGAACCTGCAACTGGTATCGGATGAACCCCTTGAAGGGGGAAAGCACTGGCAATGGCCCCAACTCACAGCAGGAGACACCTTGTCCAAAGGCTGGGAAATCATTTCGGTTTCGGAGGTCGACAGCAGCGCATCACCCGCGCTTGAAGCCGGACTCAGAAGGATGCAGAATGTCGCCGTCATGGCATGGGATACCGGCGCCATGGTGCTGTCTCCAATTGCCCTCATGGACAGTGGAGAGGTCGCTGCGCAAACTGCAACCGCAACAGTCCGTGTGGCGCTCGTCCCCCTTGAAGCCAATGCCGCTCCAAAGCCCATGCAAGGCTTCAAAGCATACCAGTTCAGTTGGTGGGAACGGTTTCAATCTTTCATCCCTTGGATCGTTGGTGTGACCGTTGCCTTCGTTCTCGGGCGCTGGCTCTATCGAAAATGGCGCAGCCGGGAAACCCAAGAGGTCGGGACCGCACCCCCTGATGTTCCAGAGGTACCTGCACACGTTACAGCCTTGGCCTTGTTGCGACAGCTCGAGCAAGACCAGCCGTGGAACGCAGGACAAGGGAAAGAAGCGCAGGCCGTGTTGTCTGAAGCGGTCCGCATTCACCTTCAAGGCAGTTTCGGCGTCAAAGCCCTCGAACGCACCACCGATGAACTGGCCCAGACGCTGCGCAGCGCACCCATCGCAGGATTGGCCCAAGCGGACAGCGATTGGATGGTGGCCTTGTTGCAACGTTCTGACATGGTCAAGTTTGCCAAACAGGGCATGGACGGTGATGCACATTTGAGGGTCGTGCGAGAGAGCATCGCCTGGATCAGCCGCACCATTCCGGGCGACACTTCTGACAGCCAAGGGAAACCAACGCCGCCCACACCAAGCGCCAATGGCCATGCGTGAATCCTCCAACATATGGATGCTGCGCGGCCGACAGGCGCTCGCTCAACTGACCGGTTGGGGCGCTTGGCTGGCCATATTTTTTGTGGCCAATAACCGATACGAATGGGGCACTCCCCGCGCGTGGTGGTTGCTTGGAGCCGTTGGAGCATGGAGCCTTTGGTCGGTTTTCCGTCCATTGATGCTGCCTGCCTTTCGCATGAACCTGCACCACCTGGGATTGAAACCACCGCGAAGGGACCAGTGGATTCCGCTGCTGCCCGACGCTTTGCGCACTGCTGGATTGGCCCTGATCGTCACTGTCATTGCACAACCACAGAGCTCTTCGAGCATTGAAAACATGACGCGCGAGGGCATAGACATTGTGATGGCCATGGACGTTTCGGCCAGCATGCTCAGCAAAGATTTTCGACCGAACCGTTTGGAAGCGGCAAAAAAAGTGGCCCGGGAATTTGTAGAAGACCGACCCTATGACCGCGTTGGAGTGGTCGTTTATGAGGGAGAAAGCTTCACCAGGGTGCCTCTGACCACGGACCACCGCGTTGTCGTTGATGGCTTGGACGGTTTGGAGACAGGAATGGTAGAAGGAGGCACAGCCATTGGCATGGGCTTGGCTACAGCCGTCAACCGGTTGAGAAAAAGCGACGCCAAAAGCAAAGTCGTCATCCTGATCACCGATGGAGAGAACAATGCGGGTCAAATCGAGCCCTTGGATGCTGCCCAACTGGCTTCTCTTGAATCCATTCGGGTGTATACCATTGGGGTGGGAACCGTGGGCAAAGCGAAGAGCCCCGTGCGGAAAAGACCAGATGGCAGCTTCATCTATGATTGGGTCGAAGTCAACATTGATGAAGGCACCTTGAAGGGCATCGCCCAAGAAACAGGTGGCCGCTACTTCCGGGCCACCAGTGGCAATAAATTGAAAGAGGTCTACGAAGAGATTGACACCTTGGAAAAGACCCGATTCAATGTCTTTCGTTACAACAAGAGGACAGAGGAATTCCCTTTCCTCGGGTGGCTGACGCTGCTTGTACTTGGCACAGAGGCGTTTGTGCGCCATGTCTTTCTGAGGAGCCTGCCATGAGCGCTGAACGAACATACAAGGTGTTTGCCCACGTGACAGGACTCGTGGTTTTCGAGCTGTTCTTCTGGGCAGCCATGGGTGGCATTTACCTGCTGATCAAATCTGCTGTGCCTCAGTTTGAGCTGCACCAACCGTCTGCCTGGCCGGCCCTCTTGATAGCGCCTTTCTTGCTGTTGTTTTTTGCCCGGCACTACCTCTGGAAGCAACGAAGAATTTCGCAGTCCGTGGACTTGAAATTGAGCAAAACCCTTTGGCCCAGCGCACGCCCGAGGAGGTCCGTATGGAAGTTTTTGATGTGGCGTACGGCTGTGGCATTCCTCGCAATGGGTATGCTTGCGCCGAAAACAGGGACCCGCCTCAAGGAGATGGAGGCCAAGGGTGTTGACATCATGATTGCCCTGGACGTAAGCCGCTCAATGATGGCGGAAGACTTGGGGATGTCGAGGCTCGATCTTGCCAAGCGCACCATTGAGCGCATCGTTGGCAGTTTGGATGGCGACCGTGCTGGACTCGTGGTCTTTGCAGGCGATGCCTACGTGCAGGCTCCATTGACCCTCGACCTGGCCGCGGTCAAGTTGTTTCTCGATGCCATTGGCCCGGAAGCCATGCCCGTTCAGGGAACCGCCATCGGCGCCGCCATTGAGCAATGTGTCGCGTCATTTGATCCTGAGAGTCAAGCCAGCAAGGTGGTCATGATCCTCACCGACGGAGAGAACCACGAAGACGACGCCTTGGCCCGGGCAGATGAAGCCGCTGCAGCGGGAATCAAAGTCCACGCTGCCGGTATGGCCAGTGAGGCTGGTGGCCCCATTCCTGAATTTGACCGGTATGGCCGTCAAACAGGCTACAAAGAAGATGGAACTGGGCAGCCCGTGGTATCCACTCTGGACGAGCGCATGCTGGTAGCGATGGTCGAGGCCGGCGCGGGCACCTATGTTCGCGCCCAATCTGGATATGTCGATCTGAGCCCCTTTTTGGAGGGCATTGAAAACCTCGATACCGGCAAGACGACAAAAGTGGCCTACACCGATTATGTGCATCAGTTTCCCTGGTTCTTCCTCGCTGGGCTCATGCTGTTGTTGATGGAAGGCCTGTGGCCCATGTCTTCAACCCGCAAGAGGCCCGCAGCAGTAGCTTTAGTTCTGCTTTTGCTGACCGGTCTCTCCTTGGAGGTGGAAGCCCAAATCTCACCGCTGAGCAAGGGAACCAAGAAAGACGCCGTTCAAGGCACCCAAGCCATGATGGACCGCGACTATGCTGCCGCTGACAGCCTGTTTGGTCAAGCAGAAGGCTGGAAGGATGCCGCCCCGGGGCAACTGGCCCTGAACCGGGGACTGGCGTTGGCCGGCAGTGGACGTAACGAAGATGCCATGAAGGCCTTTCAACGGGCCTCAGCCTTGTCGAAAGACCCTGCCATCAAGGCGGACGCATGGAACAACGTCGGCAACCTGCTTTTGGGAGGGCAAGACATAGAAGGAGCGGTCGGAGCGTACAAGGAAGCTTTGAGGCTGGACCCAACAGATGCAGATACCCGGTACAACTTGAGCCTTGCCTTGGCCATGCGCCAAGACCAACAGGACCAGGAGAACCA
>JBELBZ010000015.1:0-15501 GCA_042095055.1 Crocinitomicaceae bacterium | reverse complement strand
CAGGACCAGGAGAACCAGGACGGCGAGCAGGACGAGGAGAACCAGAACAGCCAGCAGGACCAGGAGAACCAGGACGGCGAGCAGGACCAAGAGAACCAAGACGGCGAGCAGGACGAGGAGAACCAGGACGGCCAGCAGGACCAGGAGAACCAAGACGGCGAGCAGAATCAGGAAAACCAGGACGGCGAGCAGAATCAGGAGAACCAGGACGGCGAGCAGAATCAGGAGAACCAAAACGGCGAGCAGGACCAGGAGAACCAAGACGGCCAGCAAGGCGGGAGTCAAGGTGAACAGCCCGAACCCACCCCACCACAGGAAGGACAAATCCAACCCGCTGATGCCCAGCGCATCCTCGACATGCTAGAGCGCAACGAAGCCGCACTTCGTGCCAAATTGCAGGCCCAGGAAAATGCGAAACGCCGCAAAGGCAAGAAGACCAAAATCGAGAAGGACTGGTAATGGGAATCATGAATTTGAACACGGCCACACAAGTTCTCGCCCTGCCCACCTTCTGGAAGGCTTGGGCAAACACTGTCGGCGTTTTGCTCTTGGTTTTGGCGGGAGGAATCACCGCCGCTGCCCAAGGTGAAGCCACCGTGGTTGTGGACCGCAACCCGGTTGTCGCAGGGCAGGCCTTCCGCATCACATTCGAATTCAAAGGCGCCAACGTTCAGTTCAACAGCCCCCCCAAGATTGAAGGCCTGCGATACGTCAGTGGACCATCCACCAGCTCAAGCACTCAAATTCTCAATGGGTCCATGACTTCGAAACGGGGGTACACCTACTCGGCTGTGGCCTCACAACCCGGAACCGTTCAAATTCCGGCCTTTTCATTCAAGACCAACAATGGAAGGCTTCGTTCCAAACCCATTGAACTGAAAGTCGCGAAACAAGGGAACCAGGCCAGTCAAGCCCCCGCCCAATTCGAAGCGGTCATTGAATCCGACAAGAAAAAAGCCCACTTGGGAGAGCCAGTCCGCGTTCAATACCGCATCTACAACCGCATGGATGCAGTGGACGTACGGAATTACAGCTTTCCAGAATTGTCAGGTGTATGGAAGGAAAATGTAGAGGGAGAAGATCCGCGGTGGGAGAACACCATTGTAGATGGTCGCCGTGTGCAAGTGGCCACAGTGAGGACAGACATCCTCTACCCTACCCGGACAGGAAAACTCGAGATCTCCGGATTCAATGTAGAGGCCCAAATGAGGGTGTCCTTCTTTAACACCCGACCATTGAACGCCAATGCCCGTTCGGTGAGCGTGGAGGTTCTTCCGCTCCCCGCTCCCATTCCGGAATCCTCTTTGGGAACCTTCCGCAACCTCACAGCCACATGGAAAGCGGACAATCAGGCCGAACCCAAGGCCAATGAGGCGATCAAGCTCACCCTGGAATTCAAGGGCAATGGAAACTTAGGTCTGATCGGCGCACCAGAAATCCAATGGCCCAAAGACCTTGAGGTCTTTGATCCCGAAATTCAAGACAGGATCATCACTGACCTGCAAGGCCAGCGGGGAAGAAGGACGCTCACTTATCTGGTGATCCCCCGGGCAGAAGGTGCCTACGACATCGCTTTGCCCCCCCTGTCGTACTACGATTATGCACTGGACCGGTTCGTCACGATAAACGCTCCATCCATTGCATTGGAAGTATCCGGAAGCGCGCAATCCGAAGGCCCGGCGTTTGGCTTCAACAGCAAGACGGACGTCACCATATTGACGCGTGATATGCGGTTCATACGCACAGAAACAGAGCTCAAACCCCGGTCGCACCCCTTTTTTGGAGGACCATTGCACATGGCTTTATTGGGGCTCCCCCCTATCGGCTTGCTGATCGGATGGGCGTTGCGCAGGCGCAAGGACAAGGAGGGCCAAAACCCAACCCTTCTGCGGAAGCGACAGTCCAAAGCCGCATTGAAAAAAGCACTCAACCAAGCAAAAAAGGGAGGATCCTCTTTTGACGAATTGGGACAAGCCGCTCACGAATTCTTGCAAGGCCAACTGAACATCTCGCGCAGCGATGCCGGAATGGAGGCATACAGAACAGCCCTCTCCGGTCAGGACATGGCCCTTCAAGGGGAATGGCTTTCCCTGATTCAAACCTTGGATCAAGGCCGCTTTGCACCCGGAGCGCCCGACGTTGCCGCTGTCGCAAACCGTTTAGAAGCTGCAGCCCAGTCATTGGAAAGCGAACGCGGCTTGGGCACAAAAACCGTCGGCCTGGTCCCCCTTGCTTTGTTGTTGCTGTCCCTGAATGCGGTCCCCATCACTTGCTGGTCAGCACCTGACGCCTTGGCTGCGCAGGACGCATTTGCTGCCGGAAATGCGGCCTACCTCGAAGGAGAATTTGACGCCGCGGTCGCCGCATATTCGGAAGCTGCTGAAATGTGGTCCTCCTTTGAACTTGAATACAATTTGGGTGTCGCCCATTACAAGTCAGGACGGATTGGCCCAAGCATTTTGCATTTCGAGAGGGCGAAACGGATACGTCCAAGCGATGACGACCTTCACGCCAACCTTCTGCTGGCTCGCTCAGCAGTCGTTGACCGCATTGAGGAGATGCCAGAAATTGCATTGGCCCCGCTGTGGAGAGAATTAACCTCTGCTCACCGTCTCGCCACTTGGACAGTGGGATCGTTGGCTTTGTGGTTCTTCACCTTTATCCTGCTTTACGGTCGGATGACCTCCAGCGATCTGGCCCTGCGACGCGGCTTGGCCATTGCAGCACCGGTACTGGGCATCTTGGCCCTTTTCATGGGCTTCATGGGCCGTCAAACCGACCTTATGAGCAAATCAAAAGATGGTGCGGTCATCATGAAACCCCGCATCGAAGTGCTCAGCAGCCCCTCCACGAGCAGCGAGGCTTCAAAGCTCTTCGTGCTGCACGAAGGGACCGTTGTACAGATCTTGAGAACCGAAGGACTCTGGCACCAGGTCAGGTTGGCCAATGGCAACACGGGCTGGGTTGAAGAAGAGGCACTTACCTCGATATGACGCGCTGCGATACGTCATTGAACAACGTCAGGCACAAAAGGTTATGATGTCAAGCAACCGGCATTCACCTCGTTGCGTTTTCTTTGTGCATTCCATGACGTTACGTTTCCCTTTTCTCGCGCTTACCCTCTCACTCTCGTTTGCAGCGCTGGGTCAAAACGAGCACTTCGAATGGTTGGGAGTAGACGTCATGCCGCTTCCTACCGACAGCATCGACCCTGTGCCTTACAGTGGAGAGCTCAACAATTTTAGCGGAGGTTATGCTGAGGGGGATACGGTTGGAGACTTCCACCTCTGGACGCTCAACGGCGACGATGTCATTCTTTCGAATTTTATCGACCCTGACAAGCCCACCATTATTTTCAATGGGTCAGCAACGTGCGTTCGTTTCCAAAACGATTGGGACATTGTTGAACCCAACAACATTGTGGCTTGGGTCACCAATCATTTGGACGACTTCAACTGGATTCCTGTTTACGTGGCTGAAGCCCATGCACTGGATCTCGAAAACTGCCCTTCAAATTGCCCCGCATTTCCAATTCCAGGACCTAGCGGCGAGTACCTCAATCAACACCGCATCGTACAGGACCGCCTTGATGCTGCCCAAACGGTCATCGACTTTATGGGCCCCGGCTCGGACAATGGCTGGGCCTTCCCTTGGGATGACATCTTGATCGATACGCCCAACAACATCATTTACGAAAACTTCTTTCTCCGGCCTGCCGGAATGGTGGTGGTGAACTGCGATGGAATTGTGATTGAGCGGGCCAATTGGCTGGGCCTCTTTCTGAGTGACATCGCAAACCAGATGGCCCTGGAAACGCTCATTCAAGAACCTGTCAACAGCGAGACCAATTGTCTGCTTTCTTCAAATGCCGAGGAAATTTGCGAGGAAGGTGCGCCGGATACAGACGGTGACGGAACATGTGACGCCCTCGAAATCGAAATGGGCACGGACCCATTCAACCCTTGCGACATGGGCACAGAAGGACTTGAAGACTCCGATGAAGACGGCGCGTGTGATGCCATGGAGTTGCTTTCTGGCACAGACCCCAACAACCCCTGTGACCCTTTCAATTTGGACACAGACAACGATGGCTACTGCGACGTCGAGGAAGTCCTTTTGGGGTCGAATCCCAACAATCCATGCTCACCTGCCACTGTGGATACGGATGGAGACGGATACTGTGATTCAGAAGAGCTCGATATGGGTTCCGATGTCAATGACCCTTGCAGCCCTGATGTGTTGGATTCAGACATGGATGGGATTTGCAACAGTTCGGAACTGGCCAATGGCACAGATCCCAACAATACCTGTGACCCGCTCGGAGTAGACACCGATGGGGATGGCCTCTGTGATCAATTGGAAACGGTCATCGGCTCTTCAGTGAACGACCCCTGTTCTCCCTACTCAGAGGACAGTGATGGAGATGGGTATTGCGACCAATTGGAATCCATAGAGTCTTGGGACGCCACCGATGCCTGCATTCCCAATGATGTTGACCTCGATGGTGACGGCTGGTGCGGCGGTATGGAACTGGCTTCTGGCTGGTCCGATGATGACCCCTGTCTGCCCATCAATACAGACTCGGACGGTGACGGGTTGTGCGACATGGAAGAGCTGCTCTTGGGTCATGACCCCTTGGACCCATGCTCACCCGCCATTTTGGATACAGATGGAGATGGTCTTTGTGACATGTATGAGATCATCCATGGTTCTTCACCCTTTGCTGCCGAATCTGTGCTCTCCGTGGGAACTCTGGGAGACAATGGCTTGATGATCGTGCCAAACGCCGATGGATTCAATGTCACTTGTGACGGATGTATTGGCAAGTCTTGGTCCCTCCTCGATGCTTCTGGAAGAACCTTGCAAAGCGGCACCTTGGCCTCTTGGAACGCTTGGAACGCCCCTGTTGGAGTGTACGTTTTGAGTCTTCCTGCCCTCGGCTTTCACAGCCGCGTGGTCGTACAGAACTGACCTGTCCTTCCTTTGGGCCTTTTGGTCCCTTACTTTGGTGCCCAGCCCGCACCATGTCTGACCTTTCCCCATCCAGGAGTTTGCTCAAGCGCAGGCTACAGGATATCGCCAGCCTTTCTTTCTCGGCCGGCCTTGCCCAAGCCGCCGCGGTGGTCGCTTTGCCGCTGCTCCAGAGGTACTGCTACAACCCATCGGCATTTGCCGATATGGCTGTGTATTCCCAACTGGTCGGAATTCTAGGCGCTGTGGCCACATTGAGGATGGACCTTGCGCTTGTCAAGCAAAACAGCATGGAGCAAGCCCGTGCCACGTTTTCCTTGGGACTCAGGTCCATGCTGTTCATGGCATTTGTGGCGATGCTGTTGGCCTTTGGCTTCAGCGCGGCTGGATTGGAAATGGGGGCTATTCCATGGCTGTGGTGCCTCCTGCCCTTGGGGGTGGTCGGCCTCGGCATGAACGGATTGGTCACAGGATGGCTGTCCCGAGAAGAACGCTTTCAAAAGCTGGCTGTGGTCCGTGCAGGCGGCAGCTTTGTTGGGGAAGCCCTGCGTTTTGTCGGTGCCTCACTGGGGAGCTTGGGTCTCATTGCTGGCCGCATTTCTGGCCAGTGGTGTTCTGCCATCTGGGGCTTTCGCACATTGCACAGAAGCTGGCGATCGGCACCGAAAAGCACGCGCACATCCCGGAAAAAAGCGTGGTCGGAAAACCGCGCCTATGCCGTATTCACGACGCCTGCGAATGTCCTTGCCATGGCGGCCAATGGACTGTTCATATTGTACCTCTTTGAGTTTGGATCCGGCAACATCGTAGGGTCCGTCGGTGCAGGCATGGCTTACCTTACTGTGGCTGCCGGGTTGGTCATCCGAAGCGTGAGCGACGTCTTTTTCAAGCATTTGGATGACGTGCCTCCTGGAGCGCTGATGCGCCACTATACCCGTTGGATGGCCGTCCTGGTGTTGCTTTCAGCTGCGGGAATTTCTGTGCTCTGGGCCATACCGGACGGATGGGCGACCCTGTTGTTGGGAGATGCCTGGAAGGACATGCTGCCTGTGATGCGGATCATGGCGCCCTGGATGGTGCCCTGGATTGCAGGATCTGCGCTGTCCGGTATTTTCCCGCACCTCGGAAGACAGTCATGGACATTGGCGTTGGACGCAGTGCACCTTGCCATGGTAGGGGGTCTCATTTGGGCCTCGGACGCCGCAAGGACCACAACGGTCCTGAGCGATCCTGAAGTCCTCTTTCTTTTGCTCGATTACACCTTGGTGCAAGCTTCCTTTTACACGATGGCCATCGGTGTGGCTTTGGCTGCCATCGCATTCCGAAAGCCCTCGGACTGAATTCAGTGCTGGTGCAGGTAATGGCCTGCCATGCTCAGCCTCTGTTCGGCAGCTGGTAACACCTCAACTTGAAGGTATTCGTGGTGGTGTGCTTCTGCCCCCTCCTCTGCGTCTCCCTCCTGCACTTGGCCGTGGTCGTGATGATGGTCGCGATCAGCCCCATTGGCGTCACGGGCATGCTCTTCGAAGTAAATCTCGCACCTCAATTCCTGCAAGTGGAGGTTCCCATCGAGGTAGTATTCCATGCGCAAAACGCCTTTCTGACGCTCATCCGTGCGGAGGATCACATAGCTGCCTGCGGTCCATTCCTCATCGGCCATGAATGCAAAACGTCCATCGTCATACATCCTCAAACGGCGCTCCTCTCCTTTCGCAGTCGAAATCACCCATTGTCCGGACAGCTGCTCTACAAAGGGCGCGCCATGGTCTGGATGCGCTCCAAACGCGCCTTCTGAATCCAATGCCGCCCCGTTCATCACGAAAAAAAGCGGCCACAATACGGCATTTAAACTGCATCCAATCATGGGCCTAAATTACGTCAGCGTCCCTTCGTAAATTGGGCGGTTCCAAAGGCACTGGTTGCCTCAACTGAGACGAAACGATGACCACACTTCAGTCCTGCTTCAGATTCGCTGCTGCTCTGTCTGTTGCGCTCCTTGCAACCTTGCCAGGACAAGCTCAATTAGAGGGCAATACCAACGACAATCCGTTCCGACAACTCTACGATGTGTTGCCAACCCCCAACACGGTGCGGACTGCGAGCGGCGCTCCAGGTCACGCTTATTGGCAGCAACAAGTGGACTATGTGATGGACATCCGCCTCAACGACGCAACACAACGCATCGACGGCAAAGAGACCATCACCTATGTCAACAACTCCCCCGATGAACTCCGATACCTCTGGCTTCAGCTCGACCAGAACATGCGGGATTTGGACAGCGACAGCCACATGATCAAAGAAGGCTTCATGGAAGACCGCATGACCTTTGACCGTGTCGCAGGCCTAGAGCCTGATTTTGATGGTGGGTTTAAAATCGAAGCCGTAAAAGACGGTTCAGGACGTGAACTCGCCCACACCATCAACCAAACCATGATGCGTGTGGACCTCCCCAAGCCCTTGGCTCCCGGCGGGAAATTCACCTTTCAGGTTGACTGGTGGTACAACATCAACGACCGCCTGGCCATTGGAGGTCGCAGCGGCTACGAGTATTTCGAGGAAGAAGACAACTACCTCTACACCATCGCCCAGTTCTTTCCCCGCCTCTGCGCCTACTACGACCGCATGGGTTGGCAAAACAAGCAGTTTTTAGGGTCGGGTGAGTTCACCCTCGAGTTTGGCGACTATGATGTCAGCATCACAGTGCCCAGCGATCACATTGTAGGGTCAACGGGAGTGCTCCAGAACCCCAAAGAGGTGCTGACGGCCACCCAGCGGGCACGGTTCGAAGAAGCAAAAACAGCCGACAGACCGGTATTGATTGTCACAGAAGAGGAGGCCAGAGAAAACGAAAAAACCAAGGAAAAAGGGCTCAAGACATGGCGCTACAAGGCCGAAAATGTCCGCGACTTCGCCTTTGCTTCCAGCCGAAAGTTCATTTGGGATGCCATGGCTGTGCCGTTGAAGAACAGCACCCCACTTGCGATGAGCTATTACCCCAAAGAGGGCAACCCCCTGTGGGAGCAGTACAGCACCGAAGCTGTGGCGCAGACCCTGATTACCTATTCTGAATTTGCCTGCGAATACCCCTATCCGGTGGCCATCAGCGTCCACACCAAGTGGATTGGCATGGAGTACCCCATGATTTGTTTCAACGGGGGAAGGCCTGAGTCCGATGGAACCTACAGTGCACGCACCAAGCACGGCATGATTTCGGTGATCATCCACGAGGTAGGACACAACTTCTACCCGATGATCATCAACTCAGATGAGCGTCAATGGACTTGGATGGATGAGGGCCTCAACACCTTTGTTCAGTACCTCGCAGAAAAGGAATTCGACCGCAACTATCCGACGCGCCGGGGACCTGCGCGCAAAATCACCAACTACATGGGCGGCGATCCAAAGCGGATTTCCCCCATCATGACCAACTCCGAGAGCATCTTCCAGTTTGGCCCGAACGCCTACGGAAAGCCGGCTACCGCATTGAACATCTTGCGCGAGACGGTCATGGGCCGCGAGCTCTTCGATTATGCCTTCAAAGAATACGGTCGCCGTTGGGCCTTCAAGCGCCCGACACCGGCCGACCTGTTCCGGACCATGGAAGACGCTTCAAGTGTGGATCTCGATTGGTTCTGGCGCGGCTGGTTCTACACCAACGACCACGTCGATTTGTCCCTCAAAGACATCCAATGGTACCAAATCTCCTCTGGCGACCCCGACGTTGAAAAGGCCCTTGCCAAAGCCGAGAAAGAAGCCCAGCCTGCCGACATTTCCTTGATACGCGACGAAACCTACATTGCCGAAAGCCGGCTCGAGGCGCGTCCTGAACTCAACGACCATTACACGACGGTTGATCCGTACGAGGTGATGGAAATCGAACGCGAGGAATACAAAGACTATGTGGCCCAGTTGGATGAGGACGAGCTCAAATTGTTGTCCTCTGGAAAGCACTTCTACCAGTTGACCTTTGAGAACCTTGGAGGTTTGGTCATGCCCGTGATTGTAGGCTTCACATACGAAGACGGGACAACCGATGTCCGGCGCGTTCCCGTGGAGATTTGGCGCAAGGGCGGCAAGGAAGTCACCAAGGTTTTTGTGACGCCACAAGAAGCGGTTTCCATCACACTCGACCCCTATCTCGAAACGGCCGATACAGACTTGACCAACAATGCTTGGCCCCGCAACGTGCGCCCTCAGCGCATCGACTTGTACAACGACGCCACCCGAGGATTTGGGCGCGGTTCAAGCAACCCCATGCAGCGCGTGCGGGAGAACCAGGATTACATCGAGTCCCTCGAAGACTGATCGCCGCACGTCCTTGCCTTGAAAAGCGAGGACTTCAGTTGACGATCAAGGGCTTCCGAGCGGTTTCACCCGCAGCAGTGACATGTACCGTATACCTGCCGGGCAATAAACCCTGCAAAGACACCGTGCATGAGCCTGTGGCCATTCCTGACCGCACCGAGCGTCCCAAGGCATCGAAAATGCGCCAAGTGCCCGGTTGAGCCAGTCCCGAAATCCGCACTTCGTCGTGCGCGGGATTCGGCGTGAGCTGCAGCGCCATGTCAAGCTGCTCCTCAACGCCGGTGACCAGGGACAGGGTGTCAATGTCGCTCAAGTCCAAGACGTAATCCTCGCCGATTTGCCGAACAGCGCCATAAATGCGGTACACGTCTCCGGGGGTGGGACCATCCCCATCCTCATTCATGCTTGGATCGTCTGTATCCAACCCATAAACGGTCAACGTTCCAGTGGCATCTGAGACCGTCCATACATCGCCGTCGGGGGCGGATACGACGGTCACGGGGTCCAGTCGGGCGCGGGTCCCTTCTAAACTTTCGTCCATCATTTCCTCTACCGTCACGCCGGCCCCTGCTGGTGTTGCATTCCAAAAATCGTTGAAGACGTAATCCGTGATCTGCATCATCTGCGTATTCCCATCTGTTTCGACAATGGTCCCTGTCAATTGCAGTACATCTCCTACTTCGGGCTGACGGGGCTCGCTCCACCAAGGAGGATTGGCCTCGATGATCACGTTAGGCCCGACACACATCAGGCCATTCCACGGCCCGTAATCATCTTGGATGTACCACACATCACCGAAATAAACCGTCACCTTGCCAGAGACGGTCACTTCTTGTCCTTCATATGGACTGACCTCCGATTCACCTTGGATTTCTGCGCAGGTCAAGGTCTGCGACTTTCCAGTGGCACACAACAAGAGCAGCATTGCGAAACAAGCCACCCGAGACAGTGAAAACAAAACATTCATGGGCTCAATGTAGGCATAGCGTCCAATTGTGATACCGTGCTACCTTGCTGTCATGCGCACTGTTATTGCTGTTTTATCCGGTCTGATTTTCTCTGCCTCTTTGCTGGCCCAAACCTCCATCAATTGGGGAGATGTTTGGACGGTTGCCCCTACTGAATTTGGCTACACCAATCTCCGAATGGTGCTCGACACCGAAGGGAATCCCGTCATACTCCATGGCAAAAGCGGTTCAAGCGGCGGCCTGTACTGTACCCGATGGACGGGTACAGGATTCGGAACTCCCGTGGCCGTTACAGACGAAACAGGCTTGTTCATCAACGACGCTGAAGGGCCTCGTATGGCGGTTTCTGGCAACCGCATCGCAGTCTCTTACCAACTGTCGGGGCAGTGGGATGACGGCGGCAGAGTGGTGATTTCAGAGGATGGTGGCGCCACTTGGGGCGACCCCGTTGCCATTGCTCCGGGAGCCACTGTCGATCACTTCATGCCCGTCCCGGCGTTTGACGAGAATCAGGAGCCCTGGGTTACTGTGAAATGGGGCTCCACACCTGTTTTGGAAGGCGCCCAGTTTTGGGACACCGCAAACGCTGCCTTTTTGCCTCCAGTAAATGCGGGCGAAGCCATGGATGGAGAGGCCGTATGCGAGTGTTGTGCTTCGACGCCTTTTAGCCATGAAGGCCGGAACTATGACGTGGTGAGAAACAACAACAACAACATCCGAGATTTTTGGCTGATGCGGACCGACGAATCTGGCGAATGGAGTGAAGCGCTGGACATCGACCCCACAGATTGGAACATCAATTCATGCCCCGCATCAGAGGCAGAAACATGCATCCTCGGTGATGGCAGCCTCATGGCCGTATTCATGTCCGCTGGTGAAGGTGGCAGCAGGGTCTATTGGTCCACTGCTGACCTCGAAGGTTGGACCCTGACGGGGTCAGACCGCATCGAACCTGGAACAAACCATGTCGAAAACAACCCCACCGTCGATGCCGACCAAGACCACAGTGTTGTGGCCTGGGAAAAAAACCAAGGAGGGTATGACATCATGGTCGCCACCGGGAGCAATTCTGCGTCAGCGCCCAGCGAATGGTTGGCCTCCTCCAATGCTGTCACCGAGGACTTGTCAGGGCACAGCCGCCGGCCAGTAGTGAGGGTCAATGGAAATACAGTCCACCTGGTGTACCAGCGCCCTTCAGAAGGAACCGCGCACTACCTCCAAGGCACCATAGTGGCCGGCACCAACACCGTACTCCAGATGGAGACTGCACCACTGGAAATAGCCCCAACCTCCGCAGGGTGGTGGGTATCTGAAGCCACTGGTTTCACCTGGAACGTGCACGACCTTGGAGGGAGGCTGATGGCGTCTGGACTCAGCCCAGACGGCCACATTCCATTTTCAGGAAAAGGCCTTTACATCGTGAGCGTGGCCCACAACAACCTGGTTTGCAAAGTCAAGTTGGCCCGCTGAATTCAAGGTCTGGGCCCAAGGTCCGACCGCACCACGATATACAGAGGGCGTTGCTCAGTCGAGCCAAGCCACCTCGCCTGTAGCCACGTCATAAACGCCGCCGACAATGGCGATTTTGCCTTCGGCCTCTAACCCGGCTAGAATGCTGCTGTCGCTGCGCAATGCCGCCATGGTCTTGCGCACGTTGACTTGAGAACAACGGTCCAAATTCTCGGCTGAATCCTCAGCCCCCACTTCGGACTTGGTCTCGTTTACTGCAGGCTGAATGCGGCCCAACAGGCCGGTCAAATGTCCGTCCTCCAAACCAGCCCAGGCCCCTTTGACTGCGCCACAACGGGTGTGACCCAAGACAAGAATGGCCTTGCTTCCCGCATACTTGGTGGCATACTCCAAACTTGCCGTCAAATCTGGTGAAGCCACATTGCCTGCGACACGTGCGACAAAAAGGTCACCGGATGCCGCATCAAAAATCTGCTCTACAGGTGCACGGCTGTCAATGCATGACAACACAGCAGCATAAGGATACTGCCCTCCCGCGGCATCGCTCAGCAAAGCCGTTCTGTTTCGGGTTGAAGTCTCTCCTGAAGTGGACCTGCGCACCCCGTCTTTGAGAAGCTCAACAGCTTCAGCGGGGGTCATGGCCTGTTGTAATTCGGCGCCGAGGGCACCATCAAGGGATAGGTAGCGGTCGATCATGCTGCAAACATCTATGCTCACGCCCTTTGATTTCAAACCCGGGGCATGAATTCTTCCCAATAAATGTCCCCAATCCATGACAAAAGTCATACCCGGGAATGACTGGGGTCATGCCACCCGAGTGGATTCTGGTCACCTTGTGTGAACCTCTTGCACTGATTACCTTTTAATCTCTTAGCTATGACCAACTTGCCCCTTACCGAAACGCGGTTATTGTCCCAAGCGGAGGCCTTTATCCAGGATATGGCGAAGGACCCGCGTTACGCCATGGGTGAACAGGCCGTGTCGCGTCGGCTTGAAGCGATTGTAGCAGAAATCTCGAATACCGGGACATACGTGCACACAGAAGACGAACTGTGCTTTGGGGTTCAATGGGCTTGGCGCGGAAGCAACCGCTGCATTGGACGGCACATGTGGCGCACCCTTCAGGTTCAAGACTGCCGGGACGTGCGCGATAAGGAGGGTGTTGTAGCATCCTTGCAACAGCACCTCCAATGGGCATGGAAGGGGGGCAACATACAAAGCGTGATCACGGTATTTGCCCCACGGAAACCCCAACAAACAGACCAGCCGGACCCTGTCCGCATTGCCAACCATCAACTGCTGCGCTATGCAGGGTTCGAACAAGCTGACGGCCAGATTTTGGGTGACCCCCACTCCACCACATTCACGCACCGCATGATGCAGCTTGGATGGACCCCTAGACAGAAAACGGCACACACGCCACTGCCTTGGTCCATTTGGATTGACGATGAAGAGACGTCGCCTGTGGACCATTTTGCGGTACATCCGGAGCAGTTTCCCGAGGTGGACATCACCCACCCCGATTACCCGGGCATCGATGCTTTGGGCTTGCGTTGGTATGCCATTCCTGTCATCAGCGAGATGGCCCTTGTCATAGGTGGGATCACCTATCCATGTGCCCCGTTCAATGGCTGGTACATGGGCACTGAAATTGCAGCCCGCAATTTCTGCGATCCGCAGCGTTACGACCTGACTGAGAAAATCGGTCAAGCCATGGAGCTGGATACCTCATCCCACCGGAACCTCTGGAAAGACCAGGCCATGATTGCCATCAACCAGGCTGTGTTGCACAGCTTTGACCGCGCGGGTTTTCGGATAGGCGATCACCATGAATTGGGTGCGCAGTTCGAGCGCTTTTGCCAAGTAGAAGAGAAGGCAGGCAGGCCCTTGAATGGGGATTGGAACTGGCTCACCCCACCCGTTTCAGGTTCGATGAGTCCTCAATTTCACCGGGACTTTGACAACTCCGTAGCAGCACACACGAACTTCTTTTATCAAAGCGGCCCTGCAGATGATGTCGCCGCCCGCAGCAGTGCTCCTGTTGAAGAGGCAGTTGCGCGCTCAAACGACCCGTTCCATCTGGAAAATCAGCACGAAACACCCCGGTGCCCCTTCGGTTTTGACAAGCTCGCCAAGGTGCTCCCTATCCGGCGGCCTTACTTGAAGAAGAGCTCAAGTCACAGCTGAAAACGATCGGCGTAACGCGCCACATGACACCCTGCAGCCGCCACGCCCTGGCTTTCTTCTGAAGCTGGGTTGAGCAAAGCATTGGTGTGGTTCAGGTGGATGAAGTGCACCTTGTTGCGCTCCTCGGCGGACCAAGTCTGCATGAGGGACAGGCTCTCGACGATAAAGGGATGCGGGACCTCAGCCATGTCGCGGTGACCTAGCTCTGCACCATCGTGAAAGGTCCCGTCCAAGAAGGCGTAATCCACGGTTTCGACCATTTCCCGCAGATCGCGGTCCCACTTGGACCACTTGTCGATGTCTGGAATGAAGAGGGCGCTGCGGTTGGGGCCTTCAATCCGGTAGCCTACCGTTTCTGAGAATTCGTCGCGGTGCGGCACCCTCAGCGGCGTAACGGTAAGCCGGGGCGTGGGCCTCACTGGGGCATCCGATGACAGTGTCGTTAGGACGATGTTGCCCAACTCCACCAGCTGGCTCCAAGGGCCGTTTTTCTCCAGAAAAGAACGCAGCTTCGGCATGGCAAAGACCTCAACGCCTTTGGCCCCCATCGCCTCCCGTCCCAGCAAGCCCAAGCCGGCGTAATGGCCCCAATGGGCATGGGTGAGGAAAATGCCATCGGGCATCCCTGTGTGTGCGCCCGGCAATTGCTCCAGCTGACTGGCCTGCCGCGCTGCATCTGGTGTGGCCTCGAACAGGTATTGACGTCCTGCCAGTGAATCCACCACACCCAAACACACCACTTGGTGAGTGCCGGCGGGCCGCAAAAAGAGGTTGCGGCAGTCCTCACGCTGGCAGCCGATGTGGGGATACCCGCCGTCCTGCACATTGCCCAACACCGTCAGCGTGACGCCACGCTGCTCCGCTTCCGGACTTGTTGTCCAGCCACCAACCAGTACCAATATGGCTGCAACCCCTGCCCACCTGAGCCACCTGAACTGTATCATGGCTTCCATTTGCATTGTTTGAACAAGCCTCCGCAAGGCTCTCGCATCACTCCTGCCCGATAGGTGTATTGGGTGAGGATCACCTGACCGACCACATCTTGGTAAAAGGGCCCCGCACTGTCGGGGTACAGCGTGAGGCTTACATCTGAAGAATCTGTTGCCACGAATTGGTACGCCCCGGCGTGGCTTCCCCCATCCTCGAAATCAAAACGGTACCGAAACGCCCCCTGCCCAGCTTCAACCTCGCGAAAACTCATCACCCTGGGACCGCGCTCTGCACATACGTTGCAGCCGGCCCCTTCATCCAAAGCAAACCTGCCCACCACATCCTCATTGAGGGGAATGCACGCCGGCAAGAGGGCCGCGAGCAATAACCCATTCACAATCTTCGACATGGTGGCAAATTAGGGCAAAGCAAAGGCCCGCTGTAGAGGCGGGCCTGCATGGTGAATCGGATGTCATCCGGTGGTAGCTCCGGCGGGAATCGAACCTGCATCTAGGGTACCGGAAACCCTTATTCTATCCATTGAACTACGGAGCCAGAAAAAAACGGTGCGCGGGGAGCGCACCGTCCGGTAGTTGTGGAGATACGGGGATTCGAACCCCGGACCTCTTGCATGCCATGCAAGCGCTCTAGCCAGCTGAGCTATACCCCC
>JBELBZ010000014.1:50271-52145 GCA_042095055.1 Crocinitomicaceae bacterium | reverse complement strand
GCGAGCTGGGTTCAGAACGTCGTGAGACAGTTCGGTCTCTATCTGTTGTGGGCGCTCGAGATTTGAGCGGACCCGTCCCTAGTACGAGAGGACCGGGATGGACGTACCTCTGGTGTATCTGTTGTGGCGCCAGCTGCATTGCAGAGTAGCTATGTACGGATGAGATAAGCACTGAAAGCATCTAAGTGCGAAACTCGCCGCGAGATGAGATCTCGTTGAGAGCCGTGGAAGACGACCACGTTGATAGGCCGCAGGTGTAAAGATGGTGACATCAAAGCCGAGCGGTACTAATTGCTCAAAAGCTTATGAAGACGATTACTCTACCAATATGTCAACACATTTGTTGATTTCAAGGCAAAGGCCCAATGAATTCAACGTGAACGATAGGTGTCTATTGCGGTAAGGTCCACCTCTTCCCATTCCGAACAGAGAAGTTAAGCCTACCAGCGCAGATGGTACTGCTACGGCGGGAGAGTATGTCGACGCCACCTTGGGGCCCCTTCGGGGGCCCCTTTTTTTTGCTCAATTTTACGGGCAATTGCCCGTAAGCATAGCACTCAGGAGATGAAGGATCTTGTTACCATTATTGGTCGGCCTAACGTAGGTAAGTCGACGTTGTTTAACCGTCTTACTGAGACGCGAGACGCCATTACGGACCCCACAGCCGGCACAACCCGTGATCGGAAGTATGGCAAGGCAGAGTGGGGCGGACGTGTATTTACTGTCATCGATACTGGAGGGTATGCGACAGGGACGGATGATGTCTTCGAAGGGGTCATCCGTGAGCAGGTCGAAATCAGCATGGAGGAGGCCGGGGTGATCCTGTTCTTGGTAGATGCCCAAACAGGCATCACTGATTTGGATATGGAGATCGTTCAGATGGTGAGGAAGAGCGGCAAGCCCGTGATGCTGATCGTCAATAAGATTGACACAGGTGTCCAGGAATACCTGACTGCAGAATTCTACGGTCTGGGGCTTGGAGATGTGCTGCATGGCATCAGTGCCAACAACGGATATGGTACAGGTGACCTGCTCGATGAGTTGATGAAGCTTCTGCCGGTGAGGGAGGAGCCTGATGATTTGGGTTTGCCGAGGTTGTCCGTGGTGGGGAGACCAAACGTTGGAAAGAGCACCTTGATCAATACCCTGCTTGGAGAGGAGCGGAATATTGTCACGGATATCGCGGGCACGACCCGCGACAGTGTGCACACCCATTACAATGCTTTTGGTTTCGATTTTGAAATCGTCGATACGGCCGGAATGCGGAAGCGCAGGAAGGTGGATGACAGTTTGGAGTTCTACAGCACGGTGCGGACGATCAAGGCCATTGATCAGAGTGATGTGTGTTTGTTGTTGTTGGATGCCAGTCAGGGCATGGAAAAGCAAGACCAGCACATCTTCTGGCATGTATTGGACAGTTACCGGGGCGCGGTTGTTGTCGTCAACAAGTGGGACTTGGTCGAAAAGGACGAGCACACCATGAACGCCTATCGGGCCAAGTTGGAGGAGAAAATGGCGCCCTTCTCAGATGTTCCTGTGGTGTTCACTTCCAACCTCACGAAGCAGCGTGTATTCAAGGCATTAGAAACGGCCTTGCACGTGTACAACCAGCGCAAGTTGAAGGTCTCCACCTCTGAATTAAATGAGGTTTTCTTGCCCATTGTCAAAGATCAGCCACCTCCCATTTACAAAGGAAAAAGCGTGAGTATCAAGTACATCACGCAACTGCCATCCCAGGTTCCGACTTTTGCTTTCTATTGCAATTTGCCACAATACATCAAGGAGCCCTACAAACGCTTTGTGGAGAATCGAATTCGCGAGCGGTATGACTTTAGTGGTGTCCCCATTCGCCTGTTCTTCAGGAAGAAATAAGC
>JBELBZ010000014.1:23270-50171 GCA_042095055.1 Crocinitomicaceae bacterium | reverse complement strand
TGGTCCGGTCGATGATCCTCCGAAGGCTGACGGGATCAAAAGGCTTTACAATGCGGTCGTCCATACCTGCGGCCTGGATTTTATCGTAGGTTTTGTTCTCAGCATCAGCGGTCAAAGCGATGATGGGGGTTCTTTTGAGGCCTTCCTGCTTTTCTTTGATGCGGATCTTCTGAGTGGCCTCAATTCCATCCATTACGGGCATTTGGATGTCCATTAAAATGAGCGCAGGCTTTTTCTCTTTCCAAATTTGTACGGCATCGGATCCGTTCAAAGCTTCGAGAACCTGGTAACCCCAACGTTGCAGCAGTTTGTTTGCTACGAACCGATTGAGTTCGTTGTCATCGGCGAGCAAAATAGAAAGCGGCTCATCCTCGTTGCTCTCTTTTTGATCAAGCGAAAGGGGTGTGTCCTTCTCGCCGTTGGCATTGACCGTTTTTTGAGGTGATGGGGACAAAGCGAGAGAGGATGTTGAACGCGGAGCCAAAGCCAGTGGCAACGTGACGTTGAACGTGGAACCTACGCCCACTTCACTGTCTATGGTGAGGGATCCCGACATCTGTTGTACAATGCCTTGCACAATGGCGAGTCCCAACCCTGTCCCTTCGATTTGAGCTGAATTGTTGATTTGTTCGAAGGGTTCAAGTATGCGGTGGAGTTCCTCTTTGGGAATGCCAAAACCTGTGTCCGTCACTGAAAAACTGAAGTTGCAAAGTTGAGCAGTGGGCGCACCGCTGGGTTCTTGCACTGGAGCCATCGACAAGTGGACAGTACCCGATTCTGTGTATTTGATGGCATTGCCGATGAGATTGTTCAGTATTTGGGTCAACCATCGGATGTCCGTTTTGACGCCTTTGGGCAAATCTGGATGGATGTCAAGGGTCAGTGCAAGCCCCACGTTCTGTGCCCTGTTTTGGAATGAATTGACGATGGTCTCTGCGAGCTCATGGACATTGAATTCGCTCGGTGTGCTTTTTGCTTTTCCGGAGGCCATTTTTTCGAGGTCCAATATGTCGTTGACCAAGCTCAAAAGGTGACGGCCGGAGAATTCCATGTAGGCCAGGTGTCGCAGCTGTTCTTCTCTTTCAGACTCCGATTGAATCAACAGGTCTGTGAGGCCAAGAATGGCATTGAGGGGGGTGCGAATCTCGTGGCTCATCACCGATAGAAAACGGGATTTGGCTTCGGTGGCGGCTTCCGCTGCTTTTTGCAAGGTGAGAAAGTGGGTGATGTCGCTGCCGTACAGGTTGAACAGGCCTGATGGTAAATGGACAATGTTGAACTCACCTGTACGGACCACTTCCTGAGTGTTGGAGTTCAACCCCCTGCAGCGCCATGTGGTCTGTCCTGATGAGACTGCTAGGTTCAAGGCGTCTGTCAATCCTGGCTGTCTGATGGTGCTCCCCTCGTCCAGAGCTTCTTGGAAGCACAGTCGTGCGGATTCGTTGATGTAGGTGATTTTTCGATCACTGTCGATCTGAAGGACAGGGTTGGGGTTGCACTCATAGAACAAAGCGAGGCTTTGCGAAACCTGTGCGTTTTTTGCGTTTTGGATTTTAGTGGCTGTGATGCCAGCCAGTGTTTCCAATATGAGTTGGTCTTCTTTTTGATAGAAGTCCCGTTCGTGGTGTTCGGTGTCAATGACGCCGAGTACTTCTTTGCCCCAGAGAATTGGAACGGCCATCTCCGAAAAACGCACAGCATCGTCCTCAATATATTCTGAGATGGCAGCAGTGTCTTTGATTCTGGTGGCTTTCCCAGTTTCCGCACATTTGCCCACCACTCCCGATCCCAATGGCACGGTGATGGGCTTGAATATGGCCTTGTAGTCTATGCTTTTTGGTCCAAACGCTGCTTTCTGAATCAGCAATTTGC
This sequence comes from Crocinitomicaceae bacterium, assembly GCA_042095055.1. Taxonomy (GTDB): domain Bacteria; phylum Bacteroidota; class Bacteroidia; order Flavobacteriales_D; family Sanyastnellaceae; genus UBA8752. The sequence continues at coordinate 48,299 of JBELBZ010000014.1, read as the reverse complement.
GCTCTTTATCAAGCAAGTAAATGACACAGTCAGTCCACCCGAGTTTGCTGATCGTTTGCTCCGTGATGGACCAGAGCAAAGCATCGATGTCTTCAATTCCCGCGAGGCCTTCTGCCAATTCCTTGAGGATTTCCAATGCATCAAGCCTCAAGACATCACGTCTTTTTTGAGGCAGGGGACTATCGGGGCGGAGATTCATTACTAGGACGAAGCAAAGGCAGTGAAAGATTGAAATTTCTCCCCCGAAAAGACTGCTCTTCGCACCCTTTCAATATGTAGGAAACTTCCCTCTTTGGGCCTTTACAGGCGCCGCTTTTGATGCTGCTTTCGTCATGCCGATACACGGCCGAAGACGCGCCTGGCAATTTCTTGCGTAGGCATGGCTTTACCCATGGTGTAGAAGTGCAACGTGGGCACTCCTTTTTCGAGCAGTTCTTCCGCCTGCCGGGTGCACCAATCCATCCCTGCTTTTTTCACTTGATCGCGGGTTTTGGCGCCCTCGACAGCTTGGACCAAGGCCTCGGGCAAGTCGACGTGAAACACCTGCGGAAGAACGTGCAGTTGGCTGGCTGTGGTCAAGGGCTTTATTCCCGGAATGATGGGGATGTTGATGCCTTCTGCGCGGCACCGATCCACAAAGTCGAAGTACCGTTCGTTGTCGAAAAACATTTGGGTGATGATGTACTCGGCACCGTGTTCTGCCTTTTGCTTCAGCCATCGCAGGTCGCTGTCTGGATTGGGGGCTTCGAAGTGTTTTTCTGGGTATCCGGCGACGCCGATGCAGAAATCGGTGGACATGGAATTTTTGAGGTCCGGGTCCAGATAGATTCCTTTGTTCAGGTCCACAATTTGGTCGACCAAATCAATCGCAAAGGCGTGGCCATCGGATTCAGCTTTGAACCGGCCTTCGCTTCGAATCGCATCTCCGCGGAGCGCAAGAACGTTGCGCACCCCGACAAAATCGAGGTCTATGAGGGCATTTTCCGTTTCCTCAACGGAGAATCCGCCACAGATGATGTGGGGTACTGTTTCCACATCATATCGGTTCATGAGTGCGGCACAAATACCGACTGTTCCCGGTCGTTTTCGGACAGTGCGTTTCTGCAGCAGCCCTGGTCCGACTTCGCGGTACACATATTCTTCCCTGTGGTAGGTCACATCGACAAAGGCCGGGTTAAACGGCGTCAATGCGTCCATGGTCCGGTATATGGAGTCGATGTGCTGCCCTTTGAGAGGGGGGAGCAATTCGATGCTAAACCGGCTGTGGTCCGGTTGGGCAAGGATCTCTGTGATGGTCATGGAGATGGGGTGTCAGATGGATCAATTTGATCGAGGAGAACCGGTGAAAGCCAGCGTGCAGCTTCATCGCGCTGCTGTCCCCGACGGTGGGCGTAATCCTCAAGTTGGTCTGGCAGGATTTTGCCCAATCCGAAATAGCGGGCATCTGGATGGGCAAAGTAGTAGCCCGAAACGCTTGATGCCGGCCACATGGCCAGGCTTTCCGTAAGGTTGACGCCAATGTGCTGGTCGACCTCAAGGATCTTCCAAATGGTGTTCTTCTCTTGGTGGTCAGGACATGCGGGATAGCCTGGGGCAGGCCGTATGCCACGGTAGCGCTCAGCAATGAGGGCAGCATTGTCCAATGCCTCATCTTGCGCATACCCCCAATATTGGGTCCTGACTTCTCGGTGCAGCCACTCTGCTGCAGCTTCGGCGAGTCGGTCGGCGAGTGACTTGGCCATGATCTCGCTGTAATCGTCATCGTCATCGCGGAATGGAGCGCACCATTCCTCAAGTCCGTGTCCAGCTGTCACACAAAACACACCAATGTGGTCCGTTTTCAAACCAGGTGTGCCTGTTGGCGCGATGAAGTCGGCGAGGCTCGTGTGTCCTTGTGGACTTTGCTGGCGCAGGAAATGAAGGCGGGTACCGCTGCCGTTGAGGACCACATCGTCGCCTTCGCGGTTTGCGGACAAAATTTCAAAAACCGCTTGGCACCGCACTGCTTTCTCTGCTTCCATGCGGTCCAACATGGCCTCTGCATCGGCTTTCAGTTTCCGGGCTTCCTCCCCAATGACAGCGTCGTCGAGAAGCTGGGGGTATTTGCCGTGAAGTCCCCAACTGCGAAAGAAAGGTCCCCAGTCAATCACCGGGCGCAGGTCTGCAATGCTGATGTCATCTAAAACTTGTTTTCCCTTGACGTGAGGAGCTGGGCAATGCTCGGCATCAAACGTCCAGCTTGCGGTTTCAGAATCTGCTTTGCGCCGGGCCTCTGAAAGCGGCAAGAGGCTTTTGCGCTGCCGGTCTCGGGCATAATGGGTTCTGACCCGCTCTTGGTCTTCGGCGATGCCGCTCACAAACCCGTCTTTGGATCCTTTGCCCAAGAGCTGTCCCACCACGGGAACTGCCCTTGAAGCGTCATTGACGTGCACCACTGGAGCCGAGCACCGCGGTGCGATTTTGACTGCCGTATGCACCTTTGAGGTGGTCGCTCCACCAATCAGCAATGGAAGGCTGATGCCGCGGGCTTCCATTTCGAGCGCCACATCCACCATTTCATCCAGCGACGGCGTGATGAGCCCGCTGAGGCCAATGACATCGACATCGTGCTCTATCGCCGCTTCCAGGATTTTTTCCTTTGGAATCATGACCCCGAGATCGATCACGTCGTAATCGTTGCATCCGAGCACCACACCTACGATGTTCTTTCCGATGTCGTGCACGTCTCCTTTGACAGTGGCGAGCAGCACCTTGCCTGCCTTTTGGCGGGTGCCCTCTGATGCGGCTTCGAGGTGCGGGGTTAACCAGCCTACAGCCTTTTTCATCACCCGGGCGCTCTTTACCACCTGCGGCAGAAACATCTTCCCCGATCCAAACAGGTCGCCCACCACGTTCATGCCATCCATGAGGGGTCCTTCGATGACTTTGAGTGGCGAACCGATTTGATGGAAAATCTCTTCAATATCGGTCTCGATGTGTTCCGCAATGCCCTTGACCAGTGCATGTCCAATGCGGCTTTCTACGGGTTCATTGCGCCACGCATCGTCTTTTTTGGCGACCGTTCCTGCCTGTCCTTTTAAGCCTTCGGCAAAATCAATGAGGCGTTCGGTGGCATCATCGCGGCGGTCGAGCAGCACATCTTCGACCCGCGCAAGCAAGTCGGACGGGATGTCGTCGTACACGGTGAGCATGGTGGGGTTGACGATGCCCATGTCCATGCCGGATTTGATGCCGTGGAAGAGGAATGCACTGTGCATTGCCTCACGCACGACGGGATTGCCCCTAAAGCTGAAGCTCACATTGGATACCCCTCCGCTGACATGGGCCCCGGGCAGGTGTTTCCGGATCCATTCTGTGGCGGCAAAAAAATCGAGTGCGTTGCGGCGGTGCTCTTCCATGCCAGTAGCGACGGGGAAGATGTTGGGGTCAAAAATGATGTCGCTCGGGTCCCATCCGCCTTGGTCAACGAGCAGGCGATAAGCGCGTTCGCAAATGGAAATGCGGCGGGGATAGTTGTCTGCCTGACCTTGTTCATCGAACGCCATAACGATAACGGCGGCACCGTATCGGCGAATGAGGTTTGCCTGACGCAGGAATTCAGCTTCTCCTTCTTTGAGGCTGATTGAATTCACAACCCCTTTGCCTTGGACGCATTGCAAACCGGCTTCTATGACCTCCCATTTGGAGCTGTCGATCATCACCGGAATTCTGGCGATATCGGGCTCTGCAGCAATCAGGTTGAGGAACCGTTGCATGTAAGCTGCCGAGTCCAGCATGCCTTCATCCATATTGACGTCCAGGATTTGGGCGCCGCCTTCCACTTGTTCGCGGGCGACCTCTACGGCTTCTTCAAACCGTTCCTCTCTGATGAGACGCAAGAATTTGCGGCTTCCTGTGACGTTGGTGCGTTCACCGACATTGACGAAGTTCGACTCGGCCGTGACCCACAAGGGCTCCAATCCGCTCAAGGACAACAAAGGGCGTTGACGGCTCATGTGGACGCTGTTCTGGGGTTCGACGGAAGGGGACGTGGGCTTCTGCCACGGACCAGTGAGGCAATGGCTTTGATGTGCGCAGGTGTGGTGCCACAGCAGCCCCCTAAGATGTTGACAAGGCCTTTGTCTAGAAAGGCTTCAAGCTGGGCAGCCATGGCATCAGGTCCTTGTTCATATTCCCCCATTTCATTGGGTAAACCAGCGTTGGGGTGGGCTGATATGCCACACGTGGCGTGGGTGGACAAGGCTTCGAGGTAGGGCGTGAGTTGTGCTGCACCGAGCGCGCAATTGAGGCCAATGGAAAACAAAGGGGCGTGGCTCATCGAGACACAAAAAGCTTCTGCGGTTTGTCCGCTCAGGGTGCGTCCGGAAGCATCGGTAATGGTCCCGCTGACCATGATGGGAAGCCTCCTTCCTTGGCGGTCGAAAGCCTCCTCTGCTGCGAACAATGCGGCTTTGGCGTTGAGGGTGTCGAACACCGTTTCGATGAGCAAGGTGTCCACTCCACCGACCATGAGAGCCTCCATTTGCGCGCTGTACGCCTTGACCAAATCACCAAAAGTGACGGCCCTGTACCCTGGGTCATTGACGTCCGGACTGATGCTTGCTGTGCGGTTGGTGGGGCCGACGGATCCCGCTACAAAGCGCGGTTGATCGGGTGTTTTTGCTGTCCAAGCATCTGCAGACGCCCGGGCGATCTCTGCCGAAGCGACATTCAAATCCCACACGGCTGACTCCAAACCATAGTCTGCTTGTGCGATGGTGGTCGAACTGAAGGTGTTGGTTTCTACGATGTCTGCACCTGCTTCGAAGTATTCATCATGTATGCCGCGCAAAATATCGGGGCGCGTCAAGGCCAACAGGTCGTTGTTGCCTTTGAGGGGAGAGGGGTGGTTTGCAAAGCGGTCTCCCCTAAAGTCAGCCTCCCCAAGCGCATGACGCTGGATCATGGTGCCCATGGCCCCGTCGAGGACAAGGATGCGCTGGGCGGAATGTTGTACGATGTCTGGTCGCATGTCAGGTATTCAAGCCATGCGCGAAAGCAGACGGAACGGGTGTTCCGTGGGCTCATCTTTCCCCTGCCTTGAGGCAGAAGTCGGATTTGGCACCCGCCCTCATTACACGGGTTGCCAAGACATCAAAGGGCCGATCCCTCCGTCTTTCGCGATAAGCAGTGCAAAGTTACCTGTTTTGAGCGCCGCAATCCCGAACTTGCGCCTCCAAACGTGCCAATATGTCTTATTTCTTTACTTCCGAATCCGTCAGCGAGGGACATCCCGATAAAGTGGCGGATCAGATTTCAGATGCACTGATAGATCACTTTCTCGCTTTTGACCCTCAATCGAAGGTGGCATGTGAGACTTTGGTCACCACAGGCCAAGTCATTTTGGCGGGTGAAGTCAAGAGCAACGCTTATCTCGACGTTCAGCAGATTGCCCGTGACACCATTCAGCGCATTGGCTACACCAAAAGTGAATACATGTTTGACGCGTCCAGTTGCGGCGTCTTAAGTGCCATTCACGAGCAGAGTCCGGACATCAATCAAGGCGTTGAACGCGCCGCCCCAGAGGAGCAAGGGGCCGGAGACCAAGGGATGATGTTTGGTTATGCCTGCCGGGAAACAGACGACTATATGCCGCTTCCCTTGGACCTGAGTCACCGCTTGTTGAAGGTGTTGGCCGAGCTTCGCCGAGAAGGAGGGGAGATGGGGTATTTGCGGCCTGACAGCAAGAGCCAGGTGACCATCGAGTACGCAGACGATCACACACCCTTGCGCGTCGAGGCCATTGTGGTTTCAACCCAACACGACGATTTCGACCCCGATGAAGCCGCCATGTTGGCGCACATCAAGCGGGATGTGGCGGAGATTTTGATTCCGCGTGTTCTCAGGGATTGCCCTGATCGGGTCAAGGCCTTGTTCAAGGGGGACCATAAATTGCATGTCAACCCGACCGGTAAGTTTGTGATCGGAGGGCCCCATGGCGATACTGGCCTCACAGGCCGCAAGATCATTGTGGATACATATGGTGGGCGAGGTGCCCACGGAGGGGGCGCCTTTAGTGGAAAAGACCCTTCTAAGGTTGACCGGAGTGCTGCATATGCGACGCGTTATGCCGCCAAGAATTTGGTGGCTGCTGGTGTATGTGATGAGGCCTTGGTGCAAGTGGCATACGCCATTGGTGTGGCAGAGCCGGTGGGTTTGTATGTCAATACTTACGGCACATCGAAAGTGGGGGTTTCCGATGGTGAAATCGCCGAACGCATCAAGGGGATTTTCCCGATGCGCCCTTACGACATCGAGCAGCGCTTTGCACTGCGCACACCGATCTACACCGAGTCAGCTGCATACGGACACATGGGCAGGACGTGTGAAGTCGTCACAAAGGCATTCAAGGCTGCTGACGGCAGCATGGTGGAGCGCCAAGTCAAGCTTTTCCCTTGGGAAGAGCTGGATTGTGTGGATGCACTCAAGGCCGAGTTCGGTTGCTAACCGGATTTTTTGGAGGTCTGTGATTGGGCCTCAGAACAAGAAGTCGTAACCCTCGCTTTTCATGCGCTGATAGCGCTCTCTGTCAAAGGTGAACAGGCTGCTGCCTTTGTGCTGCCCCACTTCTCGACCCGTAGCCTTGCGTTCCAAGTCGGTCAGCAAAGGACTCTTGAACAGTTTTTTTCTGAAGTTGCGCTTGTCGAACGTCTTTCCGAGTGCTTGCTCATAGAGTGATTGCAACTGCCCCAGCGTGAATTCGTCCGGAAGCAGATGGAAACCCACTGGGCGGCGTTTGACCCTGCGCTTGAGCCTTTCTTTGGCATAGGCTACAACTTCATTGTGGTCAAAGGCCAGGTCGGGCACCCGGTCAATGGGGCTCCATTGCATGCCGAATTGCTCCCATTTTTCAGCGAGGAAGTCTTCTTTTCTCACCAAGGCGTAAAAGGCCACATTGACGACCCTGCCGAGCGGGTGGCGGAATACCCCACCAAAGGCTTTGAGCTGCTCGATGATTTCTGGCTCGTCATACCCGAACAATCCGTGGAACATGCTGCGGGCACTCAGCATCAATTCGTCTTGGGCTTCGAGGTATCGGCTCGGCAGAAACAGTGCATCCTTGAATGGCTCGCGTTGACTCCTCGCCAAGAGCAATTGCAATTGGGACCCATCGAAACCAAAAAGCACCAAGCTAGTGCTCAATGCGACATTGAAGTCCGGATTGTCTTGGGGGAACTTGAGCATCTCTGACATGGCATGCAAAAATCTTGCAACTGCAGTTAAAAGTGCCGTTTGAGATCAAAAGTTCTCACGACGGGCCTGGTCGATTGTGCGCTATGCTGCCCGAGAATGCCTCCGTTCCAGCGGGGATGGATGACCCCAAGGGTTCATATGCAGCGTCCAATGCCCACCATTGCCTTTCCAATACATCCCCTGACAGCAACCATAACAAGCTGTTGGCCCGATCGGATGTGACATGGTGAATGGCGCCAGGCCAAGTGCCGATGAGAGCGAGGTCGTCAGAATAGAAGCACCCTGTTTCCCGATCGGCCCAGCTGTGTCCGCCTTCCAGACGGCCCGCGCGGCTCACATTTCCAACCCCTGCAAGGTTGAGGGTGCTTATGGGAGTGGCCCCGCCATTGGGGTCCCACAGTCGCAGGGTTCCATCGGTCTCCAGTGTTGCGGGTAGCCCCTCCTTTTGGAGGAGCCACGCTTTGCCTTCAGGGCCTGTTGAACCTGAAGCTTGCGGGGTCCAAGTCACCGATTCCATCCTCGAAGTGTTGTTCAGGTTGAAGCGAATTGCCCTCAAGTCGTTGGCGCTTGTGCGGGCCAAAAGAACCATGACACCTGAAATGACACCTGAATCGATCAAGGTTTCATCTGTATTGAGCAGCCAACTTCTCGTGGTGAGGCCGTTGGCGTCCACCCAAGTGCAACGGTCAGACCAGCCGATTTCCGCCCATGCTGCACCGGTGTGCTCAAAAGGGGCCCTTCGAATGTGGCGTATTGAACCTGTGGTGGTGGCCGACGGGGTGGTGGTCCACTCAGGTTCTGTGGAAGGAGCGCCGTCGATGAGCCGCCATCCTTGGGCCGCGGTATTCCCCGTCACCAAAAATGCTTGGCCATCGAGGTGCACAAGGTGCTGCTGATCGTCAGGACCTGAGAAATGGGACGTCTGAAGGCTGACCTGCGGGTCCGTATAACCAAAACCTTGCATGTCTGTCCACCACAACCCCGAAGCGGAGAGGGGAGGGCTGGTGAAAGTGAGGGTGCCAAAGTCTGCCCCTGTTTGTCCTTCACCATCGGTGCACAAGGCCGAGAGCGACAATGCTGCAGGACTGGCAGTCCCGGGCGGCAGTGTGGGCGCGTGCCACGTGGCTTCAATTGTGTCTGTGAATGTTGCGGTTCCAGAAGGAGCACTCAAAGTTCCCGAGGTGGTCCACCAGGTGCTGCCAGATTCGGTGCCGATCGCAATGCGCCAAAAAGCCGCGCCCGTTTTTCCACGCTCGGGCGCAGGGTCTACAACGCTGAACTTGAGTTGCACCGCATCGCCTTCTTGGACGTTCACCGAAGATTGAGGTGAAATCCAATGGACCTCAGGTGGTGCCTTTTCTGTGGCACAGCCGCTGCAGATCAAGGCAAGGAGGGCAACCGATAAAGAGAAATTCCACGGATGGGACATGGAGGAAAGGTACTTTGTGGACAGGGGTGTTGACGCGTGGTTGAAAGAGGAGGGGGCAGCGCCTCATTGTGGGGGCTAAATTGGTCGTTCATCTGAATTTGACCGTGGCCGACAACAAACCCCTCAGCAACAAGCGCAAATCTGCGATCAAAGCGCCCATTGTCGCACCAGGTATGACAGGGATTGGCAAAAAGCCGCCCCAAGCCATCGAATTGGAGGAGGCGGTGCTCGGAGCTTGCATGCTGGAGTCGACAGCGGTAAATGCTGTAATTGACATTCTCGAGCCACAGGCCTTCTATAAGGATGCCCACGGAGAGATTTACAAAGCGGTCAAGGAGCTGTTTGGCAAGTCAGAGCCGATTGACCTTCTGACTGTGACGGAGCAGCTTCGCAAAGAGGGGGTGCTCGGTTTTTGTGGAGGTGCTGCATACGTGGCGGGATTGACCGACCGCGTGGCCAGCAGCGCCAATGTTGAGGCCCACGCGAGAATCGTGGCCCAGAAGTTCATTCAGCGAGAGCTTATTCGGATTTCAGGTGAGACCATTGAGGCGGCGTTTGAAGACACCACCGATGTGTTCGACCTGTTGGACCGCTCTGAGCAACAGTTGTTTGAGGTCGCTGAGGGCAACATTCGCCAAGGCTATCAGGAGATGGGAGCTGTCATCCGACAGGTCATCGAAGGCATAGACCAGGCCAGACTCAACAAAGACGGCGTCAGTGGAGTGCCTACTGGCTTCAATGCGCTGGATCAATTGACCGGGGGCTGGCAGCGTTCGGACATGGTGGTCCTCGCTGCCCGTCCTGGCATGGGTAAGACGGCTTTTGTGCTGTCGATGGCGCGCAACATGGCTGTGGACCACGACGTCCCTGTGGCGGTATTTTCCTTGGAGATGAGTTCTTCCCAGTTGGTGCAGCGCCTTGTGGCTGCCGAATCTGAGTTGAGTGCTGAGAAATTCCGGAAGGGAGACCTCGAGGAATATGAATACCAGCAGCTACAGAGCCGGATCACCAAACTCGCCAAGGCGAAGTTGTTTATCGACGATACACCGGCATTGAGTGTTTTCGAACTCCGCGCCAAGTGCCGCCGATTGAAGCAGAAGCACGGCATCAACATGGTGATCATCGATTACCTGCAACTGATGACGGCAGGCGGAGAGAACAGCAGCAAAGGCAACCGCGAGCAGGAAATTTCGACCATCAGCCGCTCCATTAAGAGCATCGCAAAGGAGTTGGATGTGCCGGTCATCGCATTGTCGCAGCTGTCCAGATCAGTGGAGACCCGCGGTGGCGATAAGCGGCCCATCCTTTCTGACCTGCGTGAATCTGGTGCGATTGAGCAGGATGCGGATATCGTGTGCTTCATTTATCGTCCGGAGTATTACGGGATTACAGAAGATGCAGATGGCATCGATACCGAAAACATGGGCGAACTCATTGTGGCCAAGCACAGAAATGGCGGATTGGATACGGTGAAGCTGAAGTTTACCAAGCACCTCGCCAAGTTCTCAGATTACGATGCTTTTGCCGACAGCCCCTTTGATACCGGAGGTGGAATGGCTCCCAACGAGAACTTTGCCAATGCTGGTGCAAAGACGATGACCGTGGGATCACGGATGAACGAAAAGGGAGAGGATCCTCCCTTCTGATTCCTTTGTGAAAGTGGTCTGGAAAGCACAGCGGTCCAGAAGTATCTTCGAGGCATGTTCAAGATGCGGTGCCTGATTTCTTTGTGTTTGGTGGTTTTTGTCTGTTCTGGCTCTTTGCAGGCCAGCCGGTTGTTGATTCCAATGGACGATGGACAGGCGAATCACCTCAAAGCATATGGGATGGCATTTTGGGTGCTGGAGCAGGGCTTGGAGGTCGAGTGGCTGTTGAACTACAGGGGTGGCAGTTTTCTGATTCCGTCTGCGCCTTCCATTTCTGGAGAATGCACCATCCGCGGCATTGACTTTGAACCGATGGCGGATGTGCAGGTTCAGCGCATGTTGCAGGGCATTGCCGATCCAGAAGTCAACCAGCAGCGCGTCAAGCTCGAAGTGGCGCCCCGTGTGGCCGTTTACAGTCCCAAAAGCAAGTTGCCTTGGGACGATGCCGTGACGCTGGTCCTGACTTATGCGGAGATTCCTTATGACATCGTGTACGATGCAGAAGTCATGGAGGGCAAGCTGGTAGAGTATGATTGGCTGCACCTCCACCACGAAGATTTTACCGGACAGTACGGCAAGTTTTATCGGTCCTACCGCAATGCTGCATGGTACCAGGAGGAGCAAGCAAAACAGGAGGCCAGTGCGGCGTCACTTGGCTTTTCTAAGGTGAGTGAAATGAAGCGCGCCGTGGCTTTGGAAATGCGCAACTTCGTTTTGGGTGGGGGCTTCCTGTTTACAATGTGCTCTGGAACGGACAGTTTTGACATTGCGCTCGCCGCTCAAGAAACCGATATCTGCGAGCCGATGTTTGACGGTGACGCTTCGGATCCCCTGTCCCAACAAAAATTGGACTTCGAGCAGGGATTTGCATTTTGGAATTATCGTTTGGTGCGCGACCCTATGGTCTATGAGTTCAGCGATATTGACGCCACAGAAGAGCATGGAAAGCTCAAGGAGATCAAAGACTTCTTTACCCTGTTTGACTTTTCTGCCAAATGGGATGTGATCCCGACCATGTTGACCCAAAGTCACGAGCAAGTCATCCATGGATTCATGGGTCAGACCACTGCTTTTCGAAAGAAATTCGTTCGGCCGGATGCCACGGTGCTGGGTGAAAGCCGGGGTATCGGATCGGTGAAGTACCTGCACGGAACCCTAGGGGAAGGACAGTGGAGTTATTACGGAGGCCACGATCCAGAAGACTACCGTCACCTTGTCAATGATCCTCCGACAGACCTAAATTTGCACCCCAATTCACCAGGTTACAGGCTCATCCTGAACAACATACTTTTCCCTGCGTCGCGGGAGAAGAAGAGAAAAACTTAGGGCTTCTGGATGGTGACGATGAGCGTGAACAACTCGCGATCGTCATCTTGGGTATCGAAACGGTACTCGATTGGACCGTTGGCCTTTTTGGCGAGGCTGAGGAGTCCAAGTCCCGCACCTCCCTTGCTCGACATTTCGCCGTTACACAGCGTTTCAATGTAGGTTTTGCGGAGAATCTCCTCATCCATGCCATTGATTTCCGAGAGGCGTGCACTGAGTATGGTCCTCATCTCGGTATCGACCATGTTTCCACATTGCACTTGAAAGCCAACGGGCGTGGCTTCGAGTGTCAGGTAGAGCTGGGTGAAACCATTTTCTTCGATGAGGCCGTGCCGCATCACATTTTGGAGACACTCAATGAGGACATTTCCAATCCGCTTCATGAGGGTCCGGCCACCAGCGGCAGAGGAACTCTTTTCCGCAAGTGCAAGAAGACCTTCCATGCCAGCAGAATCTACTGGCCCTATGTAGGAGAGGAGTGTGCCGTATTGGTCCTCAGCTCCGTGGTCTTTTTGCAAGACCATCCGCAACTCGCGCTGCAGGATTCGGAGATTCTGTGACCCGTTATTCGACATACCTTGGTTTTGGTTCTACTAATTTACTTAAATAATCGACGTATACCTCAAAAAAGGGTGCCGAATTTTCATAAACGTCGAAAAGATAGAACCGACTGGCCCTGTAGAGGACCACAAGATGCCAGAATTTTCCACAATGGTGGGAGGTTCAAGCGGCTTGGTATCCTCTGATTTGGGCTGCAGGTACAATGGGCTCTCCGTTGGGCTGGGTCAGCATGCTGTAGAATTCGGGACGGCAGAAATGGAGCGAGCCCCGGTACATGGAGCCAGTGAGGTAGGCATTCCACACTGAAAGAGCGGTTTGTTGGAGTTGGCGCCAGGCAAAGGTGCTGAATCCAGTGGGGCAAGGAAAGGCCTGAACATAGCAGCGGGCTGCGTTTACATCTTGAATGGGATGCGTTGTGGGAACAGCGGGACTCATGCGGCAATGGGTTGGATGGACTGTGACACAGTGGTGGCGGAGGGATGCAACGCCAAGGCTGAACCGATAACGTTTGGAATGTGGACTTGGACCCAATGGCGACACCCTGAATCTGCGTCAACAATGGGCTCTGCGCCGAGGGCGGCGAGCACGGATATGGCGGCCAACCGAGGGGCTTGTTCGCGCATTAGCCGGTTGAAGGCTGTATAGTCGAGAACGAGCACCCTCCGGTGTGTTGAAGACCGGTTTGAACCGCCTTGTGTGACGATCAGATGAACAGGCATATCCACACCGGCGAAAGCCACGGATTCGATGGTCAGCAGTGGAGCATCACTGGTGCCCATTGAGGCGATAGCTGTGGGGCTTTTTGTCCGGAGTGAAGGGCGAGGGGATGCGCCTTGCAAGGGGGCGGATAGGGAAGGACGGTAGGAGGCGTTGACCATGTGAGATACGTTCATGGTGCAACGATCTCAATGGGGTCCGTAATGGAATTACGTACCGAAAAAAAACACGGAGTTTTTCAGCTCAAATGGTTCAGACCCCTTTGTTTTTATGGTCCAATCGCGCTTTGGCCGTCTGGTGGACTTGCTCCATTTCACGGACCCAAGTCTGAGGTGCTTGGGGCAGAACCTCTGCGCCATACCCCAACATCAACTGGTTGAGTTCATAGGTAGGGTAGACATCCATGGCAAAACAACGCCAACCTTCAAAAGGACCTTCCACAGCCAGCACCCGCTGAGAAGCATGCAGGGGTTGGCTTTCCAAGTAATGGGACAGAACCGGCGCTGCGGCCCATTGAAATGTTGTGACGGTGCCTTCCGTGCCGGAGGTGATGCCCAGGCTGTGTTTGAAATACCGATCGGCATCGAACCCTTGGTCCCTGACGAAACGGGCGTCATCTATAGACACATCGAACATGCGGTCCAGGGCAAAAGTGCGCACGGCATCTGCGCCTTCTGGCTTGCCGATGAGGTACCAGCGGTTGCGGTATTCCTTGAGCAGGTAGGGCTCCAGGGCACGCTCGCTTTGTCCGCTGCTGTCGGTGTTGAACTTGCGGTAGGTAAACCTGATCACGCGTTGTTCTGAAATGCCCGTCATCAAGGTGGAAATGTGTTCCGTTCCTAAGGTGCGTGGCGCTTGTTCGAATTGGATGAATTGTTCTGCTTTCTGACCGGGTGCTGTCGCGTGAATGCGGTCAAAGATGCGGCCGATGGCAGCGTGGTATTGCTCAAAAACAGGCATGTCCCGGAATTGCAGCAAGGTGAGTGTGGCAAAGCGCAATGCTTGCAGATCTTGGTCTTGCAGGTTGAGACCGCTGATGCTGTATTCGGGATCCTCGTAATGATAGCCGCGGTGCACCGCATTGTAGGCGATGGGGGCATGGTAGCCCAGCTCGCTTTCGTTCCGCATGGCCCACAGGTCTTTCTCGATGGTGGAAATGCTGATGTGTTCTCCTGCGCTTCCATACAGGGCTTCTTCACATGCTTTGCGCAGTTCTTCCTTTGTGGGGTACGCCCGCATCGAATTTGTGAGACAGCGGTCGATGATCCTGTAGCGCAATAGCGCGTATTTGTTGGCGGGCATGGATCAGGAATGGGTGCTGATGTCGATGAGCCAGAGGAGAATCGGAAGGACGGGCAGGGCACATGAGAGGTCAAGCAGCGGAAAACTGCGTATGCCCAAAAGGTCCAGTCCCAATCCAAACAACAAAATGCCGCCAAGGCCTGAGAGCTCTGTGATCATGGGTTCGGGGATGCCTGTGCCCAAAGTGGCAAAACCCAATGTGAGCGCTCCTTGCAACAACAAAACAGCTCCGGCAGAATACAAAACACCGCGTCCCAGGGCGGCGGCCAAGAAGATGGAACTGATCAAATCCATGGTGCCTTTGGCGTACAGTATGGTAGGGTCGTTTTCCAAGCCGTCGCGCATACAGCCTACCAGTGTCATGGCGCCTACACAGAACAGCAGGGTGGACTGTACCATTGCAGCTCCGGCGCCCTTGCCGAGTTTTTCTGCAGCGGTCCTCACGCGGCGGTCTATGCCCAGTGAATGCCCTATGGCTGCCCCAACAATGAGGGCCACAAAAACAACGATCGGTGCGCTGATGTCATTCATGAGGTCCACACCGATGTACAGGGTGAATAAACCGATGGCCGAAAAAACAACAGCCCGCAGTTTTTCTGGCACGCGCTGCTTCAAAACGAGGCCAATTCCGGCTCCCGTTGCGACTGTGATGGTATTGAACAACGTTCCCAACATGTCGCCAAGTTACTTTTGATGCGCGCTACGGCCTCTACATCTGATCCCACCTGTTGCCCATGTCCTTTAACATCGTCGCCAAAGACCCCCATTCTCAAGCCCGGACAGGCACTTTGCAGACGGGTCATGGAACAGTGCGCACCCCCATCTTCATGCCCGTGGGCACCCAAGGGTCGGTCAAAACCGTGCCGCAAGACGTCCTTGCAAACGCAGTAGATCCGGACATCATTCTGGGCAACACTTATCACCTGTATTTGCGGCCTGGACTCGAGGTTTTGTCTCAAGCGGGTGGATTGCACGGGTTTATGGGATGGGACCGGCCCATCCTAACGGACTCAGGGGGGTATCAGGTTTACAGTTTGGCGGAAAACCGGAAAATCAAAGAAGAAGGGGTCACTTTCCGATCGCACATTGATGGGAGTGCCCATTTGTTTACCCCCGAACGCGCCGTGGACATTCAGAGGGTCATTGGTGCAGACATCATCATGGCTTTTGATGAATGCCCGCCTTACCCCTGTGAATACAAGTATGCCCGAGAATCCATGGAAATGACCCACAGGTGGTTGGACCGTTGTATGGCACGAATGGCAGAAACGGAGCCACATTATGGTCATGACCAGATGTTGTTTCCCATTGTTCAGGGGTCGACGTTCCCCGACTTGCGCAAAGCCTCGGCCCATGCCATCGCTGAAAGGGGCGCAGAGGGAAATGCCATTGGCGGCCTCTCTGTGGGCGAACCTCATGAGGAGATGTACGCCAGTGTGGCGATATGTACGGAGGTTTTACCCGAAGACAAGCCCCGCTATTTGATGGG
This sequence comes from Crocinitomicaceae bacterium, assembly GCA_042095055.1. Classification (GTDB taxonomy): domain Bacteria; phylum Bacteroidota; class Bacteroidia; order Flavobacteriales_D; family Sanyastnellaceae; genus UBA8752. The sequence continues at coordinate 32,596 of JBELBZ010000014.1, read as the reverse complement.
GGTTGGAACCCCTGCGAACCTCTTGGAGAACATCGCCTTGGGGGTGGACATGTTTGACTGTGTCATGCCTACCCGGAATGCTCGGAATGGCATGTTGTTCACCCGTCAGGGAACGGTCAATATGCGCAATAAAAAGTGGGAGTTTGACTTTTCGCCGCTTGATCCTGACGGCACTGCTGATGTCGACCAGCGGTACAGCCGGGCTTACGTGAGGCACCTGTTTCGCGCTGGTGAGCTGTTGGCTTTGCAGATTGCGTCTGTCCACAACCTTGTGTTCTACCTGGATTTGATGCGTGAAGCCCGTGAACGCATCGCGGATGGCACCTTTACTTCGTGGAAGAACAGCATCATTCCAATCTTGGAACAGCGTTGCTGAACGCAGGACATGCGCATTCTTGACCGCTATATCATCCGAAACTTCCTCGGCACCTTCTTCCTGATGGTGGCGCTGTTTTGCGTGGTGGCCGTGGTCTTTGACATTGCCGAAAACCTGGAGCGGCTGATAGACAATGGGGCCCCATGGTCGGAGGTCCTGGGTTCCTATTATGTGAGCTTTTGCTTGGCATTGGGCAACATGCTGGGTGCTTTTATTGTCTTCTTGACCATACTGTTGTTTACCAGCAGACTGGCCCAGCGCAGTGAGATCATTGCGGTTTTGGCTGGTGGCATTTCGTTTCAGCGTCTCATGCGTCCGTATTTCATGGCCTCCACATTGCTGGTGATCGGGAGTCTGTTCTTGGCCCACGTCGTCTTGCCATTTTCCAACGAGCGGAAATTGGACTTTGAGGTGGAGTATGTGCACAAGGAATTTCACATCTCAGAACAACACCTCTATCGGGAGATTCAACCGGGAACCATTGTGTATTTCCGTTCTGTCAATGCTGGTCGAGCGGTGGGCTATCGGTTCGTTTTGGAGCAATGGCAAGGCGATGTTTTGTCGGAGAAATGGACAGCGAGCAAGGCGAAGTGGCTTCCAGAGGAGGGGACATGGCGCATCTCCAATTTGAGAAGGCGGAGTTGGAATGCACAAGGGGAGGAACGGTTTGAGCGCACGGCGGTGCTGGATACCGCCCTCAATATGTCCATTGATGACTTCGGCCAACGCTCCCAAGCCATGTCTACGTTGGGTTGGAGTGAGCTTCAAGAGGCCATAGACCGAGAAAAGGCCAAGGGTTCTGGGGCGGAGCGTTTGCTGCAATTGGAGTCGCATACCCGCACCTCCAATGCGTTTGCCATCTATGTCATGGCGCTGATTGGCGTTAGTGTGGCGAGCCGCCGGCAACGCGGGGGCACAGGCATCCACCTGTTGATCGGTGTTGTGGTGGGTTTTGTGTACGTATTTAGTGCCAAACTCATGTCGGTTTCCGCGATCCATGCTGGGGTTCCGCCGGTGGTGGCCGCATGGACCCCCAATGTGTTGTTTGGTGTCTTGGGCTTGGTGCTGTACCAACGTGCGCCCAAGTAAACGTGCGCTATTGGGCCATGGGTCCCATCCATGCGGACCAGCCCTCGGGAAGTGCGCGGGACCAACTGGGGTCCGGCTCTGTCGAAAAGCAACCAAAGACGGCAGAGCCACTGCCGCTCATATCGGTGAACGCTGCCCCATATGAGCGCAACAATTTCAATGCCTTTGCTACTTCTGGAAACCGCTCTGAAATGGGTGCAGTAAAGTCATTTTGAAGTTCCGTTGTCCAGTCGCCCGGGGTGCTGTTCTCCCAATTGGACAGGCTTGGCCTTTGGTCGTTGGGACTGACCCAACCAAAGGCCTGCGGGGTTGAAACGTGAACGTTGGGATGCAGGACCATGATCCACCATCCATCGAGGCGGAGTTGCAAGGGCTGAATGTGTTCTCCCCTGCCAGATACGTGTGCTGGCGTATTGCGGATAAAAAAAGGACAGTCGGACCCAAGTTGAGCAGCCAACGATTCGAGGCGTTGGACAGTGAGGCCCAAATTGAAATGTTCATTTAACATGTGAAGGGCAAATGCTCCATCAGAACTTCCGCCCCCTAGACCAGCCCCCATGGGGATTGCTTTGATGAGGTGAAAACATACGGGGGGGATTTCCCACGCTTGGCTCAACAGGTCGTGCGCCTTGAAGATCAGGTTGTGCGAACGGGGTCCGGGAATGGTCAAGCCGTGGGCATTGAGTGTGTTCTGTGACCCTTTGGTTGGCACTTCCAGTTCCAAGGTGTCCTTCCATCCGATGGGGACAAACAGGCTTTCGATGTTGTGGAAACCATCTGGCCTTCGCTGTCGGACCTGCAGGCCCAGGTTGACTTTGGCGTTGGGAAAGGCCAGGCGAGTTTGGCGATCGGGAAAAGGTGCCTCAGCCATTGAAGTAGCCGTATTGCTTGAGTTTACGCTCATCGTCGCGCCAGTCTTTGTCCACTTTGATGCGCAATTCCAGAAAGACCTTTTCCTGTAGAAATGACTCGAGGTCTTTTCGAGCATCGGTGGCGAGCCGTTTGATCATGCTGCCTCCAGATCCGATGAGGATGGCTTTTTGAGATTCCCGGGCAACGTGAATGGTGGCTTCTATGCGGCGCAGCATTTTTCCTTCTTTGGTTTGGTCCGCCTTAAATGTGCCCACGACCACTTCGCTGCTGTAAGGAACTTCCTGTCTGCAATGGGTCAGGATTTTCTCTCGAACAATTTCAGCGACGAAAAACCGCATGGGCTTATCCGTCATCTCATCCTTTGGGAAAAAGGCAGGAGAATCTGGTAGTTGGGCGACAATGCGCCCCAGAAGATGGTCCAAGTTGAAGCCGTGCAATGCACTGATCGGGTGGATTTCAGCCCGGGGAATCAACGCCTGCCAATGCGCGATGTGCGCTTTGAGTGCCTCTTGTTCGCCCAGGTCGATTTTGTTGACCAACAGCAATACAGGGATGTCCATCTGTTGCACCTTCTCTAAGGTCTCCGGGTGGGCGAGGGTCTTCTCATCTGGAGTGGTGACGATCAACAGGACATCTGCATCCCTCAGGGCGGTGCGCACAAACTTCATCATGCCTTCCTGAAGCTTGTAAGCAGGGTCAAGTACTCCCGGGGTGTCAGAATAGACGATTTGCCAGTCGTCATCAGAAACAATGCCCATGATGCGGTGACGCGTGGTCTGGGCTTTCGCATTGATGATGCTGAGGCGTTCCCCGACCAGTCGGTTCATGAGGGTGGACTTGCCCACGTTGGGTGAACCGATGATGTTCACGAAACCCGCTTTATGAGGGGTATTTGCATTCGTTGTGGACACGGGCATGATTTTTCACTTGCAAAGAAACGAGACCCGTCTATCTTCGCCATCCCGATTCGGGAAATGGATCGCGGTGTGGAGCAGTTGGTAGCTCGTCGGGCTCATAACCCGAAGGTCGCAGGTTCGAGTCCTGCCACCGCAACATCAGCCTCTTTAAAAGCAGAGGAAAAAAGAAAGGGTCAGCATGGAGCTGGCCCTTTTTTGTTCTCAGGTCAATAGGTTGAGACCATATTATCCGTTTTTGGAAGGTCCAAGGTGCGCTGCCGGCGGAATGATGAACACCTGTATTTTAATTAAGCCCTAAGTGACTGTAAATGTGTGTTTTGGTTTGATTTTTTCGGATTTTTCCGCTCAGTATTTTGGCCTTCTTTGACAAATCACCTGAAAGGGGTGAGAAGGAAATGTGCAGGTGAATTTGTAAACGTAGTCCTACACATCTCAGAAAAATAAGGTCATTTCATCGTCTTTATTGTTATTTTCATTGTGTGTTATATAATGTCAGTCGATTTCGCCACCGGGGGGCTAAGGGTTGGTTTTTCGTTGAGACGGTATAATTCGACGAAGGGTAGGGGGCTGGGCTTGGGCAACCGAGAAGATTTGAGAACTTGCTGAAGCCTGTTCGTGCAGGTAAAAACCAATGGAACCAAACCACTTGTGATGCGTCTCACATCTCTCATTCTTGCCCTCTTCTTTTGTTGGGCCAATTCTTTTTCCCAGGTTCAGCAGATTGCGGTCAACTCCGCTCCTGCTCCCGAGGGTTATGATCTCGAAGTTGAAGTCGTCAACGAAAACATCGGCCTTCTTGTCGGTGCTCTTGGCGCTGTCGATCTCACCGGATACAGCTGTACCAGGCTGTACGTCACCATGAACAATGCCACGGACTTTATGTCTTCGGTATCAGGTGATGCTTTGAATCCGACTTACGTCAACACTACAACGAGCTTTTACCACGCCACTCTGGGTGCTGCGACGCCGAACGGCATTAACCCCGTTTTGTTCGCTGTCTACCCAGACCTGCCATATGACAGTTGGGTGACGGTCGGATTGGAAGGTGTGCCAAATGCCGGTGCTGGTGAAGCAGCCATAGCCACTGTGCAGTCGGGTGACAACCCATGGACCACCAACTTTGACCCCGGATTTGGTCAGCCAGGTGCCAATATTGCCATCGATGACCCCATCGGAGGAGCTTGGTACGCTTTGAATGGAGATGCCAATGGTATCGCCGGCGACGACCTGAGGGTTTTGGTCGGTCAATTCACCACATCTGGTGACCTGAGCGGTCAGTTGTACTGCCAGGTCTTTATCGAAGGCGATGGTGCCAACGAATTCCGCGACACCTTCTACTTCGGTGCTGGCGCTCCAGTTTTGGGTTGTTCGGATGCTGCAGCTTGTAACTACGACGCTGCTGCCACGGATGATGACGGTTCTTGTGAATTCCCTGTTGACCTCTATGGAAGTGCCAACTTAGACTGCGACGGCAACTGCCTCAATGACACCGATGGCGACCAGGTGTGCGACGAGGACGAAGTGCCTGGTTGTACGGATGAGACCGCATGCAACTACTCAGAAGCTGCTACAGATGACGATGAGAGCTGCACCTTTCCTGCCGCTGCAAACTTGGACTGCGACGGCAACTGCCTGAACGATGCGGACATTGATGGTGTCTGTGATGAAGACGAGGTTGACGGTTGTACAGACGAAACAGCATGTAACTACAGTGACCTGGCTACTGAAGACGACGGTACTTGTACATATGCTGATCCAAACTTGGATTGTGACGGCAATTGCTTGAACGACGCCGACAACGATCAGGTGTGCGATGAAGACGAAGTAGGTGGTTGCACCGACGCAGGTGCTTGCAACTACGACGGTGACGCAACCGATGACAATGGTTCTTGTGAATACACAACTTGTGCTGGTTGCACTGCTTCAACAGCCTGTAACTATGACGATGCTGCCACAATTGACGATGGCTCCTGCGTGTATGCAGACGAACCATGTGAAACTTGTAACCCTGATGGGACCGTCAATCCGAATGACGACGACGAGGACGGTGTGTGCAATGCAGATGAAACCGAAGGATGTACCGACCCTGCCGCATGTAACGATGGTCCATTTACGGATGTGGACAACAGCTTGTGTGAGTATCCGATTGACATCTATGGTGTAAGCAACGTCGACTGTGACGGTGTCTGTCTGAATGACGCCGATGGCGATCAGGTCTGTGATGAGGATGAAATTCCTGGTTGTACAGACGAGACGGCCTGTAACTACGAGGCTTCCGCTACAGACGACAACGGCTCTTGCCAATACCCCATCGACATCTATGGAATTGACTACGTTGATTGCTCAGGGGCATGCTTGAACGATGCCGATGCTGACGGAGTTTGCAACGAAGACGAGACTGAAAGCTGCACAGACCCAGCTGCTTGTAACTACGACGATAACCCGCTCGCCGACACAGACAATACGCTTTGCATTTATGCAAGTGACATCTATGGCGTTGACAACGTGGATTGCGATGGCGCTTGCTTGAACGATGCCGATGGAGACGAGGTGTGTGACGAGGACGAAATCCCTGGTTGTACTGACGAAGGTGCCAACAACTACAGTGCGGCTGCAACGGACGATGATGGAAGCTGTACCGGTTGTACTGACCCGATTGCAGATAACTATTACGCAGGTGCTGACATCGACGATGGTACTTGTGTCATCAGCGGTTGTACCGATGCTGAGGCTTGTAACTACTTCGCCCAGGCCAACAATGAAGATGGCTCTTGCCAGTACCCCATTGACCTTTACGGAGCGAGCAACGTCGACTGTGACGGTGTTTGCTTGAATGATGACGACGAGGATGGCACATGTGATGAGGATGAGGACCTCGACGAAGTGCTTGACATCATCAACAACCTCTCTGGTGATCAGTTGGACTCTACAATCACCATCATCTCTGACCTCGTGCTCACAGGAGGAGGAGGCTCTTCCAACTTTGCCGATGCCTTTGATGGACTCGGTATTGGTTTTGTCCCCGGCATTGGTGGTCAAAGCACAGCTATGGTGGCCAGCCTCGACTTGAGCTGCAGTGGAATTTCAGATGTGACATCAGTGCGCATTAGCGGCCCTTGGTGGGGCTGGGATCCATTTGGTGGTCCAGAGGCTACTGAAGTTTCAGAAGGCATCTGGCAAGTGGTCTTTGACCCCGCACCAGAAGCAGACATGGAGTACAAGTGGTACATCAACGGAGAGCAAGAAGACCTTCTTGACTTCGGTGCTGACTTGCTCTACGGAGACGGATACGACGATTACCTGAATGGTGCGTGCGCTCCGATTACTGACTATGTAAACTATGCCAACCGTCTTTGGACGGCAGGTTCAGGAAACATCGACGACACTTGGGGACAATGCACTGCATGCAGCCAGGTGGCCAACTGTGGTACTCTGTTCCTCCCAACTGACGGTGCTTGGGCATCTGCAGGTTACAACTTGGAGGCATTGAGCCAAGAAGTCATCGGTGACCTGCTTGCAGGACACGTCTTCTTGGGCTTCTGCGACGCCCTTCAGGACGGTGAGGAACTGACCAACTGGTATGGAGAGATCTTCCAGTTCAGCGATGATGGAGCGGGCAACCGTGCCATCCAGTCGTTGATCAGCGGTGACATCTACCCCGTCATCGATGGAGCTTACAGCTTCGATAGCGGCAGTAAGGTTTACACCTTGGGCAGTGTGATTGCCTTGGCTTCGGCTGACCCTTGTCTCGGTTGTACCGAGTTGGAGATGACTGGCAGCATTGCTGACTACTCAGTAGAGTGTGAATCCGAACTCGACGCAGCTACTGCAGCTGCAGACGTGGCAGCCTTCGCCTGCTCAGAACTTGAGCTTGACGCTGTTCACAGCACCAAGCTTCAGTTCGACGGCCGCAACCAAATTGAAAATGGTGGTGGTACGAGCCAAACTTGGAACGTGTTGACCGCTGGCGATGATGCCGACTTCAACAACGGAACGGACGCTTTGCTTCAGTTCTACGACATCGATGGAGACATGGGCCAGGCGGTCTACTTTGTCGAAGACTTGTCTGCGGGTGGAGTTACCATGACGCAGTACGAGAACGGAACGGCCCTCCTCGAGGGATCAGTGGTAGACATGAATGATGCCAACCGCGGTTTGGACATTCACTTCTACTTCGACAACCGCACCGCAGGCAATGCTTGGGGTGGAGGATTCAAGAACGACTATGGTTGTGCAGTGAATACCGATGAGTGGACCATGTATGTCTTGAATGACGATATGAGCTACGCAACAGGTCGCGGAGATTGGCAGTTCGGAACGCTCTTGCGCTTCAACCACCAGCCTTCAAGCCAGTACTTCGGCTATCAGCTTGGCGACGGTGCCAACAACCACAACTGTGACGACAACGGCTTCTCTGGTTGGTTCAGCTGGAGTGGAGCGATTGCAGGCGAGCCTGCATACGGCCAGGCCGGTGACATCATCTCAACGCTTGACCCAACTGTAGGCTACGCTACGGACTGTCAGGACGGTGAGTTTGCAGAATTCCACTACGTGGCCTTTGACGAGCTCTGTAACATTGCTCAGCTCAATATCCAGACGGTGGACCGCAATGACATGACTGCTCCAACCTACGTTTCTGGTGGAGACGACATCACGCTTGACTGCGCGATCAGCGATCAGTGGTTGCTTGACAACCTCGCTGAGGACGAAATCATCTTGTTTAGCGACAACTGTGATGACTCAGAATACGGTTGTGCGGCTGGGTTTGACCCCAACACCTCCGGTTTCTCAGATGGCAACAATGTTTACGTATGTGTTGAGCTCGTAGGACAGACTACAGCTTCTTACACAGCGAGCAGCTGCCGCGTTCTGAACCGCACATGGGTGGCCACGGATTGCTTCGGCAACCAGTCTTACCATGTGCAGACCATCACGATCGAGGACAACACCCAGCCAGAAGTGACGGTGACGCCCCCAGCGGATATCACCCTCAACGTAAATGGCCTCTGCTATGTGGACCTCGATCCTAGCAATACAGGAATGGCTGCGACTACGTATGCTGACAACTGTGATTTGGCTGATACGGGCTTGGACTACACCGACAATATTGTCGACAGCGTCAGCACCGGCTGCTACAGCATCATCCGTTCTTGGACTGCAATTGCAACGGACAGCTGTGGAAACGCTACGGCGGTCAGCGATAACCAGCGCATTGACATCCAAGATCAGATTGCTCCGAGCTTCAGCTACTTGCAGGTGGACACCATTGAGTGTGACCTCTGGGGAGACTGCTCTTATGAGTACCTCAACAGCATTGGCTTGGCTACGGCTACTGATAACTGCGAGTTGAGCCATGTGGACGTCGATTGCACCCCGCTTTCTAGCGCTTGCACCGACGATTACATCATCGACTATACGGCCTATGACATGTGCGGTAACAGCACATCGATTCAGCAAATCGTGGTGACGTCTGACTTCACAGCCCCCGAGTTCACTTTGGCTCCAGCCGATCTGACAATGGAGTGCAATGATGCCGCCCTCACAGGCGACGTGGACGGCTATGCGGTTCCTGTCTATACACCTGGTGATGGACTCCACGCTGAGGCCATGGACAACTGTGACGCTGAGATTACTGTGACCTACGAGGATGTGATTCTCCCCACGGCTTGTGATCAGGAGTACGTCATCCGCCGTACATACAGCGTTTACGATTGCGACGAGAACCTCGCGCAGCACATTCAGGAGATTACCATCGATGACTCGACCGCTCCTGAATTCACCTCCTTCCCCGCTGATGTGGTGGATGTAGAGTGTGACGCTGTCCCAGCTTTGGCTACGATTGGTAGCTTGGGCGTGAGCGACAACTGCGACGGTGCTCCAAGCACCACCTATGATGGAGAGGTTCGCACCGATGGTGATTGTGATGACAGCTACACGCTCGAGCGCACATGGACCACGATCGATTGTGCTGGAAACAGCCACACTCAAACCCAGACCATCACTGTGCTCGATACACAGGCTCCAGATTTGAGCATTGATTGTCCGGCTGATTTCCCTCACATCAACGAGTG
>JBELBZ010000014.1:0-23170 GCA_042095055.1 Crocinitomicaceae bacterium | reverse complement strand
AGGCTCCAGATTTGAGCATTGATTGTCCGGCTGATTTCCCTCACATCAACGAGTGTTTCCTCGGTGGTGCGAATGCAACAGTAAGCTTGATGTTCCACGCCGACCAGTTCGGCCCTTCGGAAACAGTGTTCTTCATCTCGGATGCTGACGGCAACACGGTGTTCTCGAGCGTTGCTCCTTCGGTGCCGGTTGATTTCACCTTCTGGGGTCCAGGAGGACCCGGAACGGGTGCTGCGGACGGAAGCGACGTTACTGAATACGGTTATGGCGTTGGTATCGAGCTTGATTTGGCTCCTGGAACGTATGAGATTTACGGTGCTGACTCTTATGGTGACGGGCCTGTTTTCGGAGGCGTGGACGGCACTGATGCCGTGAACATTTCCGGTGGAGGTGCTGACATCGTGGCCCCATGGACCGATGGCGGCGGGTTCTACTTGCCGTTTGACGTCGAGGCTGATGAGACGACTGCAGCCAGCATTCAAGTGTCCACGGATATCAACGGCGAGCCCACTTGGACGGCCAGCGACAACTGTGACGCAGACTTGGATGTGAGCTACACATACAGCGATGACCTCGTAGAAAATGACGGAGACTTCATCATCACGCGTACGTTCACGGTAACGGCCACTGACAACTGTGGTAACGCTACTACGCAGTCTTGTGACCAGATCATCTCATTCACCGACAGCGATGGTCCCCTGATGTCAGACGATGCAGCTGAGCTGTATCCTGCTTCTATCCCTTGTGATGAAATGGGAGATCCATTTGACGTGACCTTCATGCCAGTGAGTGCATCGGATGGTTGTGACGGAGAGGTCACCCTTGAAGTCGTCAGTGCATACCTCACGTCTGGTTCTTGCCCAGGCACTTGGGTTCGCCATTGGGTGTCTTATGATGCCACTGGCAACATGTCTGAGGAAGCCATTCAGTACATCCCGACCTACGATATCGTGGCACCTCAAGTGAGCATTGAAGCTCCTGGAACCTCTTCTGGTGGCAGCGGTGCTGCAGATGTAACCTTCACGTTTACTCTCGATCAATATGGAGCGGGCGAGGCTGGTGCCAGCATTACCGATAGCGATGGTGCTGAAATCGCCAACTATCCAGTGGGTTACTTCCCGAGCAGTGCTACGGCTACTGAGACTTTGAGCCTCGATCCTGGCGTGTACACCATCACCTTGCTCGACGCTTGGGGAGACGGATGGGCTTGGGCTCCGGCCACAGGTTTGGATGCCGTTGTCATCTCTGATGGCGCCTCAGCTTCTCTTGACTTCACCGACGGCACTACGGTTTCCCTCGAATTCACGGTGGCAGGAAGCGGAGGCGGTCCAACGACCACCACGGTATACCTTGACGAGAACTGTGACGTGGATTTGAGCCCAGAGGCGATTGGTTTCGGAACGTTGGAGTACTCCGACAACTGCGACACTGATCCAAATACCGAGCTCGACTACGTTGATGGTCCTCGCGACTATGCTTGTGACGGGTCAACTGGAACATACACCTTTACCCGTACTTGGACAGCGACGGTGACCGACTTGTGCGGAAACTCGAGCTCAGCTTCAGGTGATCAGATCATCACGGTGATCGACAACAGTGCTCCTGCGCTGACGCTTGATTGCCCGAACGGTGCCAACCTTGTCAATGTTTGCTTCGCAGACGTGGATACGAGCCTGGCAGCTTTGGGAGAGGTTGAGTGGATTGCCACAGACAACTGTGACGATGACCTCGACGTCAGCTACACCTACAGCGATGAGGTGGAGTTCGACTGCAGCTTGGTCGGCGTGGACGCCAACCCAGAGGGCAGCTACAACTTCGTCCGCACCTTCACGGTAACAGCGACGGATTGCAACGGCAACTCTACTACGGAGGTCTGCACCCAGACGATCAATACGTTTGACATCACGGCTCCAACCATTTCCCTGACCTGCCCAGATACGGCTACGGTCCAGTTGGATGCTGACTGCATGACTGACATCGATCCTTCTATCACGGGAAGCGCCTTCGCTTTGGCGACGGACGACTGTGACAGCGATGTGACCATCACCTACAGTCACAGCGATGGTGCTCCGAACTACACATGTGGAACGAGTGGCTACGAGATTACCCGCACTTGGACTGCTTCTGCAGTGGACGATTGTGGAAACAGCTCTTCCACCTCATGTGACCAGATCATTGTTGTCGAAGACAACATTGCTCCGGTAGCAGGCATCACTTGCCCAGATGATCAAAGCATCAGCTTGGATGAAAACTGTGAAGCGGACCTCTCTACGGATGCCTTGGGCATGGCAGAGGGAACAGGTACGGACAACTGTGATTTGAACGTGACCGTAGAGGTTACTTACATGGATGGTGCACCGACCTACAGCTGCACAGGGGATGACGACCAACTCGATGGCTCTTACAGCTTCGTGCGGACATTCACTGCAACTGCAACGGACGATTGTGGCAACAGCCACAGCGTGTCCTGCGATCAGAACATCACGGTGAATGACGATACAGCGCCAACGCAGACATTGGCCACGATGCCATCGGATACGTTGTACCTCGACTTGGACTGTTCAGCAGACTTGACTCCAGCAATGATGCCAGGAGTGGATGCTGCTGACAACTGTGACAGCGATGTCAACGTAGCGGTCTCTTACGAAGACTACTCAGCGGACTTCGATGCGCTCTTCGGAACGGTATCTGCATCTGTTGAGGTCTATGAGGAGCACACAAGCGGTGACCTTGCTGGAATGACCACCTACCGTGTGTATGTGGTGTTGCCTGATTCAGGTGACTTCTTGAGCTCTGTGAGTGGAGAGGGACAGTTCAGCACACAGTTGCGGACGACGACCAGTTTCTACCAGGACGAGATTGGAACACACACGCCCCCTGCGGCTTCCTTCTTGGGCTTGCCCTCTTTCCCCAACCTGCAGTGGGACAGCTGGGTCACCATCACTGACACGTTGGACAATGAAGGCGTGAAGACGATTGGAGATTGGCCAGCAGCCTTCGAAGCTGGAGGTGATTTGACCATTGACGGTGAGTTTGGAGGAGCCCTCTACACCTTGAATGACAATTCAAATACGCTTGGAATCGCTGGTGCTGACGGCAAGGTCCTCGTGGCCCAGCTGACAACAGACGGCATTCTGAATGGTCAGTTGTTCGTCCAGTACTTCCCACAGCGTGATGGCGCTGCGCAGCAATTGCGTACGATCACCATCGGTGATGGTTGTGAAGGCGACGACTCAACAATCGAAGGCAGCTATGTGGTACCACGTACCTGGCAGTCTATTGTCACAGATGATTGTGGCAATGCTGACACGGCTTACACATACCAATACATTGTTGTCCTTGATACCATCGCACCTCAGTTCACAAACACTTGTGACATCGAGAACGGTGAGACAGTGGAGTACACCTGCGCTGATGACAATGGAAACGGCGTCAATGACGTGCTCGACTTCATTGAGATCCCAGCAGCTTGCGCTCCTGCCTACATTGAGAATTGTGACAGCGAGGTCGCATTGACGATGACGTCAGACACGATGGGATACGTTCCAACGGGTGACATCGCCAACTTCTGTATGCCAAGCGACGTTGAGGAGCTTGCCAATGGTGAGACTTGCGATGACCGTGCTCCAGAATCCATTCGTTTGTTCAACTTCTCTGGCGGTGAGTCTTTCACACTTGTAGAGGGTGGAAGCAGCATTGTTGAGGTGATGCAGGACAGCTCCATGCACATTGTGTTGGAGGTTGAGAATGCTGACGGAGACGCTGGATTCATCTTCGACGCCACCTACGACGGTGCTCACGACTGGAACGAGTGGCTCGCGCTGCCTGGCTTGCACAACTACAAGAAGGACTGTGCAGAGATCTTCCCAGGAATCGAAATCTGGACGGAGTGGTTGTACTACATCATGGACGGTGGTACCATGAGCGGTACAGGTCGTTTCGCAGGTTCTGAGTTTGCGTTGCAGCACCAGCCTCTGAATGCTTACTACGGTTTGCAGATCGGTGAGGGTGCCAACAACAAGAACGAGAACTACGGTGCAAGCGCTTGGTTCTTCTGGACGGGTGAGTATGTACTCGACGGTTCAAGCCAAGGATCTATGGCTTCTAGTGGAGACATCTTCATGGACTTGGATTGCTGCCTCGGATGGCAGATCGACTACAGCTACAACGCTGTGGACGATTGTGGAAACGCCACTGGCTTCAACTACACCGACCTCGGAACCGGAACGTTCGGCAGCGGCGCCAACAGCACTGTCAGCGGTGGTCACACTCCAGTGGACATCACTGCAGGAACAAGCAGCTTGAAGGATCCAATCCGCATCACGGGCTTGTCACCTAACCCAACCAGCGATATCTCAACGCTTGGGTTCGTTGTGAGCAACAACATGCGCTTGCGCATTGACCTCTACACCATGGGAGGTGGATACGTGGCTGAGTTGTTCGATGGCAATGCCAGTGAAGAAGTCCAGTATGTCTTGGACATCGACGCCAGCACATTGTCCAGCGGCATGTACCAAATCCGCATGTCGAGCAACGACTACGTGCTCGTGAAGAAGCTCCTCGTTAGCGAGTGATCTTCTAACGGATCTATACTGATTTGGAAGGCCGTCCCGAAAGGGGCGGCCTTCTGCATTTTGAGGTTTTGGGGGCGTTGAGGGGTGGGGGCTGCATGCAGTCTGCCCGAGGGACCCTGCGCTGGTTTCGCCGTGAGCATTTGGAACAGTGATCAAGGTCATTGTTGTAATTGACGGTTCTTCTCCGAAGAGCAGGAGTAGCTGTCCATCTTCGTGAGGACTGAAAGGAGGAGGCGAGGGTTCTTTGCCTGTTCGGGCCTTCTTCTTTATCAGTACAAGTGGTTTTGGTTTCTTCTGAGGGAGGTGTGCGCAACGGCGTTCACCTCCCCGCTTTTTGGGGTAAGTTTCCGGTCTGCATGACGTCGACGAACGAAATATCTCCCACCTCCCTTTCTTCGGATGCTGAGCGCAAGGTGTTTCCTTTGAGCAAGGTCACCAAGGCTGTGGGAGGCATGCTGGAAAAGCAAGCTGGAGGAAAGCTATTTTGGGTTCGGGCGGAGATCAGCCAGTGCAACTTGAAAGGCCATCATGCCTACCTCGACCTCGTAGAGGAGAAAAATGGAAACAAATTGGCCCAGTTGCGGGGCACCATTTGGGGTTCCCGATTGGAGGCCATTCGCGCTGCCTTGGGTCAAGAGTTCAATGAGGTTTTAAAACCAGGCCGTGAGATTGTCTTCTCGGCGCACATGGCTTTTCATGCGGTTTATGGTTTCTCATTGAACATTCAGAGCATCGACCTCGATGCTTTGCTCGGTGAGATGGAGCGAAGGCGCAAGGCGACCTTGGAGGCGTTGAAGAAAGAAGGGGCGGTTGGTAGGAATGGCCGGCTTCCACTGGCATCAGTGCCGCAACGCATTGTCCTGATTGGCTCCAAGGGCACTGCTGGATTTACCGATTTCTTGGCCCACCTCCAAAACAACGCCTGGGGCTACCGCACGGATTTGGGCATTGTTGACGCCCCTGTACAAGGAGGGCAGGCAACGGAAGGGTTGGTGCGTGCTTTACATCAGGCTGGAAGGGTCGCGCTGAGGTCGGGATTGGATGCAGTGGTATTGCTCAGAGGGGGCGGAGCGAAGCTGGACTTGGATGCATTCAATGATTTGACCTTGTGTCGAACGGTGGCAGCGATGGAGGTTCCTGTCATTGTGGGCGTAGGCCATGAGACCGATCAAACATTGGTCGATGTGGTGGCGCATACAGCATGTAAAACACCAACGGCTGTGGCCGACTTTATTGTAGAGCGCATGGCGGAATTCGAAAGCGCGGTGGGCAGAGAAGGTCGTGCGATTGCTGCAGAATCCCGAGCTCAGCTTTCTGAGAACCGAGGGTGGCTGGGGCAATTTTCCACCATGGTCAAGGAGCGCCCACTTGCTCAGGTGCGGGGGGAGCGCGGTCAACTGTACTCAGGAGCAAATGCAGTGGTTCGCAGAACGCGTACCTTATTGTCTCAGCGGCTCGCAGTTGTGGGCCAATTTAAATCGCTCTTGTCCTCTGTGGCTTTGGACTTACCAGGGTCCCAATCAGAAGTCTTGAGGGAAATGAAAGACCGCATGCGCCTTGAAGTGGACCGCCAGCTGAAGCAACAGGAGGAGCGTGTGGGCAGCATCAAAGACACATTGACCCTCTTGGGCCCTGAGCCAACACTGAGGCGGGGGTTTTCGATCACGCGAAAGGAAGGTCAAGCCGTGCGCCGCGCGGAAGACTTGGCAGCAGGCGACTTGATCGAAACCCGATTGGCGGAGGGAACCGTTCGGTCGAGGGTAGAATCAACCTCACCACCACACAAAAAGACTTGACATGAGCGATAGTGAGAACCCCGAGGGCTATGATGCCGCGTTCGGCGAATTGAAAACCATTCTTGAAGCCCTGCAGCAAGATGAAATAGGTGTAGACGAGTTGGCCCAGAAGGTCAAGCGTGCGGCCCAGTTGATCGCCTTTTGTGGTGACCGACTGCGCAAGGCAGAAGGGGAGGTGCAAAAGGTCCTCAATGAATTGGGCGAGACGGATTGAGGCTGACTTGAACCGCCTCATGACCATCAAATACAAATCCATGCACCAGTCATTGAAACGATGGAACCTGTGCAACGGTTTGCGGTTACTATATTCAAGTAACCATGTCCCGGACCGCGATTTTCTTCTTGTTGGCCACTTTCCTGAGTGTTGGTCTTGATGCCCGCTCACAAAGTGTGACGTCAGGCCCCACCTCGTATGGGACTCCGGCTCAGGCGAGGATGAGCGCTGTTGATGAAACCGTTGCCAGGCAATGGAATGAAGTGTTGCTAGAGGCCATTCGCGGGGATTTTGCCCGCCCGACGGTGCATGCAAGAAACCTGTTTCATTCCTCCATTGCGATGTACGATGCCTTTGCCATCTACCACGAGGCAGACATGCCCGTTTTTGTAGGAAACGTTTGGCGGGGTTTTGATTGTCCTTTGGATACAACATTGTTGGACATCCCTTCAGACCTGAACGGGCGGAACACGGCTGCGGAGGAGGCCATGAGTTTTGCTGTATACAGGTTGCTGACCCACCGCTTCTCAAACAGTCCGGGCAGCCAAGATGCCTTGGCCTCCTTTGATGCTTTGATGGGAACGTTGGGCTACGACCCCGCTTATCAGTCGCAAGATGTGGCCGAGGGTCCTGCTGCATTGGGCAATTACATCGGCGAACAGTTGATTCAATTTGGAGCACAGGACGGCGCCAACGAGCAATTTGATTATGCCAATGAGAATTACGAGCCCATCAATCCCGACTTGGAATTGGCAGGTTCGGGCAATCCCGGCTTGATTGATCCCAATGCTTGGCAGCCTCTTGCCATCCCTGTATTTGTAGATCAGTCGGGCAATGTGTTGAGTGAAACGCCTGATTTTCAAGGTGCGGAGTGGGGTGCTGTCTCCTCTTTCGCCTTGGAAGATTCCAGCCTCACCATGGTGGAACGGAATGGTGTGAATTGGCCGCTGTACTTGGATTGTGGTGCACCACCGTATTTCGGGGAGGGAGAGCATGTCGGTGAAATTGCGGATGCCTATGCCTGGGGATTTTCAATGGTCGCCCTGTGGAGTGCGCATTTACACCCTTCGGATGGTGTCATGATGGACATTGGCCCGAACAGCTTGGGCAATTTGGACGCCACAGGACCCACCGGTTTCGCGGAGATGGACACTTTCTACGATTGGCTGGAAGGAGGTGATTTCAGCGAAGGGCACAATGTGAATCCCGTTACGGGAGAAGCGTATGCGCCAAACATTGTCCCCCGAGGCGATTACACCAGGGTTCTGGCTGAGTTTTGGGCAGATGGTCCCGATAGCGAAACCCCGCCTGGACATTGGTTTGTGTTGTTGAACGGCGTCATGGAACATCCGGATTTCACATCGCAATGGCTCGGAGAAGGAGAAGCCTTAGATGCTTTGCGTTACACGGTTCGTGCCTACTTGACACTCGGAGGAGCCATGCATGACGCGGCGATAGTGGCGTGGTCTCACAAGGGGCTTTATGATTACATCCGCCCCGTCTCAGCGATTCGATATATGGCTTCCCTGGGTCAGCGGAGCGATTCTACCTTGGCTTCCTATCATCCTGGTGGCATGCCGCTGGTTCCTGGCCGCATCGAAGTGGTGGAGGCCGGAGATCCCTTGGCGGCGGGAGGCCACGAAGGAAAAATCAAGGTCTACGCATGGCAAGGCCCTGATGCCATCATATCCCCATTCTGGGATGAAGCAGAAGTGGGTTGGATTTTGGCTGAAGAATGGTGGCCTTACCAAAGACCGAGTTTTGTGACCCCCCCATTTGCAGGTTACGTCAGTGGACACAGCACGTTCTCACGGGCAGCAGCAGAGGTCATGACCGCGATCACGGGCACCCCATATTTTCCAGGAGGATTGGGAGAATACGAAGTGGTCCAAAATCAGTTCTTGGTGTTTGAAGATGGCCCTAGTCAATCCTTTAATCTGCAGTGGGCCACGTACAGAGATGCATCAGACCAATGCAGCCTCTCGCGGATTTGGGGAGGAATTCACCCTCCAGCGGATGATTTTCCAGGCCGACAGTTGGGCGTTGAAGTTGCAGCGATTGCACTCAACCGCGTGACCCAGTATTTCGGCCCCGCTGCTGCGGTTGACCAATGTCCAATGGATTTGGACGGAGACGGTGTTGTAGGCGCTACAGATTTGCTTGAGGCGCTGGCTGAATTCGGGAGCAGCGGACCCGGGCTTGTTGCAGATGTATCGGGTGACCAATTGGTCGGCGTCAACGACGTATTGGACTTGTTGGCGAGCTACGGTGAATCCTGTCCTTGAGGCAGAAAAAATCAATGCCGGATTTGTCCTAATTTTCCGGATGCGCTTTTTGAATTTCTCGGGACCTTTTTGTCACGGCCTCAGGGTCTTGTCTGTGATGACTGTCGCTTCAGTGTATGGTCTGCATGCCCAAGATGACTGCGGTTTTCTGACAGGCCCCGATGGCCTGGAGGCGGGGTGCCAGGACTCTTGTGTTTGGGTCGTGCCCGACTTTGAGCGCTCAGCGGAGACGACGGGCTATGATTTGGATTCCATTGGATACGCACCACCTCTTGCCGTGGGAACTGGTACCGTTCAGAATGTCACGGGAACAGGGTTTACAAACAACATTGGCCTTCCTTTTGGATTCAGTTTTTTCGATACTGACTTCTTCAATTTGAAGGTGAGCCGCAAGGGTTTCTTGACATTCAACACCGGCCTCACGGGTACCTACAACTATCCCAACCAAGATTTGGGGTCGGGCAGCTTGCCCCCCAACTCCATCATGGCACCCTATGGTTACATCAGCAACAGTGGCGGTGAAGTCCGGACCCAAGTGCAGGGTGAATTCCCTTGTCGGCGTTTCATCATCAGCTGGGAAAACTTGCCCCAAACAGGATGCGGCGACAATCTCTTGGTGACCCAAGTGGTCCTCTTTGAGACGTCCAATAAGGTGGAGATGCACATCGGCCAGTTTGAGTCTTGTCTGGGCATTACCGCTGTCGTGGGAATCCAAGGGGGCGGCGGTGAAGGCGCATATGGCCCGGATGCCTACAATACAGGTGAATTTGTCATTGACGACTTGGCTTACGCATACACGCCCAATGGGGCTACCCAGACCCAATTGGTTTACTTATTGGGCGATGAAATCATCGGTCAAGGAGACAGCATTTCGGTGTGCATTGAAGAAAATACCGAATTGGTGATTGGTGCCAACTTCCCTGAGATTTTACCTCCACCCCCTACGCCGGGAAGCTGTGATGCCATTCCAGACGAAGCCTGTGATACCACCATGGCGTACGATTTCAATCTTAGCGCCAATCAAACGGGGAGCTTTAATTTTCCTTTTGATGGAGAATTGCTGGGATTTGCAGCGACCAACAACTGGTCTCCTGCGGGCGGCAGCTGGCCTGGTGATATGTCCATGTCCATTTGCGATCCATCTGGTTCATGCGGGGTGATTGAGGGTTTTTCATTTGACTTGCCCGGGGTACTTATTGGAGACTGGCCTGGCAATTGGAACACGACGTTTGGGGGATTTTATGAAGCGTGCTTCACCGTCCCGAACAACCTGCTCGAAGGCGATGGTAACTGGACCTTGACCGTACAGAACGCATGGGGCGGTTCAGGCTCGAACGTCAATTTCGAAGGGTCGGTGACCTTGTTCTACCTCTGTAACCTCGAACCGGAGGAGCCCGACACGTCTGAGTTCATGGCCATGGATACCATCATGGTTGAATTCGCATTTGAATCGCAGAATGCGAGCTTTACCATTTTGGACCTCGACGGTACTCCTATCGACGTTCTGTGCAGTGGAGATGATGAGGTGGCATTGACAGCGAATACAACCGGTGGCTCATGGTCTGCCAGTTGCCTCGGGTGTTTGGACCCTGAAGGATCCATTGACCCCAGTCAAGCCTCACCAGGGATTCTGGAAGTGAGCTATACCCTGACTGGTGATTGCGGAGAAGTGACTGAAGTGGAGGAGTTACAAGTGGGACTGACCCCCAATGTCAATACAGGCAGCATTGGAGCGCTGTGTCCTTTTGCGGAACCTGTCCAATTGGTGGGTACCCCAACCGGTGGTTCATGGGAGGCCGATTGTGGTGATTGTGTGAGCGAGGCAGGGTTGTTCGACCCTGCTACAGGATCAGGCGCTTACCTGGCCACCTATACTTTTGGGACGCTTTGCACGGCCACGGGAGAGGTTGCTGTGAACGTTGGCGAAGCCATTTCAGCCGAATTGGACGACCTCAATTATTGTGAGTCCATTGGGGCGGTGCAGCTGGACGGAGATGGTCTGGCAGGCACATGGTCGGCAGATTGTGGGAACTGCATACAGAACTCCGGGTCGTTTACACCCCCAGGACCTGGTTCTTACGAGGTCAGCTTTTTGCCGGGCGCCGGATGTGGTGTGGAGAGCAGTGCAACAGTTGTTGTGGACGAGAGCCTGCCGATTGGTTCAGCGAATTTGCCCGAAGCCTTGTGTGTGGATGGCGATGCCATCAGTTTAGAAGCGGATGTGCCAGGCGGAATTTGGACGGCATCAGGTGCGGGCTTGAATGGTGCCACGTTCGACCCGGGTACCGCGCCGTTTGGCGTGAACGTATTGACCTACGATGTTGAAAACGGTTCCTGCACGAATTCGGCCTCATTCTCCACGGAAGTGTTGCCCATTTTGAGTGTGACCCTCCAAGAGGAGGACCCCTTTTGTGTCAACAGCTCAGGCGGCAGCATCAATGCTGACGTTGACCTCGCGGCAGAGGCTTTTTGGTCAGACCTCCCAAATTTGGTGTGGTCCTCCGATTGCGGAGGCTGTCTAAGCGGCAATGGTGTTTTTGATCCAGGTGACGCTGGCATTGGGACGCATACCCTTTCAATCGGTTACAATGATCCCCTCGGATGCAGCGTGGGTGATGAGATTGAAGTGTTGGTAGCACCCGCTGTAGACGCTTCTATTGATGCCATTCCAGACCTCTGTGAGTCCGCCGGAACGCAGATTTTTTCAGCCGCCGATGGAGGGGGCACTTGGACCGCTTCATGTGGGGCTTGTCTGTCACCAGCGGGCAGTTTTGACCCTGGCATTGGGGCGGGCAATTACACTGTGACCTACACCATTACCGACGTCTGCTCTGATGTGGATGCTGTCCAAATCACGGTGGTGCCCCAACGGGATGCGGCCATTTTGGTCGACGTACCCAACGATGAGTTGTGCATTGGGGTGGAAGAATGGCAGTTGGGCTCGATTTGGTCTGGAGGAGTGTGGAGTGCGGACAGCCCCTCTGGCAATGACTGCATCGACCCTGTGTCCGGATTGTTGAATTTAGAAGCTGCTGGCGTCGGAACGGTTACCGTGAGCCATGTCCTTGAGGGCTTGTGTGGCGATTCGGACACCCATGTTTTGGACATCTTGTCCTGCAGCGTCGAGTTGGTCAACATTTTCACTCCGAACGGGGATGGGAAGAACGATCGGCTTGTGTTCAAATACATCGAGCTCTATCCTCAGAACGTCTTGACGGTCTACAACCGGAATGGCGCAGTGGTATATGAAGCCGAAGGCTACGAGAATGAATGGGATGGTGATGGCGCTGCTGACGGCACCCATTATTTTGTGCTGCAACTTCCGGAGGGAGTGGAGCACGCCGGACAGTTGATGATACAGCGTTAAGGTTTAGCCCTGCTCTTTGCGCAGGTATTCCGTTTCAAAAGCACTGCGCTTGAGGGATGACCTCAGGTGCCACAGCGCCTCTTCCTGAAACTGCATCAGTTCAGAAATGCAGCGTGCTGTGACTTCATCGCCAGCGTATTGCGCAGTAGTGAGCAATTCTCTTTCGAGCCTGAGGAGGTGAGAAAACGATTCACGGACCATCCGCATGCAGGCGCGGTCATGAAAGGCCCCTTCATGGGCGCCCAGGTTGGACATTTCTAGAACGGCTTCGATGGAAACGGGAGGCAGGCCCTCCAAACATCGGACCCGGCGTCCCAGTACGTCTACCGCCGATTGGGCGTGTTCAATGTGTCCAGGTAGGATGTCGCGCAAGAGGGTATACTGTTCACCCCAGCCGTTCCACAACGCCCCGCGGAGGTTGAAACGGAAGACTTCGAAATCTGAAAGCAAAACGTTTAACAAGGGAACCAATTGGTCAGCCCATGTTTTGTCAAGATGAGAGGACAGGGTGCTTGGAGCGCTGGTCATAATGGGGAGGGCATAAAGTGGTGAATCGGAGAAGCGTGATGAAGTTGAGGGCAATGGAGTGCGTTCCAGATGATGTTTGTCAATGATTTTTATGATGTCTGTCATTTCCTGCAACCAATTGACTTTCTTTTGGGGTTATAATAGTGGGTCTGTTAAACCCGATCGAATAAGATGAAGAATCAGCACACTGTATTGGCCGTGGTTGTCACCATAGGGGCCTTTGCTCTGCTCTCCAACTCCAGCGGAGTCGCGCACCAGCAAAACAAGGATCGAACGGGAGCTCCGGGAAGTGACAACACCTGTCAACAGTGCCATGCAGGCGGCAACTTTGCCCCAGAGGTGGATGCGTTTTTGGTGGTCGAAGGGGACATTGCGCTTGCCGGTGAATATGTGCCTGGTGCGACCCACACCCTCGTGGTGAGCGTCAGTGCTTCGGGCAAGCCGCAAGGCTATGGTGTGCATGGGACAGCGGTTCTCTCCGATGGTTCAAATGCGGGATCATTTAATGACCAAGACCCCAATGACTGCATTTGGCTGGACGAAGTGGATGGCCGGCACATTTTTGAGCAGAACGATTTGTGCGCCAATGGAACTTTTGAAATTGAATGGGTGGCCCCTGAAGAGGGAAGTGGTCCTGTGAGTGTTTATGTAGCCAGCATTGCTGCCAATGGCAATGGAACTTCATCAGGTGATGCTTTCGCTGGGGGACAATTTGATTTTGATGAGATGGTGACCAATGTGGACGATCTGTCCATAGCGCCGTTTGTGGTGCGCCCAGGATTGGATGGTGCGCTCGCAGTTGAAAGCCAGGAGGAACTTGTCCTTTCTGTCCTGACCATGGATGGCCGGGTTCTCTTTGACGGAGCATTTGATGCGGGCTCACACACGTTGACGCTGTCCCACAGTGGTCTGGCCATCGTCCATGCGGTTTCTGCTTCTGGAGCAGTCCAATCTCAAAAAGTGTGGTTCTAATGAAGAGGCCCTTCGTTGGATCATGTGCCGTCTTATTGGCATTGCTGTGCACAGGGTGCGGCTCTGGTCCTGAAGCTCCGAGCACGCCGCAAGGATTAGAAGAGGATTTGATTGTTGGAGTCGTGCAGGATTTCTTTCAAGCTTTGGAGGCCCGAGAAAAGGTCAGGCTTGAAGGTGTGCTGCACGAGGATGCCACACTCACCAGAATTGATGTGCGTGGAGAGGAACGCTCGGTGTCTCGTTCGTCTGGATCAGATTGGATTTCAGCTGTGAGTGTGCCAGGGCCGCCATTGATTGAGCGCATGGAAGGCGCACAGGTGGAAGTCGCGGAGAACCTGGCTCAACTTTGGGCTTACTACACTTTTCAAATCGGTGACTCGCTGAGCCATTGTGGTTACGACGCTTTTCAGTTGGTCAAAACAGGTCCAGAGGGATGGCGAATCTTAGGGGTTACATATACCATTGAAACATGTCCATGAAAGGAATTTTGATTGCGGTGATTTTAGGTATGGCCGGGTCATTTGTGGGGGTCCAAGCACAGGTCGATGGCGACATTGATGCACAAAGCCTTCTGAAGCTGAACCTCAGTGACTGGTATTTCGCCCGTTACGAGCTGTGTTATGAGCATGTGATCAATGCATCGACTTCTGTGCAGTTGGCTGTGGCAGGTATCGGGGAATCCGAGGACTTTGGAACGTACCGTTACAGCAACCTGACGATGATGGATTCGTGGACGGATGTGAGCGTCAACCACAGTGGTTGGAGGGTGACGCCAGAATTGCGGAGGTATGCATGGGTGTATGGCGGAATGCCAGAGGGGGTTTTTGTGAGCATCATGGGACGCGTAGAGAACTGGATGCTTGAATTTGATGAAGACATCGATGACTTCGGGGGCATTTCAGAAGGCCAGTTCGAAGGAGAGTTGGATGGGACATGGAGACAGTTTCATTGGGGAGGTGGAGTGCTTGTGGGGTACCAGTGGTATTCAGACAATGGGATCAGTCTGGAAGTGTATACAGGCCCCATGTTCCGCAGTTATTCACGCAGCTGGAGCCACGATGGCACACTGAACGATGAGGAAAGGGAATTGGTAGAGGACAGCCTCGAAGACCGGCTTTTCAACGGTTCCCGTTCTGCGACTTATCTCAACAGCAACAGTGGTCCAGGTTGGCGTTTCGGATTGACAGTCGGTTTGGGACTTTGATGGTGTCCGGTCAGCAAGTCGATGATAAAAGTCACCTTTCTTATTGACAGTTGTCAGGAGAACTGCAGCTCTTCTTCTGCAGATTGACTCTTGAACAATGGCGGTGCGCCTAGCGCGCATCACAAGACAGGTTTTGGTTTGGCGGCCCGGTACGAACGCGTACCGGGCCGTCTCTTTTCGCTATAGATTCGGAACATGGACAAGTACAGAATGAGATGGGTTGGAGCCCTTTGCCTCGGATGCGTCGTCATCGGGGCCATGGTATGGTCATTCGTGGAGCGACCCCACCGGGACGTGGCTGCTGAGCCGGCCCAATTCAAAATGGTGCCGCAAGAGCTGGTAGGTTTTCTAAGCTCTGGCGATTCCATTGGGTCCCGTTATCTCAATGCGGTCGTCGAGTTGTTCGCCGTAGTGTCCGAAGATGACGGTGTGCGGGTTTCATTCGAAGGAGGCGTGGTGGCCGCTTGGGATACACTGCAGCCGCACCGTCCACTGGATCCAGGAGCGTTGTTGCGTGTGAAAGGCCGTGTCACTGGGTATGACGATCTGTTTGAAGAAGTCCGTATGGACGGGCTTGTCGTGGTTCATGACCCCGGAGATGGTCTGTGATGCAGGTTGCAGCATCTTCGCTCCTTCTCTGCCACTTTATATGACATGACGAAATTGCGCTCTCGTATTTCAGTGACCGCCTTGTTGCTTTGGAGCACGTTGTTGGCATGTGCCCAGCATCAAACCGCTCCCTACTCATTGGAATGGGAGGTGATAGCAGTGGACAGCATCCCCGGAATGACGACCGCCAGGCTGTATGCCAAATTGGTCAATCCCACTGATTATTTGACTTCCGTATCGGGGTGGGATGATATGGAAGGGGAAGTGCTCACCACAACTTCGTTCTACCAACACCCTGATGGTTGGGCGACGCCCAACAACAACAATCCATTGCTGTTTGTCCCTTTGCCTGACCTGCGTTGGGATTCTTGGGTGACCATTGGCATCGACGTGGCGCCGAATGGCGCTGCCGGTGAGATTCCTGTGGGCCTTTTTCCGCCGCAAACAGAATTTTGGGTGGATGAATTTGAATCAGGAGGGAGTCTTGTAATGGACGTTGACGGTGCTTGGTTCGTGACCTTGGGGTCGTCCAACGGAACTGCGGGAGATGACCTCCGTGTTTTGGTGGGGCAATTCACCACCGATGGTTTGATCACGGGGGTACTGAATCTGCAGGTTTTTTCTGAAGGTGTGTCCTCAGATGACTTTATGGAGGACGTTTTCAGTGTTCCGATTCCCGAATTTGACGCAGGTGCGCTTTCCTCCGTGGACGACGGCCCGGTCGCTCATGAAGCGTCCTGGAGGTTGTTCCCGCTGCAGAGAGGGGGATACCGACATCATGTAGGGCCTCATGTAACCGCTTGGTTTCAAGTGGATTATTTGGGAAATCTCATGGATGAAGGGAGGGTGTACGACGGTGTCTTTGAAACTTCAAAGGCAGGGGTGGTGGCACTCACTGGAGCCTGCGGCAGCGTGCTGAGTGCGCGCATTATTCGCTGACTGGGGATATCTCAAGACATAAGTCAGAATTGTCTGACTGAGAATAGAACTTTATTGCAAGAAATTGCGTAAGGAAAGAATCTAACTTTCCCACGCGACATGGAATTGCAAACAGCAAAAAAGAATTTCTTTTCACACGGACTCTCCGGTGGTGTTCTTCTCGTAGCGGGAATCGCTGCGCTTTTTGATGCGGCTTTTCGCAGAATGACTGAAACCATTCAGGAGATTTGGATGGTGGAGTTTAGTGCAGGTCTTGTTTCTTGTTTGTTGGGTTTAATGCTTTTTGGAAGCGCGGTGCGTTACATGGTGCACATGGATCGGATTGCGGAATATTCGGAGCGCAGGGCTCGGCAGCGTTCATCGAAGGACCACAGAAGCCGATCAAGCCGTCCCAAGTTGGAACCAGCCCTTTCCAAGGACAATACAATTGATGGATTAGAAGGAATCCGCTTGGCTGCAGTGAAGTCAGGAACCCTCTGAGCTTTCAGTACCTCAAACAAAAAAGGCGCCATCGGCGCCTTTTTTGTTGTTTCTAATGTGATGCTCAGAGGTGGATCACTTCATCGTATGCCGCTGCCGCCGCTTCCATCACCGCTTCACTCAGTGTAGGGTGGGGGTGGATGGTTTTAATGATCTCATGTCCGGTGGTCTCCAATTTGCGGATGGCGACAATCTCTGCAATCATCTCGGTGACGTTGGCTCCAATCATGTGCGCTCCGAGCAGTTCGCCATACTTCGCGTCAAAGATGAGTTTGACGAATCCGTCCTTGTGTCCTGCGGCACTGGCTTTCCCGGATGCGCTGAAAGGAAACTTGCCGACCTTGATGTCAATGCCTTCTTCCTTGCATGCTTTTTCGGTTTTGCCCACACTGGAAATTTCAGGGAAGCAGTAAGTGCACCCTGGGATGTTTCCGTAATCGATGGCCTCAACGTTGTGTCCGGCGATCTTTTCGACACACAGGATGCCTTCCGCGCTGGCCACGTGAGCCAATGATGGACCAGGCACACAATCTCCAATGGCGCAGTAGCCGGGTATGTTGGTGTTGTAGAATTCGTCGACGATGATCTTGCCGCGGTCCGCGGCAATGCCGACTTCCTCCAATCCAATGCCTTCAATGTTCGAGACGACACCTACTGCACTCAAGACGATGTCTGCTTGGATGACTTCTTCGCCTTTGGCAGTTTTGACCGTGACCTTTACCCCCGTTCCCGAGGTGTCTACCCCGGTGACTTCGCTGGAGGTCATGATGTTGACGCCGGCCTTTTTAAAGCTGCGGGCCAATTGCTTTGAGACCTCCTCGTCCTCCACAGGGACAATGTTGGGCATGTATTCAACGACCGTCACCTCAGTACCAATGGCGTTGTAGAAGTATGCAAACTCTACCCCAATGGCACCCGACCCAACAACCACCATCTTCTTGGGTTGCTTCTTCAAGGTCATCGCCTCGCGGTACCCGATGATCTTCTCTCCATCTTGGGGCAGGTTGGGCAATTTGCGGCTGCGTGCTCCAGTAGCTATGATGATGTTGGTGGCTTCGACGATTTGCTGGCTTCCGTCTTCGGCGGTGACTTCCACCTTGCGCCCGGGCATCAATTTGCCGTTGCCCATGATGACGTCAATTTTGTTCTTCTTCATGAGGAACTGAACCCCTTTGGACATCCCATCGGCCACGCCACGGGAGCGGTTGACCATGCCATCAAAGTTGACTTTCGGCTTGGCCACTTTGATTCCATAATCTTCAGCGTGCTCGATATATTCAAAGACATTGGCACTTTTCAGAAGGGCCTTGGTGGGGATACAACCCCAGTTGAGGCAAATCCCGCCAAGGGCTTCGCGTTCGATAATGGCTGTTTTAAGGCCGAGTTGTGAGGCGCGGATGGCGGTAACATATCCGCCAGGACCACTGCCAAGAACCACGATGTCGTACTTCATGTTCGTTCGTTTCGGTTGCGAAAATAGGGGTCGTATCTTAGTGTTTATGCGGCTTTGGACACCTTATTCTGCATTCTCTGCTCGCAGTAGAGGGGTTTTGATAAAATTCGCCCTCCTGTTGGCTGGCTGTGTGTGCCAAATGGCGCTGAATGGCCCTGCTTTTTCGCAGGGTTTGGTGGCAGACCCGCCCACTGGGATGGAGGATGGGATTTCGGTGCTGTCCCCTCAGCGGGCGCACTTTCAATTGCGGGCTCCATCAAAGGACCACGTGCATTTGCGCGGAGACTTCAACGGCTGGGAGATTTCTGAGGAATTCCTCATGAACCGCTCTTTGGATGGCCTGACTTGGTGGCTCGAGGTGGACGGTTTGGAGCCTGGAGCATGGACGCGGTTTCATTATTTGGTGGACGATACCGTAGAGGTGGCAGATCCCTATGCGCCTTTGATTTTAGACCCGTGGAATGACGGGTACATTCCGGCGGCCACATTCCCGTCGCGCCCTGCCTTTCCGTGGGAACATGCTTCTTGGCCGGTAGGCGCTTTTCGAACCGAAGAGCAGGCATTTGATTGGACCGATGCTGGATTTGAGCGCCCTGCCCAAGACAGGCTGGTCATCTACGAGATCTTGGTGCGCGATTGGGACGCTCAGCGGGACTTTGGTGAGGTGATTGACCGGTTGGATTATCTGGAATGGTTGGGCATCAATGCGATTGAATTGATGCCGGTCAACGAGTTTGATGGCAACACCAGTTGGGGATACAATCCCGGTCCTCGGTTGGCAGTGGACAAGGCATATGGAACGGCTGATGCACTCCGAGCTTTGGTTGATGCAGCCCATTCTCGTGGCATCGCAGTCATATTGGACATTGTGCCCAATCACAGTTTCGGCTTGGACCCGCTGGTGCGGTTGTACCAGGATGCGGACGGTGGCGTTTCATTGGGCAATCCTTGGTTCAATGAAGATCAAATTCATCCTTATGGACTGGGCTTTGACTTCGATCACGGCGATGCATGGACCCGCGATTTTTGGAAGCGGGTGATGGACTTTTGGATGGACGAATTTCATGTGGATGGATACCGCATTGACCTGTCCAAAGGATTGACCCAGAGCTACACCTTGGGCGATGTGGGCGCTTGGAACAACTACGATCAGAGCAGGGTGGACATTCTGTTTGATTATGCCAATCACATTTGGGGGCAGCACCCTGGCGCTTATATGATTTTGGAACACCTCGGTGACAACGCTGAGGAAACGGCCTTGGCCAATGGCGGGTTCATGCTGTGGGGAAAGTCCACCTCCTCTTTTACCCAGGCCATTTTGGGCTATGGTGGTGATTTCTCTTGGACATCGTGGCAATCCAGAGGTTGGAATTGGCCCAACTTGGTGGGATACATCGAGAGCCACGACGAGCAGCGGTGCGCCCACGATCTGATGCTGTATGGCAATGCATTTGATGGTTATGATACCAAGCCATTGTCCACTGCGATGGATCGGCTGGCCATGGGACATGCTTTCCTATTGTCTCTGCCAGGACCGAAGATGATGTACCAATGGGGCGAGTTGGGATATGACGTTTCCATTTTTTCCTGCGGCGACGGAACCTATGAGGAGGCGTGTAAGCTGGATGAGAAGCCAGAGCCATGGCTTGACAAGGCTTTGGTTCCGGAGCGTCAGGGACTGGCGAGAAAGATCAAAGGGCTCAATGCCCTCAAAAGGGAGGCTCCGGTATTTGCGACCTATGACTACAACATTGACTTCGGGGGCATGGGCAAACGCTTGCACCTGTACTCTCCTGACCAAAATGCGGTGTTGTGTGGAAACTTCGATGTCATCGGTCTGAGCATGGTTCCAGGATTTCCCCATACCGGAACTTGGACGGATGCATTGACGGGGGATGTCTTGAACGTCACGGACCTCGCTTCTCCTTTTTATTTTGCCCCAGGTCAATACCATTTGTGGTTGGATACGCCTGTCGTGCCCGTTCCTGATGACGAACCGTTGCCCTTGAGTGTGGCATGCAATGATGCTGCAGCGCTGAATTTTGGGTTGGAAGAGGCTTGTTCCTATGAATGGGTCCTCTCGTTGGATGCGACGGATTTGGCTGACCAAGGCATGGTGGCTGCGCAAGGTTTGCATGTGGCGGGATCCTTTCAAGGGTGGAACCCTGCAGGTACGCCTTTGGTGGAAGTCGGTGACAATGTGTGGGAGGCCACAGTGGTCGCCGAAGCAGGGACCTTATTGGAATACAAATTCATCAATGGGAACACTTGGGCACAATCTGAAGAGGTTCCAGCGGGATGTGGCGCAGGTGACGGATTCGGCGGTTACAACCGCCAGTTGCTGGTGATGGGGCCTGTATCCGGAGTTGGAACCGTTTGTTTCGGGGCCTGCGCCGCATGCGTGTCCAACTTGGATTTCCCCGGATGTCTGGACAGTGCGGCAGTGAACTTTGACAGCGCGGCGAACTTGGACGATGGCAGTTGCCTGTATGCTGTGGAATTGCAGGTGGATGCTTCAGAACTGGATCCGCTTCCCTCCTCGGTATATGTGGCTGGAAGCTTTCAAGGTTGGGATGTGGGGGGTACCCCCATGGATCTGGTCGGGTCTTTGTGGACTGTTGCTTTGGAGTTGCCGGCTTATGACAGTGTGGAGTACAAATTCTTGGCAGGGCCGGATTGGGCCTTGGAAGAGTCCGTCCCCATGGAGTGCGGAGTCCCCAATGGTCTGGGAGGATACAACCGTGTGCTTCTTCCTGCAGATACATCCTCTTTTCCCCTGGTGTGCTTTGGAGGATGTGGATCTTGTGGGGGGGTGGTGAATCCACCTGTGGATGGGGCTGATTTCTGTGGACCGGGCACTGTCTGGGACCCGGTTTTGGAATGGTGTGTTGGGGTGACCACATGTTCCGAGGACATTGATGGCGATGGACTGATTGGTGTGGCTGACGTCTTGGCCTTGCTTTCTGCTTTTGGGAACCTGTGTCCTTAACTCCGATTCGCCGGGTTCCAGCTGGAAACGAGGCAACGGAATGTGGCTAGGACGGAACCCCGCCTTTTGGGAATGAAAAAGGCCCACCTATTGGCGGGCCTTTTTTCTTGGTATTTGCAAGGGTCACTTTACGATGAGCGGTGCACTGAAGATGCCTTGCTCGCCGATGCCTTTGATGAAATAGGTTCCGGCAGCCCATTGTCCGACGTGGAGCGGAATGCGTTGAGCTCCTGCGGGCCATTGACCGTTGTGCAAGGTGGCCACCGTTGCCCCTCTGGTATCCAGAACTTGAATCAATACCTGTCCACTTTGATGGAGGTCGAGGCTGATCCAAGCTTCCCCTTCGGCTGGGACGGGAGCGATGGAGAATGCCTGCACCCATTCTCCTGATGCCACACCATTGGCGATAGAAGAGAACCCGATGATGGGCATGGCTGTGCCGCCTTGGCCCCATTCATCGCCGGGTTGCAAGGACATTTCAGTGGAAGATGCAAAGACCTCACCGTCGAGCCACAGCCTGAACGTCACGTCGCTCGGCCCGTCCAGCATCAAGGCCATTTGCGCCGCGCTCAGGCCATTGAACTCCATCAACGGCCTTGCGGCCACGCAGTGCCCATCTGCAAACGCCCCCAGGTATGCTTCCCCAGAAACAGGGGCTCCATCTAAGCGCACTTCACCGGCCAAGGCCGCGGCACCCGGGGCCCGAACGACTTCCCATCCTGTCATCAAAGAGGCGGCATTGTCATCGGTACGAACGTGCGCGATCACCATTCCGCTTCCGTCTTCGTTTTCGCTGTTGTCCTCGGGATACACCAAAGTGCCCGCTTCGATCATCCGAATCCAATAAGAGCGGCCAGGCTCGAGGTCGAGCAAGCTGTTGAACTCATTGGGGTTGGCAGGATTCCAAACGGTCCCACTTTGACCATCGATCACCGTTCCCACCAAGCCATCTATGGAAGCGAGGGCCTCCTCTACAGCCATGGCATTTTGTGGGACATAGCCAATGATGTTCCAACCCTCGTTCAAGTCAAGCGGTGTATTGCTGATGTCCACAGGCGAACCCGTGCTGGTCCATGTTGCGCTGGTTTCGACCTTGATGACATAGCCTGCCGCATCTGTGTGCATTTGGAGTGAATTAAACACGCTGGGTATGCCTGGAGTGTAACTCTGTCCGAGTGCGAAGTTGTTGTCACCGAGCACCTTTAGGAGGTTGCCCTCCAGCGGGGATTCAAACATGCTGGCCACGGAGTAGTCGCCGGGTGTCACATTGGTAGAGACGTAATTCCATCCAGCGGCGAGGTCAACTTCCAAGGTGTTGACGCTGCAATTGGCGTTGAGCATCAGTGGGTCATCGTAGCTGCCGTATTCACCGAAACCCATGGAAGTGAGGTCCCCATCCATTGTGCAGGTCTCACAATCGGTGCTGTTGAACAGGGTGAAGGAGATGGTTTCTTCACCACCCGCCAGATAGACCGTCATGCTCACGTAAGTGCTTCCGTCAAAATCGATGATTTCACCTTCACCGCGCAACTCGCCGTTGATGAAGGCACCAACGACGTCATCGGAGGCTGCATTTTCACCATCTACTGTGATTTGCGCCAGGACAGTGGCAATGGAGGGAAGGGTGATGGGCATTCCCCATTCTGGTGAACAGCCATATTCGCAACTCCCGTCATCTTCTGTCGCACCAGCATCATAATTGTTTGCGGTGTCATCGGTGCAACCGGGGATCTCATCGCCATCGCAGATGCCGTCACCGT
>JBELBZ010000013.1:43669-52693 GCA_042095055.1 Crocinitomicaceae bacterium | reverse complement strand
TCCGATCTGTCATTAATTCTGCTCCCAATCTCTCCATCCAAGACGCACCCGACCTCCTTTCGCAATCGCCACCACCCTCGCCCATGGTCAAAATGGTGCTGGCTAAGAGCGGTGCACTACCCAGGTTGACATCCAAGTCATAATGCGCCGCACCTTTGAGTCTTTCGATGAGCTCATGGGCGATATCCGAAGGGCACCGACCGGCTAGCTGGGGTTGCTCAAACCTCATGGAGCACAGTGTATTACCAGTCTCCCAGTCGTTGATAGCTGCCCGCAGTTCGGTAGCTGTATTCCCGCATCGAAAAGATTCGCGATATGTATAGTTGAAGGTGAACTTGTAAATCTGTGGGGGTGTCCAAGGAGCATCAGTTGTCTCGGGCATAGTTGGCGCCAGCGCATCAGGATTCAACGCGACCATCTTGTCGGGCAATGCGACGAAAACACCCTGACGGACCCCTTCCTGTACCGCCAAATCTGAGCCCTCAGTCACGCCACTTTCCTTGAGATAGCGCAGGAGTTTCCTCCGCTGCATGGGCAGAATCGACGGGTCAAATTTCATCGCGGTCATCAGAATCCGATACACTTCTACCAGCACCACTTGTTCGTTGACTTCCACTTTGGGGGGCATTCGCAGCTGTGCAGCCTGCGCATTCGTCACCACCGTATAGCCGGCACGCTCCAATTCACCCCAAAACTGCGGAGTAAAGCCGCATATGTCGCCACTTCGATCAACAGCCAAGAATTCCGGCGTTCGGAAGGGTTCTGGGACATCGACGTAGTAGGATTGTCCAATTGCAAATTGACCAATGGCCAAGAAGGCCAAGACAACGGATATTGATCTCATTGTGCTAAAATTAGGGTATACCCGAAACAAAGACCGCTTACGAAGAGCAGGAGATTAAGCGGTTTCCAAATGATATCGGTTTGGCTTTCTCAACTTTTTCAAGGACTTGATATAGATACAAAGAGTGTTTGGGTATTCTCAAATGCATCACTTGTCAGCCTCAAATAATAGGCATGTAAGCACAGGCGGAAACCAAAAGTCCCCCAGCCGTTGGGGCTGAGGGACTCTCGAATTGTGTTGGCGGTCTGGACGAGACTCGAACTCGCGACCCCATGCGTGACAGGCATGTATTCTAACCAACTGAACTACCAGACCTGGTCTTTCGACCTCCACATCCGACTTCTCGTCTGCGGGGGCGCAAATATACGGTTGCGCCTTTTAATGGTTACAAGTGGCATCTGTTTTTTTTGCGGGGAATGCCGCCGCGGTGATCAAAGCTCATCTTTCGAAATCGAGCTTCATCAGGTCCCTCTTTGTCAGGACGCTGAGTTCCAAGGTTCCCGATGGCCATTCGCGGGCATCGAGAATCAATTCGTTGGGGCCTGGCACGAGGAGCCATGAACCGCTTCTGAGCACGTTACCATTGGGCAATCCGACTTGATAGAGCACGAAGTTTTCCTGCTCCATCTCCACCCTGAGCACCACGCGCTCTTTGGATTCCGTGTCGATTTGAATCCGTTCCAAGAGGTGTTTCTTGTGAATGGGGTCCTTTACTGTGATCCGATGTGAGGGCAGAGCAAACGCCGAATCGGCTGTTGTGGCCATGGAAAAAGCAGCAGGGACCAGCATGGCTGCAGAAGCTGCGGCTGTGCGTGTTGCGCGACGGATCAGGAAGTGTTGTGCCATGGCGTGCCCGGGGGCGGTTGTGAAGGGCGGGCAAGAAAGCACGCTATTCACAATTGCGCAAGGAAATGCACTGTTGAAATGTTGATAACCCCTCTAATGCACTGGTTATCAATATAAAGTAATTAACAATTAGCGCATCTTCTGCCGCTTGAGCAGATAGGCCGTCAACACGGGATTGACCCCTTTGGCGATGTCGACATCGACCCAATCGATGCCCGCAGAGCCGCATCTGACGTCCAGTTCGCGGCGCAATTCAGCCATTTTGGAGACGTACGCTTCCCGGACCTCAGCCGGATTGGCGCGCACCTCTTCCCCACTCTCCAAATCGATAAAAGTGGTTGGACGGTCCGCGAAGTCAAACCGCTGTTCGGTTTGTTCGTCCAAGACATGGAACACCACGACCTCGTGCTTGGCATGCCGCAAATGGGCCAATGCTGCAAACATGGCATCCAGGTCTTGCGCCCTGTCCAGCATGTCGCTAAACAGAACGATGAGCGAGCGCTTCGGCGTGGCCTCCGCAATCGTGTGGATGGCCTCTACCGCAGCGGTCTCTCCTCCCCCCTTTCCGACGCCAGCGAGCACCTTTTCGAGTTCGGCATACATGAGGTGCTGGTGGGCTTGGGTCGAGCGCGCCTTGTGGTGGGCATGCAGGGTGCTGTCAAAGAGGCTCAATCCCACGGCATCGCGTTGGCGCTTGAAGAGTTCGATCAGGGTCGCCGCTGCATGGGTGGCGAATTTGATCTTGTTCATCCCTGATTCCGGGGACACATCGGCCGGATAGTACATCGAACCTGAGGTGTCCAGCACCACCTGACAGCGCAGGTTGGTTTCCTCTTCGTAGGTCTTGACATAGAACCGGTCGGAACGGGCGTACAGCTTCCAGTCGACATGCCGCATGCTCTCGCCAGGGTTGTAGAGCCTGTGCTCGGCAAACTCTACACTGAACCCATGGTAGGGGCTGCGGTGCAGGCCTGTGATGAAGCCTTCCACGGCCTGCTTGGCGAGGAATTCGAGCGATCCGAGCTGTCGGAACTGGTGGGGTTGCAGGTTGATGGGCACGGCTACTTCAAAGATACGGAGACGAAAACGCCCCGCTTGGGGCGGGGCGTTTCAATGCTGTATTGAGCAAAGGGCACTTAGGCCATCAGCTTCTCAAGCTTCTCTGTCAGAACGTTTTCAGGTACAGCTCCGACCGACTTGTCGACCACCTCTCCGTTCTTCAAGAACACAATGGTGGGGATGGAGCGCACGCCAAACTTCATGCTGATTTCTTGGTTCGAGTCGACATCGACCTTGCCGATGACGGCTTTTCCTTCGTAGTCGCCTGCGATTTTCTCGACAACGGGACCGACCATGCGGCACGGGCCACACCATTCTGCCCAGAAGTCGACCATCACGGGCTTGTCCGTGTTCATCACGACTTCTTCGAAGTTTGCTTCGTTGATTTCAATAGCCATGGGGAGCGTAATTAGACTTCAAATTTAACCGGGCTTTTCTGCATCAACGTGACTCAGGTCGCCAAAGGGTGTCAACTTATCCACCGGTGCTCAGCACCTTGTACTCGACACCTTCCAAAGCCTCGAGTCCGTCCAGCAATTCTGATGAGAGCGCCACCCGCTTTCGCCGCGAGGGCATCTCGAGCACCGCGTCTGGATGGTGCAGCTCGACGGTCACCCCCACTCCGCCCTGGTTGGACTCGATCAGGGCACACACTTGCTCAACAAGGCCGCTGTCCAGTTTGGCCAAATTGACCTGTACCCTCAGCCTTCCGGCCATTTTTTCCAGCACGTCTGACAGGAGCTCAATGCGGGTCACCTTGAACTCGAGTTCGTCGGCCCCTCGGAACTGCTTCATCTGGACCTTGCCCTTGATGTACAGAAACCAGCCCGACACCATGAATTCCCTGAACTTGATGTAGTCATCGCGCCAGAACGTCATGCGTTGCGAACCGTGGTAATCCTCGACGGTCATGCCGCCCCAAGGGCGGCCGTTCTTGGCCATTTTGTGCTCGGCTTCCGTCACCATGCCACCAAAGGAAATCGTGCGCCCACGGGCCGCTACCATGTCCTCGAGGTTTGACAATCCCCCCGGGGTGCAGAATTGGTCCAGCTGCACCTTGAATTCATCCAGAGGGTGCCCTGAGAGGTAGACCCCCACGACTTCTTTTTCGCGGGCAAGCTTGTCGAATGGCTCCCACTCGTCGCACACAGGTACCGGGGGCTCGGGAATCTCCATGGCCCCAGAGTCTCCGCCAAATAATGAGGCTTGAGAGGAGTTCTCGCTCTCCTGTGTGGCTTGACCATAGCGGATGGCCAGCTCAATGGTCGTGCGGCCCTTGGCGTCTTCGGCGAAGCATTGCGAGCGGAAAATCGCCTGTGGAAGGTCGTCAAATCCGCCGCCTCGGGCCAGGGCCTCGAACACGCGCTTGTTGCAGTCCTTGAGGTTGACCTTGACCGCAAAGTCAAAAATGCTGTTGTAGGGCTCTTCTTCCCTGCACTCCACTATAGAAGCCACTGCCCCCTCGCCTACGCCGCTCATGGCGCCCAATCCAAATCGGATGGCCCCCTCGGCGTTCACGGCAAACTTGAACTGCGACTCGTTGACGTCCGGTCCCAAGACCGCGGTTCCCATTCGGCGGCATTCTTCCATAAAGAAGGTCACCTTCTTGATGTCGGACATGTTGTTGGACAGCACCGCTGCCATGAACTCGGCCGGGTGGTTGGCCTTGAGATAGGCCGTCTGGTAGGCCACCCAAGCGTAACACGTCGAGTGTGACTTGTTGAAGGCATAACTGGCAAAGGCCTCCCAGTCCTTCCAAATTTTCTCGAGCACGGTGGTGTCGTGGCCCCGCTCCCCTCCTCCTTCGAGGAACTTGGGCTTCATCTTGGCAATCAAGTCGGCCTTTTTCTTGCCCATCGCTTTACGCAAGGTGTCCGCTTCTCCTTTTGTGAAACCGGCGAGTTTTTGGCTGAGCAGCATGACTTGCTCTTGGTACACCGTGATCCCGTAGGTCTCCGCGAGGTACTCCTCGCAAGCATCGAGGTCGTATTTCACCGGTTCCTGGCCGTGCTTCCGACGAACGAACGCGGGAATGTATTCCAAGGGGCCGGGACGGTACAGCGCGTTCATCGCGATCAGGTCCGCGAACTCTGTGGGCTTGAGGTCCTTGAGGTAGCGCTGCATTCCAACGGACTCGTACTGAAAGATGCCCACCGTATCGCCGCGTTGGAACAATTCATAGGTCGCTTCATCGTCCAGCGGAAAGGCCTCTGGGTCGAGCTCCACCCCACTGCGCAGCTTGACGTTGCGCACTGCGTCCTTGATGATGGTGAGGGTTTTCAATCCCAAGAAGTCCATCTTGAGCAATCCCGCGTCCTCTGCCACCGAGTTGTCGAACTGCGTGCACACCATGTCGCTGTCCTTGGCTGTGGCCACCGGCACGAAC
The DNA here is from genome assembly GCA_042095055.1 of Crocinitomicaceae bacterium. Taxonomy (GTDB): domain Bacteria; phylum Bacteroidota; class Bacteroidia; order Flavobacteriales_D; family Sanyastnellaceae; genus UBA8752. Next base: position 47,558 of record JBELBZ010000013.1, on the reverse strand, counting down.
TTGGTGATGTCATCCGGCGTGATGATGACCCCGCAAGCGTGGATGCCGGTGTTCCGCACAGAGCCTTCGATCACACGGGCCTTTTTGAGAACTTCGGACTCCAATCCTTGGCCGTCGTGGATGGCTTTGATGGCGTTGACCTGGTCCAGACCTTCTTGTCCACGCAGCTTGTCTTTGAGGGACTTGTCGTCCAACTTGAACAGCTTGGACAAGGAGATGTCCGGCATCTGCTTGGACAACCTGTCGGCATCACCGAGGGGCAATTCCATGACGCGGGCGGTATCCCGGATGGAGCTTTTGGCCGCCATCGTGCCATAGGTGATGATTTGGGCGACCTGGTTGGCTCCGTATTTGTCAATGACATAGTCGATCACCTTGCCACGCCCCTCGTCATCAAAGTCGATGTCGATGTCCGGCAGCGAGACCCTGTCGGGATTCAAGAAGCGCTCGAACAGCAAGTCATACGCGATGGGGTCCATATTGGTGATGCCGGTGCAGTAAGCCACAGCACTGCCTGCAGCAGATCCACGCCCCGGCCCCACGCTGACGCCCATTTCACGGGCAGCGGTGGTAAAGTCCTGAACAATCAGGAAGTACCCCGGATAACCTGTGCGCTCGATGGTTTCCAGCTCAAAGTCGAGGCGTTGGCGCACCTCTTCGGTAATCTCGTCGTATCGGTTTTCCGCACCTTGATAAGTGAGGTGCTTGAGGTAGGCGTTTTCACCGCGCTTCCCTCCGTCTTCGGCGTCTTTGGGGTTTACAAATTCTGGGGGGATGTCAAATGCCGGCAGCAACACATCCCGCTCCAGTTCATAGCCCTCGCAGCCCTCGACGATGTCGCGCACCGTAAGAAAGGCTTCCGGCAGATCTGCAAAGAGCTGCTTCATCTCCTGCGGAGACTTCAAATAGAACTCGTCATTGGGCAACCCGAAGCGAAACTCGCGGCCCCGTTTCCCTACATACCGCTTAGGCTGGCTGACATTGGCGGCATCTTTGACGCACAGCAGAATGTCGTGGGCATCGGCCTCCTTCCGGGTGGTGTAGTAACTGTTGTTGGCGGCGATATAACGCACACCGTGCTTCTTGCACATCTCCAGCAGAAAGCTGTTGACCACCTTTTCTTCCTCCAATCCGTGGCGGTTCAATTCCGCATAGAAGTGCTCTCCGAATTCTGCCTTCCACCAGAGAAACGCCTCTTCCGCTTGGCGGTCTCCCACATTGAGCAGAAGGCTCGGAACCTCACTGAACAAGCCGCCAGTAGTGACGATCAGGTCCTCTTTGTAGGCGAGGAGTTGTTCGCGGTCAATGCGTGGGACATAATAAAACCCGTCGGTGTAAGCGAGGGAGCTCAGTTTGGCCAACCGGTGGTAACCCTCCCGGTTTTTGGCGAGCAGGACAATGGGATAGCCATCGTCTTTCTTGGATCTGTCTGCGTGGTCGCGGCACACGTTGAGCTCGGCCCCCACGATGGGCTTGATGCCCGCTTTGTTTGCCGCGCGCACGAAGTGAAAGGCCCCCATCATGTTGCCGCGGTCGGTCAACCCCATGGCAGGCATGCCGGCTTCCACCGCTTTGTCGACCAGGGCTTGTACGCTCGACGTGGCCTGGAGCACGCTGAATTGACTGTGGACATGCAGGTGCGAGAAGGGCACGTCTGCAAGGTCCGCCGCACCTGACGCTGCAGCGGGTACTGCGCCGGAAGGTGATTTCCGAGGTGCAGCAGACGGTTGGGCTTTGGCTTGGGCGAAGTTGGCCGCTTCTAGTTTCGGAGCCTCGTACTGAACCGCACTTCCTTTGGGAAATCCGTCCCTTTGAATGACGCCATGTTGGACCAGTGCAAAGAAGCACTTGGCCGTGGCATCGACATCGTAGGCCGCATCGTGGGCATCCCCAAAACCTTCTCCAAAGAGTTTTTGGTGCAGCTCGGTCAAGGTGGGCCATTTGAACCGGCCTCCCCGGCCACCGGGAATGGCGCAGAATTCAGTGGCCTCGTCTTTGGAATCGATCGAAGACTTGCCGGTGATTCTTTCGGCACTGGCACCTCGGCGAATCCACTCTGCACCCATGATGCTGACATCAAAACCGATGTTGTGGCCCATGACGTACTCTGCCTGGTCTAGGTCGCGGCCGAACTCCTCAAGGACACTGTCCAAGTCTGCCCCCTCAGCCTCTGCCCGTTCGGTGGTGATGCCGTGCACTTTGGCGGCGTTGAATGGAATGGTGAATCCATCTGGCCGAACAATTCTGTTGCCCCGGGACACCAACTTTCCGTCTGGGGTATGCAGCTGCCAGGCGAGTTGAACCAAGCGGGGCCAGTTCTCTCCATCGGTCAGCGGCGCATTCCAATCGCGCGGCAAACCAGTGGTCTCGGTATCGTAGACGAGAATCATGAGACCAATTTCGACCATTCGCTCCTCGAAACCGCGCATTGTGGACACCCGGTGGATTGAACATCACAGGCGCCAGTTTGCTTTACAGGTCATACCTGCTCTCATCATGACGACTTCCAATCCCCTCACCAGCGGTGCATTCGAAAAAGCCGCCCACAATGACACCATTGGTGACAACCACGTCGGCACGTCGGTGGACACCCCTATGCGTGCTGATGCCTTTGCATTGACCGATGAGGAAAAGATGGCACGCATCGCCCCTTTGTTTCGGGAAATCATGGAGACTTTGGGCCTGGACTTGACGGATGACAGCCTGTCCGGAACCCCCAAAAGGGTTGCCAAGATGTATGTCCAAGAGATTTTCAAGGGACTGAACCCCGAGAACCACCCTGTCTGCCGGACCTTCAACAACACCTATGAGTATGGTGAAATGCTGGTCGAAAAGGACATCAACCTGAACTCCACCTGTGAGCACCATTTCCTTCCCATCGCAGGAAGGGCCCATGTGGCTTACAAGTCTTCCGGACAGGTGATTGGATTGAGTAAAATCAACCGTTTGGTGGACTTCTATGCCAAGCGCCCCCAAGTTCAGGAGCGCCTCACGCGTCAAATTGCAGAAGCATTGAAGGCCATTTTGGATACAGAAGATGTGGCTGTGATCATCGAAGCCAAGCACATGTGTGTGTCGAGTCGGGGCATTGAGGACGAACAGAGTTCAACTGTGACTGCCGACTACCATGGCGCCTTCAAGGAAAACGAGGCCCGTCGGGAATTTTTGGACCACATTCGCGGTTGATGGCGTTTCCCGAGGAAAAGGTTGTTGGACCGCTGGTCACTGCCTATCTTCGCGCCCCATTTTCATTAGAATCAACAACGGGGTTTCGGACCCTTCTAAAACGTTTTTCAAATGGCAACACGCCTTCGCCTCCAACGTCACGGTAAGAAAGGGAAGCCCTTCTTCCATATTGTAGCTGCAGATGCCCGCGCCAAGCGCGACGGTCGTTTCATCGAGAAAATCGGCACCTACAACCCCAATACGAACCCCGCTACGATTGACATTGTGCACGACCGCGCCCTCTATTGGCTGCAGGTTGGTGCAGAGATGAGCCACACGGCCCGTGCCATCATGAAGTACAAGGGTGTGGTGTACCACAACCACCTGCTGAACGGAGTCAAAAAGGGTGCCCTCACTGAGGAGCAGGCCCAATCCAAGTTCGAGGAGTGGTTGCGTGAAAAGGAAGGAAAGGCTACCGCTGCATCCAACAAGCTTTCTGCCGCTGCGGAAGAAGCGCGTGCCAAGGCCCTCGCACAAGAGAAGGAAGTCAATGCTGCCCGTGCCAAGGAACTGGCAGGCAAGCAAGCTGAGCTCGCTGCAGAAGCTGCCGCTGCCCAGGCTGCCGCTGAAGCCGCTGCTGCTCCCGCTGAAGAGGCGCCCGCTGCTGAAGAGGCTGCTGCTGCTGAAGAAGCACCCGCCGCTGAAGAAGCACCCGCTGCTGAAG
>JBELBZ010000013.1:17796-43569 GCA_042095055.1 Crocinitomicaceae bacterium | reverse complement strand
GCACCTGCTGCTGAAGAAGCGCCCGCCGCTGAAGAAGCACCTGCTGCTGAAGAAGCACCCGCCGAAGAAGGTGGCGAAGAGAAAGAAGGTTGATCCTTCAATCGACATGAAACCATTAGAAGCCACCTTCGGGTGGCTTCTTCATTTACAGACAATCCCGAAATTCGTTCCATGGCGGCAGCAAATGACATGTTTGAATTGGGGCGCACCCTAAAACCACATGGTCTCAAGGGAGAGGTGGCCATTAAGTTGGATGTGGATGTCCCGAAACACTATGCCTCCCTCGACATGGTGTGGGTGGAGCGACAAGGCACACTAGTCCCCTACACGATTCAAGCCATCGCCATTCGTCCCAAAACCACGGTGGTCCAGTTTGACGGAGTCCATGACGTGGAGGCCGCCACAGCATTGTCAGGTCACAGGCTGCTGCTCCCCGTTGCTGCCTTGCCCCCGTTGACGGGTTTGAAGTTCTACTACCACGAAGTGGTTGGATATGAGCTGTGTGATGAGCGCTTCGGCACCTTGGGGAGCATTGCCACGGTCATGGACCTCCCGGGCAATCCTTTGTTCAAAACAGTCCTGAACGGCGACGAGGGGTTCTTTCCAATCAAGGATGAGACGCTGGTCAACGTGGACCGAGCGGCGCGGACCATTACTGTGTGTATGCCCGAGGGGCTCCCCGAACTGTACTTCGCAGGACCCGATCACGTAGGTTGATTCCCCTTCGATGGTGAGATGGCACGAAATCATTCGAAACCTTCAGCAACTGCTGACCATGCGGCGCCTTTGAAAATAGTCCCCTTGTCATGGTGAAGAAGTCTGACCACCCCAGGGATAAGGGCGCAATCGGCAGGATAATTTGGTCTTAAGCTTCAGGCAGGTTATCCCCCACTGGATCACGAGTGGTTCTAATCAAGGGAGAAAGCCGGTCCTTAACAGATCTCCACTTGACGACCAAGACCCCCTTCCTCACACCAGAGCCCACAGCGCAAGACACGGTCCAAAACCCGGTTTCCGTGCCCGCTTCAGGTCGAGTCTCTTCCGCACTTGAGCCTTTAGATCCAAAAAAGAAGGACTTGCGAAGCAAGGTTTTTGTGATTGACACTTCGGTGTTGTTACACGACCACAATGCCATTCGAAGTTTTGAGGACAACAGGATTGCCATCCCCATCACCGTATTGGAAGAGCTGGACACGTTCAAAGTCGGCAATGACACCAAGAACTTTGAGGCGCGCGAATGCATCCGCATCATCGATCAGCTCAGCAAGGATTTTACACTGCAGGATTGGATCCCGCTGGACAATGAGGCCGACGGTTTGTTGCGCATCATATTGAGCACTGAAACCCATCCGAGTGGATTGGATGCTGCCCGAGTCTTCGACAAGAAAACCAACGACCACAAGATCCTGAGCGCGGCCTTGCAGCTGCAGCACGACGAGCCCGATATGAAAGTCGTGCTGGTCTCCAAGGACATCAATTTGCGCCTGAAGGCCAAGGCGCTGAACCTTCCAGCAGAGGACTTCAAAACTGGAAAAGTCAAGGACAAACAGCACCTGTATAGTGGCAAAACAGTCCTCGAGGATGTTGATGCCGAAGTGGTGAGGAAGATGTACGTGTCCGGACAAACCCGGAAGATCAGCGCACTGGGCAAGGAGCGAAAAAACAACCACTTCTACATCCTGCGCAACCAGTCTGCCTCTGCCCTTGGCTTCTTTGCAGAAAACAAGAGGCTGATTGAACGCGTAGACAAGAGCTATGCTTACGGGATTAAACCCAAGAATGCAGAGCAAGCATTTGCACTCCATGCCATTTTAAATCCGGACATCCACCTGGTGACCGTCAGTGGTGCAGCAGGTACAGGAAAAACGCTCTTGGCCCTGGCTGGTGCCTTGGAACAAAAGAACCGGTATGACCAGATCATTTTGGCACGTCCCATCGTCGCGCTCAGCAACAAAGACCTGGGATTCTTGCCCGGCGACGCTGAGGAAAAGGTCAACCCCTACATGCAGCCGCTCTGGGACAACCTGAACTTCATCAAAAGCCAATTCGGGCAGAACGAGCGGAAGTTTCGTGCGATAGACGAGATGCGGACTGAGGGCAAAATCACAATCTGCCCCCTGGCTTATATCCGGGGCCGCAGCCTCTCCAACGTCATCTTCATCGTGGATGAGGCCCAGAACCTCACTCCCCATGAAGTCAAAACCATCATCACCCGCGCAGGTGCCAATTCCAAGATCATCCTCACTGGAGATGTCCGGCAAATTGACACGCCATATTTGGATGAGCAATCCAACGGCATGAGTTACGTGATCGACCGTCTAAAGGGCCGCGAACTCTTTGCCCACGTCACCTTGGATAAAGGCGAGCGCAGCGAACTGGCCAACCTCGCCAACGAGTTTCTCTGAACCCTTTTTGTAGCCTGTTGGCCAAGGGGTGTTCGGCACCTGTGCCCGCAGAATGAGCACCTACAAACAGGGCCTTTACGCCTGCGAAGCCCGTGTGAAAGCGGTGGTTTCTATGGGTTGTTTCGGGATGACAATCATCCTACAACCCCATGCGAATTCCTTCCTTCCTCTCACTGCTTTCCGTTATCATTCTCTGTCCGTTAACCCCTCTTGCCCAAAGTGTTTCTTTAACAGGTTGTCCAACTGAATTGGACGGTGATGGTGTAGTCGGCATGTCCGACCTTCTTATCGTGCTGGCCGATTTCGGAACAACCTGTGAGGTTCCGCCTCCTGTTGGTCCTTGGCCACAACTTCATTTTACTGAGTTTCACTACAACCCTGCCACTGTGCAAGGAAGCGACAGCGAATACGAATTTCTGGAGCTGTACAACCCGGATACAGCCACCATCAATTTGGAAGGTTGGTCCATCACAGAAGGGTTGTCTTTCACCTTTCCGGCCGGCGCTGAGGTTTCAGGCGGCGGCCATGTCGTTGTCACGGCTTCAGCGGTAACGTATTCTGGTCTTGGGTATCCCGTCTATGATTGGGGATCTGGAGGGCTTCACAATTCTGGCGAACTCATCGCCCTTCGGGCTCCGAACGGGCAGGTTGTAGAGTCTGTGACCTATTCGGATGCGGGGGATTGGGACAGTGCTCCCGATGGGCAGGGGCCCTCTTTGGAGCGGCTCTTCCTCACCGGTGATCCAAACTCCCCAGCACAATGGTCCGCTTCTGTCAATGTGGGCGGGACGCCCGGTGCTACAAACAGCTTGTGGCTGGATTGATGCCAAGCGTTCATGAGAGGTGAACCGCTTCACCGTCAATCACGACGTGGAGCGGTTCACCTTCCTGAAGCACCACTTGGGTGCCTTCTGTGCTCACTTTGACCTGAAGCTGTCGCCCCCTGAAATGCAGGTGGAACGCGTAGTGATCCCAAGCCTTTGGCAACATCGGGTTGAAATGGGGCACACTGTCCACGACACGAAATCCGCCAAAACCCTCAACAACGCTCATCCACGTCCCCGCCATGCTTGTGATGTGCAGGCCCTGGTAGGCTTCATTGTTGTAATCGTCTAGGTCCAATCTGGCCGTGCGCAGGTACATTTCCACTGCTTTGTCCTCGAGCCCCAGTTTGGCTGCAAGCACGACGTGGACACAGGGGCTTAAACTGCTCTCGTGAACCGTCCTTGGCTCATAAAACTCAAAGTTTTCCCTGTGGGTTTCCTTGTCAAATTCACCTTCAAAAAAGTACAAGCCTTGCAAGGTGTCGGCCTGTTTGATAAACACCGACCTTAAAATGCGGTCCCAGCTCCAGTGCTGGTTGATTGGCCGTTCTGCATCAGGCAGGTCTGCCGCCATTTGCTGGGCTTTGTCCATGAACCCATCCTGTTGAAGAAACACCTTGGTGCCGTCGAGCTTGGGGAAATACATCCCTGCCGAAACCGCCTCCCAGTGCTGGCGCTCTTGGACTTCGTCAAAGTCCCATCGGTCTGATGTATTGACGAGGTGCTCTGGAGCATTGGCATGCAACCAATCCAAGGCGGTACATGCCCGCTTCAAACACCAAGCCGCCAGGTAGTTCGTATACCAATTGTTGTTGACGTTGTTTTCGTATTCATTGGGGCCTGTAACGCCCAATATGACCCAGGCTTTTTTGGCCTCGGACCAATTCACGCGCTGCGCCCAAAACCGGGCCACCCCGAGGATGACTTCCCAGCCTCCTTCGGCCATGTAGGCCTCGTCTCCCGTGTAGCGGATGTAATTGTGGATGGCGAAGACCATCGCGCCATTTCGGTGGATTTCCTCAAAGGTGATCTCCCATTCGTTGTGACACTCCTCCCCGTTCATGGTCACCATGGGATACAAGGCGGCGCCGCCGTCAAACCCAAGTTTGGCCGCATTCTCAATGGCGCGATCGAGGTGATTGCGCCGATACACCAAAAGCTGTCGCGCCACATGCTGAGGATGGGTGCCGAGATAGAAAGGCAGACAGTAAGCCTCAGTGTCCCAATAACTCGCGCCGCCATACTTCTCTCCTGTAAATCCTTTGGGGCCAATGTTGAGGCGGGGGTCGTCCCCCGTGAAGGTTTGGTTGAGGTGAAAGATGTTGAAACGAATGGCTTGTTGGGCGGCATCATCGCCGGATATGGTCACATCTGCCCGCTCCCATATTTGCTCCCATGCCATCATGTGGTCTTGCAGCGCTGCGCTCCACCCGAGTGCGGCGGCGGCCTCAGCCTTCTCTACAGCCCGGTTTTGAATGGAATCCACAGGGTGGTCCATGCTGCGCAAGAGCCCGATGGTTTTGTCCACCACACAGCGTGATCCGGCCTCAACATTGCAAGTGTAGCGCACGGCATGGCCCTTTTCTTGATGCTGTCCATCTCCGGTGACCGATTGGGCATCCAACCAAGCCGATGTTTGCATGGCGTGGCTGACCGTGAATCCCGTCTTGCGCGTGGTGGCGGTTAAATGTCCCCCTGCGTCATCACCTCCCGCATTGTCAATTTCCCAAAACCGTTCGTCCCAATTGGCATCTTCATTGGTGACGTCACCATCGAGCACCAGGTCCATGACCAAGGTGCCCTCTCCGTCCAATACGTCCACGGCGTAGCGCATATATGCCGTTTCCACATCGGCCATGCTGCAAAACCTTTGGGCTTTAACCGACATTCGAATGCCGCCTACAGTGACCTCGAAGGTTCTGGTCAGCAGCCCACGCAACATGTCGAGCTCCCTCCGAAAGTGATGAGGGGCCTGTGCCGCGAGGTCCAATGTCTCGCCGTTTGCACGGATTTGAATGGTGGTCCAATCCGGCGCATTGAGCACCTTGGCAAAATACTCTGGGTATCCGTTCTTCCACCAACCCACCTTGGTCTTGTCCGGGTAATAGACACCTCCGACGTAACTCCCACGCAGGGAATCTCCGGAATAGGCTTCTTCGTGGTTCGCGCGCTGACCAAACCGGCCATTGCCCACACTAAAAATGGACTCTGAGCTGCGCTGACGTTCTGGGTGAAATCCAGACTCGACAACTTTCCAAGGGTCTACATCAAGGTACCGCCGCATGGCTCAGAAGGTAGGTAGTTCAAGAAAGGTGCTGCTTCAACTGAGCCAAAGTAAACCCGTCAAATCCCGGGATGACGAATTCAGCCTGTGACAACGTCTGGGGATGGCCCACTCCTACCGCACGGAATTGACCATTCAACGCAGCTTGAATGCCTGAGACTGCGTCTTCGAATACCACGCAGTCCTGTGGGGAAAGACCAAAGTACTGGGCCCCTTTGAGGAACACTTCGGGATCTGGCTTGGAAAAGGTGATGCTGTTTCCATCCACCACCACTTCAAACCGGTCCGCAATGCCACACAATTTTAAAATCAGAGGGGCATTGCGGCTGCTCGACCCCAAGCCTACTTTGACTCCGGCAGCGATCAATTCATCGATGAATTCCAACACACCGGGAAACAACTCCGCCGATGTCATGGTCTCTACCAGCTCCAGGTATTGGCTGTTTTTCCGCTCCATGAGGCGGACCTTCGTATCGTTGTCCAATACCAAGCCGCCTTTTTGAAGGATGTACTCCAGCGACCCCACTCGACTGACTCCTTTGAGTTGTTCGTTGTCCTCCTCGGTGAAAGGAATGCCCAGCTCATCGGCCAGCCTCTTCCACCCCGTAAAATGGTATTTTGCTGTGTCTACAATGACACCGTCAAGGTCGAAGAGACAAGCTTTGGGTGAAAACGCCATGGGCACCAAAATCAGGCTTGGAGTGAAGAAAAGATGTGCTTGAGGTGATAGGCCGCCAACCCATCGATGGGCTTTTTGATGATTTGCCCCACTTCAATGCCTTCCTTGGCACATTCCGCTTTGAGGATGTCTTGGAAATGATAAGCCACACTTCCGATGAAGTGAACGGGCTCGGTGTTCCAACCGTCGAAGCATTTGACATGAACGTTGATGAAGGCCCTGAAACCCTCAGCTACCCATGCTTGAAACATCGGCTCATTGCGGTGCTTTCCGATGAAGGTCATGAAGCTTGCGAGGAAAACATTCGGATCCGGCTTGAGGTAGACGCGGTTCACAATGTCATCTTTTGACAGTCCGTACGTCGCATCAAAATCCGCTTCCACATCCGGTGGAAGGTGGTGGTACAATTTGGCCGCCAACAATTTCTTGCCGTGCCAACTGCCACTCGCTTCATCCCCAAGTATGTATGCCAATGCCGGCACTTCTTCCGTCACCGCTTGCCCATCGAAATGACAACTGTTGGAGCCCGTTCCAATGATGCATGTAATGCCAGAACGCCCATCAAAGGTGCTGTAGGCTGCTCCCACCAAATCATGGTCAACTGTGACCGCTGCTTTTGGAAAAACCCGCTGGAGCCCTGATTCAATGGTGGCGCACAATTCAGGTGAACTGCTGCCTGCACCATAGAAAAACACATGGGTAACATCCCTTTGGATGGACTGCACATCCTTATTGCCCTTCATCTCCTTTTCCACCTTGTCCGCATTGTGGAAGTAAGGATTGAAGCCCATGGTGTGAAACTCCTTCCACTTTTTACCCAGGGCGTCGAGGAGTTGCCAATCACATTTGGTGGAGCCACTGTCGGCTATAAGCACACGCATAAATCAACCAATGCGTTGAACGAGGTCGGCCACACGGCTGGAATACCCCATTTCATTGTCATACCAACCGAACAGCTTCACCATATTGCCTTGGGCTGAAGTCATGCCTGCGTCGAGAATGTTGCTGTGGGTGTTCCCCACGATGTCTACGCTGACGATGGGATCCTCAGTGTATTCGAGAATGCCCTTCATGGGACCTTCCGCTGCAGCTTTCAGGGCTGCGTTGACTTCTTCTGCGGTCACGTCACGGCTCAACTCAGCCACGAGGTCCGTCAAGGAACCTGTTGGAGTTGGAACGCGCACGGCAACACCATCAAGCTTGCCTTTGAGCTCGGGGAGTACGAGGCCTACCGCCACGGCAGCGCCTGTGGTGGTGGGAATCATGCTCATGGCCGCGGCACGTGCGCGGCGCAAATCTGAGTGCGGTGCATCTTGGATGCGCTGGTCAGAGGTGTAGGCGTGGATGGTCGTGATGTACCCTTTGACCAAGCCGAAGTTGTCGTTCAGGACCTTCGCCATGGGTGCCAAGCAGTTTGTCGTGCAGCTGGCATTGGACATGATGGTGTCCTCGGGGGTGATGATGTCGTCATTGACCCCCAAAACGACGGTTTTGATGTCGCCTTTCGCAGGTGCAGAAATCACAACTTTTTTGGCGCCTGCTGTCAGGTGCTTTCCCGCACCCGCTGCATCGCGGAACACACCGGTGCTCTCCACCACCACATCGCAGCCCAACTTGGCCCAAGGCAGAGCAGCTGGATCGCGTTCTGCACTCACATGGATGGTTTTTCCGTTGACCACGAGGTGGCCACCTTCGACCGTCACTTCCCCAGGGAAGCGGCCGTGAATGCTGTCGTACTTGAGCAAGTGGGCCAAGGTCTCAACATTGGTCAAATCGTTGATGGCGCATACTTCAACGCCCTCTTTGGCGAGGAGCTGTCGGAAGGACAAACGGCCGATCCGGCCGAATCCGTTAATGGCAACTTTGGTCATGGTCTATGTAATGTTCTATGTTCAGATACTCAGGATCTGGGCCACGCGCAGTTCTTCGTCGAGCCCTTTGTTCTTTCTGTTGATCGCCTCGGGGAAGGGCGTGTATACGACTTCGTCATTGACCATGCCTGCCATGACGGCAGTGTGGCCGCTGAGCAACGCTTCCACTGCGCCAACACCAAGGCGGCTGGCCAGCACGCGGTCGAAGCAGCTTGGATCGCCTCCCCTTTGGATGTGACCGAGCACGGTCACCCTTGTGTCGTACTTGTTGTACTTGGCGTGAACCTTGGCTGCAATCTCCATGGCGCCGCCATTGGTGTCACCTTCTGCAACGATGACAATGCTGCTCGTTTTGTTGGACTCTTCACCCCGCTCGAGGATGTTGACCAGGTCCTCTACATTCATGCCCGCTTCAGGTGTCATGACCGCGATGGCCCCTGTCGCAATGGCGGTCTTCAGCGCAATGTAGCCGCTGTCGCGCCCCATCACTTCCACAAAAAACAGCCGGTTGTGGCTGCTCGCCGTATCTCTGATTTTGTCGACAGCTTCCACGACCGTATTTGTGGCAGTGTCGTACCCAATGGTGTAATCGGTACCGGCCAAATCGTTGTCGATGGTCCCGGGGATGCCCACCACTCTTACGTCGTGCTCTTCGGCCAGCTTCTGGGCGCCCGTAAAAGTGCCGTTTCCTCCAATGACCACCAAGGCGTCTACCTTGGCTTCAAGCAGCACAGAAGCCGCTTTGGCCCGACCTGAAGGTTCGTGAAAATCCATGCATCGCGCACTCTTCAAGATGGTACCTCCACGGCCGAGAATCTTGGCCACACTCCTGGCATGCAACCGCTTTAAATCACCGGAAATCAGGCCTTCATAGCCTTGAAAAATTCCGGACACTTCTATGCCATGGAATACTGCACAACGCACTACCGCGCGAATGGCAGCATTCATTCCTGGGGCGTCGCCTCCACTTGTCAGGACGCCGATGCGTTCAATTTTGCTCATCAGATAAGGGACGGCGAAGGTAGCGAGAGATGTGCCGTTTAGAAATTGGTGTACTTTTGACACCAAGTCGCCTATGAACACCACCTCCTCAGCCTCGTTCGAAGCAGCCCGTCGTCCCCTCACTTTTGATGTGAGCGTTGACAATGTCGTCTTTGGTTTTGATGGAGAAGACCTGCAGGTCCTGCTGATTCGCCAGGGATTGCCGGGAGAGAATGTGGATGAAGGCCGTTTTCACATGGCTGTGCCAGGCGACCTCGTGCTCATGGAGGAAGGACTGGATGAAGCGGCCGCCCGCATTTTGTCCAACCTCACCTCGATCAAGGGCATCTACCTCAAACAGTTTTACACGTTTGGGGCGCCGGACCGCGTTTTCGACGAAAAAGACAAGGAGTGGCTGACCAAAATGCGCCGCTATCCCGACCGCCGTGTGGTCACAGTGGGGTACTACAGTTTGGTGGCTTTGGCGGATTACCTCCCCAAACCCAGCAGCTTTGCCAGCCAAGCAGAATGGTGCCCGCTGCACAAAATCCCCACCCTGGCTTTTGACCACAACACCATCGTTCAGGCCGGACTGGAGAAGTTGCGAGAAGATGTGGTCCACCGGAACATCATCTTCAAACTGTTGCCTGAAAAGTTCACCTTGGGTCAACTGCAAAGGCTACACGAGATCATTTTGGAGAAAACCTTGGACAAAAGGAACTTCCGCAAAAACGTCAAGCGCATGGCGGAGGTGGTCGCCTTGGACGAGAAACAGGCGGGCGTTTTGCACAAGCCGGCCCAATTGTACACCTACCGTCAACAGGATTGAGGTGTAAATTCGACAACGGTTTTTTTCAACCTTCACATTCCCAGCCCATGACCTTACGATGGATTGTTGCTGCCTTGCTGGCCGCCGTGTCTTTATCTGCAGAAGCGCAAGTCGTCTGGACTGAGCCGCCCTTCCCTTCTTCTGATGACCAGGTGACCCTGTATTACGATGCTGCGCAAGGCAACGGCGAGCTCTCCGGCGTCATCCCCGTATACATTCACACAGGCCTCATCACATCTGCAAGCTCCTCCCCCAACGATTGGCAATACGTCAACATGCCTTGGGCAAGCACCGATCCTGAATGGGTCATGGATTATGTGGGAACTGATTTGTGGAGCTATGATTTTGGAGGCCAAACGATTGCTGATTTTTTTGGTTTACCTGGAAACGTCACTGCGGAACAATTGGCGATGGTCTTTCGGAACGGAAGCGGAACAGCCGTTGGAAGGGACACCGATGGTGGAGACATTTTCTTGCCGCTGAGCGACGGCAGTTTTTCTGCGGTTTTTTTGCAGCCTCAATCTGACAACGCACTCTCCGTTTTGGGAGAAGGCATTGTCCTTCAGGCAACAGCAACAGAGGCCGCCGCCCTGAGTTTTATCAGCAATGGAGACACTTTGGCCTCGGCTTTGAATGCGGTGCAACTCAGCCACGTGTTCGATCCGGAAAATCCGGGTACCTATAACATCGAGTTTCACGCCGATAATGGCAGCAATTCAGCCGTGGTCACCACCGAAGTCCTGGTGCTTCCCGGGTCGTCCAACACGGCCCCAGCGCCAGCCGGCACTCAAGACGGGTTGAATCCTTCGGAAGACGGCGCTTCCATGGTGCTTCAGCTTTTTGCACCCGGCAAAAGCCATGTGTTTTTTGTCGGTGACCTGACAAACTGGGAGCTGCAGGAAAACTTCATGATGAATGTGACGCCTGATGGAGACCGGTTTTGGATTGAATTGACTGGACTCAATCCCACGCAGGAATACCGCTACCAATACCACGTCATGCCCAATGACGATCGCTTTCCCGACCCGTATGCGGAGAAGCAACTGGATTATTGGAACGACCCTTGGATCCCCCAATCCACATATCCCTTTCTGATCGACTTCCCTGTCGGGTTGACCAACCAGGCGCCCGTGAGTGTTTTTCAAACAGGTGCGCCCGCATTTGATTGGACCGATGGCGATTTTGAGCGCCCTGCACAAGAAAACCTCGTCATCTACGAATTGCTGGTGCGCGACTTCAGCGACGAACGCACCTTTGATTTTATCATCGACACCCTCGACTACTTGGCTGGCCTGAACATCACCGCCTTGGAGCTGATGCCTGTCAATGAGTTCAACGGCAACGACAGTTGGGGGTACAACCCCTCCTTTTATTTCGCGGTAGACAAGGCGTATGGCCCTAAAGCCAAACTGCAGGAGTTGGTCAACGCGTGCCATGAGCGCGGAATCGCGGTGATTTTGGACATGGTGATGAACCACAGCGATTGGCCCAACCCTCAAATCCTGATGTGGTGGCAGAACAATGCTCCTGCGGCCAACAACCCCTTCTTTAACACCGTCGCTCCACCCAATGGCGTCGACTTCTTTTTTGACTACGACCACCAGGCGGAGGCCACCCAGGATTTCACCAAACGCGTCATGGATTTTTGGCGTGAAGAATTTCACGTTGACGGCTACCGTTGGGACCTTTCTCAAGGGTTCACTTGGAACGGCACTGGAGGCAGCTACGACCAAGACAGGATTGACCTTTGGGCCAACTATGGAAGTCATGTCTGGTCGCAGGACTCCGACTTCTACATGATTCTGGAGCATTGGACGGACAACAACGAGGAGAAGGCGCTGAGCGACCTCGGTTTCATGACGTGGGCCAACGTGACACACGACTACCAAGAAGCCTCTATGGGATACGGATCCAACCTGGCTTGGGCCAGTTGGCAAGAGCGCGGATGGAACCACCCACGCTCTGTGAGTTATGCCGAAAGCCACGACGAGGAACGCCTCATGTACAAGAATCTGCAGTTCGGCAATGGCAACGGAGGGTACAGCATCACGGATTTGGAGACCGCTCTGGGCCGCATTGAGTTGGCCGCCTGTTTCAACATCCCCCTGCCCGGCCCCAAAATGATCTGGCAATTCGGTGAATTGGGGTACGATTATTCCATCAATACCTGCAGCGACGGTGTCACCATCAGCGAAGACTGTCGCGTAGTGGCCAAGCCTGTCAGGTGGGATTACCGTGAAATGCCAGCGCGCTACCGTGTGTACCAAATCATGTCGGCCTTGTCGGCCCTCAAGCGCGACCATCCCGTTTTCCAAACCACCGACTTCAATTGGGACGTGTGGGGCTTTGGCAAACGGCTCCAACTGAATGGCGAGCAAATGAACGTCGTGGTGGCGGGCAATTTCCAGGTGACGCCTTTGTCCATGACCCCTGGTTTCCAGCATACAGGAACTTGGCATGACTACTTCACTGGTGCCTCGATCGAAGTGTCAGACCTCGATGCCGCATTTGATTTTGGACCGGGGGAATACCACCTGTGGACCGATGTTGCCCTCGATACACCAGACAATGTTTTGGCCATTGAGGAAGCCCGACAACCTGCCGCTTTCTCTGTGGTTCCCAACCCTGGATCTGCTGCCCAACTCGTGCTGCACTCTCCCGCGGCATCGCAGGGTACCGTTTCCATTTTCGACCTGACTGGCCGCTGCGTTGTGGAGATTGCATGTGCCCCGGGAATGGCAGCCATTCCCCTCCCACATGCATTGCCAACAGGCCCATACCTGGTGAGGTTGACGCAGGGCGCAAACAGCACCGCTGCCTATTGGTTGAACCGCGATTGAGGCGGCCGGCAGTTCTGCGTGTCCCTTTGACACACCGGTTTTACATTCGCATTCAACGTAGACACCTCTACCGATTCATGAACCGAACTATTTCGAGCTTTTTCGCCCTCGCAGGTGTGCTGTTGTCTTTTGGCATTTCGGCACAGACCCTTACGGGGACAGTCACAGACGAGGACGGGAGCCCTCTGCCCGGTGCCACCGTTGTAGCCAATGGCGGAGCCCGCGGTGTTTCCAGCGACATGGATGGACGCTATAGCCTGCCTCTGGGCCAAGGCGAACACACCATCAGTTTCAGCTTTGTCGGCTACATCAAGGTGACCCGAAAGGTGACATTGGCTGCTGGTCAAACCCGCACGGTCAACGTCTCCTTGGAAACCGATGCTGTTCTCATGGACGATGTTGTGGTGATCGGATATGGCGTTCAACGCAAAAAGGAGGTGACTGGATCCATCGCGCAGATTGATGCCAAGGAAATCACGGCGGTGCGCACCCCCAGCTTTGAGGCAGCATTGCAAGGCCAAGCCGCAGGCGTTCAAGTCAGCCAAAGTTCAGGTGTTGCCGGTGCCGGAAGCTTGATCAGGGTGCGTGGCGTGGCCTCCGTTTCGGCTGCGGGCGACCCCCTCTATGTTGTCGATGGCATTCCCATTACGCAGAATTACTTCCTCCGGGGAAACAGTGGGGCGATGAACAACAACCCGCTCGCCACCATCAACCCCAATGACATTGAATCTGTGGAGATCCTCAAAGACGCCGCCGCCACAGGAATCTACGGTTCCAGGGGAGCCAATGGCGTCATCTTGATCACCACCAAACGGGGTCAAGCTGGAACCTCGTACGAATTCAGCAGCAGTGCCGGCTTCTCCAACCCCGCTTCCCTCCCCAACATGCTCAATACCGAGCAATACTTGACCCTCCGTCAAGAGGCTTGGGAAAATGACGGCGGGACTGGATACGTCTGGCTTCCTGGATTCACCTCTTCAGGAGACAGCCCAGAATCCCGGAAGTCTGCATTTGAGCAGGCCATGATGACCAACACCGACTGGGTGGACGAAACCATCGGTACAGGGGTCAAGCACAATTACAGTTTTGGAGCCCGTCAAGGTGGAGAGGGCTACAACCTCTATGCGGGGGTGAGCTATGACGACAACGGCAGTTATCTCATCGGCAACAGCTATGAGCGCGTCAGTGGCAGACTAAATGCAGACTTTGAACCCGCCGACTGGGCCAAGATCATGGTCTCTTCGAGTTTGAGCCAGGGCATCAACAACCGCATCGACGCGGCTTGGTCCGGCGGCTTGGGCGATGCCATGTCCAACGCTTTGCCGTATTACCCAGTCTACCGCTCCGATACCCTGTTCAACGCCGACGGCTCTGTGAATGGGCTCCCCGGTGATTACTTCCTCTATCAAGACGAATGGGGCGGCACCAAAAATCCGGTCGCTGTGCGCGAAAGCAAGACGTGGATCACCACAGAGAACCGCTCCATCAACAACGCCAGCCTGATCCTGACCCCCTTGGACAATCTGTTTATCAAGGGTTCTGGTGGATTCGACTACATGCACGTCCGCGAAGACATCTACAATCCGCCGAGCATTTTCTTGACCAGTGACTTGGGCAATGCCAACCGCTACGCGAACTACGTTCTGAACTGGAACTACAGCTTGACAGCCGACTACAAGATGGACCTGACGGAATTCAGCTCGCTGGGACTGTTGGCCGGTTCAGAGTTTCAGCGCACCGACAGCTACGGATACGGCATTGGTTTTGGCGACGTCACAGGTCCGATTTTTGACAATGACAGTTTGCTGGAAGTGGCCAATGGCCAGACCACGGTCAACAATCCTTCTCAGCACAGCTTCCTCTCCTATTTCGGGCGGGCCAACTACTCCCTCAAAGACCGCTACTTCTTCCAAGGAACGGCCCGTGTGGATGGGTCCAGCCGTTTCGGACGCAATTACCGCTATGGGTTCTTCCCTTCATTGAGTGCCGGCTGGGTCGTCAGCGACGAGCCATGGTTCGAAAGCGGAACCTTGAGCTTCCTCAAAGCGCGCACGAGCTGGGGCAAAACCGGCAATGCAGCCCTGCCCGATTACGCGCGCTTCGGCACCTACAGCGCTCCAGACAACGGCATCCTCTACAATGGGCAACCGATTCTGTTTCCCCTTCAACCCGCCAATCCCAACCTGCGTTGGGAGACTTCCCGTACGGTGGATGCTTCCATTGAAATCGGACTGTGGAACGACCGGGTGACCACCGAAATCGCCTATTACAACAAGCTCTCACAAGACGTCATCATGAACGTCTCCACCCCGCCGAGCACCGGATTCACCAACCGCTGGGACAATGTGGCGACAATCCTCAACCGAGGAGTGGAGTTGAGTGTAAAGAGCCGCAACCTCATTGGCGGCTTCCAGTGGACCACAGAGCTCAATGTCGCCCGGAACTACAACGAACTCCAGAGCATTGGCAACTACACACCCGATGCCGTCAGTGGCGGCACCAACGACAGCCGGGTCATCACCGGAAGTCCTGTAGGCAGCTTTTACCTGATGATGTTCTCTCACGTCGATGCCGAAACCGGACTGCCCGTCTATTTGGACCGTGCAGGCAATGAGACCTTTGATTACGACAACAGTGAGCGGCAATATGTCGGCGATGGCCTTCCCGATTTTGTGGGCGGGATGACCAACACCTTCCGCTGGAAGAATTGGGATTTGCGCGCCTTGGCCACCTTTAGTTACGGCGCCAAGATTTTTGACAGCTCTTCGAAACGCCAACTCGGCGTGGTTACAAGTTGGAACATGCGGACAGAGATTCTAGACCGCTGGCGTCAGCCCGGGGACGAGGCCACCTTTCCCCGCTTGACCTTGGATGAAACCACCTACGGTTTGCCCAGCGGCTTTCCGTGGTGGAACACCAGTCTGTTTGTGTTCGATGCCAGCTATTTGCGCTTGCGCAACCTCACCTTGGGGTACACCGTTCCCACCATTGGAACGGGAAAGCACGCCATTTCGAATTTGCGCGTCAACGCCAGTGTCACCAACCTGTTTACAATCACCAGCTTCCCTGGTCTTGATCCCGAAGTTGTCCGCGACTTTGAAAATGCACAGGACCGCAACATGAGTCCAAACGTGACCTACCTCACGCCGCCCCAAGAGCGGGCATTCACATTGGGCATCAACATGTCATTCTGACCCACCATGCTGACGAACACGAAAACCCTTCGCCTTTTGGCCGGTATCCTGGGATGCACGGTGGCATTGACCGGATGTGACCGGATGCTGGAATTCGAGCCAGGAGACGTCATCCTCGCCGAAGACGCCATCAACAATGCGGACGACCTGCAGCGGATGCTAAACTCGAACTACGATGTATTGGCCAACGTCTTGAACGGGCGCCAGCAGAGCATCGCAGAGTTGCTGACCGACAATATGGCGCGCCCCTACTCGAGCCTGGACTACACCGCGGTGTGGAACCGAGAGACCAACTTCTTTACCCCTACCACGGGGGGACTCTACACCGACTTCTACTACGCCATATACCGGGCCAATGTGGTGGTCGACAGCTTTGATTTGGTCGATGATTTGGACGAAGCTGCGCGGCTGCGACTCGAAGCGGAGTCCCGCTTTGTACGCGCGGTGTGCCATTGGTACCTCGTGAAGATGTGGGCTTACCCCTATGGCTATACCACAGACAACAGCCACTTGGGCATTCCATTGCGCACCGATGCTGTGGCACCACCCAGCCCGCGCGCCACGGTCGCAGAGGTCTATGCACAAATCATCGAGGACCTCGAATTCGCCAAAGCCAACCTCCCCGATGAGAACGGCCCCTATGCGAGCAGCATGGCGGCCAGTGGATTCTTGGCCCACATCCACTGCTTGCGTCAGGATTGGAGCGCGGCACAGACCGAGGCAGAGCGGGTGATTGGAAGCGGCCTGTTTGAGCTTGACCTCGACCTCGACCGCTACGAAGCAGGCAGCGACAGCGTGTTGGCTGGAGACCAGGTCAATCCCGAAACGGTATTTGGCATCACCGGCGGATATTTTGCCGTGGACGGAGACAGCCTTCTCAATGACCGCAGTTCAGCTTTCCGAGACAACTTCCGCCAGGACAACAACCTGAATCCACAGCTGACCTTCAGCGATGAGATCTACGATTTGTTCCAACTCAATGCTGCGGATGACCGTGGCGACTGGATCGAATCGAACGGTGTCGTCCACAAAGTGACCCGATTCGACGACAAGCAATTCTTCAACGTTCCTGTCATTCATTTGACCGGCATGCACCTCTTGCGCGCGATGTGCATTGCGATCAATGGTGGCGACCTGTCTGTGGCGATTGGGGATGTCAATGCCATACGCGACCGCGCATTCGGTCCAGATTTAAACGACATGCCAACGGGCGCCTCTGCAGCTGAAGTGCTCGCCGCTGCGCGCGAGGAATACCGCAAAGAAACCTTGTGCGAGGGATGGGAGCTCGACCAAGTCAAGTTGCGCGGCGTGATGGGGAGCCCCGAAACTGTGCGCGACGCCCCTTGGGACTGTCCCGGATCTCTCCTCCAATTCCCCAACTCATCCACCACTGCTGCGGGCTTCGTTCTCAACGGAGAAGGCGGTTGTTTGTGAACCACAAAAACTGAATTGACATGAAGCACCATTCAATCGTTCCCTTGTTGGTCTTGGCTTTGGCCATCAGCATGGCTGGATGCAAACCCGAAATCGAAGGAGAACTCGGCGACCCCGTGGACAAGCGCGCTGGTTTCCTCGGCACCTGGGAGCTCTCTTCCTTTACCCAGCAGGACTTGAACAACCCGCTCAAGGAAACGCGCGACCTGAGCAACGTTTACATCCAAGAGGGCATCGCCCCGATGCGCATGACCTTTAACGGTGACGACTCGTATTCCATCCAGCAAGAAATTGGGAGGGCATACTTTGGAGAAGGCGGCATGTGGTCCTTTGACGACCCTTCCTTTCCCACGTTTTTGAGGCTCATGGGCGAATCAGACACCCTCGAATACAATTTAGGCACCACCGTCAGGCCCTACGATGATCAAATGGCCATCGAATACCGCCGCAGTTGCGGTGAGGGTGGCGCCCTTGTCGAAACCGTGATCTACACGTTCACTTTCAACCGGATCCCACAATGAACCGCATTTCAATGGGCATGGCCCTGCTGTTTACCGGCGCCCTCTCCGCCTCCTATGGACAAGCGGCCTACATATTGCCCTCCCCAACAGCTGCAGATGCTGAATGCACGCTGTACATCGATCTGACCCAGTGCCAAGACCAGCGCCTCAGTGACATGTTGGATGTCTACCCCGATGAAGACATCTACCTCTGGGCTTGGAATCCCTCTGCGCCAGCTGCTGGCAATGGCGACTGGGGAGACAGCGACGAGCAACAACGCATGACCAAGGTCAGTGAAAAGCTTTACAGCATGAGCTTCGTGCCCACCGCATATTTCGGCGTGGATGGTCCCACCTTCTTTACGAGGGGCATTTCTTGCCTGGCCAAATTCGACAATGGGTACGCCTATGAAGAGGAGTTTGGAGGAGAGGCAAAGACCGAGGACCTCACGGTGGGCATCGTCCCCCAACTCTGCAATGGCAGGGTGTGTGTCTTTCCCGAAATCCGAGAAAGCGATGACTTTGTGACCTTTACTTACGACAACAACCAAGAAACCAACCCTGACCTTCAGGACCTGAGCGAGGTGTACCTGCACCTGACGGCGCGGACCGATGCTTTTACGCTCTACACCTATGGCGATGACGGTGTCGCCTCTACCCCTTTTGACGCGGGGTCGGTGCCTGAATTGCGGATGGCACCCGTGGAAGGAAAACCAGGATTCTTCAGCTTCACCTTTGTGCCCGAAGACTTTTTCCTCGGTACACCGAGCAACATCGATCAAAGCCCCTACAATGGAGCTCCCTTGGAGAACGGTGTTCGGTGGTACATCACCAAGCCGGGCTACTCCTTTGCAGGACCTCCCCCAGCCAACAGTTTGGGAATTCTATTGTGTGACTAAAAGCTCCCTTTGAATTTTCTGCCGCCAACAAGCCACCGAAGCGCCCGGACACGTCCCGGGCGTTTCTGATATTGTACCTCCATGCTGCGTCACCTTCTCTCCTTTCCCCTATTCTCAGCTTTGATCTTGGCTGGCTGCTCCGCACCGGAGGACCCAGTGGAAGTCATGGAAGACATCATTCCCGGGAGCGCCATGCCTTTGCGCCTTGCAGCGGATTCAACATGGGTTGTCCTCGCTGACTTCTGTCCGGACACATTGCCTGAAGAGGTACACTGGATTCCAGAATGGGGCCAAGGCACCGCTCTGGACATTGAGGAAAGCGACGGACAGCACGGTGTTTGGATCAAAGGGCAACCCCAGCAAGGTTTTGGAGCCCTTGAATTTCGGCTTGGCGGCAGGTCGGCCCATGTTCCCATCCTCGCATCCACCCAGCGCAAGGTCGCATTGAGTTTGGCCGCTGAGGATGGGCAATATGAGCAAGTTTGCATCATGGGTGCCTTCAACGGTTGGTCGCGCAGCCAGCACCCCATGGTCCTCCAGGGCGATGGAAAGTGGCACATTGAACTCAACCTCAGCGAAGGGCACCATCCATATCAGCTGGTGGCCGACGGTGTTGAAATGCCCGACCCCAGCAATCCCGATCAAGTGGACAATGGATTTGGGGGGTTCAACTCCATTCTGTCCGTCGAAGGCAGCGGTGAACGGTTGGAACTGGCGGCCATTGGATTTGGTGGCAATCAGGTGCACGATGTTCGCTTGCTGGGGACCCCTGGATCCCGCGTCTGGGGATGGTGGGAAAACCACCTCTACGCGACCACCGTAATTGGGGACGATGGCACTGGCGTGGTGCGCATTCCAGCCCGTGCATATGGCGCGGGACGCACAAACCTGAGGCTGTGGTCCAATGGTCCAGGCAAGCCGAGCCATGAAGTGAGGATTCCTTTGATGGATGGCATTCCCATCGCTTCTCCAGAGCAGTTGACCCGTCAAGACTGGGAAAGCCAAATCCTGTATTTCATGTTGGTCGACCGCTTTCAAAATGGCGACCGCAGCAACGACAGTCCTGTGAACGACCCTGCCATCTTGCCTCAAGCCAATGACCACGGTGGAGACCTCGCAGGCATTCAAAAGGCCTTGGACGAAGGATACTTTGACCGACTTGGCGTCACCGCGTTGTGGATCAGTCCCATCACCACCAACCCCGACTCGGCATATGGTTATTGGCAGGACCCCAGCACCGATATCACCAGCCGGTTCAGCGGATATCATGGGTACTGGCCCATTTCCAATACCGCCATTGACCCTCGGTTTGGATCACGCAGCACCTTTGATGGCCTCGTAGATGCCGCACACAGCAAGGACATGAACTTCTTGCTGGATTATGTGGCCAACCATGTGCACGAGGCGCACCCATTGTATCAAGAGCATCCTGATTGGGTCACCAACCTCTATTTGCCCGATGGCAGAGAAAACACGCAACTGTGGGACGATGAGCGCCTGACCACTTGGTTTGACACCTTTATGCCCACGCTCAACCTCGAACGGGACGATGTCGCCGAGGCCATGTCGGACAGCGCAGCATGGTGGGTGTTGAACAGCCAAATTGATGGGTTTCGGCACGACGCCACCAAGCACATCCCCTTGTCCTTTTGGCGCCTCCTCACCCGGAAAATCAAGCAGCACACCCAGACGTCTGATCGTCGGATATATCAGATTGGAGAGACCTATGGAAGCGCTGAACTCATCGGAAGTTATCTGGGTTCGGGTCTTATTGATGCGCAGTTTGACTTCAATTTGTACGACAAAGCCACCGTGGCATTTGGAAAGGAAAATGCCGGTTTTGAAGGCCTCATACAGGTCGCCAATGAAGGCTTGGACCAGTACGGAGCACACCACTTGATGGGCACGATTACGGGCAACCAAGACCGTCCCCGATTTGCCTCCTTGGCGGAGGGCACTGTGCGGTGGGATGAAGACCACAAATTGGCAGGATGGACACGGGATATACGCAGAGATGGGGTCCGCGGGCACCAAGCCATGCGCATGCTCACTGCATTCAACATGTCCATGCCGGGGGTTCCCTGCATTTACCAAGGAGACGAGTATGCAGATGTGGGGGGAAACGACCCTGATAACCGGCGCATGGTGCGCTTCGACGACCTCGATCTTGAAGAAAACCGGACCCGAGAGATTGCAAGCCGCTGGGCGGAACTTCGCCGCAGCCGAATGAGCATGATGTTCGGACAGACGGCGCTCTCCTCCCCCGAACCTCAGCTGCTCAAAATCACCCGTCAATACCTCGACGAATCGACCACAGTGTTCTTCAATCAAAGTGATGCCCCCATTGCCATTCCCAACCTGGCGCAGGCTTCATGCCTCTTGGGACAGCCCATGGGACAGCAAATCCCCCCCTTCACGGCCCTCGCCGTTGATGGCAGCCTCTGAGCCCTGCTAATCGAGCATCAAAACGTATCCTTGTATCATGAATAGAACCTTCATTTTGTTGGGATTGGTGTGTGCGGCCTTGGCACCAGCGCAGTTTTCTGCCCAAGAATCGTTTACCATCGGTAACACGACCCTCTTTGCCACCGATTTGGTGACAGACAGCGAAATTCCTTGGGAAATCATTTGGGGCGGTGATGACATGTTGTGGTGCAGTGAGCGGAAGGGGCGCGTCATCCGGATCGACCCTTCGTCTGGTGATTACACGACCGTCCTCGACCTGAATGTGACCTTTAATGGCTCTGGAGAGCCTGGGCTTTTGGGCATGGTCCAGCACCCGAATTTCCCTGAAGACCCCCGTGTTTGGTTGGTGTATTGCAATGGCCAGAACAGCGTATCCGAGCACCTCAGCGTGTTTGAATGGAATGGAACAGAATTGGTCAACGAACAAGAGCTTTTGACCCTGCCCGGTGCCCAGATTCACAACGGCAGCCGTCTGCTTTGGCTTCCAGACAATACCCTTCTGATGACCACAGGAGATGCTGGAGACACAGACAACAGCCAAGACCTCGAGAGTCTGAATGGAAAAATCCTCCGCCTCAATCCCGATGGTTCGATTCCAGCGGACAACCCCTTCGGCCCTGACAGCTATGTCTATACTTGGGGCAACCGAAATGCCCAAGGATTGTGCATCGGCCCCAACGGTTTGATCTACGCTTCTGAGCACGGCCAAAACCAAGACGACGAGTTCAACCTCGTGGAGGCCGGACGCAACTATGGCTGGCCCAACGTGCAAGGTGCTTGCAACGCGCCGTCTGAAACAGCCTTCTGTGCAGAATGGGATGTGGTGGAGCCGTTGTTGGCATGGACCCCCTGCATCGCACTGAATGGATTGGAGTACTACACCCACGAGGCCATTCCTGAGTTTCAAGGAAAGATCATGATGGGCGTGATGAGTGGATTCAACGACCCCCTACCTGGGCGATTGATCCTCATCGGGCTATCCGAAGACGGTTTAACTGCTGAAAGTCAAGAAGCATTTTTCGGGAGCTATAACCAACGGATCCGCGACGTTGCCGTCAACCCCTACACTGGGGCTTTTTACTTGGCATTCAATGGACAGTCTTACCCGGGAAATCCACCCAACATCATCAAGGAGTTTAGCACGTCCGACCCTGCTCTGGTACCGACACCTGTCGTGAAACCTCTGCTTGTTCAGCCTGTACCTGCGCGCAACAGCGCCACCATTCTCGCCACAGACGGCGCGGTTGGTGGACCATTGGTAATCCGTGATATGGCTGGCCGTGTGGTCTACCAAAGCCAAGTGCCTTCGGTGCAATTCGACATCGATCTGAGCGGTTTCCCCGTGGGACGTTACATCGTGTGGACCGCCATTGGCGCGGCAGACTTGCTGGTCCACTAATCTTACATCAGCGTTGCGGCAGCACCGTCAATGTGGTGCGCCGGTTTTGCTGTCTCGCTTCTTCGGAGCTCCCCAAAACAGCGGGCTTGGACTGACCGTACCCCTTGGCAACAAGTTGGTCGGCTTCCACGCCCGCTTTTTGGAGTGCCCCCTTCACCGCTTCTGCCCGTTGCTCAGACAACAGCATGTTCTCGGCTTCAGAGCCCACATCATCGGTATGGCCTCCCACCTCCATGACTACAGTTGAATGCGCCGAAAGCCAGAGCCCGACCCGTTCCAACTCCACATGAGAGGCTGGGTCGAGTGCAGCGCTGCCACTTTCAAAAAAGACATTGCGCAAGACCGCCTCACTCCCGGCCTTCAAAGGGTTTAGATCAAAGTCCCGCACAAGCCGAACGAACCCTTCACGGGCTTCAATTCGCTCAGACAGGAGCATGTGTCCCGTGGCTTCAGCCATCACCACAAAAGACCGGTCCATCGGAACAGGAACATGGTAGCTCCCGTCGGCAGCCGCAATCGCCTCCGCAAAAGGTGTGCCGCTGTCACTGTCCAAGAGGCGGATGCGGGCATCCACAAGTGGCACGCCCGCTGTGGAGGTCAACTTTCCTTCCATGGCGGATGTAGCACTGGCTGCCACTTCAGGAGGCAACGTGAGCTCGTGTAGGTCGAGCTGTCCGTCGATGGAGCGGCTGAAAAAACCAGTGACCCCATCTGACGAAACGACCAGGCCACTTTCGTCTTCAGGCGTGTTGATAGGCCATCCAAGGTTTACCGGACTTCCCCATTGTCCATTTTCATTCATCGCGCACACAAACAGGTCCAAGCCTCCCATCCCGGCCCTTCCATCAGAGGCGAAGTAGAAGTGCTCCCCATCTGGATGGATGAACGGGCGCATTTCTTTTCCTTTAGAATTGACCTCTCCTCCCATTCTAAATGCCGTTCCCCAAGCCCCATCGGCATTTCTTCGGGCAGTGAAAAGGTCGTATTTCCGGTCTCCGGATTTTCCAGACCCTCGGGTAAAAAACAACTGCTGTCCATCGGGGCTCAGGCAAGGCTGGCTTTCCCACCCAGCAGTATTGACTGCACTCAAATTCTCGGGCTTGCCCCAGCCTTGTCCCTCTCTCTGTGCGATGTACAAATCACAACTGCCCTTGTGGGGGCCCTCACCGTTTCGATCCGCATCCCGGCAAACAGTGAAACAAATGGTCATGCCATCTCCCGAAAGTGCTGCAGCCCCTTCATTGCTCAACGTGTTCAGCCCGCGCAAGGGCTGCGGAGAGGTCCAACCAGCGCCTGACCTCCGCGTGACATAAAGGTCCTCTTGACCTTGACGCCAGCGTGAATCCATCACCCTTCGTGTAAACACCAGCGCCTCGCCAGCCTGCCAAACACTGGGGAAATACTCATCCTCGTTGGTGCTGACCGGCCCAGGCAATGGAGCACTGTTGAGTGGCACGGGATGGGCCAATGCTCCTTCCATGAATTCAGCATCCTTGAGCACCGCTTCTACAACATCTACGTCTGGACCTTCGGATACTCCGGGGATTTGGATCATGGCCCCCATCGCCGATTTCATTCCAGACGGATCCAATGCAAAGCGTGCGGCTTCTGCCCACAGGAAATGATCCCGGATGTAGTCTCGACCATAGAGCGACAGGTAATGGGCATAGTGGCCCTGTGAGGCTTCAAAATCACCTTGATCAAAGGACATGGCCGCCATCACACGCTCTGCCTCTCCAAAATTCGGATCGATTTCCAAGGCTTTGCGAAGCTGTTCCTCTACCTGCTCCATGGCCCCTTCTGTCTCCGAACTGGAAACCATGGCCGCCCGGCTCAACTCCATGGCCTTGCGGTACAATTTGATGGCCTTTTTACTCTCCGAATGAAAACGA
This sequence comes from Crocinitomicaceae bacterium, assembly GCA_042095055.1. Classification (GTDB taxonomy): domain Bacteria; phylum Bacteroidota; class Bacteroidia; order Flavobacteriales_D; family Sanyastnellaceae; genus UBA8752. Next base: position 19,072 of record JBELBZ010000013.1, on the reverse strand, counting down.
GGTCCGGGCTGAGCCAGGCCCCATTGCGGTCCGATAGAGATCAACAACAGCAAGAATGTGGTGCGCAATCGAATCATGGGAGAAGTTTATCCGTTAGCAGAACGCCAAGATGGGGCCAATCGCACAACAGGAGCGAAATTTGTACTGTGCGAATTGGACTTATCAGCGACACCCATGGTCATGTGGATGACAGGATCTTGCATCACCTTTCCTCTTGTGATGAAATATGGCATGCAGGAGACATTGGTGACTTTAAGGTGACGGATGCCCTTGCCTCTATTGGACCTCTGGTAGCCGTGTACGGCAACATCGATGACCAATTGATGCGGCGAACTTTTCCTGAACATCAGCACATAGAACGCGAGGGCTGTCGGATCTGGATGACCCACATAGGAGGCAGGCCCGGACGTTATGCCAAAGGCATTCGCAGCGGTCTCAGTGCTCACCGACCCGACATCTTTGTCTGCGGTCATTCTCACATTTTGATGGTGCAAAGTGTCAAGTCTTGGGGCGGGATCCACCTCAATCCCGGGGCCGCTGGAATGCAAGGTTTCCATCGGAAGAGGACCTTGCTCAGGTTCAACCTCGCCAACGGTCAGATTCTCGCCCCAGAAGTGGTGGAATTGGGCCAGAAATGATGGGGTGTTGTCGTCCGCAAAAGATGTTGTAAACTTGTAGCGCACCGCAACGGTGCAAAGCCTTCGGGCTCCCTCAGGGAAATTTGAACGCAGAGTTGCCCACGCAAGTGGGACCCCCACATGTACGATATCATTGATTTGAACAGCCGCAAGGTTGCTGAGCTCCGGGACATTGCCAAGGAGCTGAATATTGCCAGAACTGACAAGCTCAAAAAGCAAGAACTGGTGTATGCCATTCTCGACGAGCAAGCCGTCACTACCAGCGCAAAGGCCAAAACCGAAGGTGAAGGCACGAAGAAAGAAGACGGTCCAAAACCAGCGAATGCTGGGCGGGGCCGTCAGCGCGCTGCTGCCAAAAAAGAGCAGGGTTCCGAAGAGGAAGGGTCTGAAGACCAAGCTTCCTCCGATGACCGCGGAAGAGGCCGACGCAACAACAAGTCCGAGGATGGCGGTCGCAACAGGCGCGATCAATCCCGCGGCAACCGACAGAAAGACGGCGACCATGCACGTTCTGAGGACTCCGAGAATTCGGAGAACGCCCCCAACAAGGAGGGTGAGAAGTCGAACAAAGACGGAGACCAAAACGACCGTGGTAACCGCCGCAACGACAGAGGTGACCGCGGCGACCGCAATGACCG
>JBELBZ010000013.1:0-17696 GCA_042095055.1 Crocinitomicaceae bacterium | reverse complement strand
TGACCGCGGCGACCGCAATGACCGTGGAGAGCGCGGCGACCGCCGCGACCGCAACCGCAACCGCAAGGATCGCGACGACCGCAAAGACCGAGGTGACCGCAACGACAGGGGTGATCGCAACGACCGCCGCGGACGGGATCGGGACCGCTTGGGTGAGCCCGAAGAGCACGGTTTCAATTTTGACGGCATCGCCCAGGCAGAAGGCGTCCTCGAGGTCATGCCCGAAGGATTCGGATACCTGCGCAGTGCCGACTACAATTATCTGAACAGCCCAGACGACGTTTACGTCAGCAACAAGCAGATCAAGGCGGCGGGCCTCCAAACGGGCGACAACGTGGTTTGTACCATTCGTCCTCCTCGGAAAGGCGACAAGTATTACCCCATGGTAGAGGTTCTCAAGGTCAATGGCCGAGACCCGTCATGGGTCAGGGACCGGGTTCCATTTAAATACCTCACTCCCTTGTTCCCACAAGAGGCCTTCAAATTGGCTGGGAAGAATGGCAACATTTCAACGCGGGTCATGGACCTCTTCTCCCCCATCGGAAAAGGGCAACGTGGCATGATTGTTTCGCAACCCAAAACAGGAAAGACCACCCTGCTCAAGGATGTGGCCAACGCCATCGCGGAGAACCACCCTGAAACATATTTGATCATCCTGCTCATTGACGAGCGCCCTGAGGAGGTCACCGATATGAAGCGGAGTGTCAATGCTGAGGTGATCGCCTCCACATTCGACGAGCCAGCAGACCGCCACGTCAAGATTGCCGAGATTGTGCTGGAGAAATCCAAGCGCATGGTCGAGTGCGGCCATGACGTGTGCATTTTGCTCGACTCCATCACCCGTTTGGCACGTGCCTACAACACCGTTGCACCAGGATCAGGAAAGGTCCTCTCAGGTGGTGTTGAATCCAATGCACTGCAGAAGCCCAAGCGCTTCTTTGGCGCAGCACGCAACATCGAGAACGGCGGATCCTTGAGCATCATCGCTACAGCTTTGACTGAAACGGGATCGAAGATGGACGAGGTGATTTTCGAAGAATTCAAGGGAACGGGCAACATGGAATTGCAGCTTGACCGCCGCATTTCTAACCGCCGCATCTACCCCGCCATCGACATCCTCTCTTCTGGCACCCGCCGCGAAGACCTGCTGATGCACAAAGAATTGCTTCAACGCATCTGGGTATTGCGCAAGCACCTGTCAGACATGAATCCCATCGAAGCGATGGAATTCCTGAAAGACCGCATGAGCCGTACCGATTCGAACGATGAGTTCTTGATCACCATGAATGGCTGAAGCCTTGGGCGCACAGCGCACTTTGATCCGTTGGACACCGTTGTTGGCTATCGCTGTGTGGTGGGCCATCCGAATGGTCACCACTGGTCAGGTTTCTTTTGAAACGGGCATTTCCATTGGTGTGTTCGGGCACTTTGGCCTCATACTGGTGGTGGCATTGGTTGCTGCGTTTCAAGGACAAGATGCTCCCTCTTTTATAGAGCGTTTCAAGAATTCGTTGCGCCCTACCGTGCTGTATGCGATTCTTGCGGCCGGCAGCACGGTGGCATACCACCACGTGATATGCGCGGAGTCCACCTCATTGCGCATGTTGGAACGCGAAGCGTTTATAGACCGGTCATTGGCTGATGAAGCCGGCTTTGCGGAACTTCAAGCAGCCGACCCACAGCTCGCCGCGATGGATGTGGAGACGGCAAGGGAACGTGCCAAAGCCAGTTTGCGGTTTCAATTCGACCCGCTCTGGCATTTCACCGCCAGTTTGCTCATGTGGATTGCAGCCGCCATGTCTACCGTTCTGTTCACCTCATTTTTGGGACAATGGTTCAAGTCATGATCCCTCGGCAGCAATATGCCGAATCCAAAGCCGTTCAGTGCTTGATGAAACGATGGACCCCCATGTCATTGAAGCCATTGAAGGTTTTGACGGTATTGGTGTTGTTGCTCAGTGGGCTGGCGGCACAGGGGCAAACTGCAAAAAAGAACCTGGCCAAGTTTGATTACCGTTCCTATCATTTTGGATTTCTGTTAAGCGGCAATACCAGCAGCTTCAACTTCAAGCTCCGCCCGGACTATACCTTTTCAGACAGTCTGTTGAGTGTAGAAAACAATCCCCTTTCTGGATTTAACCTCGCACTTCTCGCTTCACTCAATGTCAATGAAACCATCCGCGTGCGTTTCATTCCAGGCTTGAGTTTCCAAGACCGGGGCATGCTGTATAGGTTCAGAAACGCCGACGGAACCACGACCCCGGTTTCTGTGCGCACCGAAAGTGTATTTCTAGATTTCCCGCTGGTGGTCAAATTGAGGACGCAGCGCATTGGGAACTTTGCCCCTTACGCCCTCATTGGAGGTAAAATCAGCAGGGACATGCAATCCCAGGCCGATGTAAACCAAAGTCTGCAAGACGGGTACATCCTCAAGTTGGCCAAAAACAACTCCAGCCTCGATTTTGGTGCGGGAGCTGACTTCTTTCTTCCCTTCTTCAAATTTTCGGTAGAACTCAAAACCGAATTTGGAATGCGCAACGTCCTCATCCAAGATGATACGCCCTTCAGCGCTGCGTTTGACGAGCTGCGCACCCGCAGCTTCATCATCAGCTTCACCTTCGAAGGGTAAGAATCCGCCATTCTGATTCTGAGCGTGTGGCATCCAAACGGAGGCCATGTTGTCCAGCTGCATCGACCAAGGTGCGAATGTCCGGCTCCATAAAACCGCTCAAAATGAGGGTTCCTGAGGCACCCAACACCCGGCAATAAGCGTCCATGTCTTCCAGGAGAATGTTCCGGTTGATGTTGGCGATGACCACGTCAAACCGCGATTCCTGCAGGCCTATGAGCTGGTCTGCACCACCCTCACGCACCTCAAAAGATGCGTCCTCTCTGATGCCATTCAACGCGAGGTTTTCTCGGGTGTTGCGCACGCTCCATGGATCGATGTCTACGGCCACGACTTCGCGGCTTCCTCTGGTGGCAGCATAAATGCCCAAAACCCCAGATCCACAGCCCATATCCAGCACAGTTGTGCCCAACCAATCCATCCCCACCATTTCCGCGAGGATGCCAAATGTGGTGCCGTGGTGACCCGTACCAAAGGCCATTCGAGGCTGGACCGTCAGGGTGACATCAAATTTTTGCTGCGTGTCATCAGCGTGAAACGGTGCTTTCACACGGATGCTGTCCCCGATCGTGACCTCAGGATAATCAGACTCCCATTTGGCATTCCAATTCTCCTCCTCGACTTCCGACAACAGCCAAGTCTTGAGACCCAGTGGGACGAGGTCTGCCTGAATCACATCAGCCAAACCTGTATCGAGCTCTTCTTTTTTGGCGAAAGCATGCAGGCCGTCCGCAGCTTCCTCAAACATGCTGCAACCGGCATCAGCCAGCCATGCTGTGGCTATTTCATGCCCCGGAGCAGCAGGCTCACACCTCAGGTGAATCCGAGCCCAAGCCATTCAAGACGCCTCTGCCCCTGCTTCAATGCGCGCTGCACTCACACGTCCAGCTGCTTCAACCAGGGCCCTGAAAGAATCGGGGTCCAAAGCAGCACCACCAATCAATCCACCATCAACATCTGCGCATGCGAACAGCGCATCGGCATTCGCTGGCTTGCAACTTCCTCCGTAAAGCAAGGGTATGGATTTGGCCATGTCCTCGTCAAAGGCTTCGCCCAGCCAACCTCGGATGGCCGCATGCATTTCTTGGGCCTGCTCCTCAGTGGCGGTCAATCCTGTACCGATGGCCCAAATGGGCTCATAGGCCACCACCACCCGGTCCATCACGTCGGAAGGCAGATGCAAAATGGCCGACTCCATCTGTCTCAACACTTTGTCGAAATGGACATCCGTTTGGCGGTCTTGAAGGCTTTCACCACAACAAAAAATCACGCGCAAACCAGCCTCCAATACACGGTCAACCTTCTCTGCCACCACTTTGTCATCATCGCCGTATCCGTCGCGCCGCTCACTGTGTCCCACGATCACGTCTTGAACACCACATCCCGCCAGCATTTCAGCGGTAAATTCACCTGTGTGCGCTCCCGGACCTGACGCAGAAACGTTCTGCGCCCCCAGTCGAAACGGCGGCTGTGCGTCACCCATGGCCGCCAAATAAGGCGCAGGAGGGGCAATCATCACCTCTACTCCTGCAGGGGCGGGAGGCATGGCGGCGAATGCGTTGGCAAATTCCTTTGCCTCGTTGAATGACTTGTTGCTTTTCCAATTGCCAGCTACGAGCATCTTTCGGTGGTTTGCATGGGGAAGTGCCCCGGGTTTGAGCGTCGAAAGTTAGAGCCGTTCATCGCGACCACATCCCCAAATCCAAGGAAATGACACAGGCCGACAAATCCCCTCCTACTTTGCCCGCACTGGAACAGGTGCTGCGCGAGCATTGGGGATTTGCTGCCTTTCGACCTTCGCAGGTTCCCGTGGTGCTTTCCGGAGCATCCGGTGGCGATACGCTGGCCATTTTGCCAACGGGTGGAGGCAAGTCCATTTGCTACCAAGTTCCAGGGTTGGTTCGCGGTGGAGTCTGTCTGGTCATCAGTCCATTGGTAGCATTGATGGCCGACCAAGTGCAAGGGCTCAAGGCGCGGGGCTTGGCAGCAGAAGCCCTGACAAACGGCTTGAGAAAAGAAGAGGCCGAGCGCATCTTGGACAATGCCCGTTTTGGGCCAGGCGGATTTTTGTTTGTAGCACCAGAACGCCTGAGTCAACCTGCATTTCAGACGGCCTGCATGGCCATGGACGTGCGCACCATTGCCGTTGACGAGGCCCATTGTGTGAGCCAATGGGGGCATGCATTTCGCTCGGACTATTTGGAAGTGGGCCAGCTCCGGAATTGGCACCCCAACGCGGGGTGGATCGCTTTGACGGCTACAGCCACAGAAAAGGTAGCCGCCGACATCGAACAGCTTCTCGGCATGACCCGACCGCACCGAATCAGGGTTGGAATGCGCAGACCCAACCTCTCATTTGCTGTGCACCAAGTGCAGGACCGGCATGCGGCCATTGTGGATTGGGGACACAGGTTGAAAGGATCGGCGATTCTCTATGTCCGGACCCGTCGGGAAGCAGAGTCCATGGCCGCGATGTTGAGTGCCCATGGTTTTTCTGCAGCCCCCTACCATGCTGGAATGTCCCGGGTTGACCGGGATGACCACCAATCCCAATGGATTGCAGGTTCCTTGCGCATTTTGGCTTGCACCACTGCTTTTGGTATGGGCATCGACAAGCCCGATGTCCGACACATTGCCCACGCGCACATTCCAGAATCTCCAGAAGGCTACATACAAGAAGCTGGAAGGGCGGGACGGGACGGCATCGCCGCAGAGGCCACGCTGTTTGTCGATGCATCCGCCATGGAAGAAGCAGAACGTCATGTCGCACGCCAATGGCCCAGTCCCGCCACCATCCGCACCGTATTGCAGGCCCTTTCCAACCAGCTCGCGATCGCCCATGGAGCCGTAATGGAAGAGCCGCAAGAAGTCTGGGTCGCTCATTTGGCCGAAAAATCAGGGTGCCCGATGCAACTGGCGCGCAAATCCTTGGACTTGATGGCGAGGGCGGGCTGGTTGGAAATACTTCCCGCAAACACCACCACCTTGATGAGGTGGATTCAGGAGCCGACCTCCTTGATGCAAAACCCACCAGAACTGTCCAGCGATGGGCGCATACTTGCGGCATTGCTCTCGCGCCATGGAAGGGAAAAGCAGACCCATTGGGTGCTGGATTCTGCTTCCATTTTTGCTGAGGCTGGATGCTCGGAAAAATCAGGGTGGCAGCACCTCAGAAGGCTGACAGAATTGTCCATTGTCGCGATGGCAACGCCCACCGAACGGGCTTCCGTTCAATTTAAATCGGCCCGACCCTCTGCTAAAACCGCACGGTTGCCCGCCGCCATACTCGAAGACCGCATGCGCGACTCCGAGGAGCGCTGGGCCTTTATGAGAAGCTATCTACAAACTGATGGGTGCCGCGCACAATTTTTGGAGTCCTTGTTTGATGCAGAGGCGACAGCGCCCTGCGGAATATGCGACCGCTGTGCTCCGCCTTCGCCGCCCACAGAGCGTCAGATAGAGGATTGGATTGGAGAGCGCATTTCCTTTGCAGAGTTGCAGCGTATGGTTCCCTCTGAGCACCGTGAGGAAGTGAGGAACACCCTTGAGCATTGGCGCGCCCAAGGAAGGGTGTCCTGGAAAGATGGCGTGGTTTTCATCATCCCGGGCAAGACCTGAAGCCAGCGCAGTGGCGCTACCTTGGCCCCATGTCGGATTCGACCACCTCTTACCCCTTTGTGCACCTTCATCCCGGAAAGGAAAAAAGCCTGCTGCGCGGTCACCCTTGGGTGTTCTCCGGTGCCATACAGCGCCTCGAAGTGGACCACGCTGCGCCTGCGCCCGGCGATTGGGTCTGTGTCATGTCTTCCAAGGGACAAGCCTTGGGATGGGGGCATTGGGGTGCCGGATCGATTGCGGTGAGGATCATCGCTCCGGGGTCATTGAATGCCCCGCCTGATGCCCCTTGGTGGGCAGAAAGGATAGCGGAATGCCTGGCTGTGCGGCAATCTGTAGGGTTGGGACCCGGGACGGATGCTGCCACCGATTGCTGTCGTTTGGTTCATGGAGAAGGAGACGGACTTTCTGGCCTTGTCGTGGATTGGTATGCTGGGATGGCTGTCGTGCAAACCCACTCCATGGGCATGCACCGCGCTTGGCCAGACTTGTCAGCCGGTCTTCAATCAGCCCTTGGTTCTTCCTTGGACCTCATTGTCAACAAGAGTGCCGCCCTCATTGCCAAGCTTCCGGGAGTGGAAGAGCAGATAGAAGATGGCGTCGTGTGGTCCTCTGCCAAAAGTGAAAATCCCGCCTCCATCCGGGAGGTCAGTGAGCACGGCATACGCTATGAGGTGTCGCCCATCGATGGGCAGAAGACGGGGTTTTTCTTGGATCAACGCGACAACCGAAAACTGCTGATGCAATGCGTTGGCGACCGGGCTGTCCTCAATGCGTTCAGCTATACCGGAGGTTTTAGTTTGGCAGCGCTCCAAGGCGGCAGCGCTCATGTTGTCAGCCTTGACGCCTCGGAAAAGGCGGTGCAAGCGGCACGACGCCACGCCGACATGAACGGCTATGCGGACCAGCATGAGGGCGTCCAAGGTGACGTTCTGGCTTACCTCCGTCAATGCGATATCCTGCCCCCTGTCGTCATCTTGGATCCTCCCGCCTATGCCAAGAGCCGGTCTGCGCGACACAAAGCTGTACAAGGCTACAAGAGGCTCAATGCTGAGGCACTAAAGAAGATGCCCAAGGCTGGATTGCTCTGGACCTTTAGTTGCTCGCAAGTGGTGGATGCCCAACTGTTCGAAGACACGATTGTGGCCGCGGCAGTGGAATCTGGACGCCAGGTCCGGATCTTACAACGCTTGGGTCAACCTGCTGACCATCCCACACGTGCTGGCCATCCAGAAGCACGGTACCTCAAAGGACTGATCCTCCACGTAGACTGATTAGGGTGCTCCTGAGCAGGCTGGGCGCCTTGGCTTTTAAGGTTGGAGGCGGGCAATGTCCCACGCTCCATCGTTGTGTGTTGCACAGATGCGGTCGTGCATGCGTCCAGGACGTCCTTGCCAGAATTCAATGTGCCCAATGGACAGGAGGAAACCGCCCCAATGCGCGGGTCGCGGTACCTCGCCCGAATGCCGCTTGTTCTGTTCGTCCCAAGCGGCTTGCAGCTCCTTGCGTCCTTGGACTTCTTGGCTTTGTTCCGATGCCCAAGCGCCAATTTGACTCTCCCTTGGACGGGAAGCAAAATAGCGGTCAGAATCCGCGGGTGACATCTTATCCACGCGCCCTCTGATGCGGAGCTGGCGCTCGAGTGCGCTCCAAAAAAACGTGGCGGCGGCAAAAGGATGCCCGGACAGCTCCAAGCCCTTCTCGCTTTGATAGTTGGTATAAAAGGCCACGGCCCAGCCCGTTTCCGTTTGCTCCAAAGAACGCAACAATACAATGCGCGCATTGGGATGTCCATCGCGTCCAACAGTAGACAGGGTCATGGCGTTGTAATCGTCTGGATCTGCGGCCTTGGCCTCTTCCAACCACCCCTTCAAGAACCCCATGATGTCGGCATGCTCCAAATCCTGGAGGCTGCCTTTGGCATAAGACTTTCTATCCTCGAAATCCGTCATGTTAATCCAACCGAATAAAGCCTGGCATGTTTCCTCAAGCGGGCTTTTCTGCGATGATCAAAAAATTGCCCCCCTCTGCTTCCAAGCCCAGGGACTCGCCACTCTGTTGAACGTAGCCAATGCGGTGAACGTGAGAGACCACAAATCCACACGATTCCACCAAACCCACAATGCCTTCCTTGGTGAAGTAATGCAAGAATGACACTGATTTCCCGTTGTGCCGCTTGTAAAAAAGGTCTCCCCTTTCATAACCCACTGCACTGAGGTTCAACTCCTCAAATGTCCGCTGCGCATCTGGGCCCCATTCATTGGCGTTGTCCAGGTTGAAGACATCGAAATAAAAACGCCCTCCAGGCCGCAATGCGGAAAACACCTTTTCGAGGCTTTCTCGGCGTTCATCAGCCGTTGGAATGTGTCCAAAAGCATACAAAAAGGCCACCGCGTCATACCCGTGGCTTTCCGCGCCGCATTCGTTCCAAACACCGATTCGACCTGCAATGCCGCGCTGGCGTGCTTGCTCCACCATCGAAGCACTGATGTCAATGCCGTCAAGGGTGTAATCGAGCTGCGCAATGTCTCTGATCCCCAACGCGCGTCGGCCCGTTCCGCAGGCTATATGTAAGACCCGCTCGGGTTGTAGTGCCTTCAAATCATCGGCCAAAATCTCGTCGATGCGCGATGTATATCGGCTGCGCTTCAGGCTGGCGCCGTCGAGGTCATCGTAACGCGTCGCCTGCTCTGCATAATAGCTGGAGATGGAGTCCATGATCTCAGCCTTGGTGGGCTTTGGAATCAGGGGGTACAGTTTGTGGGTCTCATTTCCTGGAACAACGTGGAGCGGCACAAATGAAAACGCCTCCTTCTCCAAGGATCTAAATCCCTTTTCGTCTTGATGAAAAGACGCTGTAGTGGCGTGTTCATTCAATTCCCCTCTCCAACAGCGTTCTGCATCGTAAAGGACCATTCCGTCCAGATTCTCAAGGGCTGGCGCATAGAAATGCACCGTGACAAGGGGGTGCTCCGAGCTGGGGTTTACAATCTTGTGAATGGTGCCGTCCGGTTCAGGCAAAACCCCTCCTGCCTTGACGCACAAAGCGCCCCGCTCGCGCAATTCCTTTGAGCCTTCGTGAAATGCATACTCCACGTTTTCAACCTCTCCTTGGACACACAGCACATACCCCCAAAACCCATCGTGGTGGTGAATGGCGCTCTCGACCCCTGGCGGCCAATGCAAGACCACCACTTCAAAGGGCTCCATCAGCAAAATGTTGCGGGCATAGTTTCCCGAGCTGGGATCAAAGTCAGGCACAAGGCCGGTGAGGTCCAATGCGGAGCAATCGATGTCCCGAACACAGCGACCCAACCATTCATAATCAAAGCCCTCCGGGGTGTTGTTGCGGATGTTTTCAATCAGGTCACGCATCGCATTTGGTTTGCCCTGTGAATATACAACCGCACAGAAGTGCACTCTGAAGGAATGGAGCCAAATGAATGGGGGATGAAACCTTTTTGAATCGGACGCAGTATCCGGAATCGATTCCAAACTGTTGCCCTATGTCCAACCGACGCATTGTGAGCTATGAAAAGCTCGACCAACCTGTTCGCTCCTTGATCAAGTCCCGGTATCCTGACGGATTCGACGGCATGACATTCAACCTTCGACTTCCAACAAGCAAGGAGGTCTTCAAAATGATCCGGGTAGAGATGGCCGGCATCCAATACATGGTAAAAGTGGGGCCCGCCATTGAAGGTGTGGACTACTCCATCGACTGACATTTCCGTCAATCTGCTCATCTGTTTTTCTACGCTGCGTATTTGAGGGTTGGTTCCGAACTTCGGGGCCAACCCTTTTTCATGAAGTCCACTGCTCCGAGGTTGCTCCTCTCCTTCTTTCTTTTGTCGTTGGCCTCAACGGGAGCTGCCCAATTGGCTTGTCAACCCATGGTCGGTCACGTCGGAATGCGCGACGCCCGAATCTGGATTCAGTCTGCAGCCCCGTGCCAAGCTGCCCTTGTGTGCTGGGCGGATTCCATGGGGAATGCCCCTACAGAGGTCGTGGTGGCCGCGGAACAAGACCTCTCAAGGGAACATGCCCATACGGCCACCTTCGACCTTGGAGGCCTTCAGCCCGGCACAGACTATCGCTTTCAGGTGTTGATCAATGACGAGCGCGTGGTGGATGGCATTGACACCACCCTTCAGCGCTTCTCCACCCAGCCTTTGTGGCAATACCGGTTCGATCCGCCACCGTTTAAGGTGGCTTTGGGGTCCTGTGCTTTTATCAATGAGCCAGAATTTGACCGCCCTGGCCGTCCCTATGGTGGGGGTTACGAGATTTTTGATGGCATTGCCAACCTCCAACCCGACCTCATGCTGTGGCTCGGAGACAACGTTTATTTCCGGGAGGTCGATTTTTCTTCGCGCTCAGGCATGCAACACCGCTACAGCCACCTGCGCAGGCTGCCCGAACTGCAGAAGCTGCTGGGGTCCTGTCCTCATTACGCATTGTGGGATGACCACGACTATGGCCCCAACGATTCCGATGGAAGCTGGATTCACAAGGACTGGGCTGCAACCACTTTTGGCGAGTTTTGGGCCAACCCTTCTCAAGGTTTGCCTGCACTCCAAAACCAAGGGGTCACGACTTCATTCCAATTCCACGATGTCGACTTCTTCCTCTTGGACAACCGCTCATTTCGGGTCAACCATGACAACGTCACCCAACAGCCACAAGTGCTGGGTCCAGAGCAGGTCAACTGGCTGATTCAAGCGCTCCAGTATAGCCGGGCTCCGTTCAAGGTCATTGCCATCGGCGGACAGTTCCTGTCTGATTTTGCCGGATACGAAAACATGGCGCTGTATCCAGAGGAACGCGATGGCATCTTGGAGCGCATTGCAGCTGAGGACATCCGTGGTGTGGTCTTCCTTTCAGGTGACCGTCACAACTCTGAACTGACCGAACTACAGGGTGCCGATGGAAAAAAGGTCCTCGATTTTACGTGCAGCGCTTTGACCAGTGGCACCTACGACCACTCCGATGAACCCAATACCCGCCGGGTTCCTGGAACCATGGTGGGCAGCCGCAACTTTGGCACCCTCGAAGTCGAGGGGCCGCGAAAGGAGCGCGTGATGACCATCCGCACGCACAGCGCCAACGGAGACGTGATTTGGGAACGGGTATACAAGGCCTCTGACCTCTAAATTCGAAGAGGTCAGTCCTGTTTCACCAGGCGGGTTACGGCTCCCATGCCCTGCGCGTTTACTGCCCGAAGGAGGTAAACACCCGATGGCCTTCCTGCCAAGTTGCCCTGCACCATGCTGGATTCGACGCGCAGCAGTTCCAACCTGCGCCCCATCACGTCGGTCACTTCCAGCGCGCCTTGAAAGGGTCTGGAAAACTGCACGCTGTAGGTGTCACGCGTCGGATTGGGGACCACGGAAAATTGAGGTGACCTCCATTCCTGAAGTCCAACGGGCACTGACACCACAAGGCTGGTGGTACATCCATCTCCCCCGGTGACCTCAAGGGTCCAGTCACCTGCGCCCAAATCATCTGGGTCCTCCGCCCCTGTTGAACCTGTGGGGCCCGTCCACTCAAAGGAATAGGGCTCAATTCCACCTGTCACTGTCACGGCCACTCCGCCGTTTTCTTCACCGGGGTTGGCCCCTCCGATCTCATCAACAATGACCACCATGCCCTCGGGATCTACAACCGTGATGCTCGCTGTATCTGCGCAGGTATTCCCTCCCGTTGTCAAGACATTGACATCGACGAAATAATCTCCTGCCGACAAGCCTAAAAAGTTGCCGTCTATGCTGGCCGGTTCTCCATTGAGCTGATAGGAAGTGGCCATGACACTCCCAGCCACGAAGGCCGAAACACTGCCGTCATCGCCACCTGCGCATGCCGGTGCAGATGACACCAAAAACAGGGCCGCATCTGGTGCCGCCGCCACCGTGAATACTTGCACTGCACTGCAGGTGCTGTCACCATCAAACACTTCCAACAAATAGTCTCCCGGAATCAGATCGGCAAAAACACCGTCCGTCCAAGGAGCAGATTCAACGAATCCCGAGGTACTCAGCTCATAATAGACAGTGTCGGTCAACGCCGAATCCAACACCACCAATGCTGTGCCATCCAAGGTTTCGAAGCAAGTCTCCGCTGTCACCGCAGGGTCAGAGAGGGTCAGGTCACAATAGGTACAGCTTCCATCTTCCTCGGTGGCGCCGGGGTTGTAGTTGGATGCTGCTGAATCTGTGCACCCCACGCAAGACGTGAATTCGCAATTGTCCCCATCTAAAATGGCGTCGGGATCGAAATTACAAGCCTCGACATCCAAGCACCCCGCGCAAGAACTGTATTCGCACAGGCCGCTCTCGATGGTCGCATCCGGATTGAAATTACAGGCGCCATTGTCCGTGCATCCGTAACAGCTGAAATCGCACAGCGTCAAATCATTGATGACCGCTGTGCTGTCAAAATTGCACGCCGCAAGGAGTCCACAACCTGCACAAGAAGCATAATCGCAGGATCCGTCATCAAACGTGCCGAAAGGATTGAAGTTGCAAGCCAGTGAATCCAAACACGCACCGACCTCTACCCCATCGCACACCAAGACGAAATCAAAACCGCCCACTGCGGGTGTGACCGCATTGGACCCGCTCACATGGAGGAAGTACTCCACCCCTTCTTCACTTTCCCAATCCACTGCAGAAGACAGGAAATTCTCAAAACAGGGCTCGGCAAAGAAATTTGTCTCGTCTTGGTCGTCATTTCCCGCGATGCAATCCAAGTTGCCACAACTGCCCTCATAAACGCTCAAATAGGTGTCGTATTCGGTATCCTCAAAGCACATAGAAGCCCTGAGCGTGTCTCCCGTCCCCATGATGGTGTACCACAGCCCACCGTGGTAGTAGTTGCCTATGTTGTATTGGTCGCAAAAATCACTCTCCGTGGTATCGGCACATACGGTGGTGGCAGTGACCACCTGTCCACACGCGATAGGATCTGCAAATCCGCATTCGTCGTTGTCCACCGGAAGACAGAATCCCGCACAATCAAAGCCGGGCTGGGCATAAAAACAGCTTCCATCTTCTTCGGTATACACCGGTGCCCAGTTACAGGCTTCAGGGTCTGTGCAACCCGGAAACTCGAAAGGATCGCACACCCCATCTGCATCTTCGTCGCACAGACAGTTCCCTTCACAATCAAAACAGAAGAAAGCATAGTCACATGAGCCATCGTCTTCTGTAGCCGCTGCATCATAATTGCAAGCCTCTGGATCCGTGCAGCCTGGAACAGCACAACTCGGTGTCAATGCGCAATGCACCACAGTAGAGGTGTCTCCTCCTGGCAGTGTCCATTGACCCTGAGTCAACAGGTTCGCCTCAGTGGTGTCTGTGCCACTGACCCACCACGCTGTAGCCGCCAGCAAGGGACTTCCCGACCATTCGAACAGGACAATGGGTGCCGTGGAATCTGCCTGCACCAAAACCTCGAAATCCAATGGTGTTTCGCCATTCGGCGGAATGGATGCCACCGAATACAAGACCGTATCCCAATTCAAGCAAGCCCAAGCTCCGAGACTGTCGGTGCTGCACAAGCTGTCTGATTCCAGATCAAAACCCCATGTGGCTGCAGTATCCACTTCCAGTTGAAGGGCCACTGTGTCCAATTCAAAAGCAACATGAACATCGAGGATGCCCATCGGAGCGCAATCCTGACCCTTGGCCCCCTGCACCGTTGAAAGAAGGAGTGCCAAGGCGAGCACAACGAAAGGGATATTCGACTTCATAGAAGGATCGGAGAAACGAGGTTGAATCTTCATTGGGTTCAATTTCCGCATTCTATGCGGTTTCTGGAAATGAAAACGCCGGCCAAAGGGCCGGCGTTTTACAATCACTTGCAGTTTCGGAGGTCAGTGGCGAACAACAACACGCTGAGTAGCGGTAGCTTCTTCCACAGTAATGCGCACTTGGTAAACGCCATCGGCCAATCCACCAAAGTCCAATGGCATGCGGCTTCCAATGCTCAGCGCCTCTTGGCGGAACACCCTGCGGCCGGCACCATCAAACACTTCGAGCACAGCGTCATTGACAGCCTGTCCCAATTCCATGACCAACTGACCATTGGTGGGGTTTGGCATAAAGGTCACGGTCAAATCACCCGTAACCTCGGTCAAGCCAACCGTTGACAATGTCACCACTTCAGTCTGGGTACAGCCGTTCTCGTCTGTGACAGTCAAAGCGTAGGTTCCGTCTTCCAGCCCTGCGATGTCTTCAGAATCATAAGGGCCATTGGGACCTTCCCAAGCGAAGGTCAAGTCTCCTGTGCCGCCTTCGACAGAAACTGAAATCTCACCGTTCGGGGCGCCATCAGGGTCGGTGGCATCGTCCACAGTGATTTCAATCGCTGCAGGGTCAGTCACTTCTGCATCGATGTCGGCCTCACAACCGTTGGCGTCCGTTGCGAACACCGTGTAAGGGCCTGCATCCAAACCTTCAAAGTTGCCTGTAGCACTGGTTTCTCCACCCAATTCATAGGTGATGTCCCCTGTTCCACCTTCTGCAGTCGCCAAAATGGCTCCGTCTGTTCCAGCATTGCAGAGTGGGTCTGTGGCAAAGGCGAGCAATACAATGGGCGAAGGCTCATTGACAATCAGGCTCAAAGTGTCCAAGCACATCAACGAGTCCATGGCAATCACCTTGTATGTCCCACCGGAGAGCTGATCAAAGGTGAGGTTGTTCTGGAAGGGATCGCCTTCCAAAGCATAGACCACAGTACCAAAACCTCCGTCTGAACCTTCAATGGTGATGCTTCCGTTTGCATCTCCTGCGCACAACAGATCCACAACAGTCGCAGCGGTATCAATGGTCAACGCGCAGTATGCGCAAGTCTCATCGTCGATGGTTGCAGTAGGATCATAGTTTGCAGCAGCGGGATCGGTACAACCCAAGCAACTGTAGTCACATAGGGTCACGTCGTAGTCCGTGGCATTGGGGTCGTAGTTACAAGCACCCTCGTCCAAACAACCTGCGATTTCGTCCTCATCGCAGACATCGTCGCCATCGGAATCATTGATGCATGCTCCATCGCAATCGACATAAGGAGAACCGTAGAGGTCTACTGGGTAGAGGCAGCCGTCATTGATGGTGGCCGTTGCATCATAGTTACATGCCATTTCATCGGTACAACCGGCACAACTCTCGTAGTCACAGCTTCCATCGTCCTCCGTGGCTGCTGGGTCATAGTTACAGGCATCGTCGTAGATACATCCGTCAACCTCGGCCTCATCACAAATGCCGTCATCATCTGCATCGTTGTCGCATACTCCAGCGCAATCCACATAGTCGACCCCCCACAAATCGATGGGGAAAGTGCAGCTTGGGGCGTCATTGATGGTGGCTGTGCTGTCATAGTTGCAGGCCAATTCGTTCAAACAACCCGCACAGCTCTCTGACTCGCAGCTGCCATCGTCGGTGGTGGCCAAAGGATTGTAGTTACAAGACACCAACTCCGTGCAACCTTCAATGGCCGGAACAATCACCGCATCAATCACGTGAACAACGCCGTTTTCTGCGATCAAGTCCGCGATGATGATTTCAGCGTCGTTGATGAAGATGCCATCCGCTGTGATTGAAATGGTGGCGGTCTGGCCGTTGATCATTTCAATGGTCAATCCATCACTCAACATGTTACTGGTCACTGAATCTGCAGCCACGTGGTAGGTCAAAACATCGGTCAAGGCTGATGGATTGCCCAGGAGGTAGTCGACCACGAAGCTGGGCAAGTCCGCCACAGCAGCGTCGGTAGGCGCAAACACCGTCCAGGCTCCGTCGTTGGTCAATGTTCCATCCAAACCGGCCAAGACAATCAGGTCTTCGAGGACGGTATGTGCATCGCTCGAGGCAATGATGTCGAACACACTGGGCGCTGGATAAGCGCAGGAACCATCGTCATCAGTGGCTGCCATGTCATAGTTCAAGGCCATGGCGTCCGTACATCCACCCACCTCGTCCTCGTCACAGACACCGTCCGCATCAGAGTCGTTCAGGCAGTTGCCGTCACAATCCACATAGTCAACCCCGTAAAAATCCTCAGCATAGAGGCAGTCATCGTCGGGAGCCAAGCATGCATCTCCAATGTTGAAGTCAAAGAACAGGGCACTGGATCCAACACCATTTTCGAAGACCTGTACGTAGAAGTTGCCTGCAACGTCGCCGCTGGTGGTCAGCTGCGCAATCAATACCTGCTGGTCGTCGCTGTTTGCTGCAATGCCGTTGGCATCGCCATTCAAAGCAAACCAACTTCCACCGACGGGGTCATTGATCACAATGTCTGAACCTGGGGCTCCGAATCCAGGATCGAAGTTTGTAGCCCAGGGATTGGATGTTCCTTGTACAGTGGAGATGGCAGCTTCACCGATGCCTGCCACTGGAGCTGACGTCAAGCCAATGGTCACCCATGAGTCGTACTGAAGGTTTGGAAAGGTTCCAAACAGTGGGGTCTGAATGCCATTGGGTGTTGCGCCGCCCAGTTCGTCGTTGAAGAAGTCCGTGCTGGTGGTCACCACAGTAGGGTTGTTGACATCACCTGAGACTGCGCTTACAAAGTCCGCGGGGTTCGCGCATTTCACATAGTAACGGTAAGTGGTCATGCCTGCCAGGTCACCGGCAGTGTGCACCATTACAGTGTCTACAATCAAACAATAGTCTGCTGCAGTCACCACAGCACTGGGGTCGTAATTACATGCTTCTGGGTCAGAACAACCTTCCTCTTCGTCGCAGAGTCCATCACTGTCACTGTCATTCAGACAATCGCCATTGCAATCCACATATTCGGTCAATGGGTAGGTACAGCTCCCGTCATCTTCGGTGACATCCATGTCATAGTTGCAAGCCATAGAATCTGTGCACCCTTGGCAGCTGTAATCACAAGAACCATCGTCGATGGTCGCATCCATGTCATAGTTGCAAGACATGGCATCCGTGCAGCCTGCGCAACTTGTGGATTCGCAAGAGCCATCGTCGATGGTCGCGTCCATGTCGTAGTTGCAGGCAGTCGCATTGGTACAACCCAAGCAGGTTGTGAACTCACAAGAACCGTCGTCATCTATAACACTCTCGTTGTAGTTGCAGGCTGTCATATCTGTGCAACCACTGGTCTCGAGCTCGTCGCACAAGCCATCCATGTCGGCGTCGTTTAAGCAGTCGCCGTTACAATCGAGGTAATCCTCATCTGGGTACGTGCATGAACCATCATCCACGCCCGCATTCTCGTCATAGTTGCACGCGGTGGCATCTGTACAACCCGGGTCTTCAACAGAGGGGTAAACAAAAGTGGGAAGGGTTCCCATTGCATCGATTGAGTAAACATCAAGCCCCACACCGTTGATGAAGATTTGCGTGTGCAATTCCATGGAGATGTCTCCATCCGTTGTGAATTGTCCCGCCAACACCTTCATGTCTGAACCGGCATAACCATTGGCATCGCCATT
>JBELBZ010000012.1:0-53191 GCA_042095055.1 Crocinitomicaceae bacterium | reverse complement strand
GCGCTTCCTCAGCAGCAGGCGCTTCCTCAGCAGCAGGCGCTTCCTCAGCAGCAGGCGTTGCTTCAGCAGCAGTCTCCACTGCGGCAGCTGGAGCATCTGCTCCCCCACGGCGAGAACGGCGGCTGCGCTTGCGCTTGGACTTCGTTTCGTTGCCATACAGCTCATTGAAATCAACAAGCTCGATGATGCACATTTCGGCATTGTCACCCAAACGGTTCCCAATGCGAACGATGCGCGTGTAGCCACCCTCGCGGGCTGCAACCTTGGGGCCCACTGAAGTGAACAACTCGCTCACGGCATTCTTGTCCCTCAGGTAGCGGAAGCAAATCCGGCGGTTGTGGGTAGAATCTTCCTTGGAACGGTTCACGAGTGGCTCCACAAATCCACGAAGAGCCTTGGCCTTTGCCAAAGTCGTCGTGATGCGCTTGTGCTCGATCAAGCTGCTGGCCATATTGGCCAACATCGCCTTTCTGTGGGCGGTCTTGCGACCGAGGTGGTTAAATTTCTTTCCGTGTCTCATGGTGACGGACTTTAAGGGCTCGGATTACTCCGTGTCCAACTTGTACTTGCTGACGTTCATGCCGAATTGCAGGCCCTTGTTCTCTACGAGGTCCTCGAGCTCGGTCAAGCTCTTCTTGCCGAAGTTGCGGAACTTCAACAGGTCATTCTTATTGTAGGCGACAAGGTCACCGAGCGAGTCGATATCCGCTGCCTTCAAACAGTTCAAAGCACGCACGCTCAAATCCATGTCGACGAGCTTGGTCTTGAGCAAGTGGCGCATGTGAAGCGACCCCTCATCCAATTCTTCAGACTCGTTCTTCTCAACAAAGTCGAGCGTGATCCGCTCCTCGCTGAACAACATGAAGTGCTCGATCAAAATGCGCGCAGCTTCCTGCAGGGCATCCTTTGGGGCAATCGAACCGTCACATTGCAAATCAATGATGAGCTTTTCGTAGTCGGTCTTCTGCTCCACACGGAAGTTCTCCACCTCGTACTTGACGTTGCGGATCGGTGTGAAGATGGAATCAATGAAGATCGCATCAACTGCAGACTCCTCATTTCTGTTCTCATCTGCAGGAACATAACCACGTCCTTTTTCGATGCGGATTTCCATGTTCAACTGCACCCCAGAGTCGAGGTTGCAAATCACATGGTCTGGGTTCATGACCTGGAAGGCTGAGGTGAACTTGCCGATGTCGCCTGCCACGAAAGAATCCTGGCCGCCAATGACAATGTTCACCACCTCGTGGTCTACATCTTCAATTTGACGCTTGAAACGAACCTGCTTGAGGTTGAGCACCATTTCGGTGACATCCTCCACCACACCTTTGATGGTGCTGAATTCGTGCTCCACACCTTCGATGCGGAGTTGAGTGATGGCATAGCCCTCCAAGCTGGAGAGCATGATGCGGCGGAGCGCATTGCCAATGGTCACACCAAATCCTGGCTCCAAAGGACGGAATTCAAACCGTCCGCTGAAGTCATCAGACTCGAGCATAATGACCTTGTCAGGCTGCTGAAAATCGAGAATCGCCATTTCGGTAGTGCTGGGTTGTGATTACTTGCTGTAAAGCTCGACGATGAGTGACTCCTTGATGTTTTCAGGAATCTGGTCACGGCTTGGGACGGCAATGACCGTACCTGCCAAGGAGTTGCCATCCCAATCCAGCCATTCGTGGCGCTGTCCACCTGAGGACAATGCTTCGGTTACGACTTCGAGGGACTTGGACTTCTCCCTTACACCGACAACGTCTCCAGGACGCACGCGGTAAGAAGGAATATTGACCACACTTCCATTGACTGTGATGTGCCTGTGTCCGACCAACTGACGGGCTCCACGACGGGTGGGGCTCATGTTCAAACGGAAAACGACATTGTCGAGGCGCAACTCACAGAATTGAAGCAACACCTCACCCGTGATGCCGGGCTTGTTCTGAGCGCGCTCGAACATGTTGCGGAACTGGCGCTCAAGAATACCATAGGTATACTTCGCCTTCTGCTTTTCTGCGAGCTGAACGGAGTACTCTGACTCCTTCTTCCGACGGCGATTCGGGCCGTGTTGGCCTGGTCCATAAGGACGGCGTTCCAGTGCCTTGTCTGGGCCAAAAATGGCCTCCTTGAATCGGCGGGTGATCTTGGACTTGGGTCCGCGGTAACGTGCCATGTTGTCTTGCTTGTTTCTTTCGGTTCCCTGGAATCAGACGCGGCGGTGCTTGGGTGGGCGGCAGCCGTTGTGAGGCATGGGCGTGATGTCCATGATCTCTGTCACTTCAATCCCCATGTTATGCAAGGTGCGGATGGCGCTCTCACGCCCGCTTCCTGGCCCCTTGACAAAGACCTTTACTTTTTTCAAACCATGCTCCATGGCTTCCTTGCCACAATCCTCTGCTGCACATTGGGCAGCATAAGGCGTGTTCTTTTTGGAACCGCGGAATCCCATCTTACCTGAGCTGGACCAGGAAATAACCTGCCCGGTAGCATTGGTGAGGGAAATGATGATGTTGTTGAAGGAGGCGTGGATGTGGGCTTGGCCCGTGCCATCTACTTTTACCTTCTTCTTCGACTTTTTGGTGGTCTTGGCCATCTTATGGGGAGTTGATCGATTCTGAGTCCCAGGTCAGGGACAGGGAATTACTTCTTCTTGTTGGCTACTGTCTTCCGCTTTCCTTTACGGGTACGGGAGTTGTTCTTGGTCCGCTGACCGCGGAGAGGGAGGCCTAAACGGTGACGGATGCCGCGCTGGCAACCGATGTCCATCAGGCGTTTGATGTTCATCTGGACTTCAGAGCGAAGCTCACCTTCTACGCGGATCTCAGAGATGATCTCGCGAATTTTGGTGATTTCCTCATCGGACCAATCTTGGACGCGCTTGTCTTCAGAGACAGCGGCCTTGGAGAGAATGTCCGCGGAGCGGGAGTGTCCAATGCCGTAGACATATGTCAGGGCAATTACTCCTCGCTTATTCCGTGGGATGTCGATACCGGCTATACGGGCCATGGCGAATGCGTTTAAGCTTCAGGTTTAACCCTGACGCTGCTTGAATTTGGGGTTCTTCTTATTGATGACAAAGAGTCGTCCCTTGCGTCGGACGATCTTGCAATCCGCGGAGCGGACCTTGAGGGAAGCACGGGTCTTCATATCGGTCTGTTTTCTTATTTGTAACGAAAGGAAATGCGGCCTTTGCTCAGGTCGTAGGGACTCATGTCCACACGCACCCGGTCTCCAGGTAGAATCTTGATGTAGAACTTTCTCATCTTACCGGAGATGTGCGCCGTGATGACGTGACCGTTCTCGAGCTCTACTCGGAACATAGCGTTCCCCAGTGCTTCGGTGATGGTTCCGTCCTGCGTTATCGACGCTTGTTTGGCCATGGATGTGTGTTTTCCGTTTCGTGTTTTGTGTGACGCCTCAATCCTCCTTCACTGCCCCAAGGGCCTCCTCAATCCATTTGAAAGTCGAAAGAACTTCTGATTTGCCTTCCCTCACAACAACGTCGTGTTCGAAGTGTGCACTGGGCAAACCATCCGCGGTAGCTATTGTCCAACCATCGCTTTGCTGCACCACTTGCTTCTTACCGAGGTTGATCATCGGCTCGATGGCAAGCACCATGCCCGCCACGAGTTTGATGCCGTTTCCTGGCCTCCCGTAGTTGGGCACTTCTGGCGGCTCGTGCAGGTTTGACCCTACTCCGTGTCCGACCAGCTCCCTCACCACACCATAGCCTGAGGCCTCAGCGTGTTCTTGAACGGCCCAGCCGATGTCACCAATGCGGTTGCCCGCGATGGCTTCTTCGACGGCATCCTCAAGGCATTCTTGCGTCACCTTGAGCAGGTGGCGCACTTCGGGCCGGACCTCACCCACCATAAAGGTGTAAGCGCTGTCTCCATAGTACCCTTCCTTGAGCACCCCACAATCGACGGACACGATGTCCCCCTCCTGCAGTGGATCGTCATTGGGAATTCCGTGGACCACGTGGTGGTTCACGGAGGTGCAGAGCGTAGCTGGAAAACCATTGTATCCTTTGAATCCTGGCTCAGCGCCATGATCCCGAATAAAGGTCTCTGCTACCTGATCCAGTTCCGCGGTGGTGACACCGGGTTGGATCAGCTTGGCCACTTCGGCCAAGGTTCTTCCGACAAGTAAAGAACTCGTTCGGAGCAACTCGATTTCGGATTCGGTTCGAACCTGTATCCGTCCTCTAGCCATTCCAATTAGCCTGCCATTCCGCTGACACTCGTCCCCTGACGGCCCCGGAGCTTTCCGGATTCCATGAGAGAGTCGTATTGGCGGGACAACAAATAGCTTTCGATTTGTTGGAGGGTGTCCAGAATGACACCGACCATGATCAGCAGCGAAGTGCCACCGAAGAAAATGCTGAATGCCTGGGCATGGGTCAATCCCATGGTAAAGACAATCGCAGGCAAAATGGCAATCAGTCCGAGGAAGATGGCTCCTGGCAAGGTGATTTTAGAAATCACATTGTCCAAAAACTCCATCGTAGGACGGCCAGGTTTCACCCCAGGAATAAAGTTGTTCTGACGCTTGAGGTCATCGGACATCTGCTGGGGATTGACTGTGATCGCCGTATAGAAATACGTGAAGGCCACAATCATGACGAAGAACAGCAGGTTGTACCAGAAGCCGTTGAAGTCTCCCAAAGCGATCAGCACCTCATTGTCAGCCAGGCTTTCGTTCTGCGTGAGATACAGAGGAACGAACATGATGGCCTGAGCAAAGATGATGGGCATCACACCACTGGAGTTGACCTTCAGCGGGATGTAGCTGCGGGCAGCGGCACCTTGTGGCATGAACGAACCAGGATTGGCTTGCAACCTGGTCATCTCCACGGGCACCCTGCGAACGGCTTGCACCAAGGCTACGGAGAGGCCAATCACAACCAGCAACGCTGCAATCTCCACAAGGAAGAAGAAGAAGTTGGTGTTGGGGTGGTTGAACTCCTGAATGATCGCCTGAGGGAATGTGGCGATGATGCCAATCATGATCAACAAGCTGATGCCGTTGCCCACACCGCGCTCCGTAATGCGCTCTCCGAGGTACATAATAAGCAGCGTAGAGGAGGTCAAAATCAACACTGCGCTCAACCACCAGAAACTGGAGGGGTCTGCAACAGCACCGGGCACAGAGACCACGGTAGATGCCAAGTAACCTGGAGCCTGAACAAGCGTGATCGCAATGGTCAGGAAACGGGTCCACTGGTTGATTTTCTTCCGGCCGCTTTCACCTTCCGACTGCATCTTCTGGATGGTCGGAACAGCGAGTCCCATCAATTGCATGATGATGCTCGCAGAGATGTAGGGCATGATGCCCAGTGCGAAAATGGATGCCCGGGAGAACGCTCCACCCGTGAACAGGGAAAGAATGCTGCCCAGTCCACCACCGCCAAGTGCACTCATCTGCTCTTGGAGGGCGTCGCTGTCAACACCTGGAATGACGATGAAGCTGCCAATGCGGTACACCAGGATAAATCCAAGGGTGATTCCAAGGCGCCTGCGCAATTCCTCGTGGGCCCATATGTCCCGGAGTTTTTTTAAGAACCGACCCATGTTTTAGTGGATTGCTTCGATGCTGCCTCCTGCGGCCTCGATGGCCTTCTGCGCGGAAGCGGAAAATTTGTGAGCGGTCACTTTGAATCCACCCTTGAGCTCACCCCGTCCGAGGATCTTCACCAGGTCCTTTTTCTGGGCAATGCCGTTCTCAACGAGGAGGGCGGGCGTGATTTCCGTCAAAGACTTGCGGTCGATCAACTCCTGAAGTGTATCGAGGTTGATGCCCTTGTACTCCACGCGGTTTGGATTGGTAAATCCAAACTTGGGAACACGGCGCTGAAGTGGCATTTGACCGCCTTCAAAACCAATCTTCGACTTGTAACCGGAACGGGACTTCGCGCCCTTGTGACCGCGTGTAGAGGTTCCTCCGTGACCGGAGCCCTCACCACGACCAACTCGCTTGCGCTGCTTGATGGAACCCTTTGCCGGTTTGAGGCTATTGAGATTCATGATTGTGCTGGATGGGGATTATTGTTCTTCAACCTTGACGAGGTGGTTCACTTTGCGCACCATTCCCAAAATCTGGGGGGTGGCTTCGTGCTCCACAGGGTTGTGCAGTTTCTTGATACCGAGCGCCTGGAGCGTCAACTTCTGGCGCTTTGGGCGGTTGATGGCGCTGCGCACCTGGGTGATCTTGATCTTGGCCATGGTGCTTATCCGTTGAATACGCGGTTAACGGAGATGCCACGCAAGTCAGCGACGTCAGATGCACTGCGCATCATGGTCAGGGCCTTGAATGTGGCCTTCACGACGTTCTGCGTGTTGGAGGACCCCAACGACTTGGCCAGAACGTCTTTGATACCAGCGCTCTCCAGAACAGCGCGCATGGCGCCTCCGGCAATCACTCCAGTACCTGGGGATGCTGGCTTTACCAGAACACGCGCTCCAGCAAAAACAGCCTCCTGAGCATGGGGTACCGTGCCGTTGATGACGGGCACTTCTACCATGTTCTTCTTGGCGTCCTCGATTCCCTTTTGAATCGCGGTAACGACTTCACGGCTGCGGCCAGACCCGTGGCCCACCTTGCCCTTCTCATCTCCCACTACGACGATCCCGGTAAAGGTGAACGTGCGTCCACCTTTGGTGGTTTTGGTCGAACGGTTGATCGTCACCAAGCGGTCCTTGATGTCGCTTTCCGGCTGGTTGTTCCGGTCGTCACGCCGACGGTTGTTGTTGTCTCTCATAATGACTTCAGAATTTGAGGCCGCCTTCACGAGCGGCATCGGCGAGGTGCTTCACACGGCCATGGTAAACGTACCCGTTGCGGTCGAAGACCACATTTTCGATTCCAGCTGCTTTCGAAGCTTCTGCAATCTTGGTACCAACCAATTTGGCTTGATCTCCTTTGGCTACACCCTGGGCTTCAGGGATGGCCCGTGAGCTCGCGCTGGCCAAGGTTTTTCCAGACAGGTCGTCCACGATTTGGGCGTAGATCTGCTTGTTGGAGCGGTACACGGACAAGCGGGGACGCTCTGCGGTTCCGCTGATTTTGCCACGGATGCGCGCCTTGATGCGCATGCGGGTCTTGAGTTTCTTGCTGGCTACAGACATGTCGAATGCAATTACTTGGCAGCGGACTTACCGGCCTTACGACGGATGTACTCGTCGGTGAAGCGGACACCTTTGCCTTTGTATGGCTCAGGCTTACGCAATGAACGGATCTTAGCGGCTACTGTTCCCAGCAACTGCTTGTCATGTGACTCGAGGGTGACTTTGGGGTTTGAACCCTTCTGAGACTCTGCGGTCAATTTGATTTCTTTCGGAACCTCGATGATGATGGGGTGGCTGTAACCCAAAGCCAATGTCAACTGCTGACCTGAAGCCTGGGCACGGAAACCGACACCTACCAACTCGAGCTCTTTCTTGTAACCATTGGTTACGCCTTCAACCATACCTGCACACAGTGAACGGTACAAACCGTGCTTGGCACGGTGGTCAGGCAGGTCAGAGTTGCGGCTGAACAACACCTCCCCATCTTTCACCTCCACCGCAATGATGGGGTCAAAAGGAGTGTTGAGCTCACCTTTGGGTCCCTTTACCGTCATCGAGGTCCCGTCAACAGTGACGGTGACTCCGGCTGGTACGGCTACGGGCGCTTTTCCAATTCTGGACATGGTCGTTCTCTTTACTCGAATTAATAGACGTAGCAGAGGACTTCGCCCCCGACGTTCATGTGCTTCGCTTCCTTCTCCGTCATGACCCCTTGAGAGGTACTCAGGATGGAAATTCCCAATCCGTTCAAGATACGCGGCAGGTCATTTGCACCGCGGTAGGTGCGCAAACCTGGCTTGCTCATCCGCTGCATCTCAGTGATGGCTGGACGGCGTGTCTTGGGGTGATACTTCAAGGCAATCTTGATGGTGCCTTGTGGACCGTCCTCAACGAACTTGTATGACAAGATGTAACCCTTGTCAAACAGGATTTTGGTGATTTCCTTCTTCATATTGGACGCAGGAATCTCCACCACTTTGTGGCCGGCCATTTGACCGTTACGGATGCGCGTCAGGAAATCGGCGATTGGATCTGAATGCATGGCTTACCAGCTTGCTTTTTTAACCCCCGGGATCTTGCCCTCGAGTGCCATTTCACGGAAAGTCACCCGGCTCAAGCCGAATTGACGCATATACCCACGTGGACGTCCAGTGAGTTGGCAACGGTTGTGCAGGCGCACCGGAGAAGAGTTCTTCGGCAACTTTTGCAAAGCGTCCCAATCTCCTGCGTCCTTTAACGCTTTACGCTTGGCTGCGTAGCGGGCGACAAGTCGCTCGCGCTTGCGCTCACGCGCTTTCATCGATTCCTTGGCCATATCAGGTCGTTATCGGGGATTCAGTTCTTCTTGAATGGGAAACCGAACGCGGCGAGAAGCTCCTTGGCCTCTTCGTTGGTCCGTGCATTGGTGACAATGGTGATGTGCATGCCGTTGAGGTGCTTCACCTTATCGAGGTCGATTTCCGGGAAAATGATTTGCTCTTGGATGCCGAAGCTAAAGTTGCCTCGCCCATCAAATCCAGTGGCTTTCACACCTTGGAAGTCACGGGTACGTGGCAGTGCCACATTGATCAAACGATCGAGGAACTCGTACATGCGCTCACGGCGGAGCGTCACACGTGCACCTACAGGCATGCCTTTACGCAACTTGAAGTTTGAAATGTCCTTGGTAGAAACAGTAGATACTGCCTTCTGACCGCAGATTTGATTCAACTCCTCGATGGCACCATCTACGATCTTCCGATCGGTGATGGCCTTTCCAAGGCCCTGGTTGAGACAGATCTTCTCAATCTTGGGGACCTGCATGGAACTCTTGTATTCGAAGCGTTCCTGGAGCTTGGGTACGACATCGGCGTCGTACTGCTGCTTGAGTCGGGGTACGTAGCTCATCAGTTCAGCGTTTGATCAGATTTCTTGCTGTAGCGGACCAATTTTCCATCATCTCCACGGCGACGTCCAACACGGGTGGTGTCCCCGTTTGAATCCATCACCATCACATTGGAGATGTGAATGGGGGCTTCTTTCTTCTCGATGCCACCTTGGGGGTTGGCAGGACTGGGCTTCACGTGCTTGGTCACCACGTTGACACTCTCGACCAAGACCCGATCCTCCTTCCGGAGCACCTGCATCACAGTACCAGACTTGCCCTTGTTGCCGCCTGCGATCACCTTTACGGTATCGCCCTTCTTGATTTTGACTCGCTTATACATGGTCGTAGGGTTCAAAGCACCTCAGGTGCAAGCGAAACGATTTTCATGAAGTCCTTCTCACGCAACTCTCTGGCCACAGGGCCGAAAATCCGTGTACCCCGGATCTCTCCGGTGGTGTTGAGGAGGACACAGGCGTTGTCGTCGAAACGGATGTACGACCCGTCTGGACGGCGAACCGCCTTTTTGGTCCGTACGATGACCGCCTTGCTGACGGTTCCCTTCTTCACACCGCCATTGGGTGCCGCATCCTTCACGGTAACGACCACCTTGTCGCCGATGCTGGCGTAGCGCCGACGGGTACCACCGAGCACACGGATACACAACACTTCTCGTGCTCCGCTGTTGTCGGCAACATCCATCCGGGATTCTTGCTGGATCATGGCTCTTCAGTTTTCTTTATTAGAGGACCTCTATTACTTGGCCCTTTCGATCACCTCTACGAGGCGCCAGCGCTTGTTCTTGCTCAAAGGACGCGTCTCCATGATGCGCACCGTGTCGCCAATGCCGCAGGTGTTCTGCTCATCGTGCGCGGTGAACTTCGTGGTACGCTTCACGAACTTGGAGTACTGGGGATGCTTCTCCTTGTACTCGACCGTCACCGTGATGGTCTTCTCCATCTTGTTTGACGTGACGATGCCCTGACGCACCTTCCGAAGGTTGCGCTTGTCCGTGGACTGCTCAGTTGCGGTTTGCTCGGCGGTCATGACTTCTGTTCTTCAGCTTTAGCGTTCTTCCGTGCGGACAATTCCGTCATCATGCGTGCGATGTCGCGGCGCTTCTGACGCAATTGAAACGGGCTCTCAAGTCCCGCAATGGTGTGATTGAACCGCAACTTCTGCAGGGCTTCACGCTCTCCAGCGATGCGCTCCTTGAGGTCGAGGTCACTCAGACCGGTGATTTCGTTCATTTTCATGATTCCCTCAATAATCAGTTGTTGTAACGGGCTACGAAGCGGCAGCGAACTGACAACTTCTGTGCTCCAAGGCGCAATGCCTCTTGTGCAACGTCTGCAGGAACTCCGTCTACTTCGAAAAGCACACGTCCAGGCTTGACAGGGGCCACCCAGTGGCTGACCGCACCCTTACCCTTACCCATACGCACTTCGAGTGGCTTGGAGGTGATGGGCTTGTCCGGGAAAATCCGGATCCAAACCTGGCCTTCACGCTTCATGTAGCGGTTGATGGCGATACGTGCAGACTCAATCTGGCGAGAGGTAATGAACCCCATGTCCGTCGTCTTGATGGCAAAAGTGCCATAAGCGATGGAGCTGCCACGCTGAGCAAGGCCGCGCACGCGGCCCTTCTGCATCTTTCTGAATTTCGTTCGTTTCGGCTGAAGCATATCTTCCGAAGTTTAGCTGCGGGGTTCACGACGACGACGGCGGCGCTCAGGGCGCTCTCCTCCACGGCCTCCGCGTTGGCCACGCTTGTCATCTTTGGTTGGGTTCACTGGACTGAGGTCCTGCTTGCCGTACAACTCTCCACGGAACACCCAAACCTTCACGCCGATTCGGCCGTAGGTCGTGTGGGCTTCCACCAGAGCGTAATCAATGTCAGCACGGAAGGTGTGCAATGGCACCCGTCCTTCCATAAAAGTCTCTGAGCGGGCAATCTCTGCTCCGTTCAAACGACCTGCAATTCCAATCTTGATGCCTTCGGCACCCATGCGCATAGAGCTCGCGATGGACATCTTGATGGCCCGGCGATAGCTGATGCGTGCTTCGAGCTGGCGTGCCACGCTCTCGGCCACAAGACGCGCGTCCAATTCTGGGCGCTTGATCTCGAAAATGTTGATTTGGATTTCCTTCTTCGTGAGCTTCTTGAGCTCCTCACGCAGCTTGTCGACCTCCTGGCCGCCCTTGCCGATGATCACACCTGGGCGAGCGGTGTGGATGGTTACGGTCACGAGCTTCATGGTGCGCTCAATGACAACGCGGGACACGCTGGCCTTGACCAAACGTGCACGGAGGTACTTGCGGATTTTGTCGTCCTCGACAATCTTGTCGACGTAACTCTTGCCGCCGTACCAATTTGAGTCCCATCCCTTGATGAAACCGAGGCGATTGCCGGTGGGGTGTGTCTTCTGTCCCATTACTTCTTGAGGCTATCTACGATCAACGTGACGTGGTTGGAGCGCTTGCGGATGCGGTGTGCGCGGCCCTGCGGTGCAGGTTGGATGCGCTTGAGCATCCGGCCACTGTCCACCTTGACTTCACTGATGTAAAGGCCGGCGTCTTCAGGGCGTGAACCCTCGTTCTTGGCTTCCCAATTGGCAATGGCCGAGCGGAGCAGTTTCTCCAGACGACCAGAAGCTTCCTTCTGGGTAAACTTCAAAATGTTCAATGCACTGACTACGTCCTTACCGCGGATGGTATCCGCCACAAGGCGCATCTTCCGAGGTGAAGTCGGGCAATCGTTCAGCTTGGCAATGGCGGTTTTATCCATCACCTCCTTGCGGGCTGCTGCTGCGTTTCTCTTACGGGCTCCCATAGCTCTGATGATTGGCGGCCGTCAACGACGTCCCTTGTCTTTTTTATTGTCAGCGTGACCGCGGAAGGTCCGGGTCGGCGAGAATTCTCCGAGCTTGTGACCCACCATGTTCTCGGTGACAAACACCGGAATGAATTGGCGGCCGTTGTGAACGGCGATGGTCAAGCCGACGAAATCCGGCGTGATCATGCTGGAGCGACTCCAAGTCTTGATAACAGACTTCTTTCCGCTTTCCTGCATGGCCTCTACACGCTGCACGAGCTTGTAGTGGACGAAGGGGGGTTTTTTGAGCGAACGTGCCATGGCTTACTTCTTACGGCGTTCGATGATATACTGAGACGAATGCTTCTGCTTGTCGCGGGTTTTGAAACCCTTCGCAGGAATGCCATTACGGCTGCGAGGATGTCCTCCTGCGTTGCGGCCCTCACCACCACCCATGGGGTGATCGACAGGGTTCATCACAACACCACGGACACGTGGACGGCGACCCAACCAACGGCTGCGACCGGCTTTACCGGAAACTTGCTGGTTGTGCTCACTGTTGCCCACACTGCCAATGGTAGCGAGGCAAGTCGTGAGGATCATCCGAACCTCTCCACTGGGCAACCCAATCACGGCATACTTGCCATCACGCGCCTTGAGTTGGGCCGATGCTCCAGCAGAGCGGGCGATGTTCGCGCCGCGTCCAGGATGGAGCTCAATGTTGTGAATCATGGTTCCCAATGGGATGTCTGAGAGGAACAGAGCGTTTCCTACCTCAGGCGCGGCTTTCTCACCACTCATGATGGTTTGTCCGACCTGCAGGCCTTCTGGAGCAACGATATAACGCTTCTCACCATCCGCATACTGAACCAACGCAATGCGCGCACTGCGGTTTGGATCGTACTCAATGGTCAAGACCTCAGCGGCGACACCATGCTTGTTCCGCTTGAAGTCGATCACGCGGTACATCCGCTTGTGACCGCCACCGCGGTAACGCATGGTCATCTTGCCATCGTTGTTGCGACCACCGTTCTTCCGGAGCGGCTCCAACAGCGGCTTGTGCGGCTTGTCGGTTGTGATGCTGTCGAACTTCGACAACACCTTGTGCCTCATTCCCGGGGTAATCGGGTTGAACTTGCGTACTGCCATGTTTTCCCTTAGATGTTCTCGTAGAAGTCAATGGTCTCACCATCCGCGAGTCGGACGATGGCTTTCTTGTAACACTCGGAGCGACCACGAAGGACACCGGTACGGGTGAAACGGCTGCGCACCTTGCCATCCACACGCATGGTGCGGACTGCAGCTACGGTGACGCTGTAGGTCTTCTCGACCGCGTCCTTGATCTCGGACTTGTTCGCGTCGTCGTTCACCACAAACCCGTAGGCATTGATGCGCTCGCTCTCGGCGGTCATCTTTTCGGTGATCAACGGCTTGATGAGAATGTTCTTCATGGCTCAGGCGGTGAGGATGCCAGTGATGACTTCGTGGGCGTTGTCCACGAAGACGATGTTCTGACAGTTCATGATATCATAAGTGCTCAAGTCTCCGGCCGTCATGACACGGTGCTTGGGCAAGTTGCGGCTGCTCAGGTACAGGCCTTCGCTCTGCTCGGGCACGACAACCAAAGTCTTTTGGTTCTCCAGTCCCAGCTTGCCAAAGGTGCCCAAGAGCTCCTTGGTTTTCGGAGCCTCCATGGCCAATCCTTTGACCACACGGATTCCACCATCCTCTTTGGCTTTGTATGCCAAAGCGCTCTTGCGGGCGAGCTTGGTCACCTTCTTGTTGAGCTTGATGTCGTACTTGCGGGGGCGGGGACCAAAGACGTTACCACCACCGACAAAGAGGGGGTTCTTGATCGATCCAGCACGCGCACCACCGGTACCCTTTTGCTTCTTGATCTTCTTGGTTGAGCCCTGAATCTCAGCGCGCTCTTTGGTCTTGTGCGTTCCCTGACGCTGGGCAGCGAGATAACGCTTGACGTCCAAGTAGATCGCGTGATCGTTGGGCTCAATAGCGAAGACGTCGTCGCTGAGGTCAGCTTTCGAGGTCTTCTTGCCTTCGAGGTTGTATACGTCGACTTTCATGGCTTTATCCTTGAGGCTTGCGAACGATGACAGTGGCTCCCTTGTGACCAGGAACGGCACCCTTAACAACGATGAGTCCTTCTTCGGACATGATCTTCAAGACCTGGAGGTTCTCAACCGTGACCTGACCGTTGCCCATCTGACCAGCCATGCGCATGCCTTTGTAGACACGGGCTGGGGTCGATGCAGCACCAATCGATCCAGGAGCACGCATACGGTTGTGCTGACCGTGGGTCGCTTGACCCACACCAGCAAAGCCGTGCCTGCGTACAACGCCTTGGAAGCCGCGGCCCTTGCTGGTGCCTACGACGGAGACGAATTCGCCTTCTTCGAAAACATCCTCAAGCTTCACCTCGTCTCCGGGGTTGTAGTCCTGTCCATAGCCAGCAAACTCAGCGAGGTGCTGCTTGGCGTTGACCTTGGCTTTTTTGAAATGACCTGCCATAGCCTTTGAGGTCCGGTTGTCCTTGCGGTCACCGAATCCCACCTGCACAGCGTCATAGCCGTCCTTGTCTGCGGTCTTGACCTGGGTGACCACACAGGGTCCCACTTCAAGCACAGTGCAGGGAAGGTTCTTGCCCTCCTCACTGTACATGCTGGTCATACCAACTTTCTTTCCAATCAATCCGGGCATATCCGTCAGACTTTGATTTCAACTTCAACACCGCTCGGCAACTCGAGGCGCATCAATGCGTCGACCGTAGCGGAAGAATTGCTGTAGATATCGAGCAAGCGCTTGTAGGCACTCAACTCAAATTGTTCACGCGACTTCTTGTTTACGTGCGGCGAGCGCAACACGGTATAGATGCGCTGGTGCGTAGGCAGCGGGATGGGACCACTGACGACAGCTCCGGTCGATTTGACCGTCTTGACGATCTTCTCGGCGGACTTGTCGACCAGGTTGTGGTCGTAGCTCTTCAGCTTGATGCGAATCTTCTGGGCCATCTGATGATCTGATTACTTGCCTTGGGCTTCTGCGATAACAGCCTCGGCCACGTTGTTCGGGGCTTGAGCGTAGTGACTGAACGTCATGCTGCTGTCGGCACGACCAGAGGTCAGCGTGCGCAGGTCCGTCACATATCCAAACATTTCACTCAAGGGGACTTTTGCCTTAATGACGGTCTTGCCACCGCGCTCGTCGGTGCCTTCCACCATGCCACGGCGCTTGTTCAAGTCGCCAATGACATCACCCATATTGGCCTCTGGAGTGCGAACCTCCAAGGCCATGATAGGCTCAAGAATCTTAGGGTCGCAACCCTTCATGGCGTTGCGGTATGCCATTTTCGCTGCCAGCTCAAATGAGAGTTGGTCAGAGTCAACAGCGTGGAATGATCCGTCGAGCAGTTCAACCGACATGCTGTCCATGGGGTAACCAGCGAGTACACCCGTCACCATGGCATCCTTGAATCCCTTCTCGACAGAAGGAATGAACTCCTTGGGGACGTTACCGCCCTTCACAGAGTTCTTGAACACCAATCCTTCCTCCTCTGGAGTAGGTGATGGTCCAATGTTGATGATGATGTCGGCGAACTTACCGCGACCACCTGACTGCTTTTTGTAAACCTCGCGGTGACGAACCTCACCGAAGATGGCCTCTTTGTATGCCACTTGAGGCTGACCCTGGTTGCACTCCACTTTGAACTCACGACGCAAACGGTCTACGAGAACGTCGAGGTGCAGCTCACCCATACCTGAGATTACAGTTTGACCACTGTCCTCATCCGTGTGAACACGGAAGGTGGGGTCCTCTTCGGAGAGCTTGGCAAGGCCGTTGCCCAACTTATCGATGTCTGCCTGAGACTTGGGCTCAATGGCAATACCGATTACCGGGTCGGGGAACGTCATGCTCTCCAAAGTGATGGGATGTCCTTCGGAACACAAGGTGTCACCTGTACGGATGTCCTTGAATCCAACAACAGCACCGATGTCTCCAGCTTCGAGCTGATCGATGGGGTTCTGCTTGTTGGAGTGCATCTGGAAGATGCGGCTGATCCGCTCCTTTTTGTCAGAACGGGTGTTCTTCACGTAAGAGCCAGCAGGAAGGGTTCCGGAGTAAGCGCGAACGAAGCACAAACGGCCAACGAAGGGGTCTGTCGCAATTTTGAACGCCAAACCTGAGAATGGCTCCTCCGGATCGCTGTGGCGAACCACCTGCTCCTCCTCATTGTCCGGGTTCATACCCACAATGTCACCGATGTCGTATGGTGAGGGGAGGTAGCGCATCACACCGTCCAGCATGGTCTGCACACCCTTGTTCTTGAATGCACTTCCGCACATCATGGGGGTGATGTCCATCGCGATGGTCGCCTTGCGGATCGCAGAAACCATCTCAGCCTCAGTGATGCTGTCAGGGTCCTCGAAATACTTCTCCATCAAGGTGTCGTCCTGTTCAGCAACAGCTTCGACGAGCTTACCGCGGTATTCTTCAACGACGTCGACCAAATCCGCGGGAACGGGGATTTCAGTGAACGTCATGCCCTTGTCGTCTTCATTCCAGACCATGGCCTTGCCGGTCAGCAAGTCCACTACACCCGTGAAGTCGTCTTCTGCTCCGATGGGAACTTGCAGCGGGACAGGGTTGGCACCCAACATCTCGCGAATCTGCTCGAGCACATTGAAGAAGTCCGCACCTGAACGGTCCATCTTGTTGACGAAACCGATGCGGGGCACCTTGTACTTGTCTGCCAGACCCCAGTTGGTCTCGGACTGTGGCTCTACGCCTGAAACAGCGCAAAAGAGGCCAACCGCACCGTCGAGCACCCGCAGCGAACGCTCCACCTCTACAGTGAAGTCCACGTGACCTGGGGTGTCAATGATGTTGATCCGGTAATCCTGATCCTCGAACTGCCAAAAACAAGTAGTGGCGGCCGATGTAATCGTGATGCCGCGCTCTTGCTCCTGCTCCATCCAGTCCATGGTGGCTGCACCATCGTGCACCTCACCAATCTTGTGAGAAATGCCGGTATAGTACAAAATGCGCTCCGTCGTGGTGGTCTTGCCAGCGTCGACGTGGGCCATAATGCCAATGTTGCGCGTGAAATTGAGGTCCCTTTTGGACATGATTTCGGAGGTGGTGTGGTGGTGGGTCGGGGTCAGAAACGGAAGTGGGAGAACGCCTTGTTCGCCTCAGCCATCCGGTGGGTGTCTTCCTTCTTTTTGAAAGTGGCTCCCTCTCCTTTATTGGCTGCAATGATTTCGGCCGCGAGGCGGTCTGCCATTGTTTTTTCGTTGCGAAGTCGTGCGTAGCTGATGATCCACTTCACCGCCATACTGCGCTTGCGGCTGTCACGGATCGGATGCGGAATCTGAAAGGTCGCTCCACCAACACGGCGGCTGCGCACCTCCACATTAGGGGTAACAGCATCTACTGCTGTCTTCCATTGCTCCAGGCCATCTTCTCCTGTGCGCTCAGTGACTTTGTCAATGGCGGTATAGAAAATGTCAAAGGCAGTGCTCTTCTTGCCTTGGAGCATGAGGTTGTTCACGAAGTACGTGACGTCGGTATCGTTGAACCTCGGATCCGGGATCAGCGGATGCTTTTTTGCTTGTCTACGGCGCATGGCAGATTACTTCTTAGGTCGCTTGGTTCCGTACTTGGAGCGGCGCTGGTTGCGGCCTTCTACTCCTGCGGTATCCAATGCACCACGAACAATGTGGTAACGGACACCCGGCAAGTCTTTCACACGTCCTCCGCGAACCAGCACAATGCTGTGCTCTTGGAGGTTGTGGCCTTCTCCACCGATATAGGCATTGACCTCATTTCCGTTGGTGAGGCGCACACGGGCAACCTTACGCATTGCGGAATTCGGCTTCTTGGGCGTGGTCGTGTAGACCCGGACGCACACGCCCCTCCTTTGGGGACATGAGTCGAGGGCTGCGGACTTGGAGGTATACACCTTGTCCGTACGGCCTTTGCGGATCAACTGTTGGATCGTCGGCATTGCTTGTTAATGGCGTCGTTTTCAATCATTCAGGGACAAATAGCCCACTGCCCCATTTTTCAACGGGGGTGCAAAACTACGGGAAATGCCGGGAATTCCAACACTGAATTGTGTAGTTCATTTCACTTCATGACGTGGAAAGCGGCAATGTGTTGGAAGCCAATCCCGCTACATTTGAATAATGGAGATGTTGGAAGGATTGAATGAGGCGCAAAAGGCCGCTGCAGGACAAGTAGAAGGACCGATGATGGTCGTCGCGGGAGCAGGTTCCGGGAAGACCCGGGTATTGACGCACCGCATCGCCCACCTCATCGACCAAGGGGTGGATCCATTCTCCATCTTGTCGCTCACGTTTACCAACAAGGCGGCCCGGGAGATGAAAAATCGCATTGGCCGCATTGTGGGGGATTCAGAAGCCCGCAACATATGGATGGGCACCTTTCACAGTGTCTTCGCCCGCATCCTGCGCATCGAAAGCGAGCGCATGAACTACCCGTCCAACTTTACCATCTACGATACTCAAGACAGCCGCAGTGTCCTCAAAGACGTCATCAAGGGGTTGGGCCTCGACGACAAATTGTACAAGCCCAACTCCATCCACAACCGAATTTCCGGTGCCAAAAACAACTTGATCGGCCCTGCCGATTACGCACAAAATCCGGACATCACAGGTGAAGACCACCAGGCCGGCCGGCCGAGAATCGCAGAAATTTATGCGGGCTATGATGCGCGGCTCAAGCGCTCAGGTGCCATGGACTTCGACGACCTGTTGTTCAAGACCAACGTTCTTCTTCGGGATTTTCCAGACCTTCTACATAAGTACCAGCAGAAGTTTGGCTTCATTTTGGTCGACGAGTATCAGGACACCAACTTCGCCCAGTAC
The DNA here is from genome assembly GCA_042095055.1 of Crocinitomicaceae bacterium. Classification (GTDB taxonomy): domain Bacteria; phylum Bacteroidota; class Bacteroidia; order Flavobacteriales_D; family Sanyastnellaceae; genus UBA8752. Next base: position 34,547 of record JBELBZ010000012.1, on the reverse strand, counting down.
ATGATCATCCGCCAGCTCGGGGCAGCGCGGGAGAACGTCTGTGTTGTAGGGGATGATGCGCAGAGCATTTACAGCTTTCGCGGAGCCAACATCCAAAACATCTTGAACTTCAAACGGGACTACCCCGATTGTGTGGTCTATAAGCTTGAACAGAACTACCGCAGCACCAAGAACATCGTGGAGGCAGCCAATACCGTCATTGCCAAAAACCAAGACCAAATCCAAAAGGATGTCTGGACCGGCAACGACGAAGGCGACAAAATCGATGTGCACCGCGCACTGAGCGACAACGATGAGGGAAGTTTTGTGGCCGACGCCATCATGACGACCCGCACCCGAGAGCAGGCCGACAACAAAGATTTCGCCATCCTCTACCGCACGAATGCCCAAAGCCGTGCCTTCGAGGAGCAACTTCGCAAGCGCAACGTTCCCTACCGCATTTATGGGGGCTTGAGCTTTTATCAGCGCAAGGAAATCAAAGACCTGATCTCTTATTTCCGATTGGTGGCCAATCCAACCGACGACGAAGGCTTCAAGCGCGTGGTCAATTACCCGGCCCGTGGCATTGGAAAGACGACCATGGACCGTTTGACGGTAGCGGCGTCCCATCACGAGTGCGCCTTGTGGGAGGTCGTCAGAGACCCACTCCGCAAACCCGACGACCTCAAAGGCGCTGCATGGGGCAAACTCCAAGACTTCGCCACCATGATCGAGGGCTTTGCAACCAAATTGGAGACGGCCACGGCCTTTGACCTCGGTCACCACATCGCGCAGCACACAGGATTGCTCAGGGACTTGCACAAGGACAAAACACCCGAGGGTGTGGCCCGTTACGAAAACGTGGAGGAATTGCTCGCGGGAATGAAGGAGTTCTCAGATCAAGTGGATCCCGCCAACCCGGACACTGTGAACACCATGGCCGATTTCCTCGTGGATGTTGCGCTGTTGACCGATGCGGACCAAGACGACGGCGATGACAACAAAGTCTCCATGATGACCATCCACGCTGCCAAGGGCTTGGAATTCCCCCATGTGTACATCGTAGGACTTGAAGAAAACCTCTTTCCCAGCCAGATGGCTTTGAATACCCGCGAGGAGCTCGAGGAGGAACGGCGGCTTTTTTATGTGGCCCTCACCCGGGCCGAAAAGAAAGCGACCCTGAGTTATGCCATTACGCGCTACCGCTGGGGTCAACTCCAACAGAATGAGCCGTCCAGATTTATCGAAGAGGTCGATGAACGCTACTTGAACCTGCCCAGGGTGGATGCCCGTCGTTCTGAGCCCTTTGACTTCAATTCGGCCCGCAACTCCTTTTATAAACCCATGCCATCTGGACGCAAACCCGCATCCAGCGCCCCTGCCGCAAGCGCCCCGCCTCGGCCCGGCATGCGCAAAGTCAAAGATGGCGGTCCCGCTGCACCTCCTTCCGCGGACACGGGTGAAATCCAGCCTGGCACTGAAGTCAAACACGTCCGATTTGGCAAGGGCAAGGTGCTCAAGCTGGAAGGAAATGCCCCCAATGTCAAGGCCACCGTCTTCTTCCCTTCGGCTGGACAAAAGCAACTCTTGCTGAAATTTGCCAAACTGGAAATCATCAAATGATCAATCGGGGGATATGGTGGGTGCTGCCCTTTTTGCTATTGGGCTGTGAGCGCAACAATGGAGGCATGGACCTGCGCATAGTGGGACAAGCCCAGACGTTGCCTTTCCAATCGCCTTTGGACGGGTGCGACTTTGCACTTTTCGAGCGTTCGGTTCAAGACGGTGCACTCCAAGCCGAAACTGTCATTGGGGAATCAACATCAGATGATCTTGGGGCGTTTGAGGTGACCTTCCCTCGAAAGAGCAGCTACAGTTTGCGTTGGACCGCAGTGGCCCAAGACCACTTTCCGGCCGCCGGCACCTTGGACCCGGAGGACCTTTACCCCAACACGCCTTTTGACTTGACGGTGGGACTGTATGCCGTTTGCACCCTGCACGTTCAGCTCGCCAGTGTTGCCCCGGAAGACTCCACAGACAATGTCCGTTTCAATTTGGGGGAAGACTTCGCATGCGACTGCTGCCCCACCGATCAGGTTGTGCTCGAAGGAATCGGTGCCGATACAACGTGGCAGTGCCTGATGTACGGCGACCATTGGATGACCTATGGCGCCGACCTTGATGTGGCTTTGATCGGGCAACCCGATGGCCTCTTTGTAGACTCCGTGTTCTGCCCTGCCTTCGGTTCAGCCGAATTAAACCTCAATTGGTAATGTCGGCAGAAGCCCACGGTTTTGTCACACCCCGCACTGCGCGCTTCTGGACCGCTGGCCCCCCGCCAGCAGAAGCCGTGGGCACGTTGTATGTCTTGCACGGCTATGGGCAGCTGGCAGAATTCTTTGTGCGCAAGTTCCAGCATGCGGCAGATGAAGGTTGGCACATTGTGGCTCCAGAAGGCGGACACCGGTTCTACCTCAAAGGGACCTCTGGCCGGGTCGGGGCAAGCTGGATGACCAAAGAAGACCGGCTGTCGGACATCGCGGACTACGTGGCCTTTCTGGATGCTTTGCGCGCGCAGATTGACGGAGGTGAGCCCAGAGGGCGTCAGGTGCTGCTGGGGTTCTCTCAAGGCGTGGCTACGGCAATGCGGTGGCTGGCATTGGGCCAAAGGCCAATCCACTCCTGGCATGGCGTTGTTGCCCACAGTGGCGTCCTTCCTCCTGACCTGCCCAAGGGCGAACAGGCTTTTGTGGACGCCCCGCGCCTGCACCTCATTGCCGGAACAGAGGACCCGTACATTTTGGATGCTGAATCCGGGTTTCGTTCCTCCATGCAAGAATGGTTGGATTGTGGTGGTCAGGCCCAACAGGTGACCCACCACACGTTTTCCGGTGGACACACTGTGGATGCAGATGCTGTTCAGGAAGTCTTGTTGAACCTCCGCAATGCGCTGTGATTCACTTAATTTCGGCCCATGATTCAATTCACCCGTTCCCTCACCAGCATCGTTGCTGGTGCGATGTTTACCGCCTCGCTCGTCAGCTGCGCTGGCGGCGCAGAAGCAGAGCCCGCTCAAGACGACGTCCTGGACACCACCTCTGAGGTGGTCTCAGCCGAATTCCCAGGCGGTGCTGCCGAAGTCATGAGTTTCATTGCTGGAGAAGTGACCTATCCCGAATCCGCAAGGGCTGACGGCGTAGAAGGCAAAGTCTTTGTCGAATTCACCATTGCAGAAAATGGGGCGGTGACCAACGCCCACGTTATCGAGTCCTTGCACCCCGCCTTGGACAGTGCGGCTGTGGCCGCTGCAATGGCGATGCCAAACTGGACTCCTGCCACCAAGGAAGGAGAAGCGATTGCCACCACCATCACGCTTCCCGTGATGTTCCGGCTGTAATCCACACATCCCCCAAAAAGAGGTGGCCCTTGGATCTTGTGTCCTTGGGCCACCTTTTCTTTTGGGACCGCGTTAACTTTCTGCCTCGAAACCTGCAAACATGTACCTCCGAGATTACTTCCCCACGCTGCGTATCGCCCTTGCCGCATTGGCTGGGCTGATGGCCTGCTCCGCTTCAGCCCAACGGTTCGACACCCCCCTCTCCCACGGCATCGATCCGCGAGAGGCGGCTTTCTACGAAGCCAACCCCTATCCACATCTGGTGTCCAGGGGAGAAACCACACCGCCAGAATTCGACAACCTGCGCACCATGGCAGAGTGGGAGGAGATTGAGATCCTCTGCGTGGGCTGGGAAGGTTACAGCGCCATTGAAAAGCAAATTGTGGTCAATGCCGCACAAGAATGCGAAGTCATCGTCTTGACAGAAGACGCCGGCTATGTCGAGAACTACATCACCTCCAACAACAACGGAGGTGCGGCCGCAACCATGGACAACATCACCCTGTTGGAAGTGCCCCTCAACACGGTCTGGATCCGCGACTACGGTCCGAACACGGTCTACGGCAATGGCGTCGATGACCGCATCATCGTGGACTGGCTGTACAACCGCCCCCGCCCCGATGACGATGTCGCCCCGCAGGTCATCGCCGACCACATGGGCATCGACCTCTATGAGACCACCGCCGAACCCTACGACCTGATGAACACAGGCGGCAACTTCATGAGCGATGGCTTCGGCATGGGCTTTGCGTCCAACCTCATCGGGGACGAAAACTCAGGTGGACCCACCTGGTGGGGCACCCAGTTCCCCGACCAAAGCGATGAGGACATCGAAAACATCCTGGCCGACTTCATGGGTTTGCATACCTACGTTCGGATGGAGAACCTGCCGTTTGATGGCATCCACCACATCGACATGCACATGAAGTTGCTCGATGAGGAAACCATCTTGATGGCGGAGTACCCTGCCGGACTGGCCGACGGCCCGCAAATCGAGGCCAACCTCGAATACGTGTTGTCCAACTACACCAGCAAATGGGGCACCCCCTTCGAGGTGGTCCGCATCCCCTCTCCACCCGAGCCCGGTTGGGGCGGAGGCTTCCCGGACGAAGGTGGTGACTACATGACCTACACCAACTCGGTGTTCGTCAACAACACCATCCTGCTTCCCACCTACTACCAGGAGTACGACACCACCGCCATTGGCATCTATGAAGCTGCATTGCCAGGGTACAATGTGGTGGGCATCGATTGCAACCAGATCATTTCGGCCAGCGGCGCCATCCACTGCATCACCCACAGCGTCGGTGTCGAAGACCCCTTGCTCATCAGCCACCAGCCGCTGGATGACACGGAAGACACCGTCAACCCCTACCCTGTCGAGGCCTTGGTTCAGCACCGCTCTGGCATCGACAATGCCAAGCTCTTTTGGAGGGTCGCTGGGGAGACAGCCTACAACGAAGTATCCATGACGGCCGGAATGGACGACATGTGGAACGCAGCCATTCCAGCGCAGCCTGAAGGCACCTTGGTGCAGTATTATGTAGAAGGCACTTCGGTCAGTGGCAAAACCCAGGACCGCCCGATGCCTGCTCCCGAAGGATATTGGCAATTCCGCGTCGGTGAGACCGTGGTCAACAGCACCGATGGTACCCCCACCTTTGCTGGCTTTCAACCCGCTTTCCCCAACCCGGCATCGGCCATCACGTGTGTGCCCGTAGAGCTCCAAGCTGCTGCTACAGGCCGGTTGGTCCTGCGGGATGCTTCAGGACGGTTGATTTCCAAGCTGTTTGAAGGCCAGCTGCCCAGCGGTCTGTCCAAGTACTTCTTGGATGCAGCTCCACTGCCTGCGGGCGCCTACGTTCTCCACCTCGAACTCGAGGGCCGGGGCACCTGGTCCCAAAGGTTGATGGTTCGCTGATCCAGCATCTTCAGTGCATGAAAAAGGCGGCCTTATCGGGCCGCCTTTTTCAATGAAGATTATTTCGGAATCAATCTCGGCGCCCCAGCAGGCGCAACAAAAAGAGAAAGAGGTTGATGAAATCGAGGTAGAGGCTCGTGGCGCCCAGCAGGGCCAGCTTCTTGCCGTGCTCGCTGCCGTATTCGACCCCTGCAGCAATCCGCTTCAGCTTCTGGGTATCATAGGCGATGAGGCCTGTAAAGATCAATACGCCCAACACGGAAATGCCGAAGTCCAAGGCCGATGATCCCAAGAACCAATTGACCACCATGGCGATCAAGATGCCCACAACGGCCATCATCAAAATGCTGCCGAAACGGCTGAGGTCTGTGGAAGTGGTGTACCCGATGATGGACATCACAAGGAAAGTCCCCGCGGTGATGCCAAAGACCTGCGCGAGGCTGCCCATGCTGTACACGATGAAGACACTGCTCAGCGATGCCCCCATGGTGGCGCTAAAGGCCACAAACAACATCGCGAGGGAAGCGGCGCTGAGCCGCTGCAATCCAAAGTTCATGGCCAAGATGAAGCCGAGGGGAGCCAGGGTAACCACCCATCCCAACATGCTCATGCCCCCCATTTCATTGTAGAGCATGGTGATGGCACCACTGCTGGCAAAATACCAGGCCATAGCCGCCGTGATGGCCAATCCACCTGCCATCCAGCCGAAGACGCCATTCATGAAGGCGCGCTCATCGGAAACGATGGGAGCGGTGCCAGAAAAACCGGAAGTATTGTTGTTCCCACCAAAAATGCGGGGAGGGTCTTGATTCGACATGGGCGCAAATTGCGCAATTCCGATGGAATCAGGCGCCCTTGGTGTCGATCAATCGCATGAATTCCTTGCGCGTTTTGGAATCATTCAGAAATGATCCGGTAAAAGCACTGGTTGTCGTGAGGCTGTGCTGCTTTTCCACACCCCGCATTTGCATGCACAGGTGTCGCGCCTCTATGACGACAGCCACCCCCTTGGGCTCGAGGGTATCTTGGATGCAATCCCTGATCTGGCGGGTCAGCCTCTCTTGGACTTGCAGGCGGCGGGCAAATACATCCACGACCCGGGGGATTTTACTCAATCCGGTAATGCGGCCTTGGGGCAGATAGGCCACGTGGGCTTTGCCCAAAAACGGCAGCATGTGGTGCTCGCACAGCGAAAACACCTCAATGTCCCGCACGATGACCATCTCTTCACAGTCTTCGTGGAACACAGCCGAGCGCAAAATGGCGGCGGGATCTTGGCCCATGCCTTGGGTCAAAAAGGCCAAAGCCTTGGCGGCTCGCTCAGGTGTCTTCTGCAAACCTTCGCGGTCTGGATTTTCGCCTGTGGCGGTCAAAATGGCCCGATAATGCGCCGCCATGTCTGCAATGGCGCGCTCGTCATAAATGTCCTCTCTTCGGTACAGCGGCATGGCCCGCAAGTTACGTCTGAGGAACGCCTTACTCGCCCCCGTAGTAGTCCGCGTAGTTGTTTTCTGTCTCGTACAAACGGATGTGGTGCAGCTGACAACCCAATTCGCTGATCGCCTCCTCCATCTGCTCCCAAATCGCCATGATCAAATTCTCTGTCGAAGTCAATACACCCTTCATCCAAGGCACATCCATGTTCAGGTTGCGGTGGTCCAAGGGCTCCTCCACCCGCTCTTTGATGATGTCCCGCAAATCCTTGAGGTCCATGCAATAGCCCGTGTCTTCAGCGGGTATCCCTTTGATGGTCACGTGCAACTCGTAGTTGTGGCCGTGCCAGTTGGGGTTTGCGCACTTTCCGAAAGTGGCCAAGTTTTGCTCCTCAGACCAATTGTCGTTCCACAGTTTGTGGGCAGCATTGAATCGGGCGCGGCGGGTGACGTAAACGTATTTCATAGCGTGGGGCGCGAAAGTACCTTCGCACCATGATTACCATTACAGGGGCCGCTGGGTTCATTGGAAGTGCACTTGTGGCCCGTCTTCATGCGGATGGATTCAATGACATTGTCCTGGTGGACGACTTCAAAGCCAGGCCTGACAAGGCGCGCAACCACGAGCACCGCCCATGTGTCGCGCGCATCGACCGTCAAGACTTCCCGCAATGGCTGCGCGCCAACGAAGGTCAAGTGCAATTTGTATTTCACTTGGGTGCAAGGACAGATACCACAGAGCAAGACCGCGGCATTTTTGATCAATTGAACCTGTCCTACAGCCAAGAAATCTGGCGCCTGTGTCACGAATTCGGTTTGCCCATGGTCTATGCTTCAAGCGCCGCCACCTATGGGGGTGGAGAGCACGGCTACTCCGACGACCACGCCGGTGTCGGGCACCTCAAACCTTTGAACCCCTATGGCGACAGCAAGCAGCAATTCGACCTGTGGGCCTTGGGAGAAGCAGAAGCCGGACGCGCTCCCTATTTCTGGGCGGGACTGAAGTTCTTCAACGTTTATGGGCCTGGTGAGTATCACAAAGGCAGGATGGCCTCCGTCGTCTTTCATGCCTTTAACCAAGTCCGGGCGACTGGAGGCATGAAGTTGTTTCGCAGCCACCGAGACGGTTACGCCGATGGAGAGCAGCTCCGCGACTTCGTTTACGTGCGTGATGTGGTCGACGTTTGCCAATGGCTCATGCACCACCGCAAGGACAGTGGCCTGTACAACCTCGGATCGGGCAAAGCGCGGTCTTTCTTGGACCTCACACGGGCCACTTTTGACGCCATCAGTGCACCGCACAACATCGGCTTCATTGATACCCCCGAAGACATACGGGACACCTACCAGTACTTCACTGAGGCAGACCTCAGCAAACTGCGCAGCATCGGATACGATCGGGACATGACTTCGCTCGAAGCAGGTGTGACCGAATACGTACAGGAATACTTGGTGAAGGACGCTGTCCTCTAAACGTCAGTCCTTTGGATCTAAGTCCTTGGCCATGCTCAGCAGCTCCTCCCTGGCGTGTTCGAGGCGGTTTTTGAGTTCTTCCATCCGCTGACGCTCCTGTAAGGCCTGGCGCAATTGGCGCTTGGCGCCGTCGATGGTATAGCCTTTCTCTTTGAGGAGGTCGTGCAAGACCGCAATGATTTCGATGTCTTTGACGGTGTAAGCGCGCTTTCCGCTCCCCTGCTTTTTGGGGTCCAAGGCAGGAAACTCCTTCTCCCAATAGCGAAGCAGGGACTGATTGACCCCGAATTTACCGGCGACTTCCGAAATTGTCCAATACCGCTTGGTTGCCATGGCTTTGCAAGATGCGCAAGCCAATGTGCCGCACCAAAAAAACCGAGAAATCAGTCGAAGCTTTGGTTCGCATTTTCTGACGCATCGAGCAACTGCTCGTATTGCTCAGGCGACAAGTCGTTGAAATAATAGTGGGCTGGATTGACCCGCTTCCCTTCCTTAAACACCTCGTAATGAAGGTGTGGCGCCACTGAGGTGCCTGTAGACCCCACGAGTCCGATGACTTCGCCGCGCTCCAAGCGTTGGCCCCGACGCACCAAAATTTTGGACATGTGCGCGTACAAAGTTTCGTATCCGAACCCGTGCCTGATCCTCACGTGGTGACCGTATCCGTTGTATTTCTTCTTCACTTCCACCACTTCGCCATCTCCAGTCGCAAAAATCTCGGTGCCCGTAGGCGCCGAAAAATCCATACCCCAGTGCATTTTCCGAACCTTGTAGATGGGGTGAATCCTGTATCCATAGCCGCTGGCCATCCGCTTCAAGTCGCTGTTTCGCACAGGCTGGATTGCCGGAATGCTCTTGAGCAACTCCTCTCGGTTCTCCGTGAGCTCCATCAACTGGTTGAAGCTCTCGCCTTGGGCCAACATCCGCCGTTCCAATTCGCCGATCTGCTCGCGCAAATGGATCACCTGCTCGCTCTGCTCCATCCCGCGCAGTTCTCGATACCGGTCGGCGCCTCCAATGCCTGGATTCCTGAGGTGCTCGGGATATGGCTCGGCGCCGAAGATGTTTCTGTAGATGGACTCGTCGCGCTCTGTCAGCTCTGTCAGTGCACCTGTCATGCCCTCAACCTTGTCCTCCATCATGGCCACTTGGGACTCGAGAAAGGCAATCTGCTGCTGCTGCCGGCGCCCTTTGGGGCTCTCGAAATACTGGTCAAAAACCATCACCGCTCCCACCGCAATGCCCGCCACCATCACACAGCGCTTCAGCAACCACAGCACATAATCCTGGGCCGTATACGGAATTGCTTCCATACGGAGTTGGGCCTTGTTAAAACGGATATGATGCTTCTTCATGTGAAAAATAGCAACGCGAAAGTAGTGGAAAGTTGCTACTTTCACAATCGGAAACCCCCGTCATTCGCGGGTTTCACAATCACCACCACGAACAAGAGCGTGTGAACAACGCTCCTGAATACGACCCATGGACGCCGTTGCCATCCGCAAGACCTTCCTTGACTTCTTCCGCGAGAAGGCCCACGAAATCGTGCCTTCTGCCCCGATGGTCCTCAAGGACGACCCGACCCTGATGTTCACCAATGCGGGTATGAATCCGTTCAAAGACGTCTTTCTGGGCAACCGCCCAGCGAAGGCGCCCCGTGTGGCAGATACCCAGAAATGCCTCCGCGTGAGCGGAAAGCACAACGACCTTGAAGAGGTGGGGGTGGACACCTATCACCACACCATGTTTGAGATGCTCGGCAATTGGTCGTTCGGCGATTATTTCAAGCAAGAGGCCATCGATTGGGCCTGGGAGTTGTTGACCGATCGTTATGGCATCGACAAGGACCGGCTGTACATCACCGTGTTTGAGGGCGACGCCAAGGATGGACTTCCCTTGGACCAAGAAGCCATGGACATTTGGCTCAAGCACGTGCCTGCAGAGCGCATCTTGAAAGCAGACAAGAAGGACAACTTCTGGGAAATGGGCGAGACGGGGCCCTGCGGACCGTGCTCCGAGGTGCACGTCGACATCCGCTCTGCCGCTGAGCGGGCCGCTGTGCCCGGAGCTGACCTTGTGAACCAAGACCACCCCCAGGTCATTGAAATTTGGAACCTGGTCTTCATGCAGTTCATGCGCAAGGCCGACCAATCTCTTGAGCCACTTCCCGCCCAGCACATCGACACGGGCATGGGCTTTGAGCGCCTGGCGGCCGTGCTGCAAGGCAAGCAGTCCAATTACGACACAGACGTCTTCCAACCCCTGATTGAAACGCTTTCGAAAGCCTCTGGCAAGCCCTATACAGGTGGAGATGACAAGGTCAATGTGGCATTGCGGGTGTGCGCCGACCACGTGCGTGCCGTGGCTTTTTCCATCGCAGATGGACAACTGCCGTCCAACGCTGGTGCAGGCTATGTCATCCGCCGAATTCTGCGCCGTGCAGTCCGTTACGGATACAGCTTCCTCGAACTCGACAGCCCCTTTATGCACGCCCTTGTGCCGGTGCTCTCCGAGCAAATGGGGGACTTCTTTCCAGAATTGCGACAGCAAGAGGGGCTCATAGCAAAGGTCATCCGAGAAGAAGAAGAAAGCTTTTTGCGCACCCTGGACAACGGCATCGGCCTGCTCGACGAGCGCATAGGCAATGGCCAGACGCTGTCGGGAAAAGACGCCTTTGAGCTGTACGACACCTTTGGCTTCCCCATCGACCTGACCGCGCTCATTTGCGGAGAGAAAGGTGTGGAGGTCGATCACGCCGGTTTTGAAACCGCCTTGACCCAACAGAAGGAGCGGTCCCGTGCTGCGGGCAAGATGGATGCCGGAGATTGGACGGTACTGGAAGACGACAAAATCGAAGAATTCGTGGGGTATGACCGCACGGAAGCCGAAGTCCGCATCACCCGCTACCGCGAGGTCAAAGTCAAAGACAAGACCCGCTATCAATTGGTGTTTCACCTCACTCCGTTCTATCCTGAGGGCGGTGGACAAGTGGGGGACTCCGGTGTCTTGGTTCATGCCGGAGGCGAAAAGACCCCCATCTTGACCACGCGCAAGGAAAATGAGCTGATTCTCCACATCACCGATCGGTTGCCAGCGGACCTCAAGGGGCCTTTTAAAGCCCATGTCGACACCACCAAACGCCGCGATACCACCCTCAATCACACGGCCACCCACCTGCTTCATGAGGCCCTGCGCGACGTGCTGGGCACCCATGTCGAACAAAAGGGGTCGCTGGTCAAGGATGCTGCTTTGCGCTTTGACTTTAGCCATTTCCAAAAGGTGACCGACGAAGAAGTTCAAGAAGTCGAACGCAGGGTAAACGCCGCCATCCGCGAAAACCGCGAACGGGACGAGCGCCGCAATGTCCCCCTCGAAGAGGCGCGGCAGGCAGGTGCCATGATGCTCTTCGGAGAGAAATACGGAGACACGGTCCGCATGATTGGATTTGGGCCGAGCGTCGAACTCTGTGGTGGCACCCATGTGGGCGCGACAGGGGAAATCGGTCTGTTTCGCATCATTTCAGAAGGCGCTGTTGCAGCCGGTATTCGCAGGATTGAAGCAGAGACAGGCCAACGGGCCTACGACGCCATCACCGCCGAGCGGGATGTGTTGAGGCGCACCGGCGACATCCTGAAGCAGCCGGCGGACCTCGTCAAAGCAGTGGAAGAGCTCAAAGCCAATTTGGCAGGCCTACAGAAAGAAGTCGAAGGACACCGCAAAGCCCAAGCTGGCGCTTTGAAAAAGACCCTCATCGCAGAAATCGAACGTCCTGGTGGACCCGGGACTCCGGGCATGCTCGTGAAGGAAGTGCCCCTGGATGCAGGAGCAGTAAAAGACATCGCGTTTCAACTCAAGGCCGAGGCCGCGCCGCTCTTCGCTGTATTGGGGAGCAAGGCGGGGGGTAAGCCGACGTTGACCTGCTTGATCACCGAGGAGTTGGCCCAAGAGAAAGACTGGAACGCGGGACAATTGATCCGCGAGCTGGCCCGCCACATTCAAGGCGGAGGAGGAGGACAGCCCTTCTTTGCCACTGCGGGAGGCAAAAACTCCGAGGGCATGGCCGATGCCCTGGCGGCTGCCAAGGCCTTGTTTGAAGGTTAAAACACGGGATGCAGGACTTCGCTCACCGGCGGGCCCTGCTGAAGCTTACGCAAAGGCTGTGCTGGCGTTCTTTTGGTAGACTGGCCCCTCGTATTCTTCGCTGTAAGCGAGTCCCAAATTCAAAACGTAAAAAGCGTTGAACAGGACGACCAAAACGTAGTCCATCCAGTGGGTTTTACCGAAGCTCTGTGCCAGCTCAATGAACCAGCGCGCCACGAAATAAACGTTGGCACCGGGAACCAATACCCACAAAGCATGTGCATCTGGTCGGCCAACGATGCGCATCAAAGCGACCAAATTCAAGCCTGGAACGAGCGCGTGCCAGAAAGGTTGACCCGCTTTGTCATACAGGCGGGCAGCACCTGAAGCTGCGATCATACCGAGAAAGACAATAAGTACAGCGCGTTGATTGATATCCATGGGGTGGAAGGTTGCTCTTGCAACATAGACGGTGTACATGGTACATGGTTGCCTCCAATGAACTCCTCATCAACAACTTGACCTTGATGAAGGCCTTGTTTTCAAGAGATCAGAGGCCCGAGACGTACCGCTTGACATCCTCGGCCGTCACTTCTTCCCCACAAAGGATCACGAGCCGTTCGACCACATTGCGCAACTCCCGGATGTTGCCCGTCCAAGGGGCCTTGGAGAGGGCCTTCAAGGCCTCCTTTGTGAACACAGGGGCACCCACTCCAAGCTCATCGGAAACCCCTCCCAAGAAATGCTCCACCAGCAGGGGGACATCGCTGCTGCGCTCTGCCAGCAAAGGCACCTTGATTGGAATCACGTTGAGCCTGTGGAACAGATCCTCGCGAAAACGCCCCTCTGCGATTTCTGTGGAAAGGTCTTTGTTGGTGGCCGCCAGCACCCGCACATCGACCTTGATGTTCTTGTCCCCGCCAACGCGCTGGATCACGCGTTCTTGTAGAGCCCGCAGCATCTTCGACTGGGCCGACAGCGCCATGTCACCTATTTCATCGAGAAACAGCGTCCCGCCTTGGGCCTGTTCAAACCTCCCTTTTCGCTGCTTCACCGCACTGGTGAATGCGCCTTTCTCGTGACCGAAGAGTTCCGACTCGATGAGTTCCGACGGAATGGCTGCACAGTTCACCTCTACAAAAGGGGCCCCACTCCGATTGCTCATCGCATGGATTTTCCGGGCCACCACCTCCTTGCCGGTGCCGTTGGCTCCGGTGATCAACACGCGAGCATCGGTGGGCGCTACTTTGGCCAGCACAGACCTGATTTCTTCGAGGGCGGGACTTTGTCCAACCATGTCGATTCCCCCTTTTTTGCGCTGGCGCTGGCGCAGGACCACGGTCTCTTTGCGCAACTCTTCCCGGTCAGTCGCATTGCGCAAAGCCACCAAAACGCGGTTGAGGTCCAAGGGCTTTTCGATGAAATCATAGGCCCCTGCCTTGAGCGCTTGCACAGCCAACTCCACCGAACCGTGTCCCGTCATGATGATGACCGGTGTCTCCACACCTTTCAAGGCCAGGGCCTCGACCACTTCAATGCCATCCTTTCCCGGCATTTTGACATCGCAAAACGCCGCATCGAACTTCCCAGTAAGCAAGGCTTTGAGTCCAGTGCTTCCATCCTCCGCTTCTTCGATCACATGCTGCTCATATTCGAGGATGTCGCGAAGGGCGTGTCGGATGAGACGCTCGTCGTCAATGATGAGGATGCGGGCCATGTGGCGAATATCGGTTGTGCAGCGGCACGAACCACTCCCCAGCTCAACCCAACAGTGGTCGCCAGCCTGCCCAGACCGCTGTACCTGGCCCTTCGTCAAGTCCAGATGAAGCCTTTTGGGGCGACAATGTGGCGGCGTGCACCAATGCCCCTTCTGCAAGCGTATGCCGAGAACGGTACACCTCCGCAATCGAGCTGAAGCTCTTCAGGAGATGGTCAATCAGCACACACGCCACACTCATGTAGGGTATGCGGTCAGGGTGCATGCCCTCGACTTTGTGTAAATCCGCTTTAGAAGCCACTGCCAAAGCCAGACAACGGGCTTTTAAAACCTCTGTATCGAACGCATCTGCTGCCCTTGGGTTTTTCCAAGGCGCGGAGTGGTCTTCGAGGGTCATCAGGGTATTAAAGGCACCTGAAGTCCCCACCAAGATGTGGGGCGGATGGACACTGACCGATTCCAAGACCGGCGCAATGGCACCGTCCATAATGCGCCGCATGGACGATATGTCCTGCTGGCTCAAGGGGTCCTTGGGCTTGATCCAATCCGTGAGCCTGGCCACCCCCAAATCCAAACTCCACCGGCCAAGGATCTGTTCTTGGGTCCAGTGGATCAACTCCACACTTCCCCCACCAATGTCTACCGTCAATGCAGCATTTGGCCCCTGTGCCGCTGGGGACAGGGTGTCCTTTACTCCGAGGTGTATCCACTCTGCCTCCGCTTGACCATCGACCACCTCGATGTGCCATCCTCGGTGGGCTGCTGCAGCCACAAACTGTGGCCCGTTGGAGGCGTCACGCAGCGCACTGCAACCAAAAGCCCGCACGCGGTCTACGCTGTAATTTTTTGCGGTATCCGCAAAAGCCTCCAGTACATCGAGGCCCCTTCTCACGCGTTGGGGAGACAAGCGCCCACTGCGAAAACTGTCGAGTCCAAGCCTTACAAAACGGTGCTGTCGGAAAACGGTCTCCCAAGCGCCGTCTCGTGCATCTGCGATGTGAAGCGTGAACGTGTTTGTACCGCAATCCACCACCCCAAGGCGGGTGCACGGCTCACTTTCCATGGCCCCTTACCCATTGGAGCAACAGGGTCCAACCCGAGGATTTCCCGGTGTGCAACACCCCATAACGGTAAGCCCTTCCAGCCAGAGCCAACACCAGTCTTGCACTCAACATGAGCAACACCCAGGACAGGACCACTTCCCACCATGCGACACCCACCGCCACACGCACGAGCATGATCACAGGTGATGTCAATGGAAACCAACTGAGCCAAGTGAGCGCTCCCATCTCTGGATTTGCCATGGCACCGCTGCCGATGATGTAAGCGAACATCAGGGGCATGAGCACGGCCATCACCATGCCCTGGCCCTCCTGTTCCGATTGAACCGAACCTCCAACGGCGGCAAAAATGCTGCCATAGAGCAGGTAACCTCCGATGAAATAGCCGATGGTCGAAATGGCCATCAACGCCCAATTGATGTCCAGCAAAATGGCGGTCAATTCATTCTCTGCCATGGCGGTGAGCAAGTCGGTAGGGACTTCACCTTGTCCTGGAATTGAAGCCCCCAAAGCGCCGCTGTCGAAGACAAATTGAAACACTGTAAATGCCCCCGTGGAGAGCACAGTCCAAGCCACAAGCTGGGTCAATGCCACGGCTCCCATACCGATGACCTTGCCCAGCAGAAGTTCTTCGGGACGAACGGCTGCAATCAGCACTTCGACCACCCGATTGGACTTCTCTTCCACCACACTGCGCAGGATCATGCCTCCATAAACCGTCAACACCAGGAACAACAGTGCACTGAATAAAAAGCCGATAGACCCTCTGATTTCTTCGCCACCGCCATCCATTCGTGCGCCATCATCGTTGGCCTCTCGGTCGATCAATTTGAGGTCAAACTTGAGCCGCTGGTAGGCTTGCCAATCCAAGGCTGTACTGCCCAGGACACGCGCATGCTCCATGGCCTTGCTGAGGTCTCGCTCGATGTTGCGCTTGGCGGTCATGCCCGGCGACTTGTCATAGACCAAATAGCCCGCATGGTTTTGCAGGACAGCCGCATCGTATTCTACGAGTACGGTGATGCCCTCTTTGAGCCAAACGCTATCGGCGGGTGCCTCTCGGGTAAACCGATATGAAAGCTTTTCGCGCTCCGGAAAACAACCTGGACAGCGCGGCACCTGTTGACCGCTCGCAGAATCAATGCGCGAAATCAGCCCAGGGGCATCTTCCACCAAGACCACATTCGAAGTGTCGGTCGCCTGGGTGAGCAGCACTGTGCCCGCCAATACCCCCACCGCCAAAAAAGGCATGAGCAGCGTCCCGATCAGAAAGCTGCGTTTGACCACCCTCGTGCGCCACTCCCGTGCGATGACGGCCCCTATGAGTCCGCCCCTCATCACAGCGCTGCAGTTTCAGCCGCGGTGTGTTCAACAGCTTGGATGAACAAAGACTCCATGGTGGGGCGGATTTTCACGAATTCACACACCTCCACTGCTTCGCCCAAAGCATGCAACAGCTGACCGGGACGCACACCATCGCGAAGCCTCACATGTGCGCGCCTCAAGCCCTCAGTCGCTTCCACCGAAATCCCGTCGAGGTGGCCAAGGGTACCCAGCGCATTGGTAAACGCAATGTCATTGCCCTTGAAGACCACATCCTGTTGGCCGGACCAACCTTCCTCGCGCAGCGCATCGGCGCCTCCAGAAAGCACGACTTTTCCGCCGTTTAACATGACCACTTCATCGCAGAGACGCTCTACGCTGGGCATGTCATGGGTAGACAAGAGGATGGATGTTCCGCCCGCGGCCAGCGCCCTCACCTCGTCAACGATGCGACGCGCATTGATGGGGTCAAAACCGCTGAGGGGTTCATCGAGGATCAACAGCCCCGGGTCGTGCACCACGGTGCAAATGAACTGGATCTTTTGGGCCATCCCTTTGGAGATGTCCGTGACTTTTTTGTCCCACCACCCTTCGACTTCGAGCTTTTCAAACCACAGCTTCAAGGCACGCACAGCGTCGGATTTGACCATGCCCTTCAGACGGGCAAAGTACACCGCTTGGTCGCCCACGCGCATGTCCTTGTACAAACCGCGCTCCTCGGGTAGATATCCAATACCGCGCACCGCTTCCCTGCTCCAAGGACGGCCTTCCAATTGAATGAGGCCCGCATCCGGCTCCACGATGCCCATGATGCTCCGGATGAGTGTGGACTTCCCTGCCCCATTGGGCCCCAGCAATCCCACAATGGCCCCTTTGGGAACTTCGAAAGAAACCCCATCCAAAACACGCTGAGCCCCATAGGACTTCTCGAGTTGTGAAATGGAGAGCGCGGTGGTCATCAATCAGCTGAACATGTCCCGCACCCGATCAAAGAATCCTTTTTCTCGGGGATCAGGAGACGGCTGAAAGTTCGAGGCTTCCCTCCAACTTTCCAAAGTGGAACGTTCCTCAGCCGTCAATTCCTGTGGGGTCCACACATTGAGGTTTACCAGCAAATCTCCGCGTCCGTAACTGTCCACAGAAGGCATGCCCTTGCCCTTGAGCCGGACAATCTTGCCCCCTTGGGTTCCCGGCTCGACCTTGATTTTGGCCTTTCCACTGAGCAAGGGAATTTCCACGCTCGCCCCCAGCGTCGCTTCTATGAAAGAGAGGTGGTGGTCGAGGTGCAGGTTGCGCCCATTGCGGGTAAACTGATCGTGATCGAGCTCCCGGATTTGCACGTGCATGTCACCAGGAATGCCGCCGGCGGGAGCCGCGTTGCCCTTTCCGCGAAGGTTGAGCTGCATGCTGTCCTCGACTCCTGCGGGGATTTCAATGTCGACAATGGACTCTTCACGGCGCAAGCCATGCTCATCTGCATCCTTGGGCTTGGACTTGACGCCTTTGCCCAAACCGCCGCAAGAAGGGCAGGTAGAGGCCGTTTGCATCTGGCCCAAAATGGTGTTGGTCACCCGGCGCACTTGTCCCGTGCCACCGCAGGTCTTACAGGTGTCGTATTCGACGCCCTCAGCCTGCACCAATCGGAAAACCTTGACCTTTTTGGTCACGCCTTCCGCAATTTCTTCAAGGGTCAGCTGCACTTTGATGCGCAGGTTGGACCCCTTGGTGCGGCGCGGCCCACGGCTTCCGCCGCCGCCAAAAGCATCTCCAAAACCGCCGCCAAAAATGTCTCCGAACTGGCTGAAGATGTCATCCATGTTCATGCCACCGCCACCGCCGGCTGCGCCCCCAACACCTGCATGTCCGAAGCGGTCATATTTGGCCCGCTTGTTCTGATCGCTCAGTACCTCATAGGCTTCTGCAGCCTCCTTGAACCGCGACTCAGCCGAGCTGTCATCCGGATTCTTATCGGGGTGGTACTTGATGGCCAGCTTTCGATAGGCCTTTTTGATGTCGGCCTCTGAGGCCCCCCGGTCAATGCCAAGGATTTCGTAAAAATCGCGCTTCGACATGGTGTTCGATCAATGGCCCACCACCACTTTGGCGAAGCGGAGTACGGTGTCGTGTAGTTTGTATCCAGGCTCGACGACATCGACCACCTTGCCCACCATCTGCGGTTCGGGGGCTGGAATCTGGGTGATGGCTTCGTGTAAATCCGTGTCGAATTCAGCTCCTTTTGCCTCCATTCTTTGAAGGCCCCGGGCTTCCAAAATGCCGCGCATTTTCTGGCCGATCAACTGGTATCCTTCGCGCAATTGCTCCAAATCCTGACCCTCTGATGCCGCCATGGCGCGCTCAAAGTCGTCCAGGACCGGCAGCAAAGCTTCGGTCACTTCTCTTCCTGCGCTCCGCACCAATTCACCGCGTTCCCGCATGGTACGCTTCCTGAAATTGTCGAATTCAGCATAAAGGCGCAGGTACTTGTCGCGCCATTCTGCCATGTCTTCAGCACCCTCTGGCTGACCCCCGTCTTCTGGAGCTTCACCGGCAGCGTCACTGGCGGGATCTTCTTGTTCTCCTTGTTGGGGGTCTTCAACACGGGACTCATCGGAATCCGCGGCCTCGGCAGGGTCCGCAGGATGGCCTGCATGCATGGTCTCTTCCTCGTTCGTCTGTTGCTGGATCATGGGACTGCAATTTGGTGTGCTCCACGCAATCCACATGCCATGTCAAACTTGACCGACATCGTGTCAGGCAAAAGCGAATGTTGTCAGGGAGGCAGGCCAGAACCTGCCAATCATGTCAGAGTCTCTCGACGTGCTGGTCAATCTGAATATGGAGCTCCATGCCCCTCAGGTTCTTGGCAACGATCACCCCGTTTTCGTCCAACAGGAAACTCATGGGTATGCTGCTGACGCCATACAATGCCGCCGCTTCGCTTTCCCAACCTGCCAGATCGCTTCCATGCCAGTCCCAGTCGAGTTGATCCTGCTTCACGGCGCGCTCCCAGCTTTCTTGCTTGCGGTCCAAAGAGACACTGGCAATGGCAAAACCGTCCGCAGACTTGAACTTGGACTTGCGGTATTTCTTGAACGCATTGACCACGTTGGGATTCTCTCGGCGGCAGGGGCCGCACCAGCTGGCCCAAAAATCCACGAGCACAAGCTGACCTCGGAGGTCGCTGAGCTTGATTTCGTCTCCTTCCAACGATTGAAGCACGAGCTCAGGCGCCAAGTCTCCGACGGAGGTACCGATCCGAGGGTCTTGGGCCGACGCAGAAAATGTGACCATGAGCATTGCCATCAAGGCAACGCCAGAAAGAGAAGGACGTAGGGACAACATCATGTCTATAAAGTTATGGAGTGAACGTCAGGTTCGGGCCGTTCAATCTGCCAAACGTTCTATATGTGCACCCAATGAACGCAAACGGTGCTCGATGTATTGATAACCGCGGTCAATCTGACCGATGTTGTGGATGGTAGACCGGCCCTCTGCAGAGAGGGCAGCTATGAGCAAGGACACCCCAGCACGGATGTCAGGTGATGTCATGGTGACCCCGCGCAGAGGGGTCTTTTGGTCCAGTCCGATGACCGTCGCACGGTGGGGATCACACAGGATGATTTGGGCCCCCATGTCGATGAGCTTGTCCACGAAGAACAATCGGCTCTCAAACATTTTTTGGTGGACCAGGACACTGCCCCGGGCTTGTGTGGCTGTCACAAGCAAGATGGACAGCAGGTCTGGTGTGAAACCCGGCCATGGCGCATCGGCTACCGTCAAGATGGAGCCGTCAATGAAGGTGTCGATTTCGTAGTGGTCCTGAGCCGGGACGTGCAAGTCATGGCCCCTGCGTTCAATCCCAATGCCCATCCGTTCAAAGACCCGGGGAATCTGGCCGAGGTCGTCCCAACTGACATCCTTGATGGTCACCTCCCCGCGGGTCATGGCCGCCATTCCGATGAAGCTGCCAATCTCGATCATGTCGGGCAAACAACGGTGCTCACAACCTCCCAGCGAATCCACGCCTTCAATGGTCAGCAGGTTGGACCCCACCCCTGTAATCTTGCCCCCCATGCGGTTGATCATCTTGCAGAGTTGCTGCAAGTAGGGCTCGCACGCGGCATTGTATATGGTGGTTGTGCCCTTGGCCAATGCGGCCGCCATCACAATGTTGGCTGTTCCGGTTACCGACGCTTCATCGAGCAACATGTCTGTGCCCTTGAGCCCATTGGGCGCCTCCGCCCGATAGAAGGTCTCGCCTGCATCATACCGGAATTTTGCCCCCAGGTTTTCAAAGCCGATGAAGTGCGTGTCCATGCGCCGGCGGCCAATCTTGTCGCCGCCAGGTTTGGGGATGTATCCCTTTCCGAAACGGGACAACAAGGGGCCCATGATCATCACACTTCCCCTCAATCCACCTCCCTTCTGGCGGAACTCAGCCCCTTCGAGGTAGCCAAGGTCCACATCATCAGCCTGAAACTTGAACGATCCCGCGTCCATCTTCTGCACCTTCACGCCCATGGAGGACAGCAGGTCAATCAACCTGTTGACATCCACGATGTCTGGCAAATTGGAAATGGTAACAGGCTCAGAGGTCAGCAGAACGGCACACACCACTTGGAGTGCCTCATTCTTAGCGCCTTGAGGGGTAATGGATCCATTGAGGGGATGCCCCCCTTCGATGACAAAAGTGCCCATGACGGTTGATTGGTTTGGCCTTCAATTTGGGCCACACCTTGAACCTCCCGAGGGGTCGGCTCAGTTGTTTTCGACAAGGCAACCGGGACCTTGTACAGAAATCAAAATCAACGCTTGCGCTTGCCGCCACCTCCGCGGCTGCGGAAATTGTTGGACGTTTTGCGCTTGCTCTTCAGTATCTCGCTCGAAGACACCAATTCCACTTCGGCAGGCACATCCAATGCGCCACCTGACATCTCGCGCAGCTGTGCGCGAATCAGCGGATCCTCGACCGCCCCTTTGTTCCAGGTGAGGTATTGGCGCTTGAGCAAATTGGCGATCATCATCGACAGCGCGTTGCGCTCCTCACCCTCAGGCATGGCTTTGGCCTTTTCGATCAATTCCTCCACGAGCCTGCCGTAGAACGAAGGACGCTTGCCGATTTGGGTATAGCTCAAACGCTCTGGCCCGGGATCTTCTTCTGGCTTGGCAGGCGGGGGGAAAGGACCATCGATGTCCAGTTTCCAATGGGCCATAACATGCAAATGTCCCCAGAGCTTTTCCTCGTGGTCTGACATCTCTTTGGAGCCTGGAACGAGGGTGCGCATGACGCTCACAATGGCCGCCGCGCATTTGTTGCGCTCTTCACGGTCCTCAATGGTGACGCAGTGTGCGATCAACTCGTGCACAACGCGTCCGTATTCCGGAATCGCGATGTCTGGCCTCTGGCTGTTATAGGTCAACCCCTGGTGGGCTGTGGCAATGGGTTCAGGCATGTTTGCTGCTTTTCAGCAAGGAATTGTACTCCTTGCAGATTCAGCGCTTTTTTAGGACCTCAGTCCCAGCGCCGAAATTGACGAAGTAATCGCCACGGGAAAGATAGCGCAATGTCGCTTGGTTTCCCACGCCGCGCAGGACTACAGTGCCAAACCCGTCGACAAACTCGTATTGGGTCGACTTCGAGAAGGACACCACCTCATTGCGTGCATTGTAGGTCATGGTCACCTCAGGCACATCGCCTTCGAACATGGCCTCCCCTTTCACTTCCAAGGTTCCATCGGGCGCGAGGTGTGTCAACCGCAGCAAGTTTTCGCCCTGAATGGGCTGAATCACTGTGGAATAGGCCCTTTCGCCAGGTCCACCTCGGCCGTCAAGCCGAACGACATCCACCCACTTTCCCCACTTGAACTGCTGAAGGACAAACGGCATGCGGCCGTGCTCGTCCACCGTGACCCATGAGACTTCGCCTGTTGGGGCTGCGTCGAAAGAAACCAACTGAAAGCCGGGAATGGGCTGGATCACCTCGGGGTTGAGCACTCTGGGGACACATCCACTTCTGTGCTTCAAGCGCACAGAAAGGCCTTTGCCAAGGGTCAAACCGAGCGCGCCCAAATCCACTTCGAAAGCATGTGAATTGACCGCGTCGGATGTCAGCATCCCATTGACCCTCACCTCGTAGCAACAAAACCCGACACCATCGGCACTCGGGTCATTGACAACCAGCAGGTTTTCACCTTGATACAGCCCACCCAATTCCAGGGTCTGCTGCGCGTGTGCTGCAATTGAAGCCGTTGCGCAGAGCAACAGCGCCCCCTTCAGGGCCATTCCGCAGCAATGGCGGGAGCGTGCGCCAAAAGATGTCCAAGGACGTTCCATGGTCCGAAGCTAAGGCAATGTCATCAATTCCTTGGCCATTGAGAATGAACTACGGATGTGGGAATGCCCCTAAACTTGCAACCGTGTCCAGACAGCGCATTCGCATCCTCATCCTCACCGGCTTGGTCTCTATCGGAGGCACGCTCTTGTTGCAATTGACGTGGCTTCAGCAAGCTGCCGACCTCAGCGATAGGGAGTTCAGCGACCGGGTGGTCACGGCCATGACTGAAGTGGTGGGCCGCATACAATCCATGCGGGGAGACAGCGCTGTGGTAGAACCGGTGCAACAGGCTTCCTCCAACTACTTCGTCGCCAACCTCAACGACACACTCCACCCTTTTCTCCTCGAAGCGCTGCTGCGCGAGAGTTTTGAAGGTGCCGCACTCTCCACCGATTTTGAATACGCCATCTACGACTGCTTTAGCGACAGCATACTCTATGGTGGTCGGGTCGGGCAGGCGCCGGAAGACAACCTGCCTTCTCCCCGATTCGATCGCGACGGCCACTATTTCGGCATCCGGTTTCCCGAACGCCGCGCCGACTTGATCATGTCGTTGGACCGCTGGCTCATCGCCAGCCTCCTGCAATTGTTGGTCTTGGGCACATTTGTCTACACCGTGGTCATTGTGCTCAAGCAAAAACGCCTATCGGAAGTCCGGGACGACTTCATCAACAACATGACGCACGAGTTCAAAACACCCATTGCGTCCATCGAATCTGGGGTGCAGCTGCTT
This sequence comes from Crocinitomicaceae bacterium, assembly GCA_042095055.1. Taxonomy (GTDB): domain Bacteria; phylum Bacteroidota; class Bacteroidia; order Flavobacteriales_D; family Sanyastnellaceae; genus UBA8752. The sequence goes on along the minus strand of JBELBZ010000012.1, from coordinate 11,096 downwards.
CAAAAGCAGGACATCGGTGCTGATCCCGAGCGGCGACGCCGGTACTTGGACCTCATCCTTTCTGAAAACCGCAGGATGCGCCGACAAGTGGAAAAGGTGATGGAAATCGCCACCTTAGAAGGGCAAACCCAAGGCCTGCAAAAAGAAGAATTCGGGGCCGTCTCATGGGTCGAAGAAGGCATCGCTGCCATTCAACCTTCGATCACTTTGTATGGAGGTGAAGTCCTGCTGAAAGTCGACCGCAACAGCTGGCCAGAATCGCTCGGCCCCAACCCTCCGATCTCTGGCGACCGCACCCACCTTGATGGCGTGCTCAGCAACCTGCTCGACAACGCCATTCGCTATGCCGGTGATGCGCCACCAGAGATCACCGTGCGGTTCGCCTATGTCGGATCAGGCCAGCCCCACTGGCAGGTCCAAGTTGAGGACAAGGGCATGGGCATCCCCAAAGCGCATCAAGCGCGAATCTTCGAAAGGTTCCACCGTGTTCCAACCGGCAACAGACACGACGTCAAAGGATTTGGCCTCGGCTTGCACTACGTGAACACCATTGTACAAGCCCACGGCGGCAAGGTGAGCTGCAGCAGTGAACCCGGTGTGGGCAGTACTTTTTCGGTTCAACTTCCCGCCCCTGTAGCATGAGTCAAGACGCCCCCCATGTGCTCTTGGTCGAAGACGACCCCACCTTGGGGTTGCTGCTGCATGATGTGCTGCGGCTGGACGGGTTCAAGGCCACCTTGGTGCGGGACGGCATGGAGGCTTTGCCCACCTTTCACGCGGGCCAGTTTGACCTCGCACTGCTCGACGTGATGCTGCCCGGACGGGATGGGTTTGAACTGACCCAAGATTTGAGGACCATGGCTCCCCAACTTCCCATTGTGCTCCTCACAGCGCGTGACCGGGTCGAAGACCGCGTGCACGGGCTGAAGTGTGGCGCCGATGACTACATCATCAAGCCCTTTGACAATGAAGAGCTGCTGCTCCGTCTGAGGTCGGTCCTCAAGCGCAATCAACAGGTCCAGAACGAGCCCCGCTTTCTCACCCTTGGCGATTTGCGTTATGATCCGGAATCTTATGAAATCGCATGGAGCGGTGGGGAGCGTCGGCTGACACCCAAGGAAGGTGATGTCCTCAAAATCCTGCTGCAGCGGGCAGGCCGTACCACAGAGCGCGACTTGATTTGCCGCATGGTGTGGGGCGCCTCTGGGTATTTTGTGGGGCGCAGCCTTGACGTGTACATCACCCGCCTCAGGAAAATCCTCAAAGCAGACCCCCAAGTGACGCTGCTCACCTTACACGGCGTAGGCTTTAGACTGGACGGCCCAGGTGCGGATGGCCGCTGAGGTCATGGGCAAAAGCTCCCGAAAAACGTCAGGAGCTCCAAAACATCAGCAACCCCCACGATGCCATCGCCATCGAGGTCTTGAGGACAGCTGGATTCAGTGGTGAATTGACAACTTCCGTCGTCGAAGATGGCCCCTGAACTGTAGTTGACGGCCCCTTCAGCGGTACAGCCTGTCAATGCCCCATCAGCACACAGTTCATCGCCGGCAGCAAAAGGGCTAAATGCCGCATTGTCTGGATCATTGCAGCCCGGACAAACAGAGGTGTCAAGGCCAATGCAGCCCCGTTGTTCTTCCAAACCAACGGAAAGGGGCCAGGGCAGCAAAAGGGTCCGTTGCACAGGTTCAACCTCACCGTCGGCCATGTACTGGTAATTCCAAGTTCCATTGCCCAAGAGAAGGGACCCCGTCCACGTTCCAAAGCCTCCTGGCGTGAGGGCATAAGCGCTGTTTTCAATCAACAGGGTGACCGCCTCCGGCAAACTGTCCATCGCAGTCGCATCCGCCCTGAATTCCACCTGATATTGACATGTCCCCAGGTCCACATCAGGGGGCAAACAAGGGTCGAAATTGAGCGCCAAAGGGTCGGAACAACCTGCAGTCATCAGAGGATCGACCCATGTTCCTTGGCACTCACACCCGACGCCCACCGCGTCATTTTCAGTGCAAGGATTCCCATCGTCACAAGCCTCCCCCGGAAAGGCACACGTGCCATCCAACACTGCCAATGGGTCATAGTTACAAGCCACATCATCGCGGCACCCCTGCCTCAGAGGCAACCCATCTGTGGGCACCTTCCGCGCCCGGTACGTAAAGTGATTCGCAGGGAAATAAATGCTTCCAGACAAGGCTCCTTCGGCCGTGTATTCGGTGATCATACCTCCCCCGAATTCTTCGGAAACAGCGGTCCCCCAGCTGATCAAGGTTCCGCCCGCTGGCAGCCTTTGAATGCTGCCTTGAGAAGAGGCATAGGCGCCATCAGGATGGACCCATTCCTGCACTTGCGTGGCGACACCTGAATCAAAATCAAGGGCGTATTCCACTCCTCGCGACACCATGTCTGGCTTGCCCGTGCCATTGTCAAACAGGATCAGGTGATTCCCTCCAATCAGCTGCGCATCGTGGGGGTGCTTAAACGCTTCGCTTTCAGGGGCCAAGACAAAATCAGAAAATGGGCCGCCAAATGACCAGATGATTTCACCTGTTGCTTTGTCTATCCTCACCACCAAATCCATGTTGCGCAGGCACAAGAGGATGTCTCCATTGGCCAACGTTTGAAAAGCATTGTGGTGATACGCGTCCAATAGGCTGGCCTGCCAGTTGCAATGCGTGCACCAAGTGGGGGGTATGTGATCTAACCCACTCCAAGACCAGATCACATTGCCCATGCTGTCCTGCTCCTGAATGAGGCAATCGATCACAGAGCGATCGGGTTCTGTTGGATCTGGCACACTGTCCACCACATTGGCCACCACAATCTCCTGGCCGAAAACCAGTGCGTTTCCGTTGTCTTGCAATTCCATGTCATGGAAATCAGGATTGGCACCTTGAAATTCGATGACACTGGCCACCTGAAGCGCACTGTCGAGGACTTCCCAATACCCTTCTGCGGAAGCAAACCAAGACAACCGTCCATCGGGATGGTGCTCAAAACAAAAACCTTGGTAGGGGGTCAATTCATTGAACACATCGTTGCCCAAGTCGTCGAACACCATGGGGTATGTGAGGTTGGAGCTGAAACGAGGAGATGTGATGATCCAACCCGCCTCGAACTGTTGGCCCGGCTCGAGCAACACATCGATGTCAAGAGACGCTGTGTTTTGGGCGTACACCTGTCCGAATGCACCTCCCGTCCACATCCCGAGACACAGTAACCAAGACAGCGGCGCACACAAAATTTTGGAACCGCGGCCAAAGGGTGAGCAGTAAGATGCAAATTGCCTGATGAGGATGTAAGGGTTAAAACGCAGTGGCATACTCAGGTGATTCATATCCGACCGAAATACAATATACGGTTTTTAGTCTATTAAATACGTATATACGCCGACTAATGAAAGCGATTCAACGCATCAAACAGACCTTAACCTTCGCCGCGCTGTTGGCCTTGGCCCTGTCCCCGTCCACCTCGTTGGCACAACTGGGAGGAAGCAGTTTGGACAGATTTGACGTGGTCAATGTCGGATTGGGCATGAGCAACCGCGGACTGCCCATTTTTGTGGAATTGGAGCAGTCGTTGGACGAACACATTTCAGCCGGCTTGATGGCAAGCTACAGGAGCTATACTGAAGGTGGGGCAGCTGGTTCATGGAGGCATCAGTTCTTGGGCTTGGGTGCACAAGGGCATTATCACTTTGTGGAATTGGCACCGCCGCCCTTTGACTTTTTTGCGGGCCTGACGCTGACATGGTTCGCCCACAGCTTCAAATGGGCAGGGGGTCAAAACCTTCCTGGCGCCTACTCTGGCAGTGTTGATGGTGGATTCCAACTCGCTGCGCACATAGGCGGTCGCTACACCTACAAGGATTGGACCCTTTTCGCACAAATGACAGGTGGCTCCATGATGAATGACCTCACTGTCGGACTGTCTATCCCCCTGAAATGAGCGTCAAATCAAAGGTTCTCCTGGCGGTCATGGCCATGCTTCAGGGCATGTCTTGGGCTCAAGGAACCGCAGACAATCCAACATCGGACGCATTTGACGCCGGATTTCAAGCGGCCATTCACATTGGAGGACAGGCGCCAAACGGCACTTTGTCGGAACGGTTTGGACTGTCCAATACCGTGGGGCTCTCTGTATACCGCCTTTCATCCGTTGGATGGCGTTGGGGGGTGCATTACCGGTTTCAAACCGGGTCTGATGTTCGGGAGCCGGGGCTGTTGGACAACCTGCGCGACCCTTCCGGGCGCATCATAGACAATGAAGGCCGCATTGCATTGGTAACCACCCAACAAAGGGGCACGATTTTGTCCCTCTCCGCTGGGCGTCTTTTTCCGACGGCCTTCTTGTCGAGCGGATCGGGGGTGCTGTTGGAGGTTTTTGGAGGGTTCTGGGAGCACAAAGTGCATTTCCAAAACCGGGGAAACCGCCTCACTCAACTCGATGAACCCCACATCAAAGGGTATGACCGCCTGACCGGGGGGGTGTTGGTTATGCCCCGGCTGGGATATGTGCACGACTCGAGCAACGGTCTTGTCCGTTTTCAATGCGGCGTCGAGGCCATGTTTGGACACCTGCAACCCAACAGGGTCTGGAATGCCGACACCTTGACAGCCGACGAAGGGCCCAGAAAAGACGGGGCGGTTGGTGTTTTTGCCGCTTGGATTCTCAGGCTCAAGGCCCGATCCACGGACGTCGACTATTACCATTAAACGTGAGGATTTGACCGTCTATCGCATCGTCATGGTCGTCCTCTCTGCTGCTTTGAGGCTTGCAGCAACAGCCGGGCACCCCAAAGCACGGGCCGCGTGGCGCGGAAGACAGGGGTGGAGACAACGCATCAAACAGGCGGAGCAAAAGGCGCGTGAAGCAGGCAAAAAAGGCCCTTGGGTGCACATTCACTGCGCTTCTTTGGGCGAATATGAGCAGGGGGCTCCCGTGTTGAATGCTTGGCGCGAGCGCCATCCAAACACCCCGATTCTTCTGACGTTCTTCTCCCCTTCCGGCATAGACGGGGTGCAAGACGCTCAGGCCGATCACGTGGATTACTTGCCTTTTGATCTCCCCCGCGCCATGCGCGAATGGGCTGGGGCACTCCAAGTTTCAGACCTCATCCTCATCAAGTATGAGCTGTGGCCAGGGTTGATCCGGCAATGTGTCAAGGGCGGAACGCGCGTCCACTTGGTTGCCGCAAGGTTCGACCAAGGCCGCCACCCTATGGGCTGGACAGGCCGATGGATGCGGCGGCAATTGCGCATGCTGACCACGGTTCAGGTCCAAGACGAAGCCTCGGCCGAGGTGGCGCGCGTGCATGGACTCACCACACAGGTTACAGGCGACCCCAGGGTGGATCAGGTGAGGAACAACGTGCAGTCAACCCCGCCCCCCAGCAGCGCCGAAGCCCTGCAAAAAATCCGCACATGGGCCGGTAACCGCCGTCTTTTGGTGGTCGGCAGTGCCTGGCCGCCCGAATGGCGTGCACTCGCTGGCATATTGGACGGCCACAATGAATGGGCGGTCCTATGGGCGCCACATGAGGTCAAAGGGCGCCACATTGAAAACTGGAGTCAGCACCCAGGGGCGGTGCGCTTTTCTTCGCTGAACGCGATGGAAGACCCTGCCGCTTTGCCCCCTTCCTCCATGCTCATCCTCGACAGAATCGGCATTCTCAAGTACGCCTATGGATTGGGTGAACTTGCCGTGGTTGGTGGCGGATGGGGCCAAGGAGTGCACAACGTTCTGGAGCCGGCTGCTTTTGGGCTGCCCATCCTGTGTGGTCCTTCCGTGGCGGGATTTCGCGAGATCGAAGCGCTGGTCCATTGCGGCGCTGCCCGCCTGTGCAAGACCCCCACAGAATTGACCCGGTTCACTTCAGATTGGATGTCAGAGGCTGGCGACCGTCAAGCGGCAGGGGCCCTCGCAGCGCAATGGGTGAACGGCCACGGAGGTGCTGCACGCCGCATTTTAGCTGCCATTGAGGCCGCTAAGTGAGGCCACTAAGCAGGCCACTCCAGGCACAAAAAAAGGACGTCCAATGGACGTCCTTTATTGAGCGAGAAACGAGACTCGAACTCGCGACCCCAACCTTGGCAAGGTTGTGCTCTACCAACTGAGCTATTCTCGCTTGGGACGGCAAATTTACACCAAATCACCATGTCTCCAACCAGAGCACGGACAAATCCCTGCGTAACCTCCCATATAATTATTGGGGAGTTCAACACTTATTGATGCATATTGAGGGCGAGACCTGTTTGCCAGCAGAAACCTATACCAAATCATGAGATTTTTCTCTCTATTCCTTGCCTTTGCCTTGGGCGTAACCTCTGTCGCAGGACAAAGTAAAACCCCTGAAGCTCCCGTCGAACGGCAATGTGCCGCCCACGAAAAGCATGTCCAAATGATGGGCATGGATGCTGTCTACGCCAAGAGACAAGCCGACTTAGAGCGCCACACCGCTCAATTTGTGCAGTCTCGGGAGGAAGCCCGCGCCAATGGTGCACAGATGCAACCGGTGGTGGTGACCATCCCTGTGGTCTTCCATGTGGTCTATGCCAACAGCACAGAAAACATCTCAGATGCCCAGCTTCTGGAGCAACTTCAGGTACTCAATGACGACTTCCGTCGACTCAATGCGGACCAGGACAACAACTGGCCCGTGGCTGCCGATACCGAAATCGAGTTTTGTTTGGCGACCCGCGACCCCAATGGCGCTCCGTCAACGGGTATTCTTCGCGTACCCACCACTGCGGGAGCTTTTGGTTCCAGCGATGCGGTCAAGTTCACCAGCCAAGGCGGATCTGACGCTTGGCCTCGAGACGACTACATGAATTTTTGGGTGTGTAACCTCGGGGGTGGACTCTTGGGCTATGCGCAATTCCCAGGAGGCAATGCAGCCACAGACGGCATCGTGTGCGGCTATCAATTTGTAGGAATAGATGGCCCCGGTGCTGGTGCTTACAACCTCGGCCGCACAGCCACCCATGAAGTGGGTCACTGGCTCAACCTCCGCCACATTTGGGGCGATGGACCTTGTGGATCCGACGATTTGGTCGCCGATACCCCTGAATCTGACGGCGCCAATTTTGGCTGTGACCTGGGCAGCGTTAGTTGCGGTACGGAGGACATGGTGCAGAATTACATGGACTATTCAGATGACGGCTGCATGAACGTCTTTTCCCAAGGACAAGGGGACCGCATGCAAGCCCTCTTTGTGCCAGGTGGTACGCGGGCGAGCATCTTGAATTCCAACGGCTGCCTTCCCGCTGTCCCGGATTTTGACTTGGACGCTTCCATCTTGAGTGTGGATGAACCCAATGGATTCTCTTGCAGCACAGAGGTCACCCCTGCCCTGACACTCTTCAACAATGGCGCCAACGTGCTCACCTCTGCGACCATTACCTACGACATCGATGGTGGCGCTTCTTCCACATTCTCATGGACGGGATCGCTGGACTTCGGTCAATCTGACAACATCACCCTTCCAATTCAAACACCGGGTGATGGAGCCCACGTCTTCAATGTGACCGTCTCAAGCCCCAACGGTGGCGTGGACGAAGACACATCCAATGACAGCGGAAGCAGCAACTTCTCACTGGACTCTCAAGGCGTCGATGTCACCATGACCTTGACTTTGGACAATTACCCAGGTGAGACCACCTGGACCTTGGTGAATGCCGATGGCAATACCGTCCTCTCTGGAGGCACCTATGCAGGATCGGGCGTGGTGGTCGAAACCGGTTGTGTCGCAGAGGGTTGCTACACGTTGACTGTGTTTGACAGCTTTGGCGATGGCATGTGCTGCGCTTACGGAACCGGAGGCTATGAATTCTCTATCGGCGGCTTAGTGTTGGCCTCTGGAGGTGAATTTGGCGCCAGCGAATCCAACGATGTGTGCGTTGGAGAGGTTGTATTGGGGTGCACCGATGCTGCGGCTTGCAACTACAACCCTGATGCCATTGCGGATGACGGAACCTGCGATTACTCCTGCTTGGGTTGTACCGACAGCACGTTTTGCAACTACAACCCCGACGCCACCGTCGACGATGGCAGCTGTGCCGATGTTGACGCTTGTGGTGTGTGCGCCGGAGACGGATCGAGCTGCACAGGATGCACAGATTCAACGGCCTGCAATTACGACGCCTCCGCTACAATCGACGATGGCACTTGCTATTTCGCTCCAGTAGGGGGCGTCTGTGACTGCTTCACAGAATTGAACATCACGGAGTCTCTGTCCGGCGGCGTTGCTGGAACCGCTGTCACGTTCGAAGGAACTGGAGCAGTGGCTGGATTGGACATTGTTTTGGATTACACCTCAAGCGCAGGCAGTTGGCCTGCAGACTTGTTGGTGGTGCTCACGTCACCCTCGGGAGACTGCATCGAGTTTGGTGGGTTTACAGCATCCATCACTGCTGGCTGTAACGACCTCGGCAATTACACTTTGTGGCCAGGCGATTGGGCTGTCGATGCTTCAGGCATTTATTCAGCTTCTGTTGATTTGAGCGCTGCTGGCTTCTCAGGTGACGGAACATGGAGTGTCCAATTGATCAATGGATACGCTTCTGCGGGAACCGTGACTTATGTCGCCGACATCACCATACAGGACGTTTGTGTGGGCGGCGTGATCGATGGATGTACAGATCCTGCTTCTTGCAACTACAACGCCGATGCCACCGTCGATGACGGCTCTTGCGCCGACTTTGACCTCTGTGGTGTTTGCGCTGGCGACAACAGCACTTGTGGCGGTTGTACAGATAGCACGGCCTGCAATTTTGATCCCGCAGCGGTCATTGACGATGGTTCTTGCGCCGTCTTGGACCTCTGCGGTGTTTGCGCCGGAGACAACAGTTCTTGTGGCGGATGCACCGACAGCACAGCCTGTAACTACGACCCCGCGGCGGTTGTCGACGACGGTTCTTGTCTTACCGACGGACTGCCCTTTGTCTTGACCATTGTGCTGGACAATTACCCCGGAGAAACCACCTGGAGCTTGACGGATTCTGCAGGGACGAGCATCGCTTCGGGCGGACCCTATGCGGACGCGGGTGCGACAGTGGTAGAGAGCTTCTGTGCTGCAGATGGATGCTACACCTTGACCATGTTGGACAGCTTCGGCGATGGAATCTGCTGCGCCTATGGCACCGGTTCCTATACGTTGACTGCAGATGGAGGTGTGGTTGCCGAAGGCGGTGACTACGGCGCTGCAGACGTCACGACCTTCTGTGTTGGCGGAGACTTTGGATGCACAGATGCTGCGGCCTGTAACTACGACCCCGCCGCCATCTTTGACAGTGGCACCTGCGATTTCAGCTGCTATGGCTGCACAGACCCTGCCAGCTGCAATTACGATGCCGATGCCACCATTGACGATGGCAGTTGCGTAGGCGATGGTGTTGCCATCGTTGTGAGCATCACAACGGACATCTATCCCGACGAGATTACTTGGAGCTTGATTGACGACGCAGGCAATGCGGTGGCTTCTGGCGGCCCTTACTCAAATGCATCTGCCACAATTGAAGAGCTTGTTTGTGCCGGTGAAGGTTGTTACACCTTCACGATTTCTGACAGCTTCGGCGACGGCATCTATGCCCCAGGCGGCTACACGTTGACAGTAGACGACGTGCTCGTCGCTGCTGGAAACGACTATGGTGATGGTGAATCCATCTCCTTTTGCACGGACAACCTCAACTTTGGATGCACCGACCCCACGGCTTGCAACTACGACCCCGAGGCGGGCATTGACAACGGAACCTGCGACTTCAGTTGCTCGGGATGTACCCTTCCGTCAGCTTGCAACTACGACCCGGATGCCACCATCGACGACGGCTCTTGCCTCTTCGATGACAGCTGTGGCGTTTGTGGTGGAGACAACAGCACCTGTGGTGGCTGCACGGATCCTGAAGCTTGTAACTACAACCCCAGTGCTACTGAGGATGACGGTACATGCACCTACCCTCCGGCGGACAACTTGGACTGTGATGGAAACTGCCTCAACGACCAAGACAACGATGGCACTTGCGATGAAGATGAAGTTGCCCAAAGCAGCTTCGTACAACTCGGCTATGATGTCGTAGGACAGAACACGGTCAACGGCATGACCACCTACCGGGTTTGGGTTGAATTGGCTGACCCTACAGAGCAGTTGGTGGCGGTGTATGGTTTCGACTCCGTGCCCCTCTCAATCAACACTACAACGTCGTTCTATCAAAACCCGCTGGGTGGTGCAATGGGCGTGGACTACAACCCGCTCTTGCTGACGGTTGACTCCTTGCTCGCATTTGACAGCTGGGTTACCGTAGGTGGAGAAGACAACACCGCTGATGTCAGTACCATTGGCCTTGACTTTGCAGCATTTGAAGGTTCCGGTGGTGCATTGATTGCGGACAACGTCAATGGGGGTTCGGTCTTCATCTACCCCGACCTGGAGCCTACAGCTTTCCCTGATGCAGATGGCCACGTGTTGATCGCCCAACTCACAACAGACGGAGAAGTCAACCTCACGGTCAACCTCCAGACCAGGACACCGGATGGCGAAAACCCACAGATCCTCCAGCAGAGCATGACCTTCCAAGAGGTGTATGAGTGCTTTGGGGACTTCAACAACGATGGCTTGATCGGCATTGGAGACCTCCTGATTTTGCTGGGAGATTTCGGTTGCATCTCAGGATGCGGTTATGACATGAACGGCGATGGTGGCGTCACCACCTCCGACATGCTGGTGATGCTCGCCATCTTCGGCACCTCATGTGACTAAAGCCGACGCCTATAGGCATCAAAAACCCCGACCATGTGGTCGGGGTTTTTTTGTACCCCTAACGGGCCACTTCTCGAACTCCTTCTTCGAGAACGTCGATGAACTCTTGGCTCTCCGCGATTCCCTGCAAGAAGAGGGATTGATGGCCAATCTGCTTGCCATGCCCACCACCACAGGGAAAGGCCCCTCTACCCCCATCCCTTACCGTCCTTAAACCACAGTAGTTCGCAGTAGTACGGCCAACACCACAGGCAAGAAGTTCGGGGGAAGACAGAAGGGCACCCCCAACAGGCTCACAAGGGAGTTGAGGGCGGTCTTGATGGACCTCATCCACGAGGAACTGGAG
>JBELBZ010000011.1:0-57613 GCA_042095055.1 Crocinitomicaceae bacterium | reverse complement strand
ACCCGGTCGCCGCCGTCCACTCGAACAGCCCCACGGCCGCCGCCCCAAAGGCCACGTTGATCACCATGGTGGTGGCCAGGAACGTCAGGTTGGTGCGCGTGTGCTTCCAACTGCGGAACCCGCCGCGGAACAACGGCCGCACCGACTCCACGATGAGGTTGGCCGACATGCACACGACAATCCACCCCAGCTTCTGCCAGGCCGGCATCCCCTCAAAAAACGACAGAAACTCCTGAAGTGTCACGCGGACAACTTACGCCACACTGCGCAACAAGCGCTTCTTGTGGTCCACAGCTTTGAGCCCAGCAGCTACCAATCCTTCATGCAGGGTGCACGAGAGCAGAACTGGTGCATTGTTGTTGAATTTAGTCTAAGACGCAGCGGACGTATTTGCCAGCATCGGACACTGCGTTCGAGTATACGCCGGCTTCACCGTCTCCGTTGACCAGGAAGAATTTGAAGCCTACGTCGGAGGTCCAAAGTGCGCCGTAGAATTGGAGATGCTGGAAGTTGCCATGGCCGTAGTAGCCATCTCGCATGCCGCCTGGTAGGAGTCCAAATCCGAGTGCATCTGTGCCGCTATCGGGGTTGCTGCCGATCCAAGCGACTTCTTCGCTACGCAAGGTCACATCAGCCTCGTCAGCGCCACCTGCCGCTGACAGAAGCGCTTCGAAATCGGATTCAGTGGCCCCGTGCCAACCTGTTGGGCAGAGGCCCCGGTCATCCGAGACGGCGTACCAATTATAAAGCAGTCCGTAGGTTTCGTAGTTGTTGTCGTCATTGTCAAATGTGGCCCTCGCTCCCGTGGTCAGGGAAGCCCAGGTCGGTCCGTCGGTCTCTTCTGGAATGGCGTCTCCATTGCGGTAGTTGCGCCCTCGGAGATTTTCCGCGAACCAGCATTGTCCAGCAATTTCGACGATAGAATAGGTGTGACCTTGGTACGCCATCGCTCCAGTGCCCATGCAAGGGTAGTCGCATTCAGTGTTGGCTGGGTCGTTGTAATTGGAGGCGAGGCGGTCCGTGCAATTGTCGACGTCGTCACAGATGCCATCGACATCGCTGTCGTGAACGCTGCATGAGCCGCAGCATAGAGAGTAGCTGACAATGAGCGGGAAATCAACTGGATCAATGCCTTCTGTTGAGCCGCCCGGGGCAGAACCGACAGCAGAACATCCGGAAGCGTCCAGCACAGTGGCTGTGTAGAAACCTGCGGGAACCTGACTGAGTCCATCAGGAAGTTGAAGCGTTGTGGATAAGCCGCTGTTCTGTTCCGTGAGAACCAGGTTCTCCGGGCTGCCTCCAGTCAGGACGAGTTCCAAAACGGCATCGTCTGCTTCTTGCGCAGAGGCTGGGCTCACCACAGAAATGCCAGAGAAAACAGGAAGGTTGGCATTGGCATAGCAAGCGTCATCCAACTCATTGCAAATTCCATCTCCATCGGCATCACTAGGGCAAAGCCCGCAACCAGCCCAATGCTCACTGAAGGCAGAGGCATCGGCGGGCGGCGTCAGGCCAGTTTCCAAACTGCCATCATCAAAAATGACAATCATGGTGCCCCAATCGAGGTCAGCGTCGAGTACAAAATCGTCCGGTTCGCTTTCAAACAGGATGCTGCCGTCCGTTGCGCTCCAGGCGCGCATAGACCCGTCGCTCATGATGGCGAGGGATTGATGGCCTCCTGCAGCGATATCCACGACGTTGGTCAATCCGACCCACGCACTGGCAGAGTTGATGTTGTTGCCCCATTCCTCAACGGTAAAGTCGTCTTTGAGCACCAGCGTGTGGTCGACACCAGCATCAATGGCAACGGCGTTTGTGATGGGGGTGGAGGGGGCGTTCCAATTGTCGCCCCAACCAATGACGGATCCGCCGTCCAAAATGGCGGCATTATGATACCACCCTGCAGCGCCCTTGATGGCATTGTTGACCGTGGGTTCGTTTTGGAGACCGGTATAGTTGGCGCCTAGGCTCAACAGGCTTCCGTCGGTCCTGACGACGACCATGTGGTGCCGGCCAGCGGCTACGTCGATGCCTTGAAGGCCCGCCGGAACGCTGTTGCTGTAGGGGCCATTGCCACCTTGGATGGTCACGTTCTGGTCCTCGTCGAGCCAGATAACATATTCCTCTGCGGCATCGGCCTTGATGATGTGAGGCAGGTCGGCCGGGATTGTGGTCTGGTCCATGTTATTGGCTCCCCAACCGGTTAGCGCTCCATCACTGGCGAGAAGGTAGTTGGTCCCAAAACCTGCCACCACTGTTGGCGGTTGCAAACAGCCGCAGAGGTCGCAGCTGCCGTCGTCTTCGGTTGCTTCTGCATCATAATTGCAGGCGGCTGCGTCCATGCATCCGTTGCAGTTTGTCAGCGTGACCTCGACCTCGTCGGTGAAGTCATTGGTCGATCCAGATACGGTGACACCTATGGATTGGTCGGAGCTGGGAGAGAGTGTAATGCTGGTCGTGGATTCACCAGTGGTCCACAATGTGTTGGGTGTAGATGTTGTTGATCCTGAGGTGAAGGGCAAATTGGTGCTCCAAGATGACCCTGCGGTGGTGCCGTTGTGGCCATTGCCTGATGCGTCATTTACCATGGACCCGGTGGCCTCATCAAAATGCCAAAGGCCAAGCGTATTGGGGTCAGGTTCGAAGGCCAAAGCAGGAGGTGTGAAATCGGTACCATACCTGGCGACGTTGGAAATCCGCAACTCGTCCAATTGCCCTGTGAGACGGGCTGAACTTCCAGAGGCCCACACATGCCGGTTGATGACAATGTCTTCGTTTCTGCTGTCTGAAATGGGGCCAGAAAACGCTTCAGATGCGACGAGTGTTCCATTGGCGTAGAGGCGCAATTCACTGCCGTCGTAAACCCCTGCGATGTGCATCCAGGTATTGTAAGGAATGGTGAAATTGCTTCCGCCAAGGCTATAGGGTCCACCTTCCACCCTCCATTGCAAGACATTGGGATTCTCATTGTGGAAGCCCCACCCGGTATTGAAGTATTCTGTGGCTACGATGAATTCTTCGCCACGGCTGATTTGGTAGTACCAAAACTCAATGGTGACCGCTTCAAAATCTGTGAGGTCTTGTGCAATGGGAATTCGCACGTAATCGCCATTGCTAAAATCTAATGACCTGGAATTGGAGTAGGTCGTTGTGACGGCATCCGGTTCGGCAATCGACAAGGTGAGGGTCTCCCCGTTACAAACTGCAACATCACCTTGTTGGATTTGAGCAGAAAGGTGAGCGCTGACCATTAGGGTCATCGAGAGAAGTAAATGGCGCATCCAAGTGGTTTCGTCTTGTAAATATGACCAATTGTATGTGTAACTCCTTAACTCACATTATGAAGGTGCTAAATCGTGATAACACGGTTCCTATTCGTCGTTGGGGGCGGCGAGGAAGCGGGGGTGGAAGTTGAGGAGGTGGGCTTCTTGTTGGGCGCGGGTGAGCGCGGTGTAGAGCCAGCGGAGCCATTCGAGGTCGACCATCTCCTCGGTGAGGTAGCCTTGGTCGACGACGATGGCGGGCCATTGGCCGCCTTGGCTCTTGTGGGCGGTGACGGCGTAAGCGAATTTGACCTGGAGGGCCTGGGTGCACGGATCCTGCTTGGCGGCTTCGGCGATTTTGCGCTTGCTGCCGAGGTGGCTGTAGTCGAGCATCACATCCTCGAATAGGGCCTTCATGCGGGCGCCGGGGAGGCTCGGGCCGTCGACGTGGAGGGCGTCGAGCATGATGCTGGCTTCGAAGCTGGGGGCATTGGGGAAGTCCTCCATTTTCAAGTCGGCCGTGGCGTAGCGCAGTCCGTAGCGCTCGAAGCGGCGCACGATTTTCAGGACGACGAGTGTGTCGCCGTTGGCGATGAGGTCGGTGGGGTAGGCGTCGTTGTCTTTGAGCCAATGGTAATTGTTGCGGACGACCATGAGGCGGTCGCCGGCGTCGAGTTCCTCCTCGCGCCAGAGGATGCGTCGGCGGATCTGCTCGTTGAAGTCGTTGGCCCGCTTGTTGGATCGCGTGATGATGACGACGTCTTGATCACCATGGCGGTGGTGGAGGTCGTCGAGCAATTCGGCCAAGTCATTCCCTGTGACGATGTGCAGGTCGGGGTAGGCTTCTGTGCTGAATTGGGGCAATGGAGCCTTCACATCTTCGGGCAGGTCTTTGGCCAGCGCAATGTCCTGTCGAAGGGCATGGGCGTTGGCGAGGATGCCGCTGTCGAGCTCTTGACGCACCACGTCGTCGAGGGAGCGCTCGGCCAAGGTTAGATCGAATTCTCGGGCGAGCCGAGGGCCGTCTAGGGCGGGGGAGATGGCGCTGCCGACCGGAGGGAGCTGGGCGTCGTCGCCGACGAGGATGATGCGGCTGCCAGGGGCTTGGAGGCAGAATTGAAAGAGGTCGGAGAGCAGGTCGCGTTGGCCGAAACCGGCGCCTGCTGCTCCTGTTTGACGGAGTCCGCTGTCGCGTCCAATCATCGAAGCTTCATCCACGATGAAGACCGCGCCTTTTCGCGCATAGGGTGCGATGCTGGCGGAGGTCCCGCCGTCGGGAGTGGCCTTGCGGAGGTATATGCGGCGGTGGATGGTGCTCGCCTGAAGGCCCGCGTATCGGCCCATGACCTGCGCGGCGCGGCCCGTCGGAGCGAGCAGTTCTACCGGTCGGCGCAGGTCGCGGAGGACCTGAACGAGGGCGGCCATCGTGGTGGTCTTTCCCGTTCCGGCATAGCCCCGTACCACGAGGCAGCACCGGGGTTGCGTGCTGACCAAGAAGCGCCCCAATGCGTGGATGAGTCCGTCTTGACTTGGTGTGGGGACATGCGGAAACGCCCCCCGGAGGCGGTCTTCAACTTCGTCTGAGTTTGGGGCTGTAGGCACGCTGAAAGGGGGCAACGTCTGCAAGTTGCACACGGTTGAAGGCAAAGTACGGACACAGAGGGCGGTCGTCCGCTTGGTATTCATTAGCTTCGCCCCGCTTGATTCGCCCCTTTTCTCGACACGAGCATGAACGATTCGAACGACAAATACCGGAACCTCTTGTTCCTCGTCCGCAGCCACAGCTTTAGCCTGATTCTATTGGTGGCTGGAATTGCATGGACCGCCATGTATATCCGCAGTGTGATGGCTTCGACCGACACTGCAGATTTGAGCCAACCGACAGAAATGCTCTTTGCTGGATTGGCTTTGATCATCAGCGCCGTTTTGGCGATGCCGGCCGTTTTGGACCGCATCCCGCAGAAAGCTTACAGGGTCCTCATGGCCGTTGGCGTGGTGGGTGCTGCCTATTTCTTCATGGCGTCCACCAATTCTGTTCTGGATGAAGAGCAGTTCTTGGCCGACCAAAAGGCCATGAATGCCCTGACCATTCAGCGTTTGACCGACATCCGGGATGCCCAAGTGGCATACAAAGAGGTCAATGGTGGTTTTACCGACAGTTTTGACACGCTGTTTGCCTTCATCGGTGCCCCTTTGGTGCCTTTGAACTTCTCCATTGGTTCGTTCCACGACACGCTTCCCGAAGCCATGTGCTTTGAGGAAGGGTACGTCATCAAGCGGTCGGACGTTCCGGGCATTGCGGCAGAGTTGGGTTGGGATGAGCAAACCCTCCTCGACAGCATTACTGCTGATGCAGTGGCATACAAGGTGAGGGACACCCTCTACACCTCCTTTTTTGCGGAGAACTTCGCAGATGAGAAGCGCACCGGCAAGAAGCTTCCATTGGTCAACTTGGATTCTTTGACGTTCAGCCCTACCTCGGGCGAGCGCTTCATGCTGGACACGACTTATGTAGACCAAAGCGGATTGCGCGTTAGCGCCATTCGGGTCCAAGACCCTACGCCATTCGGACGGGCCAACGTCAAAAAGGACACCCTCCGCTTTGGCTCGCTCGTTGAAGCACATACGGATGGAAACTGGCGCCAATAAAGGCCAGAGAGACTTTGTGCTCACGGCGCTGGACGGAACTCAAGATGTTCCAGAAGGGGCATTCCCATTGTGGGTTTTCGATGCGGGTGCATCGATGCGTTGGCTGAGAACTTCAGAAGATGGAAGCGCCCTCGTCGAAGGTGGTCTCCACACGTGGGAGGCTCCGCCTGGCCCGGCGCGGATGCAGGAGCGCAAGGATTGGTTGTCGGCCAGCATGCGCACGGAATCTGCTGGTACAGTGACTTGGATGTCTGATGGTGCAGCTACTGTTGTGCCGGAGGCCCTCAGGGGACAGGCCACCGATGTCGAGTGGCTCGAAGCAGAGACGGGCCTGCGTCATTTGGGGACGGAGGCGCACGAAGTGGTGGGCTCGCCGTATCTGGTCATTCATGCGCCTGACCATGCCCTGAGGCAGTCCCTCTCGGCATTGGTGCCCACCATGAAATTCAGGCATCCCCGTGCCATTTTGGCCGAGGCTTTTATCAGAGAAGAGCGCAACCGCGACCGCACGGCATTGGCGGTGCACCTTCGGGATGACACTGTAGATCTGGTGTTGCTCTCTTCGGAGGGGTTGCAAGCCTCGGTTTCTCATGCGGCAGCTACGCCTGAGGATGCAGTGTACCGGGCTGTGCACTTGCTCCATGCGCTGGACTTTAACGCCGATGTGGCCATTCAATTGAGTGGAGGGGTGAAACCTACAGGTGATGTGCACACAGCATTTCAGCGCCACTTTGAAACAGTGGACTTGCACTACGGAAAGTTTATTCCGGCCCTGGGTGCCGTGACGGGGCTGCACAGGCAGCAATTTTTGCCCATCATTCAACTGATTCGATGCGCGTAATTGGCGGTACCCTTAAGGGACGGAGGTTTTCTCCTCCCCGCCAATTCAAGGGCCGTCCGACCACCGACTTTGGCAGAGAAGGCCTGTTTAATCTACTCCGGTCTCGCCTTGAATTGGATGGGATTGAAGCCCTCGACTTGTTT
Organism: Crocinitomicaceae bacterium; assembly: GCA_042095055.1. Lineage (GTDB taxonomy): Bacteria > Bacteroidota > Bacteroidia > Flavobacteriales_D > Sanyastnellaceae > UBA8752. The sequence goes on along the minus strand of JBELBZ010000011.1, from coordinate 50,717 downwards.
GCTGGTTCTGGTGCCGTCTCCTTTGAGTTGGCAAGCAGGGGGGCCCTGGCAGTGACCTCTGTAGAACGCGATGCCGCCTCATGCCGTTACATCCAGAAGCAGGCACAAGATTTTGAGTTGGAGGCCATCAGGGTTTTGCGGGCGGACGCCTTTGCATTTCTCGGCAAAGCCATGACCCAATTTGACCTGGTGTTTGCCGATCCCCCGTACACCGAACCCAAGCTGCCGGAGTTGCCGGGAATGGTCCGCACAGCGGGCCTCGTGTCCAAAGGCGGGCTCTTTGTTTTGGAGCATGGAGACCGACAAGACTTCAGCAAAGAAGTGGGATTTGTTGAGATGAGGAAGTACGGTCACGTGCATTTCAGTTTCTTTGACTTTCATGAAACCATCTCTGAAGACTGACCGCGCCCGAAAGGCCGTTTTCCCGGGATCTTTTGACCCCATCACCCGGGGTCACGAGAACATCCTTCGCCGTGCAGCTGTGCTGTTCGATGAGGTGACCCTCGCCATAGGTGTCAATCAGGACAAGGCCGGAATGTTCCCATTGGACCGCAGGATGGAGTGGTGTCGGGAGACTTTTGCGGACGTACCCAACATCAAAGTGTCCTCATTCGAGGGGCTGACTGTAGACTACTGTCATACCATTGGAGCAGGTTGGTTGATCCGCGGCGTGCGCAATGGTGGAGATTTCGAATACGAGAGGACCATCGCCCAGATGACCAAGTATTTGGATTCGGGGCTGGAGACCATGATCTTGTTTACAGACCCAGAACACGCTCCAATTTCGAGCAGTGTGGTCCGGGATATTGTACACCACGGAGGCGATGTTTCGCGTTTTGTTCCCGATGCAGTGGACCTCGTGGGATATGGCAAGTAGCAGGCTCGGGTCCCTATGGGTCTTGTTGTTTGTGGCATTGAGCACGGCGAGCCAAGGCCAAATTGCTGCCGCTGAATTCACCCTCGAAGGGTTGGAGAACCGACCTTACAGGCTGCAGGTTTTTCATCCGCTGACGGGGACGCGCACTGCGCTGGATGAAGGCCAAGTGGACATGCAGGGAATGGTCAGGATGACGTGGCCTGACGATGGTGAGGTGCACTTTTTGGAGCTGGAATGTGCGGGCATCGTGTGGTCTTTGCCTGTGTGTGGCCCCTACGTCCAAGGGGCTGAACTCGCCATGCCCCCCCAGGGTGGCGCCCCTTTTTCTGCGCGTCAAGGTGCTGTGCTGTGGACTGGAGCAACAGGCCGCGAATGGACGCCAATTTTGGTGTCTGAAGCGCAAAGGATCTTGACTGAATTCGAGCAGGCCATGGCAGCCGATTTGCAACAGTCGCTGCTCTGGAACGGCAGTGGAGGACCTCAAAAGGACAATGCGAGAGGCATCTTGGGTACTCCCATTGAGGAAGGTGAAGCGCCCGATGTCAAACAGGATTCGCTGTGGTCGGTCTACCAGACGGATTTCCAGCGTGCTTTTGGCGCCTTGCTGGACCGTTGTTCCAAAGGGGCCGAACGCGATTACGTCGGGTCATTGCAGTGGCGGATACTCCCCGAGTTGTATCCGGACAGTGCGCGCATTTGGGAGCGTGAATGGACAGAATGTGAATTGCCAGCGCCAAGCGATGCAGCGGGGGTGGAGCATTTTCTCCAAGGATTGGGGCGGGTGGCAGATTTTGAAGGATGGAGCATGGAGGAGCGCCAAAAATTGCTGAAGGCTTTGCTTGATGGAGATATGGACAGCTTGGTCGCCACCACTTCGGTGTGGTGGGGAGGGACGGATGTTGACCGCACGACGGCGTGGTTTTTAGCGCGCTTTGGAGATGGGGGGCTCGGGGTTGAGTTTCCTCGCCGTTTTGAACACACGCTGCCTGTTCCTGAAGGCGTGCGGTCTTTGCTCGAGGCGAGCGCGGATCACCCCGAGTTTGGAGTGTCATCCGAGCGGCTTTTGAAACAGTGTGCAGCGCCCGAAGCATTGCCCGGTGCGTTGCGTGCTTTTTCCGCATCGGGGAATTTGATGCGGATGGAGGAGTGGGCAGGGGCCGGTCCTGTCGCCTGGTTGTGGCTCGATGCCAGTGCCCCAACGACCGTGCTTCAATTGCAGGTTTTGGAGCGCATGATGACCTCCAGCGTGGGGCAGGGCCGCCGTTCTAACGCGCCTTTTCGAGATTTGAAATGGATGGTGGTCGATGCGGGTCAAGATTGGGCTGCATTTGAACAGCTGATCCGCGATGCCGCTGCGCGGCACGGGGGGTTGAGGAAACTGCCCTATGGCATGCTGCACACTGGTGGGGATATCCGATGGACAGAGGCCTTTGAAATCCAGACTTTGCCAGCGGTGCGCCACAGCGGCCCGGGTCTTGTGCCTACACCTGAAGTGCCGCCCATGCCCGGCCCTGCGCTCATTGACTGGCTCGCCAAGCGCTCATAAGCCTGGCGATGTTCCCAAAGGCATCTGGTTCCATGGCGGCCACTTCATCTGCCATGGCCCACCTGACTTCGGTGATGCCTTCTTCGGTTTGAGGTTGAGGCCGAATGTCTGCAGTACCGGCACTTGGTGTCATCGCGAACCACTGGGTGACTTTCATTGTGTCGGCATTGGCTCCGTAGATGTGAAAGGTCTTTGCAAAAGGCGCTCCAACATGGGGCAGGGGCACGCCACATTCCTCGTGCACCTCGCGAGCAGCAGCAGTGGGAAGGTCTTCTCCTGGTTCGACCTTGCCTTTGGGCAGGTCCCAGTGCCCGAGCCGGTGTATGCACAACAACGCACCTTGGTCATTGGTCAGCAGTCCCCCAGCCGCAAAGACGTCCTGAGTATGCCTGTTCAGGGATTCCCAGGCCTTTTCGAGGTCAGGGCATTGCACCCAAACATGGGGGGATTCTGCCAGCCATTCGGGCACAGCAGCCATGGGTTTTCCGCTGTGCAGGACCACTGCTGCAGAACCATCTGGAATCACTTGCGAATCGGCAAGCGTTAGCCGCTTCTCGCCGAAATCCACGTCATACCTTCGCGCCATGTCTCTTTCTTTGGATGAACGCCGGAAAGTAGCAGAATCTCTGCTTCGTATCAAGGCAATTCAGTTGGCTCCGGAAGAACCTTTCACCTGGGCTTCAGGATTGCGTTCCCCGATTTATTGTGACAATAGGATGGCGCTCAGCCATCCTTCGGTTCGGACCCACATCCGCCAGCAGTTGTGTTCTGCTGTTGAGGATGCTTACGGTAAGCCCGATATGATTGCCGGTGTGGCGACGGGAGGCATAGCATGGGGCGCCTACGTGGCCCACGAATTGGGTTTGCCCTTCTGCTACGTGCGCGGGGAAGTCAAAGGCCATGGCAAGGGAAACCGGGTAGAAGGTGATTTGGGCAAAGCCCGCAATGTGGTCGTCATTGAGGACCTGATCAGCACGGGTAAATCCAGCCTTTCAGCGGTGGAAGCCCTTCGTGCTGAGGGCCTTGAAGTGAAGGGTATGGTGGCCATTTTCACTTACGGATTTGACCTTGCTGCACAGAACTTTGCCGCCTCGGGCTGCCCCCTGGAAACGTTGAGCGATTACCCCGTGCTCATCACGGAAGCGGCCCAGCGCGAATACCTCACCGAGGAACAAGCGGAGGCCTTGCTGAAGTGGCGTGAGGATGCCGTGGCTTGGAGCGAAAAGTTTGCAGCACCGGTGGAACCTGATGGCGCAAAACCATGACTGAAATCCGCAGCAAAGAGGTGCAGGTTGGGGCAGGGGCAGATGAGCTGAAAGCCCATTTGCAAAACCTGCTGAACCTCGAAGCTTTGCTGCCGGCTGATAAAGTCAAGGATTTTAAGGGGACCGAAGATGAGGTCAGCTTTAAAATACAGGGGGGGCTGGAAATCCGGTTGACAAGGACCACAGCATCCTTCGATGGCGATGTTTTGCGGCTTCAGGGCGGCGGTGCACCTTTTGCATTTCACCTGGATTTAAATGTGACAACAGCGCCTGCGGGAACGCGGGCATGGGTGTTGTGCGAGGCTGACTTGAACCCGTTTTTGAGGATGATGGCCCAAAAACCATTGGAGGCTTTGTTTCAACACATTGCGGGTGCTGTGGAGGACAAGTTTGGTGCCGCCTGAACGTCACTGAGGTTCAAGCCCCAACCACCCCACTTCACCTGGAGAAAAGCATTGTTGCGCGCCCTCTGCGTTTACACAGAGGCGGCCTTCGATGTCAATGCGCTCGAGGGTGCCCCTCACTTCCTGACCATCCAACTGCCAGCGCTGCCGCTGACCCCAGCCAAAGAGCCGTTGGTGGTATTGTTGCAGCAACGGGGCCGGATGTGCCATTTCTGCCAGGCGGCTGTCAGCGCGGAGGAGAATGGCCTGGCGCAATTCACTTGCGGTGGTTTCCGAGGGAAGTCCGTTGGGAAGCAAGCATGTGGCATTGGGAAAAGGGGCCCTGCCGGACAGGTTGAGTCCGATGCCGATGACCGATGAGGACCAGGCGTTGCCCCTCCAGCTGTTTTCGATGAGGATACCGCCTGCTTTAGATCCCTTGAACATGATGTCATTGGGCCATTTGATCATCAGATCCTGGCTCTGAACCGATGGGATCACATCTTCTATGGCTTGGATGACCGCGAGGCTCACGGCCAAATTCAGCGAGAATGGTGCTGAGGCTGGCAGTTTGTGCTCCAGAATGAGTGTGATGGCGAGGTCTTCAGGGGTGGCCGTCCAGGACCTTTGTTGTTGTCCCCGTCCAGCAGTTTGGTGGTCAACGTGGAGGACAAAATGGTCCAGGGTCCCCCTCGGTGATGTGCGCAAAGCACTCATTGCTCGAGAGTTGGTGCTGTCAGTGGTGGTCCAGCCCAATACGGTCCACCTCCCTTCCGCGGTTACGGTGAGGGGTGGGGTGCCCATGGCTTTGGACACATGTGATACGGCAAGGGTGTGCAGGTCCTCCACGGGGGCTATTTTAGCGCACGTTGGAAGAACAACAAGCACCACCCGATCCGCGTACTTACGCGACGACCCCGAGAACCGCCCCGGAGCGCACCAATGGTCCATCGACAGATGCCTTGGTGACCGCTGTAGTGGCGGGCATTCAAGAGGTCAAAGGCAGTAGAATCTGTATTGTCGATTTCACGGCCATTCAAAACAGCATCGCTGCGCGCTTCATCATCTGTGAAGGACAGTCCAATACGCAGGTCGAGGCCATCGCCCGCAGCGTGGAGGTTTTTACGGAGAAAATGCACGACGAGTCACCTTGGATGAAGCAGGGCCTCAGGGGAGGACAATGGGCGCTGTTGGACTACGCAGATGTCGTGGTCCACATTTTCCACAAGGACTGGCGGGCACATTACGGACTGGAGGAATTGTGGGCGGATGCCCCCCAGCAATTGTTGCCGGACTTGGAGTCCAGTGGTCCCAACCCGGAAGATATCCCGGAGTACTGATCAGTTAAAAATCAGAACTGTAGCGGTATGTGCAAGGGCCATCACCAAGGTGGCTACGGACAAACCGATGTGGTAAGGAAGGTGTTTTTTGATGTTGTCTTCGCCTTCCAACAATGAACCGAAATGTCCCGAGGTGAGCAGGGTCAATGGCAAGAGTGCCAGCAGGCCCCATCCGATGGCAATGGAGTGCGCGAGGACGGCCAAGGGAAGCAAGAGCGACACCCTGAGGTGCCAATTGATCCAGTTTCCCCATTGGCTTCCCGAGCGTTGAAATACGGTTCTGCCCAAAGTGAGGGTCCACTGCACGAGAATGAGGGTCAACACCACGGCGCCACTGATGTTTCTGAAATTGCGGTCCCGCTGGAATGCAAAGGCCTCCATGTCATCCCAATGGAGGAGCCAAGCCAGCAGCATCAGCGCGGCTGTGAGCCAGATCAGATAGCGGGATGCAGCGCGCATTCAGAGGGTCACTTTGTCCATCAGATCCATGAAAATGGTGCCGTTGGCCAGTTGGTCAATGCTGTCCCTCAATGTCTCATGCGCGGGGATGTAGAGCCCATGCGAAGGCCATTTGTCCCCCACTTCTGGGCGCTGCTCAGCTTCCAGCTCTTGGAGTTCTTCTAGGTATTGGCTCCAGACGGATTCCACCCCTTTGCGGTATTCTGAAACCATGGCGATGAATTCATCTGTGGTCAGGGAGTCTTCGGGATAAGACCACGTTGTGGCCCCCATGAGATCGTTGATTTTCCAGTCCGTTTTTGAGGTGCGGGCGTGTTCATTGTGGCAGGAAACGCAAGCGGGGGCAGAGGCGAAATCGGGGAACATGCTGACGTGTTCCCCTGTGTTGGGGTCCGTGAAATGTTGGGGCTTGAGGTCCAAACGCATGGCTTGGAACTTCTCTGCCTGCAGGCCATCAAACCTGTTGGTCGCTTCGATGGGGAAGTCAGAGCCCAAAAAAAGCCTCAACGGAACGTCGCTCAGGGTTAACTCCTCTGCCACGCCTCTGAGAAACAGCGCAGGTAATGGGCCAGCAATGACATCTTTATCGGCCCATGCTTCGTCAAATTTGAGCCCCTGTTTCTTCCCTTTACCGACGATTTCCTTGGTGAACAAGGTCCGGGTGAGGTCATTTTCCAGGGCCAACATGGTCAAGGCCTCTTCTGTCGAAAGGGTGCGTCGCTCTGTAGCATCGGTGTTCAAAGCTGCTGGGGCGGTGGCGAACAGGTACACCAAAAGAGAAGCCCCTCCGAGCACGGTGAAGGTCCAGAATTTGGCTGGTCGGGATACACTCGTCATTTGCTTTCCGCTCTAAATGTTTTTTCTGTGCCGTAGGGGTCGGCCCCTCCGTCCAAATAACGGAGGATCGTTTCTGTGGCAATGCCGTCGGCGAGGCGGTTGGGCACTTCCCGAATGTGATTCCCATGGAAATCATGGCACTGCAAACAGGTTTCCCAAGCGTCTTTTTCAATGAGCTCCGCGTGGGAGGGTTGCGCACTGTCAAAGCTGACTTCGAGGTCTTGGTGGCAATTCACGCAAAATCCGTTCTCTACGCCAGCGACCCGTTTTCCGTGGTGCTCTCCATGGCAGTTGTTGCATTCATGGGGCCCCAACGTGCTCCTTTGTTCTGCAAACCGGGTTTCCATGAACCGGGAAACTGGATGACGGTCGTTGGGGCGGTTGTGACACCCTATGCAGGCCTTGTTGTCCACCGGAGCAAAGCCAACGGGAACCCAATCATGGCTGTGCAGGCCCATCAGAGCCTGGGCGTTGTGTCCCACCTGTTGTCTGAACGTGCCCGGGGCTTCCTTGTGGCAGGCTTTGCATTCCAAATTCTCATGGGACGTGTTCATGGGGCCCAAAGCCTTGAAGCCTTGGGCTGGAGGTACCCACCACATCCCCCAAAAGACAATGCCAATGAGCATGGAGATCGCCACTATTTGCGATCGGCTGCCTTTGACCGGAGCCAACACAGTTTCTGAGGGGCCAAAAGGCGTGCTGATGCACGTGAGGATGTCATCTCCAGCTTGGCGTTTTTCCTTGCCGCAAATGACTTCTCCTTGCACGACCCTCGCTTTGCAAGTGCCACAGACCCCAACACCACAAGCATGGGGCAGCATGACCTCTTGGGCAATGGCCCCTTCGAGTATGCTTTTTTGCCCCGCCATGGAGACTTTTTGTTTGGAACCCCAGAAGCTCTTCCAGGTAAACGAACCAGCGGCGCCACGAGCGGCGTCCATGTCTAAGCCATACCACTCCGTTTGGATGCTTTCCGGGGGGACGTCATACCTGCGGAGCGCATCTAAGGTGCTGTTGATCAGACCGGACGGGCCGCAGGTGTATACTGCCGCACCTTCGAAATCTACATTTTCGAGTGCCTTGAATATGTTGCGGTCATACACTTCTATGAGCTGGAGGCCCTCCGCCTCGGCCAGCAACCGAAACGACTGGAGGTACATGGCCTGCTCCGGCGATCGGTTCGCATACACCAATGTGGGTTGAACCCCTTTGGCGAGCAGGTCGTCGAACATGCTGCGCACAGGGGTGATGCCACTGCCACCGGTGATGAAGACGTGTTGTTGCGCAGTGGTGTCGATGTGGAACTGTCCAAAGGGTCCCGCCAAGCTGCATTTTGCGGAACCTTCGAGGTTGTTTAGCCAGGCAGAAATGCCGTGGTCTCCATTTTTTTTGACGGCGATGATGATGCCGTTGCGTTCCCTCCTGACGATGGAAAACGCACTTCGCCGCACCCCTTGGTTGAGCTTGACCTCAAGAACAACGAACTGGCCGCTCCGGAACTTGAATTTGCCGAATTTGGGATGCACCGCCACCTCCATCGAGTCTCGGGTCAGCTTGTGACGGGGAGTGAGGGTTACGGCGGTCCACATTGCAGTGGATCAAATTACGAGAAAGCTTTTCCTTTTGCACATGGAGCTGAATTTCTCACGATTGTAGATTATTGTGTGCTTTCGCCAAGCCCAGTGTAAACCTTCAGCCCGGTTGGATTGTAATTTTGTCACTGATGCAGAGGATGGACTTCTGCTGAGGGAGGTTGTCAAATCGCATTGAATCGCATGGACTCGAACAATCAGGAGACCCGCAAGCCCAACAAGCCTAGTTTTAATTTTTACTGGGTTTATGCGGGCATTGGAGCCTTGCTCATCGCCATGATCCTCTCTGGAGGTGCCAGCGGAGGTGCAGGAAACGTGAGCTTTCAACAGCTCATCAGAAAAGCTGAATCAGGAGAACTGAGAAAGCTGAGCCACAACGGTATGGTGGCAGAAGCCTGGTATACAGACGCTGCCCGGGATTCCATCATGAAAGACCAGCCGGAAGGACCGCTGGGTGGCGCTTTTTTGAGGGGAGCAGATTTGATGGTTGAAATCCCTCCATCAGAGAAGAACATTGACCGTTTGGATCAGCTTTCGGCAGAGGGCAAGGTCTCCGTTTCCTACGAGCGTCCCAATGAGTGGGGCCAGCAGCTCGTGTTCTACATCATTGTACTCGCGGTGATGGTCGGCGTTTGGATGGTGCTCATGCGTCGCCTAGGTGGCGGCGGCGGCGGCGGCGGTCAGATTTTCAATATTGGAAAGTCAAAGGCGCAGTTGTTTGACAAAGAGAATTCTACCCAAGTCAACTTCAACGATGTTGCAGGGCTTGAAGGAGCCAAGGAAGAGCTCGGTGAGATTGTAGAGTTTCTGAAAAATCCCGACAAATACACCGACTTGGGGGCCAAGATTCCAAAGGGCGCTTTGCTTGTGGGCCCTCCGGGCACGGGCAAAACCTTGTTGGCCAAAGCGGTGGCAGGCGAGGCGCAAGTGCCCTTTTTCTCGTTGAGTGGATCCGATTTCGTGGAGATGTTTGTGGGTGTGGGGGCAAGCCGTGTGAGGGACCTGTTCAAGCAGGCCAAGGATAAAAGCCCTTGCATCGTCTTCATCGATGAGATTGATGCGGTGGGCCGCGCCCGCGGCAAAAACGCCAGCATCGGTTCTAACGATGAGCGGGAAAACACGCTGAATCAACTGCTGACGGAAATGGATGGTTTTGGCACCAACAGCGGTGTGATCATTCTGGCGGCGACAAACCGTGCTGACATCCTCGACAGTGCCTTGATGCGGGCGGGACGTTTTGACCGCCAGATCTACGTGGACATGCCCGACTTGACAGAAAGGGAGGCCATTTTCACGGTGCACTTGGCCCCGCTCAAAACGGATGATTCAATCGACGTGGACTTTTTGGCACGCCAAACTCCGGGGTTCAGCGGAGCTGACATTGCCAACATCTGCAATGAAGCGGCACTGATTGCAGCCCGACGCGATGCCGGAAGGGTAGGGAAGCAGGACTTTTTAGATGCTGTGGACCGTGTGGTGGGTGGTCTTGAAAAGAAGAACAAGCTCATCACGGACACCGAAAAACGCACCATCGCTTTCCACGAGGCTGGCCATGCCACGGTCAGTTGGATGTTGGAGCACGCTTCTCCGTTGGTCAAGGTGACCATCGTACCCAGAGGACAATCCTTGGGTGCCGCTTGGTATTTGCCTGAGGAAAGGCACATCACCACCACCGAGCAGATCTTTGATGAAATGTGCGCTGCTTTGGGGGGCAGGGCCGCAGAGGACTTGACCTTTGGCAAAATCTCGACAGGTGCGCTCAGTGACCTGGAGAAGGTGACCAAGCAGGCGTATGCCATGGTGAGCGTTTATGGACTCAATAAGCGCATTGGCAACCGCAGCTTTTATGATCCCCGCGCAGAGGCCACGTTTACCAAGCCTTACAGTGAGGAGACAGCGCGCATCATTGACGAAGAGGCGGGAGCCATCATTGAGCGGGCTTATGCCAAGGCCCGTGAAATTTTGGAGTTGCACAAAGACAAGCTCAATGCACTTTCCGAGCGTTTGCTCGAGCGGGAAGTGTTGTTCAAGGAGGACCTGATTGAATTGCTCGGCCCCCGGGCATGGGAGCAGGAAGCCAAGGTTTCCATTGGAGAACAGACCGCTGGCACAGCACAAGCCGATCCAAAAACCGACTCGGGTCCTGAAGTGTCTGCCGAGGTTTCTGAACCTGCTGAAAGCACCCCGTCCGCTGAAGCTCCAGATGAAGGCGCCGAACAGGAGGGAGGCGCAGACGAGAATGCGGCCTGATGGAAGGGTGGACGCTGGTGCATAGCGACTCCATGCCTTTTGGCGCAGAGGTGTACCGCACCCGGTTGGAGGCTGCAGGCATTAAAGTGGTGGTGCTCAACAAGCAAGACAGCAGTTACGGAATGTTTGGTTCCGTCGAAGTTTATGTGTCGAACGAAGACTTGGAGCGTTCCAAGGATGTTTTGAGCACATCTGAAGACGGTGGCTCGCCCGCATGAGTGCTGGTAGCGCTGAGCTTCAGGTGCGCGCCCTGACCGGTGTTGGAATTGTAGGGCTCATTGTAGGGGCCATCGTTTGTGGTCCTTGGACATATGGGTGCCTCCTGTTGACGGTGTATGTCATCGGTGTGGTCGAATTGACCGCTGCTTGTCGGTTGGTGACCGCTGCCTCACCCCTGATTTTTAGAACCGGCGCACAACTGCTCTTGTTGGTTGCTTTTGGAGCGCTGGCGGGATTGTCGTGGTCAGATGGGGGGTATGACTTTTGGATTCCCCTGGGTTGGTTTGCGTTGATGTGGTCCAACGATACCGGCGCTTATTTGGTGGGCCGCAAATGGGGCCGGCACCCTTTGGCGCCGACCCTATCGCCCGGAAAAACCTGGGAAGGTTGGGCAGGAGGTGCCGTGGTGGCCTTGTTGGTGGGGGGCATGTTGCACCACAACCTCGGGGCTGCTGGTTCCGGAAATTGGCTGGTGCTGGCGTCCCTTGTGTCTGTTTTTGGGCCCCTCGGTGATGTGTTGGAAAGCCTGTTGAAGCGAAGGGCAGGCATCAAGGATTCGGGCCAAATATTACCCGGTCATGGTGGTATACTTGACCGCTTTGATTCCCACCTTTTAGCCGCCCCATTGGCACTGTTTTACCTCATTTTTGCTTAGACCTCAAATACATGACCATTCACCGCGCCGGCCACAAGGTCATCCTCGTTTTTTTGTTGGGCATTGCACTGCTGCAAGTCTTGATTTCTTGGATCCCTTCCCTCCACATTGCGCTCGAGGTGTTCCTGAGGGTGGCGTTGGTCGATTTGGGGCTGCTGGTGTTGTGGTTTTTCCGCATACCCAAGCGCCCATACACTGGGCAGCCCGGTGAAGTCACAGCGGTCAGTGATGGCAAAGTGGTGTTGGTTGAAGAGGTGGATGAGCCGGAAGTGATCGGTGGAAAGGCCATCAAAATTTGTGTCTTTCTGAGCATCTTCGACGTGCACGCCCAGTGGGCGCCTGTCGCCGGGACCTTGGAGTACTTCAAATACCACAGGGGCAAGTACCTCGTGGCATGGCATGAGAAGTCTTCCATTTTAAACGAGCGCACCACATATGGACAGCGCACGCCCGGCGGGATGGTGGTCTGGCGTCAAATTGCGGGTGCCGTTGCCCGGCGCATTCGTTGGTATGTCCAGCAGGGAGAGGAGGTGGCAGGAGGCCAAGAGTGCGGTTTCATCTTGTTTGGTTCACGGATTGACTTCTACTTGCCATTGGGTGCGGAGGTGACGGTCAAACCGGGAGATCGCGTGGTGGCAAGGAGCACAGTGCTCGCACGGTTGCCCGAAGTGTCTTAACTTCCCACACTCCAGACGGGTACATTCCCGGAACCGAAACAAACATGCGAATCGCAACCCTTACGCTGGCCGCGTTGTGCGCGGCATTCACGGCCGTTCAGGCCCAAAGTTTTCACCGCCTCGATGCTGCACATCAAGTGCAGGCGGCAACACCTTCGGTCGACATGACCGGAGAAGAAATCATCCCATACCAACCGCTAAATGCGCAGAATGTGGGAGACATCGATCACCTGCAGCTGCGGGAGATGGTCATCGAGCGCCAGGTCATTGGTTACACCCAATATGACCTGCAGTCTAACTACGCTGTTGATGACCGCGTTTTCAGTTCTTCAGAAGGGCTGAGTGCGGGATGGATTCAGTCCTTGGAGACCTCACCATTTGGGGACCGCGGAACGGGATACAACTTTAAGAACGCCGGAACAGGAGAGGACTGGGGAGAGATTCCTTACGACCGCATTGAAGACGTCCGGATTGGATGGCCTTCATTGGGCCACCTCGCCAACGGTTCAGAGTTCGCTTTGAGCCACGGCAGCACGGGGGGATTGGTCTTTGCAACCCGCGATGCGGTGGGCAGTGGCGCTTGGTCGACCACGACCTTGCCTGCGTTGACCGCTGAGGATGAAACCGACATCTGGCACCTCTGGCCGCGCGCTACCGTTGGTGGTGCTGACGGCAACAGCATCCACGCCATTTGTATCAGTGCTCCTGCCGGCAACGGAGGCGTGCTGTACAACGGCCAAGACGGTGCGTTGATTTACATGCGTTCTACCGACGGTGGCGCCAACTGGGACATTCAGACCTTTGCTGAGCTCGACACTTCTTCATTTGGTGGAGGATTTGTGGCCGACTCCTATGCCATTCACGCCGAAGGAGACAAGGTCGCTTTTGCCGTATTCAATGGCTTCTATGACACCTTCGCAATGGTGTCAGAGGACAATGGTGAGACCTGGACTTACGAAGCCATCGTGGACTTCCCCGTCGACAATTATGTGTTGGATTCAGGAGCGCTGCTCGACACCACCATTGCCGATGCTGTAGATGCCACTGGCAACGCCATGTTCTTCAATGCTGACCGCGCAGGTGATGTGTTGGTCGATGAGGCAGGAGGAGTGCACGTCTTTTTTGGCGCCATGTTCTACGCTGACAGCGATACCACAGATGGCACGAGCAGCTATTATCCCTTCACCAACGGATTGGAGTACTGGCGTCCTGATATGGGCCCAGACAGCAGCATGACGATTGCCTATGCCTATGACATCGATGAAAGCGGCACGCTGGATTATGAAGATGAAATTGCGGGATACTTCGTGGGCATCAGCTCTCAGCCTTCGGCTGGTTTGGTGGTCGAGTCCAATACCATCGTGGTCGCCTACAGCGCGTTGATGGAAAACTTCAGCACAGGCATTCAGAATTACCGCCACTGCTATGTGGTGCACTCTACCGACCTCGGTGAGACTTGGAACTCCGAAAGCGCTTGTGATGTCACCCCCGACTTGGATTTTGACCTCATTGAGAGCGTATACCCTTGCGTGCCTCAGCGCATCCAGGGCGGACAAGTCAACCTCACTTACCAGCGTGACTTCGAGCCAGGCTTGCACGTGCGTGGAGACGAGGATCCCATTGACATCAACGACATTGTTGGTTTGACCATGAACGTGGAGGACCTCGACGACTGTGCAGATGTGGAGTTTGAGGATTACGTTGGAATGGGTGAAATCGATCAAGTCGGTTTCGGTCTTTATCCCAACCCTGCAGATGCGCTGGTGGAGATCGTCCTCGATGATCTGTTGATGGGTGCAGAAGTGTCCATCCGCGATATGGGTGGGCGTCTCGTGCGTCGGGCCCGCATCCAGGGCAAGCTCGCCCGCCTCGATGTGTCCGATTTGACACCTGGCATTTATACTGTGGAGGTCAGTGGCTCAGGTGCGCGCAGCATCGAGCGCTTGTCCATTCGCTGATTGGTGATGGCATCCGGGCGGCTTTTGGTAGAGATTCTGTCCATCGGTGATGAATTGCTGATAGGACAAACGGTCAACACCAATGCCGCCTGGATGGGCCATCTCCTCGAAAACGAGGGGTGGCGTGTCAACCGATGTGTGGTGGTCTCCGATGAAGAGGAGGCCATTGTAGAAGCCCTCAAGGACGCGGAGTCCAGGGCGGAACTTGTGTTGATCACCGGTGGGTTAGGACCGACCCGTGACGACATCACCAAACACGTGTTGTGCCGTCACTTTGGCACAGAATTGGTGCGCTATCCGGAGATTGAGGATAGGATTGTGGCCTGGTTCAACCGGCGTGGCCGCCCTGTTCTTCAGGTCAACAGAGACCAAGCGCTGCTCCCACAAGCATGCACGCCATTGGACAATCCTTTGGGAACTGCCAGTGGCATGTGGTTTGACCGAGGGGGCGGGGTCACCGTGTCCATGCCCGGTGTTCCTTACGAAATGCAATACATCATGGAACATGGTGTTGTTCCTGCTGTGCGCTCCCGCATGCAACAGCAAGGGAGGCAGTCCCAGCGGGCACATTTGTCTTTGCTCACCATGGGAACGGGGGAGAGCCAATTGGCGGTGACCCTTGGTGACATGGAGGAGGAATTGGAAAACAACGGCATCAAGCTCGCCTACCTCCCGAGCCCAGGCAGTGTGCGCATCCGGTTGACCGCTGAGGGCGAAGCGGTAGAAGGGTTGGAGCGGGCCCACGAGGCCGTGCTCGAGCGTTTGTCGGAATGGGTGGTGTCCAAAGACGGCCTTCCGGTGGAGGCGGCATTGGGGCATTGCTTGGTGGACCAGGGCCAGACATTGGCCGTGGCTGAGAGTTGCACAGGGGGTGCCTTGGGTGCTGCTTTGGTGGCCCGTCCCGGGGCGAGCGCGTTTTTTCTGGGAGGCGTCCAAGCCTATTCCAATGAGGCCAAAGAGCACCTGCTGGGTGTTCCAGGAGCGCTCATTGCCGAATACGGAGCGGTTTCTGAGCCGGTGGCTGTGGCCATGGCAAAAGGAGCACGTGCAAAGTTTGGTGCCGACTATGGAGTGTCGATCACGGGGATTGCAGGTCCGGACGGAGGGAGTGAGCATAAGCCAGTCGGCACGGTTTATATGGCCTGTGACGGTCCATTGGGCGTGTTGTGCGTGCGCCACCAGTTTGGACGTGACCGCACGCGGAACCTGGCAATGGGGGTGCGTTCAGCCGCCCAATTGGCATTGGAATCAGCCGTCAAATGGGGTGTGGAATCAAAACCCGCCTCAAGGGTTGCGGATTCACTCTGAAAACCGCACCTTTGCACTCCCGAAATCGTCGGGAACTGGAAAAACTCAGAATAGGAATACCATGAGCCGCATTTGTCAGCTTACCGGAAAGAAGGTGATGGTTGGAAACAATGTTTCCCACTCGAAGCGCCGTACCAAGCGTCGTTTCTACCCCAACCTCTTTAAGAAGCGTTTCTTCATTCCAGAAGAGGACCGTTGGGTGACCATGCGTGTGAGTGCCTCTGGCATCCGGAACATCAACCGTCTCGGTGTGTTGGGAGCGATTTCCAAAGCCAAAGAGCAAGGAACCTGGACAGAAGCATAAGCTTCTTTCTGAATACAGTCCACGAAAAAGGCCCGCAATCGCGGGCCTTTTTCGTGGGTTGTGTTTTTGCGGGATCAGTTGTTGCCGAGGATGATGGGAAGACCGTCGTCGCCACCTCCGACAACCACAATCTTCGTGTTGGCGCTTTGGGCGAGGTTTTGGGTCGCTTCAATGCCCTTCCAACGCAGCAGTTCATCTGAAATCCCTTCGGATACGATGGCCTGAAAATCCCGGACACCTTCGGCTTCAATCCTCTTCCGGGCCGCTTCCTTGGTTTCCTTTTCTAAGCGGAATTCATATTCCAAAGACTCTTGCTCTTGCTGGAGCTTCCGTTCGATGGCCTCTTCGAGGGTTTGCGGGAGCCGGATGTTGCGGATCAATACGTCGTTGAGCTGGATGAAGTTGCTGGCGAGCTTTTCACGCAGACGCTCTTCGATTTCAACTTGGATTTGCTCTCTTTTGGAGGTGTTGATCTCTTCGGGAAGGTATTTGGCGAAGACTTCGCGGGATACGGAGCGCATGGAGGGCACGATGACCGCATCTTCATAATCTCTGCCCCGTTCTATTTCGAGTGCACCCAAGTCCGCCCTCACAGGCTCGTGGAACACGGTCATGTCCAATTGGATTTTGAGCAGGTTGGAGGAAAGCACGTCGAGCTTTTGCTGCATTTCCTTTTGGCGGATTTCGTACACGACGACCCTGTCCCATGGGGCCTTGAAGTGAAAGCCTTGGCCGACAGGGGCCTCTTCGGGATTGATGCCATCGGAAAACGTGCGGAAAACCAATCCTGCAAATCCAGAAGGAATGGTGTAAGTAATGGAGGACCAGCTGATCAGCAGGGCCACAAAGAGTCCTGATATCAGGGCTACAAGTTTGATAGGGCGGGAGGATGTTTCCATGCGGCTAAGCTATGGCCCTTAAGGGAACGTACCACTCAATATGTGCCCGCCCATCGACGGAGTATCCACTCCGTTGAAAGGAGGCCAATCAAGATGTAAAGCAGGACCTTCCACTTGATGATGTCTTGCAGTCTTTCGGACCAATTGCGCTCTGGTGTAAACCGTCCAGAATTGGTCATGATTTCGGTCAAGCTGTCCAATTGGAGTGGGGAAACCGTGACGCCGCCTGCGGCAAGTGACAACCGCCTGAGGGTGGCGTGGTCTGCTGCGCGTCCGTTTTGCTCGAGCTCCATGGCCCGGACTTCAAGGGCGCCCTTTCGTTCGAAAGTGGTGCCGCCTATCTCTGTCGCAGCCCGCCAGGTATATGTGCCTTCGGGCCAACGGCCGGCATCCAGCGTGTAACCTCCAGAGGTGGAGGACGAGAAGCGGTAATTGAATTGAGCTCCAGTGCTGTCTGACAATTGAAGTGCGATGTCAGCGCCCTGCAAGGGTTGCAGGGTGGCGTCATATGCCCTCGCTTGCATCTGCAGCCTCTGGTCTTCATTGAGGATGCGTGGCGATTCTACCCTGAAGCGGTCCACCCCCGGATCCGAGGTCAAGAATTGGGTCAATTTGCCCACGAAGTCATCGAAGAGGTCGTGAGACCCGGTGCGCAAATAGCCGACTTGACGCCAGCGCCAGCTGCCTTCACCCAACATGACCATGCCACGGCCTTCAGCGGTCTGCGTTACAGTGACCAACGGATCTTCTGTCAGAATCCCCCCGATGCGTTGGAAGAACAGCGGTGTGTGTGCCGGTCCCCAATTCGCTTCTCCAAAAGGAGCCATCAGGGGAGGCACTTCAGCCAGCCACTCTTCAACACCTGTCGCCAAGCGAAAGTGAGGGAAGGCAGGGTTCAACCCACCGCGGGGATCAGCGGTCAATCCTTGGCGGGCAACGTTGACCTCAAAGCCAAGGCCCAACGGTGCGATGCTCGAAAAGTCGCCCAGGGGGTCCATGATCAGTCCGACGGGAATGCCCGCATCGCGCAGGATGGTGTAGGCTTGGACAGCGGCATTGTCCCCCGCATCGAAAGAAAACAAGAAGGCCGCATCCCACCGACCTTCTGCTGTGTTGGATTGGACATCTTCAAGGGCTTCCACCGCGACCTCATAGTTGATGTTGCCGGACAGCGCATTGGACCATGCCCCTTGATCGGGGTGGGGGGCAGGACCGGCCAGCAAAATGCGTTTGCGGCCTTCTATGATGTCGATGACGGCGGTTCGTTTGTTGTTGGCCGTATTCTCTTCACCTTCTGCAGCGCTGACGTTGATGCGGTAGCGCTGTATGCCGGGCTGTTCTGCTTCGATCAGAAACTGAACGGTTACAGGAGCACCAGAGCCATTGAAGTTGACTTGTTCACTGAGGTTCACCCCTGGGCCTGTTATGCGCACTTCTGATGCGCCCTCATAACCCTGAGCACCCAGCTCGATTTCAATGGGAAAACGGTTGCCCAGACCGGCTACATCGTTGTGGAGCAGCCGCAGTATGCGGATGTCTTTTTGGAGGCTGGTGTCGCCCAATGCAATGGTGTGGAGTGGTGCCGGAATCCTGCCGTTGGTGGCTTCCGGATTGCGTCCCCGGTTGAACCGCCCATCGGTGGCGATGACCACTGCACCTACAGGTGCCCCAGCCCATTGTCCTTGGAGCATGTCCAATGCTGTAGACAGATCCGTTGTGGGGTCGTCGAAGGACCAGGGCTGGCCTTTTTCTCGTTGCGTCAGGTCAGCGCCGAAGCTGTAGACATTGACCGCGGCACCGGGTTCACCTGATTCAGATGGCAATCCATTGAGCCATTGGTCCAACGCATTTCCCCAATCTTCGTGGTCGGCACCAACGGAGCGCGATGCGTCTTGCAGCACGATCAAAGCAGGCTGTCGGGTGGTGCTTTCTTCGATGCGCAGCACCGGTCTGAACATCAACAACACGATGGTCACCAAAATCAGTGCCCGAATGGCACCCAGAGCGCCTCTGAGTCCGCCGTGGAGGTGCCTGTTCCCCTTGTCAATGCGGTACAACAGCGCAGCGGCAATCACCACGAAGGTTAACGCCAGCGCGACCTGAAAAAAAGGGGCATCGAAAAGGACATCGCGCATGGCGCGAAGTTACATCCGCATTCCGCCGTCCACGGAAAGGGTTTGTCCAGTGATGTAGCCGCTCATGTCTGACCCGAGGAACACACAGGCATCTGCCACATCCTCAGGCTTTCCGCCGCGTTTCAATGGAATGGCATCTCTCCAGCCTTGTACCGTGGTCTCATCCAATGCGTCGGTCATTTCCGTCTCGATAAAGCCGGGGGCAATCGCATTGCAACGGATGTTCCGGCTGCCGAGCTCCAAGGCCACGCTTTTTGTGAAGCCGAGAATGCCTGCCTTGGAGGCCGCATAATTCGCTTGACCAGCATTGCCTTGGATTCCCACGACACTGGACATGTTGATGATGCTTCCCGCGCGGGCTTTGAGCATGGTGCGCAAAACGGCTTTGGTCAGGTTGAAACAGCTCTTGAGGTTGACCTGCATGATGTCATCCCACTGCTCCTCGGACATGCGCATCAGCAATGTGTCGCGCGTAATCCCGGCGTTGTTGATGAGGATGTCAACGGTGCCGAATGCTTCGACCACTTCTGTGACCAGCGCTTCGCTCTCTGCCAAGCTTCCAGCGTCTGACTTAAAACCCCGGGCCGTGCCCCCTGAGGCGGTGAGTTCGTCTTCCAATGCCTTCGCTTTTTCGTCGCTGGAGCGGTAGGTGAAGGCAACAGTGGCGCCCTCTTGAACGAACCGTTGGGCGATGGATTTTCCGATGCCGCGTGAGGCGCCGGTGATGAGGGCGATTTTGCCTTCGAGAAGGGCCATTGTGGGGTGTTTTGGGGCGGCAAGTTAGCCGCATTGTGGGCAATGGGTCAGAGCAGGTCAGCTGCTTCTGCGATCAACTCTGCAATGTCTTTCACGGCGATGTCTCCTTCGCGCTCTGCATTTTTGATGCCGTCGGTCATCATGGTGTTGCAAAAAGGGCAACCTGTGGCCACGACTTTGGCCCCCGTTTGGAGGACATCATCGGTGCGTTCGTGGTTCACTTCGCGGTTTCCTTTTTCGGCGTCCTTGAACATCTGTGCGCCACCTGCGCCGCAGCACAAGCCGTTTTTCTTGCAACGGCGCATCTCGACCAGGTCGGCGTCCAAGGCAGCCAAGGCCGCGCGGGGGGCTTCGTATTCGCCATTTCCCCGACCCAGATAGCAGGGGTCGTGAAAGGTGATGCGCTTGCCTTTGAAAGGCTGTCCGTCGGCGATCTTCAGCCGGCCATCTGCAATGAGCTGCTGGATGAACTGTGTGTGGTGCATCACTTCATAGGTCCCGCCGAGTTCAGGATACTCGTTTTTGAGGGTGTTGAAGCAATGGGGGCAGCCCGTTACAATCCGTTTGACACCATATCCGTTGAGGACAGCGATGTTTTGGGCGGCTTGCATTTGGAACAGAAACTCGTTGCCCGCCCGCTTGGCGGGATCTCCAGTGCAGCTTTCTTCGGCACCGAGTACAGCAAACGGGACTTCTGCAGCATGGAGGATGCGGGCGATGGCTTTGGTGATGCGCTTGGCGCGGTCGTCAAAACTTCCAGCACATCCCACCCAAAAGAGAACCTCGGGGGTCTCTCCGCGGGCGTTCATATCGGCCAAGGTGGGGACGGTCAATGCCATGTCGTTCAGGTTCAAGATTCGGAGGCCAATTCATCGGTCCATTTCCCGCGGTCCGCTGCAGGAAAGGCCCAAGGAGCGCCGTTGTTTTCGACGTTATTGAACATGGCCGTGATGGGCTCAGGCGCCTTGGAATCCTCCATGATGAGGCTTCTGCGCATGTCGAGGATGATGCCCATGGGGCTGATGTTGATTGGACAAGCTTCGACACAGGCTTGGCAACTCGTGCAAGCCCACAGTTCTTCTTCGGTGATGTAGTTCCCAAGGAGGGATTTGCCATCTCCGTCGCCCCATTGCCCGCCTGCGGCCTGTATGGCTTTGCCCACCTCTTCCACACGGTCACGGGTGTCCATCATGATTTTGCGGGGACTGAGCAATTTCCCAGTTGCGTTGGCCGGGCAAGCAGAGGTGCAACGCCCGCATTCTGTGCAGCTGTAGGCCTCCATGAGCTGCTTCCAGGTCAAATCTTTGACGTCTTTGGCTCCAAAAGGGGCGGGCTCAGCTGCAGGTTCTTCGGCCGTCGCTGCTGGAGTGGCAAATGGATCACCGGACATCATCAAATCCACCTCTTTTTTAACCGCATCCATGTTGTCCAGGCGGCCTGCCGGAGTGAGGTCGCTGTACCAAGTATTGGGAAAGGCGAGGAAGATGTGGAAATGCTTGCTGTAGGGGACGTACACCAGAAATGCCAGGATGCCAACGATGTGAAACCACCAGGCTCCGCGCTCCAATGCGACAATGCCCGCATCGGAAAGACCGGCATAGAGCGGGTGCAGCCATTGACTGACAGGGAAGGAGCCCGCTGCGATGTAGTGATCGAGCCCCCGGGCCTGTGCCAAGTTATCGGCGGCATTCATGGTGAGAAAGGCAAACATCAGCAGCACCTCGACAACCAAGATGATGTTGGCGTCGTTCTTGGGCCACCCTTTCATTTCTGGGCTTCTGAAACGCGCTATTGGCAGGATGTTTCGACGTGCCAAAAAGACAACGCAAGCCACCAGGACGCCCAGCGCGAGCCACTCAAAGGTGGCGATTAGAACATCGTACAGACCCCCCAGAAAAGGAGCGAATACACGGTGGGTACCGAACAGTCCATCAAACAGGATCTCGAGGACTTCAATGTTGATCAGAATGAAACCGGCATAGATCACGATGTGCATGATGCCCGCCACAGGGCGAACAACCATCTTGGATTGGCCCATGGCCACCCTCGCCATGAGGGCCCAGCGCTCTTTGGGACGGTCAGAACGGTCCACATCTCTGCCCAGGTTGATGTTCCTGCGTATTTGACCAATGCGGCGGGCAAACAAAAAGCCCGCAGTGCTCAACAGCACAAGGAAGGTCAGTTGTCCGATCAAATGGGCCATGTTGTGCAGGGTCTTTGGCGGGGGTTACTCAGCGTCTTCGGCACGGTTGTCGAGTTCACTTTGAATCAAGCGCTGCAACCGTTCCAGTTCCTTTTCGCTCATCCTGCGGTTTTCCTTGCGGCCAAAAACGGAGACCCTGACATACCGCTGGGGATTCAGGTAGAGGTCGTTGATGAGGTTTTGGACTTCTTTGTTGGTGGCCAGCAACCCACGGTGCAAGGTGTCGTCCTGAAGCAAAGCGCCGATGGTGCCTTCCCCGTTGTTGAGCCCCTCGAGCAGCCGGTTGAGCTCCGTCACTGAAGCATCGGCCTTCTTCAGGGTGGTGGCCAATTGCAATTCAGCCAGTGAGTCGCTGATTTGGCTGAAGTTGCCGAGCGCGTTGGAGAGGGCACCCTGTTGGGAATTCACAAACCCCGTGAGGCTCTCCATGTTGTCGATGATCCCTTTTAGCGCAGCGCGGTTTTCGTCGACGGTGAGGTCCAAAGTGCGGGAAGTGCTCTCCAGGTTTTCCATGGTGCGCTGAATGCTCTCAAAGGCCTTGGGGAGCCCTTGTGTGGCACTGTCTTGAAACACGGACTGGAGGTTGATCAGGATGTCGTCAACACCGGCAATCAACTGGTCTGTTTTCTGACGCAGAGGAAGCAACTCTTGCTTCACCGCTTCTGTAATCCCGATTTCAATTTCCGAAGGCAGTGTGTCGCCAGGAAGGGCCAGCGTAGCACTGCGGCCGGCCACCAATTCGATGGCCTTGGTTCCAAAAAGGTCGTTCGAAACGATGCGCGCCTTCGTGTCTTTGGCAATGCGGAGTCCCTCTTTCTCGATCAAAAACACCACGTGGAGATCCCCGCTGCCTTCAGCGGCAAAGTTGATGGAGGACACTTGACCAACTTGGAAACCATTGACCACGACCGGGTTGGAGACAGAGAGTCCGTCGATGTTTTCATAGATGGCATGAAAGGCATTGCCTCCTCCCCAAGGGTTGAATCCCTTGAGGTAGTTGACACCCAGAACCAGCAGCGCCCCCCCAATGAGGACGAGCACGCCGATTTTGATTTCCCTGCCTTTTTGCATGTTTCGTGTCTGTGCTCAGTTCCGCTGCTTTTTGATGGCCTGTTCCAAGGGGATCCGGGATCCTTCCTCAAAAGCCACGACAAAAGCATCGGGAAAACCTTTCATCCGCAAGGTATCGCGCATCTGGCAAGCGACCGCGTATGAGGGGGATGAGCCGACGCGGTATTTATGCACGCCACCGGACATGGTGGAATTTGAAAATGGAATGGCATGGCCTTGCTCGTCCAGCAAGGGGCCTCCTTTGCGCGAACTGGCCGCTTGCACCGTGAAACACACGCTTTCGCTGCAGGCGTTGGACAGGCTGCCAAACCAAGCAGGGCTCTGGGGAGTGGCGTCCTCTGCTTCAGGTTGATTCGCTGGGGTGGTTTCTTCGGGCTCAGGGGCTTCGGGGGGCACATTGGCCGGAAGCTCTACGGCGGACTCGAGGCTGAACCAGGTCTTCGCATAGCTCCGGAAGGCCCGGAAAAGGGCGCTGGCCATGTAGTCTTGGCCCTGTTCTGATCGCAGAAAGTCCTCTTCTTTGGGGTTGGTGAGGAATCCAAGTTCAACCAACACGCTGGGCATGTTGGCATAGGCCGTCACGTAATACCCTGCTTGTCTCACCCCGCGGTCTTTTCGGCCAACCCGTTCTCGAAATTGGGTTTGGATCAAATCGGCCAGTTGCAAGCTGCGTTCGAGGTAAATCTCTTGTTTGAGCGCCAGGGCGATAAAGGTGTCTGGATCGTTGGGGTCGAACCCCTTTGTTTCGCTGCTGTTTTCTTGGAAAATGGCGGCGTTCTCTTTGGAAGCCACCCTCAAGCTCGCCTCACTTTTGCCCAGGCCCATCACAAAAGTGGAGCTGCCGATGGCGGATGATTTTTCGAAGCTGTCGCAGTGGATGGAAAGGAGGAGGTCGGCCTCTGCTTCGTTGGCCATCCGAACCCTGTCGGGCAGGGTCGGGTAGGTGTCGCCCGAGCGGGTCATCACGATGCGCACACCCGGAACCCGTTCTTCAATGTAGGCTGCTGTCTTGTGCGCCACGGCGAGGGTAATGTCCTTCTCGGCCGTTTTATAGCGTCCTGTGCCCAGGTTCCCAGGATCTTTGCCGCCGTGCCCAGCATCGATGACCACGGTCATGGCGGGTTCTACAGGCGGCCTGAAGGCGCTCGCTGCCATGACCAAAATGCCGCATGCAACCAGCACACTGATTTGCCGACGTGGTGTCGACCAGTGCGCTTGTTGGACGCGATGTCGCCCCACTTTTGGGTCCCCTTTTCGGTATGTAAACGTGGTGCTCATCTACAGGGTGAAAACTATTTAGTTTTGGTCAGCATTTGCACGGCCAACCCGGGCGAATTTGCGCCGCGCGTTGTTGGCAATCGAGAACGAATACCGAACCCCTGATTTTTGCGTTGATTCCTACGTGAACAACGCGGCAGTGTCCCGTTTTCTTGTGCGGTTTCTGTGGTGCTTCATTTGCGCTGCGCTGCCGTTTTTTGCCGCAGCCCAGAAAGTGGAGGTCCGGATTGAGCAAGCCGATGAAATCGCCCGGAACCCCGCAGTGGTGGATGGACAGCGTTTAATCGGCGATGTCAGGTTGGCTGTAGATGGCGCAGTGGTGCATTGTGACAGCGCTTGGCGATACACCGATGGACGCTTTCGGATGATGGGTGACGTCCGCATGGAGGATGGCCCGATGTCGCTTTATGGAGACCAGTTGAACCTGCATCCTGACAGTGGTTTTGCGGAGATGACGGGCACACAAGTGCGTTTGGTGGACCGCTCAGAACCCGGCGAATCCCGGACGTTGTTGACCCAAAAAACCACCTACGATTTCCGAGAAGGTGTGGCCCGATATGCTGGAGGAGGTGAAGTGACTACGGAGGGAGAGCACATCACAAGCGACCGCGGCAGTTACCACCGAGATTCCGGACGCATGGACTTTTTGGGGCAGGTGCACATGGTGGTGGATACGCTCAACGTCCGTTCGGAACGCGTAGGTTATTTGCCCAAGGCCAGGAAGCTGCTTTTGACCGATCCTGCTGAGGTTCGGCATCCTTCTGGAGGGGTGGACTGTGTGCGTGGCGAATGGGATTTGGAAGCGGGGGGTGGATGGTTTGCCGGAGATTCAAGCGCCGTGGCGCGCTTTGTCGACGGCGACTTGGTGGTGACCGGTGACAGTTTGGCGCTTTCTGACGCCCTCGGTGTGGCACGCGGGCGGGTGCTCCTCACCGATACTGCGGGCTCCTATCGATTGGGCGGTGATGCGGTGGATTTTGAGCGGGAATCAGACGGCGGTTCAGGCCAGGTTTCCTTGAAGGGAAATGCCTTTGCATGGCTCAATGAAGGCGATGCACCGTTGCTCGTTCAGGGCCCTTCCATCACCATTGCCACCGATTCGGCGCAGCAACGGATGTTGTTTGCAGAAGAAGGGGCCGTATTGCACTCTGATGAAGTCACAGGGGCAGCTCAGCGGTTGGAATGGTCGGAACGCGCAGAACAGGTGGATTTGGAGGGGGAGCCCGTGTTGTGGAGTGGGGACGACCAATTGACGGGAGACTCTGTGAGGTTGTTTTTGAGCGGCGGTGCGGCTGAGCGCTTGGAAGTGAGGGGGCATGCTTTTGTGGCCAGTCCCGCCTTTGAGGGCTTCTACCACCAAATTGCGGGCAGGGATCTGGAAGGAGCATTCAGCACTTCTGGGCTTGAGACTGTCACGGTCATTGGCAATGGACGCACGCTGTATTTCGCAGACCCCGACAGTGCGGCGCTGTCCAATGCACGGGCGGACAGTTTGCCGGCACCGCTGCCCCAAGCCAACAGGGCGGCTTGTTCGGAAATCCTCATGCGCCTTGATTCGTCAGGCCTCTCGACCATCACGCTCCTTGAGGCGCCGTCTGGGGACTTTGCCGATTTGGCTGCGTTGGCATCAGATCCCATTGATGGGGCGCAGGACGCCGCGAGTCTTCCAGGATTGAAGGTGCGGATGCGCCCCGACTCAGCTCAAACGCTTTGGATGAGCCGAACAGAGGCGGTTGACCCGGCTCCGGCGCTGGAGGTTGAGGTCTGGACTCCTCCCGTTGACTCGCTGAGGCCCAAAGGAGCGGACCCGATTGCATACCAGGCTGCGGACAGCATTGTGTTTGAGGTCAGGAAGGAACGGGTGGCA
This sequence comes from Crocinitomicaceae bacterium, assembly GCA_042095055.1. Lineage (GTDB taxonomy): Bacteria > Bacteroidota > Bacteroidia > Flavobacteriales_D > Sanyastnellaceae > UBA8752. The sequence goes on along the minus strand of JBELBZ010000011.1, from coordinate 24,838 downwards.
TTGTGGGGCAGTGCCAAAGTGGAGACAGCAGGAATTGTATTGGAGGCAGCCCGTGTGGACTATTTGGCGGCAGAACGCGAGATTGAAGCCGAGGGTGTTCCCGACAGCACCGGGGCATTGATGGGCCGTCCGTCGTTTACCCAGGAAGGGAAGTCGTTTGTCCAAGACGCTTTGCGCTATGACCTCGACTCGCGGAAAGGGATCAGCCGCAAAGCCATCACCACGGAGGGTGAATTGACCTTTCATGCCGATCGGGCCAAGCGCTTCCCGGACGGTCGCATCTTTCTCCGGGGGGGCAAATTCACGACCTGTGATGCCGAACGCCCTCACTTTCATTTCCACTTGACCCGCGGGCTTTTGGTCCCTGACAAGAAAGTGGTCAGTGGTCCGATGTTCGTCAAAGTGCGGAAGATCCCGTTGCCCATTGGACTGCCTTTCTTTTGGTTTCCGCAAAAGCAAGAACGCAGCCGCGGTTTGATTTTCCCGAGTTTCGGCAATGGCCGCGAGTTGGGGTATTTCATCAAGGACCTCGGTTGGTACGAGCCTTTGGGCGACCACTGGGATGCGCGGGTGCAGGGCGACTTGTACAGCCGGGGTACGTGGCGCGTGGCAGGCACGGCGCAGTACAGGTACCGCTACCGTTTCAACGGCAACCTGCAGCTTTCCCGATCGAGCATTGTTTCGGGAGGAACGGCGGGCGATCCCGATGCGAGCCGACGGACTGAATTCTTTGTGCGCTGGAGCCACAGCCAGGATCCCAAAGCCCGACCCAATGGAAGGTTCAACGCCAATGTCAACTTTGGTTCCAGCGGCAATTTCCGGTCGCAGTTGAATTCATCCCAGGAGGACTTTTTGTCCAACACCTTCTCCTCGAGCATCAATTACAACGCTTCGCTGCCCGGAAAGCCGGTCAGCGTTACGGCAACTGCTCGGCACAACCAAAACAGCAGCACTGGCCGGGTGGACCTGGTGGTGCCTTCCGTGGGCATCAATGTGAGCCGGTTCGAACTGCCCATATCGCGGCTTATCCGTCCGAACGCGGTGACCAAAGGCTGGTATGACCGCATTGGCATGACCTACGCGCTCAAGTCTGAGCAAAGGGTGAGTGGCACGGATTCGACCCTGTTCCAAGAGGGATTGGCGGGCTTGATTGAACGGGCCCAGTCCGGAATCAAGCACACGGCTTCGGCCTCGACCCAAATCAAGGCGGGCTTTGTGAGTTTCACGCCCAACATTTCCTACAACGGCTACTGGAACTTTGCGGCCCTCGACAAGGCCGTCAGTCCCGATGTCCCCGACAGCATCATCACGGACACCATTCCGGGTTTCTACATGGACGGTGACTGGCGGATGGGCGTCAGCGCAAACACCAAGTTTTATGGCACTTTCCAGAACCGGGGCGATGGCCGTTTGCGCGCCATTCGACATGTGATCACCCCGCAGGTGGGGTTCAGCTACAACCCCGCTTTTGACCGCAGGGACACCTTGGTGGGGATTGACGGCGCAGTGCTGGAAGTCTACGATCCGCTGGCACCTGGACTGTACACGCCTGCAGAGCTCAATGCGCAGGGCGCGTTGAACTTCACATTGAACAACAACCTCGAAGCCAAAGTGCGGGACAAGGATGGGGAGATGCGCAAGGTTCGCCTCATCGACAACCTCTCCTTGCGGGCGAGCCACAACCTGCAAGCCGATTCCTTGCGTTGGAGCGACATCACGGGCTCCGGATTTACCACGCTGGCGGGCAAATTTCCGGTCAACATAGGCTTTGCCCACAGCATCTATGCCCGCGACAGCACAGGGGCGCGGATTGAGCGGTTTTTGTTTGAGGACGGGGGGTCTCCTTTGAGGCTCAAGCGCGCCAATGCGTCGGTCAATGCGAGTTGGACAGGGCAGGGCGACACCCCTTGGAGTGTTCGAACGGGATACACCATGCGGCTGCAGCGCAATTGGCGGAGCGACCTGCAAGCGGACACCACCATTTTGACCCAGAACCTGACGTTCAATGGCAACGTGACCTTGTTTGAGGATTGGCGGATCACCGTTGGGTCAGGTTATGACTTTAAGGCGGGGGAATTCACAAACACCCAAGTCAATTTGATGTGGGACCTCCACTGTTGGGAGTTTTCGGCGCGTTGGGTGCCCTTTGGATTTCAGCAAAGCCTGCAGCTGAGACTCGCTGTTAAGGCTTCGATGTTGCGCGATGTGAAGGTGGAAAAACGCTTCCAGGGAAGCGGCTTGATACGCTGACCTTCAGCAATATCCAGGAGGAGGCTATCGGCTCAGTGTCCGAATGAGCATGTAGATCAAACACAACATAAACAGGGTCATCGAGACCTTGTTGATGCCGTGCATCACGCGGAGGTTGACGCCTTCTCCTTCACTCTTGCGAAAGAGGTTCAACGGATTGGCGTAATGCAGGAGTTTGCGTAGAATTTCCATGGTGGGTGCGTAAAGAACAGTTGCAGAGGGCAGGGGTTCAATCGCACGCGATGGCGCTGATCTCCACACGGGCTTGTTTGGGCAGTCCCGCAACGAAGACGGCTTCGCGGGCAGGCAATGGGTCAGAAAATCGCAAACGGTAAGCCTGGTCCATCGCAGCATAATCCCGAGGGTCGATGAGAAAAACGGTGGTTTTGATGACCTTTTGAAGGTCGGATTCCGCCGAGAGCAGGACCGCTTCGAGGTTGTCAATGGCGCGGTGTACTTCCTCGGCAACCGTGCCCTGCAGCAGTTCTCCAGTCTCTGGAATCAGAGGGATTTGGCCGCTGCAGTAGACGGTGCTTCCGGAACGTCTGAACGGGCTGTAGCTCGCAATGGGTTTAGACATGGTGCAAGTATCGGTCGCATCGACGAACCTTTGCAGCATGAAGTCCTTGCGCATTTTGTTGGTGGACAACAGGGATTCCTTTACCTGGAACTTGGCCCATGACCTCGGTCGCTGCGGTGCCGAAGTAGAGGTGCGCCAAGCTCTGGACTGGGAGGTAGCCGATGCAGATCGGTTTGATGGTGTGGTGCTTTCACCGGGACCGGGATTGCCCAGTGAGTCTCAGGGCCTGCTTGATTTGGTTGAAGCTTGGGCACCGAACCGTCCCATGTTGGGAGTTTGTCTTGGCCTTCAGGCCTTGGTCGGCTGGAGTGGGGGGGCATTGCGTCAAATGAATCAAGTCCGACATGGCATGCAAGCCACAGCTGTAAGGACGGTAAATTCTCCACTGCTGGCTGCATTGCCGGACCGCTTCGAGGTGGGCCATTACCACAGTTGGTGCGCAGATCGGTCAGCCTTGCCTTCTTGCTGGAGCGTAACTTCTGTGGCCGAGGACGACCCTGAATTGGTGTTGTCTCTTGCCCATGACAACCTGCCCCTTCATGCGGTACAGTTTCATCCTGAAAGCGTTTTGACGCCCAATGGAAGGGAGGTGCTTTCAGGGTGGTTGGGCACATTGACCGCATAAAAAAAGGCACCCGGAGGTGCCTTTTTCGTTGCTGTCGTGAACGCTTCAGTTGCGCAAGTTGTTCATCTCTTCTTGGAAGGTTTCCTTGAACTTCTCATAGTTGTATTCGGCCATGATGCGCTCGTCTTCTGAGATTTTCTCGTTGTATTTCGAAGCGACCTTTTCGCCACTCAATTCCAAAGCCACGTAGGACACGTACACGCCGTTTTCGCGCTGGGTGAGCTTTTCACAAATGGCGATGGCGCCGCGCAACTCCTGATCGACCACTGTGCGGGCGAGTTCATTGAATGTTTCGGTGGCTTCTTCGCGGTTGTTGAACTCGGTGCTGGACACGTAGTTGTCGGTCACGGCTTTCACTGTCGCACTGACGGTCTTGGCCAAGCGGGTTTCTGCGTTCGAACGCGCTTTTTTCTTTGCGATTTCGCGGTCTTGACTTTCGCCAGTCGCACTGGAGCGGAAGTGCTTGTTGTCGCTCTCGTATTCACCACCGGTGCAGTATTCCACGATTTCGACTTCGCCTTTGGGCTTGGCGACTTCTTTGTTCTTTTTGCAACCTGTGGTAACAGCGGTCAAGCCAATCAGAAGGCCAGCCAAGGTGAGTGTGGTGGTGCGTGTCATGATCAATAGTATTGAGATTACGGGTAGGGTAAAGCGAATATCGTGCCAAAGGCATCACTGCAGCGCAGCCGCAATTTTTTTACCCACTGTTTTTTCGATGGTTTCTGCGGTTTTAGAAAGGGCCAAACGCAGGGCCGATTCGGGATTGAGTTGAACGCCTTTGGTGCGGTCAAGCACAATTTCTTCGGTGACCACCCCAGCGGCGTTGCGGGTGCGCACAGTGGCGTTGATGTAGACGGTGTGAAACTGATTGTAAGCCTCCGAAGACGTTCGGTGGTCTTGGCGCAGATCGATTTCAATGTCAAAATCTGCCTCCTTGCTGCCGCCCAAGACATTAAACCCTTCGGTTCGCATGGCGTTTCGCAGTGCAGTCAGCACGCCGTCTTGTTCTGACGGAGGCACGGTGCTTTGGATGGCGATGGCGATGTGCACGGCTGGCATGATGACCTCAATGGGAATCCGCAAGGTGCTGGTGGAGACGTCACCGACAAGCTCAATCAGGACCTCATCGACATTGGATGCCTTCCACAAGCGGTCGGCATCCAATTCCGCGGCGAAGGTGTTGCTGGGCCGCTCGGCACTGATGTCCGAAACCAGGGCCACTACATCGCCCCGTTCGTCGGTAAACTCTGTAGCGCGCTTGGTGTAGGTTCCATTGTGGTATTGGTACTTGAGGGGAATGCCGGTGGCAGGCGTGCCGTCAATGGTGGCGTTCAAGCCCAGAGGAAACCTGAAGTTGTTCTTTGCGCTCAATTCCAGGGTGCTGACTGCTCCTTCAAGCTGAATGCCCAAGACCATGTTCCGCATGGTGCGAAGCAGGTGGGGCTCGAGGGTGACCATTTGCCCGTCGAGTTCCGTCCGGTTCACCTCGTTCCAAAACTCTTCCAAAGCCATGACACCGGAACCGAAATGATTCAGCGCTTGCTGAACCTGTCCTTGGGTTCGGGCCGCCATGCCCAAAGTGTACTCGGCCACTGCAGATTCCATGGCGGCATTGCGACGCGCCTCCCGCGCCTGTGCATGCAGTGCTTTGTTGAGGCGATAGAACACGTGGACCCGGTTTTCACCTTCCCATACGTCCACCACTTCAAAGCCTGCGATGCGCTCTTCGGCATGGCTGGAAATTGAACTGCTGAAGCGTTGCGAAACGGTGCCATTGTTCTCGGCACTTTCCAGCAAGGATGCGCTTTCAACCCTCACGGCGATTTCGCTTGCCAGGTCCGCGGCGGCCCTTTTTTTGGCGTTGGCCAAAGCATCTCCTGCTACCGGAGTTTGTGCCGCGCTCCCAATGCCGATGTAATGGCTTGAGGACAGGGGACGCTGGTCGATCCATTCCGGAGGCGCCAGTTGTCCTGCTCCTTTATTGCCAGCACAACCGCCCAAAAGAAGGCCGAATGCCAGTGCCAATGCGATGACCGATATGTTGGATAGAAAGCGGGTCATTCGATGTGGCTGGACAAAAAGGCTTCGACTTTGCGGATGCCGCGTGAAGCGGCCTCTTGTACAGATTGGTTCCGCATTCTGGATTCAGGCATCAATTCCCGCCGGGCGTTGAGCAAGCGTTCCATTTGTGATTTCCCGCTCCGGTTGACTTCACCGTTTGAACGCGCAGGATAGAGCATGCCGGCCTGCACAGGACTGGTGGCAAATTCGATGTTGTCGCTGGTGGTGACCTCTTCGACTTTAGAGAACAGCACCTCGCTCGTTTCTGTGCTCACCAGTTTGAGCTCATACTTGATGATGACGTTGCGCCTCTGGGTGTGCACAGTGTATTGGGCCGGAGCAAAGGCAGTGACTTTTTTGATGTTGCCTTCGTCATCGCGGACCTCCCTCAGGTATTTGCGGAAGCCTTGCCTGCGGCTGCGCACGGGCTCGCCTGACTCCATGGTGTACATCAAAATCGCCCCGGTGAGCATGGCCCGCGCCCCAGCCAGTCCCCCCACTTCGACTTGCTCGTCTGAGAGGCCGGAGATCGACAGCTCTTGCTCAGCGATGATCTCGTCCCGTTGTGTGCGGTCTACGATGCCCAGAAAGGGGTCGGAGGATTGAATCAGTCCGTTTTGAATGCTGCTTCTGAGCTCCAAGGCAATGTCCTTGTCCCTGTTTCTGCTGTCAAATTTGAGCACGGCCAGGTTGAAACGGCCATCCTCGAGGGCCGTTTGGCGCAAGGCTTCCGCGTCTTTGTAATCCTTGTCAAAGGCCAATGCCCGCGAAAAAGCGCCATGTGCAGCCCGGTAACGCATTTCGGTCAACATGGCTTTGCCGTTGCGGTATTCAGGCTCGGCCTGTGCGACGATAAGCAAGGCTTTGGCATCGCCGTATTCCGCGTCCAGGTGTATGATCTCTTTGAACGTGCTGGCGGCACCAGCGAAATCTTCGGCATCCAATTGCTGGTGTCCCTGTTCATCCAATTCGATGAGGTGTTCGTCCAGGTGGTCCTCGTAGTCTGAAACGATGGCGGTCGGAATGATGAGGTCCACGTCCACCTTGGCCATCCGTTGGGTGTACGCCGTCATGTTGTCGTACAAATCCAGGGCGTCTTTCCGCCTCCCATCCATGGACGCTTTCTGGAACTCTCCAACCCAAGTGTCGACGACCCCTTGACCTGCAGAGCGCAAACCGACCATCGCTTCGATGTAGCTCGGTTTTTTGCGCAATGCCTGGTAATACAGCTCTGCCGCTTGTCGGGCCATACCCGCTTCTTGCATCTCGGCTCCCCTTTTGGTGAGTGCCTTAGGTCCAGAACATCCAGCGGCAAGAAGGGCGATGCAACTGAGGATAAGGAGGAGGTGGCGCATGGGCTTCTGTTTTAAAACGGGGGCTGTGCAGGTGCCGAAAATAGTCCTGCTTCCTCAGTGTTGTGGACAAGTCCCGTGCCAGTCTTTGCGAAGGGGTGCGTGACTTCCTGTTCGACGGCGAAATTTGAGCCATGCCGAAACGCGTTCTCATTCTTGGAGCAGGCCGCTCCAGCTCGTCTCTGATCCGTCACTTGTTGCAGCACGCTTCCGATGAGGGTTTTGTGGTTCGCATTGGAGATTTGGACCTGGCTTTGGCCGAACGAAAGGCTGAGGGACATGCCGCTGCCAGCGCGTTTGCTCTGGATGCAGGCAACCCCGAAGCGCGCCGCCACGAGATTGCTGAAGCGGACTTGGTCATCAGCATGTTGCCGGCGTTTTTGCATCCAGAGGTGGCGGCAGATGCCATTGCCACACGGACCCCTTTGATCACCCCGAGCTACCTCTCGCCAGAGATTGCGGCGATGGACCAGGCGGCCAAGGACGCGGGCATTCCCATTTTGAATGAGCTGGGCCTCGACCCGGGCATCGACCACCTCAGCGCCATGCAGGTGATCGACGAATTGCGGTCTGAGGGTGCCCAATTGACCGGTTTTGAGAGCTATACAGGTGGCCTTGTGGCTCCCGAAAGCGACAACAACCCTTGGCATTACAAATTCACTTGGAACCCCCGCAATGTGGTGTTGGCGGGCCAAGGCGGTTCAGCCACTTTCCGCATGGGCGGATTGAACCGTGTTTTGCCGCCTCACCGCCTGTTTCAAGAGGTGACGCCGATTGACGTCCCGGGTGCGGGGCGTTTCGAAGGGTATGCGAACCGGGATTCTTTGGCCTACGAGCAGATTTACGGGTTGCAAGGGATTGAAACCTTGGTGCGGGGAACATTGAGGGGCGACGGTTTTTGTGGAGGATGGGACGCCTTGTTCCAATTGGGCATGAACCGAGACGATGCGCAGCTGTCCTTGCCCGAGGGTACGTCTTGGCGCACGTTCACAGCTGGTTTTGCCGGAGGAGTTGGAAAGGATGCGGATGGGGCTCAGGTCCGGGATGCCGTAGCGACGGCGACGGGTGCAGACAAAGCTGCTTTGGATCTGCTGGACTGGCTCGGTCTCTTTGGCGACGATGTGGTGGTGCCCACCCAAGGGTCGCCCTGTGACATTCTACAGCACCGGTTGGAGGGGAAATGGGCCTTGGCGCCGGAGGACCTCGATATGATTGTAATGTGGCACCGTTTCGGATACCGGACGGCCGATGGTGAGCGCCGTGTGCGGACGTCGCATTTGGTGCACCTCGGAGAGAACGATACCCATACCGCCATGTCTTTGACGGTGGGCTTGCCTTTGGCGCTTGCTGCCCGGATGTGGATGCGTGGAGAATGGAAGGGCACCGGGGTAACCTTGCCCACCACGCCGGACTTGTACACCCCCCTTCTCAAAGGCTTAGCTGCCGAAGGCATTGCGTTTACTGAAAACGACAGCGCATCGTGATGCTCGGCAGGTTGGTTGGTGCGTGGCTCATTCCCACTGTGATTTCGATGGGGCCTGTTTGGGCAGGTGGACCATGCGATATGCCGCCGTTTGATCCACTGCAGCCGGTGGCTTCAGTGGAAGCTGCATTGGAGATGGACTCCTGGGCGCGCAAGGCGTTGCGCCGTGATGTCAAAGGGAAAACGTGTCAGGAAGTTCAAGAAGCCGTTGACGTACTGCTGGTTCGGTGGCTGCAGGCGCATCCGGATATTGTCATTGCATTTGAAGGCCGCGAAGCCCAAGGGTGGTTGCAAAACCCTGAGGAGTTCATGGAGCACGTCAAGGCCGAGGCATGGGCCGCTGTAAAAGGCCAACGCAAACTGCTGCCAAGACGTTGGGGTAAAGCAGCACATCAACCCAAGGCAGCAGAGCGCCGTGAGCGCTTGGTCCAACGCACCTTGTCCAAATTCAAAAAGTCTTGAAAAATCGAAGGGGCTGCCCTCCAGCAGCCCCTTCTCACCACATCTACCTCATCAGTACTGTCGATCAGTACCCTTATCAGGTGGCTTTCAGCAGCATTGCTCTAAGGAGCAGGCTGCGTTGACGGATCGCGCAGAGAGAGGTGGCTGCGCAACTGATTGATGCCGTCGGTGTGTAGATACGCATCGTGTCGAAAGAGGTTACGTTTTGAATCAAACCAAACGACGGAAAGGGGCATGTCCAAAATGAGGTTGTCTTCAAAGGAGAGCGGTTCCATGCTTGGGCGGAGCATCAAGTCGATGTCGCAATCGAGCCGCAAGGGCCTGTTCATCGTTTTCGTGTCGATTTGAATGACCTTTTTGTAGGCCGCTTCGTTCGATACTTCCAAGGTGTAAAGGTGTCCGGGAGGCAGGTCAAAAGCGCAGGGTTTTCTGCTGTTGCGCTGCAGCGATGTCCACAAGGTGTTGTCTTGGTGAACGCGGATGCTGAATCCTTTTCGAACGACGGCACCTTCGATTAGAGGTCTAACGATGAGTTTCAGCTGAGGACCTTCATTGGATTCGCGCACCAATTGCTGCGTCCATCCTGGACTTCCAGGGACCGCGAACACGCCTTGAGCGGCGGCATCCAAGGTGGCTAAAACTGCAAAAGCAGCCCAAAATGTTCCGTGGAAGAGGTGCCTCATTTTCATGCTTGTTTTGACTACGGAGAGGGGCATATCAGGGTTGCAGTGGAATGGTTTTCCGTCAGAGAAGAACAAGGCGGCCTGTTGCCCTGTACTTTCGTGGAATGCGCACGTTTGATATCCCTGAATTTTACCGGTCCCCAGTGATTGGCAAGGTGAAGGCCCTTCGCAAGACGGGAGACCCACGCAAGCAGAATTTGAAGCCCAGTGTCTTGGACTTCGGTGTGGTGCGTTTCATCCTTCCCCGGCATTTTGGGTTTTGCTTTGGCGTAGAAAATGCCATCGAAATCGCCTACCGCGCGGTCAGTGAAAACCCCGGCAAAAAGCTCTGGTTGTTGAGCCAAATGATCCACAACCCCGAAGTCAATGCTGACTTGGAGTCACAGGGCATTGGCTTTTTGATGGATACACAAGGGAACATCCTCAACCCCATCGGTGCCCTTTCTCCTGAGGACGTGGTGATCGTGCCAGCTTTCGGCACCACACTTGAGATTGAAGCGCAGTTGGAAGAAATGGGGGTGGATATACAGCGTTACAACACCACCTGCCCCTTTGTCGAGAAAGTGTGGAAGCGCGCCAGTCAGTTGGGCAAGAAGGAATACTCGGTGGTCATACACGGCAAGCCCAAGCACGAGGAAACCCGCGCCACCTTTAGCCACAGCAGCGCAGGTGCCCGGTCTTTGGTCATCAAAGACATGGCTGAGGCAGAAGTGTTGGCCTCGTACATCCGCGGAGAAAAAGATTGGACAGGTTTTGCCCAAGACTTTGAAAACAGAATGTCGCCAGGTTTCCAGGTCCCGCAGGATTTGGATGGCTTTGGAGTGGTCAACCAGACCACGATGCTCGCCAGCGACACACAAGCCATAGCAGACCACCTCAAAGCGGCTGTTGTGGTGAGGGATGGGGGTTCGGACGATCGCTTTGCAAATACCCGCGATACGCTGTGCTACGCTACGTTGGACAACCAAACGGCCACCGCGTCTGCATTGGATTTGGCCCGTGAGTCTGCAGACTTGGCAGTAGTGGTGGGGGGCTACAATTCCAGCAACACCTCGCATTTGGTCGAACTCTGTGAAGAAGTCCTGCCGACTTGGTTCATCAGTGGTGCCGACGAGTTCCAAGAGGATGGGCGTCTGGCGCACTTCAATTTGGAGGAAGGAAAGCGCTGCTTGTCAGACCATTGGTGGCCGGATCACTTGGGCTCAAAAGTGCCGACAGTCCTGCTCACTTCAGGTGCGTCTTGCCCGGACAGCGCGGTAGACCGTGTGCTTCAACACATCGTTCAACGTTGTGGTGGTGGACGGGCTGTGGATGAAGTCTTGCGTCTTTTTGCCCAAGAGCAGGCAACTTTGAAGGCCTGAATGAAAGCGCCACGCCTGCCCAGCCCTTTCCGCAACGTGCGCCATGCACCGCGGAACTTCACCTTCCGATCGTCCCACGTGGATGGACGCGCTATGCGCTGGAAACAGCGCAAAGAGGCATTGGAGGCGGAGCTGGAAGGTGCTGCAGATGATGCCCCACGCAAGCTTCGGTTTCGTCAGTTGGCAGGCCCTGGATTGGACAGGGAGTCCCGCATCGAAGCCACCCGTTCGGCGCGGCGCAGGGCCATGTTGAGGAGCTTCGCGATTCTGTTGGTTCTTTTGTACGCTGCTTGGCGCGGATTGCTGTGGGTAGAAACCACGGACTTTGCCCGAGAATATTTGCTTCCCCCCGGACCATGAATACGGCGACTGAAACTTTGATTCAACGATTGCCTGAGCATGTGGCCAACCAAATCGCCGCAGGCGAGGTGGTGCAGCGTCCTGCCTCTGTGGTCAAAGAGTTGATGGAAAACGCGCTGGATGCCGGAGCGCGCAGAATTGTGGTCGACCTCAAAGACGCAGGCCGCAACCGCATTGTCGTGGCTGACGACGGCAAGGGAATGGGCCCCGGTGATGCTGAGGCTTGTTTTGGACGCCATGCCACCTCCAAGTTGAGGGGGACGGAAGACCTGTTGTCATTGGCCACCATGGGGTTTCGCGGAGAGGCCTTGGCCAGCATTGCCTCCATCGCCAGGGTTGAACTGCGCACGCGAAGGGCCGATGATGATGAAGGCGTAGAAGTGGTGATGGAGGGAGGAGAATGTCAATCCAACGCCCCCGTTGTTTGCGATTTGGGCACACGAATGACCGTCAAGCGGTTGTTCTACAATGTCCCTGCCCGGAGGAACTTCCTCAAGAGCGATCAGGTGGAATTGCGCCATTGCATTGACGAATTTCAGCGTGTGGCCTTGGCCCATGCTGACATGTCATTCGTGCTCCGCCACAATGGGTCAGAATTGTTTGACCTCCCAGCGGGGAGCTTGCGGCAGAGGATTGTCCGGATTTTTGGTGGCAAGTATGACGAGCGTTTGGTTCCAGTGGAGGAACGAACAGATGTGGTGGGTCTGACTGGATTTGTAGGCAAGCCAGAATTTGCGCGCAGGACCCGAGGCGAGCAGTTCTTGTTTGTCAATGGAAGGTTCATCCGCCATGGTGCTTTTCACGGTGCGGTCATGCGCTCTATGGAAGGCCTGTTGACGCCTGGCCAGTTCCCGTTGTATGTGTTGTTTCTGGAGGTGGATCCGTCGCGGGTCGACGTGAACATTCACCCGACCAAGGTCGAAGCCAAGTTTCAGGAAGACAGGGTCATTGTGGCCATTCTCCAAGCGGCTGTCAAAAGGGCCTTGGGTCGGTTCCACGTGGCGCCCAGCTTGGATTTTGACACGGAGACGGCCTTTGACATTGCCCCGCCCAAACCTGGACAGACTGTGGGGGAGCCTCAGATCCAGCTCGACCCCAACTACAACCCTTTTCGCTCCGATGAAACTCAGGGGACGGCCCCCGGTTCAGGAGGCGTTTCTACGCCTTCGGGCGGCGGTTCATTTTCCCCGCACCGGGAGTCTTCCTTTCGTCAAGACCGCAACGCTGAACGCATTGAAGCCACGCGGCGGTTTTTTGAGCATGCCGCTGGTCCTGTTGAAGGCACGCCAGCAGAAGGAGAAGGGCGGCACGCCGAAAGGCTGGTATTTTCTGAAGTCCAGGCCCATGATGCTGCTCCTTTGCCGACCATGGGTGGAGGTTTTGATGACCACAGGCCTTTGTTTCAACTCTTTGGGGGTTGGATTGTAACCGCAACGCGCAGCGGATTGGTCTTGGTGGACCAACACCGTGCACACACCCGGATTTTGTACGAGCGTTTTGCAGGCATGGCACAGCAGACCCTTACTGGACATGCCCAGCAGCTCCTGTTTCCCGCTGTGCTCGAAGTAGGGCAGGCCGATTGTGCCTTGCTTGAATCTGCATTTCCTGCCTTGGCGGGCCTTGGATTCAACATTGAGCGCATGGATAAGCCTGGCTGCATTCAAGTGTTGGGTTTGCCCTCTGACGCTGCCGAAGGCGACCCCGCCGCTCTCGTGGATGCGGTGCTCGAAGAGCTTCGGGAGGCCGGTGAGGTGGATGCTGAGTTGCGTGCAAGCCGCGCTATGGCCGGTGTGGCAAGGGGTGCAGCCATTCCTTCGGGACGCACGCTCACGCGCGCAGAAATGTTGGATGTGGTCGATGGTTTGTTTGCCTGTCAAGAACCAGACCGAGACCCTTGGGGGCGGGCCACCCTTGCTACCTTTGACAAAGAAGCCGTGGCCGCACGGTTCAGTTGATTCGCCCTGCATGTTCAATCAAGCCACGCCTGTTGTCCGCAATCTGATGATCATCAACGTGATTTTTTACGTTGTGACACACTTCATTTCCCCTGATCTGCGGACGGTGTTCGCGGGGTACTATCCCTCGGCACCTCAATTTCAGCCTTGGCAAGTGGTGACCCACATGTTCATGCATGCCAGCTTGGGGCACATTTTCTTCAACATGTTCGCGCTTTTCATGTTTGGCTCCCAATTGGAGCGGGTGTGGGGCCCGAAGCGTTTTCTGAATTATTACCTGATTTGTGGCCTTGGGGCTTTTGCCCTGCACGAGTTGGTGGTCGGCTTTGGGTTCTATTCTCAATATGGCACTTGGTTCCCTATGGTGGATGATCTGTTTCCGGGTTTGGATTACAGTGCTGCCCAGAGACAGGCGTATAGGATCTTTGTGCCCGTTGTAGGGGCCTCAGGTGCCGTCTTTGGGTTGTTGCTTGGTTTCGGCATGCTGTTTCCCAATACCAGGCTTCAGCTTTTGTTCCCGCCCATTCCCATCAAGGCCCGATACTTCGTGCTTGGCTATGGCGCCATCGAATTGATGTTTGCGTTGCAGAACAACCCCGGTGACAACGTGGCCCACTTTGCCCATTTGGGCGGCATGCTCTTTGGTTATGTCCTCCTCAAAAAGTGGCAGCGGGAACGCGACGTATTTTATTGAGCGCAGTGGCGTTGGGCAGGTAGATCATGAGCAGCATCAGTGAGGACATCCGAGGGCGTTGGGAAACAGGAGGCATGGTGGTGCGCCTGATCCTGGTCAACGTCGGCGTTTTTTTGTTGGTCGCCACCTTGGGTTTGCTCGAGACTTTGGGCATACCGCTTCCCAACCCTGGTGGGGCTTTTGGACTGGCCACATCTTCTGATGCAGCTGTGCTGGTGCGCAGGCCTTGGAGCATCGTGACCCACATGTTTGTACACCTCGGTGTGTGGCATTTGGTGATGAACCTGTTGGTTTTGTGGTGGATGGGTGGAATGTTCCGCAATTACTTCGGAGACCGGAGAACGTTGAGCACCTATTTGATGGGGGGATTGGCTGGTTGGCTCGTCTACTTTTTGCTGCTCAACCTTGTGCCGGGATTTGGCGGCGGAGGGTTTGCCTTGGGAGCCTCAGCAGCGGTGATGGCCTTGATGGTGGCCACCGCGGTGTATGCCCCGGATTACACCATTCGCATGTTCCTCATTGGGCCGGTAAAGCTCAAGTGGGTGGCGTTGGCCTATGTGTTGTTGGATTATGCGGCATTGTCACGTGGAGCCAATGTCGGTGGGCATTTGGGGCACTTGGGAGGCGCGGCATATGGCCTGCTGTACATGCAAGGCATCAAAGGCGGGCGCGACTTCGGAGCTCCTCTTGAGCGGCTGCTCGATGGGTTGGCCACATGGTGGCCGGGGAATGCAAAAGGCGAGAAGGCTCGTCCGCGCAAGGCCAAGCGCCAGAAGCGAACAAGGGGAAAGGGCCTTCAAACGGTGCACCGCAGCGTCACCAAGGATGGAACGACGCGCCGCGGTCAATCCGATGAGGAATTCAATGCCGAAAAGAAGGCCCGGCAAGAGCGCATTGACCGCATTCTCGACAAGATTTCCAAGGTGGGTTATGACCAGCTGACCAAAGAGGAAAAGGACTTTTTGTTTCGCCATGGAGGGGACATTTGACCGATGGCGTTGCGGAAGGGAGGTGCTGGCAAGCGGCGAAAGGTGAGGCGCGGAAAATTGGCCATGGCGGTCGGTTGGGTCGGAACGCTTTCCATTCTTGCTGCTGGTGCGGCCACCTTGGTTTCCCCTTTGATGGCGACGTTGCCTGCTCTGGCGGGCCTGTTGTTTCCCATTGGGGCCATTTTATGGGGTGTCGGTTGGTTGGCTGCTGCCCGTTCCTGGCGTTGGAAATCCCTGCTGATCATGACCTTGGTGGCAGCGCTCAATGCGCCTTTATTTCGCGCCACTTGGGGCTGTGGAGGCTGCGGAATGCCCTCAGGTACCGGTAAAGGTTTGAGTGTGGTGTCGTGGAATGTGCGGCTGTTCGATTTTTATGGCTGGTTGGGGGATTCGCAGGATGCAGATGGAGCCAATGGCACGAAAGACCAGATCATGTCTGCCATTTCGGATGCGGCACCCGATGTCCTCTGCTTGCAGGAGTATTTCCAATTGGACCCCGAGGGGGCTTTTCCTGTCACAGCGCCATTGGATGCGGCAGTGGGTGGTGCTGCGCACAGCCACGTGGTCATTTCTCGGCGCAAAGGTCCCCGGTCATTTGGTGTAGCGACGTGGTCTAAATGGCCCATCATTCGGCGGTCTTCCATCGATTTCGGAACCCGCAAAAACAACGTTTGTGCGGTCACTGATGTGGCCTGGAATGGCGATACAGTGCGCATTTTCAACGCCCATTTTTCGAGCCTGCGCTTCGAAGAAGAAGACTACGCTGCATTGGAAGAAGGGGTGCCCAATGCCGAAGGGCGCGAGCGCATTTGGGGACGCATGCGTTCAGCTTATGTTGAGCGGGTGGCACAGGTCGAGGCTGTGATGGAGGCTGTTCGACGCAGTCCACATGCGGTGGTCTTGTGCGGCGATTTTAACGACACTCCAACAAGCTGGTCATTGGCGCATTGCCGGTCTGATTTGAGGGACAGCCACGATGTGCGTTGGTTCAGCATGGACGGGACGTGGC
Source organism: Crocinitomicaceae bacterium (assembly GCA_042095055.1). GTDB lineage: Bacteria > Bacteroidota > Bacteroidia > Flavobacteriales_D > Sanyastnellaceae > UBA8752. The sequence continues at coordinate 8,974 of JBELBZ010000011.1, read as the reverse complement.
AGGGTGCCGTCCCAGGCGTCCGCATTGACCATGTTTTGATGGGAAAGGACTGGACGGCGGATTCCTATGCGACCGGTGGAGAAGGCCTCAGCGACCACCGTTTTGTCAAGGCCGTGCTGCAGGCGGCGAACCCGTAACCAGGCCCATTTTCTTGGCGATCAGTTCATAGGAAATGATGGTCATGGCGATCATCAAGAACCCGTACAGCAGGTCGTCTACGGGCATGGAAAAGATGCGGAGGCGCAGGTTGTGGTCGTTGTTGTACCAGACGATTTGATCAGTGACATCTTGCACTTCGCGGTTCAACACGTCGTACTGCCAGAAGTCCAATCCCGTGAGCACACCATTGGACAGGATGAAGGGCACGAGCAAAGGGAGGTAGGCCAACCACAATCTGTGGTTCCAATGGCGGACAGCGGGTTTGGCTGCAGCAGCCAGCCCCAAGGCTGCGCACAAAAGCGCGGTCAATGCTCCGGTGGTGGCAATGTAATGGCGCTCTGGAAAGGAAATGGCCAGTGCGGCGGAAGCCACTGCCAGCAGCAGTGTGAGCGGCAATGCCAGCGGTTTCAACGGGGGACGCGGTACATAGTGCTTGAGGGACTCGTAGGTGAAGACACAGGCGTAGGGGATGCAAATGAAAAACAGCCACTCTTCCAAGGGAATTCCCGCGATCCAGATGCCGCTGAGGTAGGCTTCATTGAACCCCCAGATGCTGTCCTCTGTAAAGGCGATGTCCCATGGGATGAACAGGGCCATCATCACGGCAATGGCGGGAAACAGTGCCGGCCAAAAGCGTGCAAACCTCACCTTTCGGTCAAAGCTGAAAGCCAGCGGAACCGCCAGTACAGCCAGGTCGACAGTGAGGTATAAATAGTGCGGATTCATGCCGCGCTGGAGTTTTTGGCGTAGTGCGCCTTGCGGGCTTGGCGGAAATATTCTCGGGGAACCCACAGCATGCCAAAGCATTCGCCGTCTTCCTTGTTGAGGTGCTTGTGGTGCACCTTGTGCGCCTTTCGTATCGCAGCGAAGTAGGGGTGTTTGGCGTTTCGGAACCAATTGAACCTCCTGTGAATGAAAACGTCGTGCACCAGAAAATAGCAGAGCCCGTAGGCTGCGATGCCGGTGCCAATCCAAAAACGAAAATCTGCATGTATGCTGCCCGTGATGAAGCACCAGGCGCTGGGGACAGCAAAAATCAAAAAGAAGGCGTCGTTTTTTTCAAAGAACCCAGGCTCGTGTTGGTGGTGGTCCTGATGGAAATACCACATGGCGCCGTGCATCAGGTATTTGTGTGCAGCCCAAGCCACCCCCTCCATGGTGAAGAAGGTGATCGCTACAATCAAAAAAGCAGTCAGGATTTCCATGGCAACAATGACAGTCCGATAAAGAATGCAGCCTGCAGGATAAGCAACAATCCCGCAGCGCGGTTGGTTCGAAAGGTAAAGGCCTTGCGCCATGTCCAGGCCAAGGCAAAGGCGATGAGCCACCAGCTGATGTAATTGCGCAGCGGGATGGCATTTCCAGACCAGGTCCAGAACTCGGTACGTATGGCGACAGGTTCGAGGATCACATCAAATGCCACCATGAGTGAGGCGGCAATGCCCGCGCGGAGCAAGCTTCTGTTGCGTCCTGGGCGGTCGGGGGCCCATTGCTCTGCCCAGTACAGGGTCCCCATCAGCGTGAGCAGCCAGAGCACGCCAATCAAGGGCGGGGTATCGTAGAGGGTGGTGCCCAGCCTCGTGCCGTATTGATAGTCTCCAAAAGGGAATCCGGTTTGCACACCAATGACCTCTACCGAATACGTGATGTAGGCGGTGAGGGCCCAACGCCACGCATCTTCAGGGTTTCCAAAGCCCAATACCACAGCGGCGGTCAGCAGGAGGTTCAATGCTGTGAGGTCCAGAATGAACCCGGCGTCATAAAAGACCACGCCTGCAATGCCCACGGCATGCACAATGACCAACAAGGCCATCCAAAGGGTCAGCGATCCCGACCTCCCCTTGATTCCAAAAGCACCTCGGTCAGCTGGGGTCATGGTGATCCATCAATTCATGGGTGATGCGCGCACCCAACAGGCAAAGGGGGATTCCACCCCCGGGATGTACGCTTCCGCCAACAAAGTAAAGGCCGCCAATGCGCCGGTCGCGGTTGCGGTGGCGCAGAAACGCGCTGGTCGGCTTGTTGCTCGCAGGTCCGTAAAGTGCACCGCGGTGGCTGCCCGTTCGGGAGGCGATGTCATCGGGCGTCAAAACATGCTCACATTCGAGGTGCTTGGCCACGTCGATGCCGGTTATGCGGCCGATTTTGTCCATGACCCGCTGCCGCAAATCACCGAGGCCGCTGGTCTTCCAACCGGCCGGTGCGTTGACCATCACAAACCAGTTGCCGCATCCTTCGGGGGCGTCTTCTGGAGAGGTGCGGCTGCCGATGTTGATGTAAACGGTGGGATCCTCCGCAATGGTTTTGCGCTGGAACAAGGCATCGAATTCTGCCCGGTAGTCCTCGGCCCACAAGATGTTGTGCAGGTGCAAATCGGGGGCAGGGTGGCGAACACCCCAATAGAAGATCACACCAGAAGTGGAGCTTTCGGCGTTGAGGATGCGCTCAGGAGCGCGGTGATCGGGGAGCATCTTGCGGTAGGTCGGAGTGACATCTGCGCCTGATACCACCACGTCTGCCTCATGCTCTCCCATGGAGGTAAGGACCCCACGGACGCGTCCATTTGCTGTCAATATTCGCTCTACCGGGGCCGCGGTGTGAATGGTGACACCCAGGTTGAGTGCGGTGGTGTGGAGGGCTTTGACAATGGCATGCATGCCGCCCTTGGGCGCGAAGGTGCCCATGCCGAATTCCAGGTGGGGAATCACGTGCAGCATGGCGGGTGCCCGGTAGGGGTCGCTGCCATTGTAGGTTGCGTAGCGGTTAAACAGTTGGCGCAATTTCTCGTGGCCCGTCCTTGCGTTCCATTGGTCCAGTGTCTGGGTCAAGGGAAGGGAACGGCGGCCCCGCCATGCAGCACCCAGATGTTTGAGGGTGTTCTGCGGCGACCAGCTGCGCCCTTCGTGCAGGCTTTGTTCGAGGAAGAGCCCTTTGGTGGCCTCAAATCCGGCGGAACTGCGCTCGAGGTGTTCCAGAACAGGCTGGGGATCTACGCCAAAGGCCTTGCGGACTTCCTCTGACAGTTTGTCTCTGTCGCTCCACGCTGTAAACCGGGTGCCGTCGGGCCAGAAGTAATGGCAGGAACGGTCCAATTGGGTGTATTCAAAAGGAGCGGCCTTTGGACCTGCTTGCTTCAGGGTGTCCAGCAGCAAATCCGGCCATGTAAACAGGCTGGGGCCCAGGTCAAATCTGTATCCATCAAGGTGCAGCTGACGCAGTTTCCCCCCGACTTCAGGAGAGGCCTCAAACACAGTGACTTTGCGCCCTTCCGCTGCAGCCCTGACTGCTGTCGCCAGACCTCCAATTCCGGCTCCTATGATGGCCACCGAATTCACTTTTTGAGGTGGTCGGCTGCCCGTTCAAAGCAAATCCTAAACCAAGTCGTGAAACCTTCAGGATTGGCGCTCATTTCCGAACGTAGGTCATTGAAATTGACGTAGCGGTAGCCCTCTACTTCATCTGGATTGGGGGTGGGAGAGACGTCGCTGATTCCGAAGAGAACATGGTCGAATTCGTGTTCAACAAGGCCGCCATCCAATTCAGAGCGATAGATGAAATCAAACCCTTTTTCCAGTTGACATTGCATGCCCATTTCTTCCACAAGGCGTCGTTTTCCGGCTTCGATGACGCTTTCTCCCGCGCGGGGGTGGCTGCAACAGGTGTTGGTCCACAGGCCGCCACTGTGGTACTTGTGCAGTGCGCGTTGCTGCAGCAGCAATTGCCCGCGGCTGTTGAGGATAAACACGCTAAAAGCACGGTGGAGTAAGCCTTCACGGTGGGCCTTCATTTTCTCCATTGTGCCCTCATTTTGGTCAAGCGTATTGACCAATACAACGTGTTCCTCGGTCATGGTGTGACGTCTAATTGTCGGAGAATGTCTTCAGCGAGCTCTACAATCCACTCTGAAAATTCGGGGCTTTCCGCCCAGAAACCTGTGGTTGAAGTGGTCAGGACAGCCCGGGCATCGCCTTCCCAATGGGTGTCCTCTCCCAAGAACCGAGGAGCGGTTCCGCTCACGCTCAGTCTTAGAGAACGCAGCACGTTGTCGTTGGGGTCCGCATCGACGAGACTGTCCAACTTGGACATGCCTTTTTTGAACCGTGAGTACCGTTCTGCCATGTTCCAACCAAAGTCGGCGGCCCGTGTATGCGAGACCCACCTGTGCGCCTCACAATAGCGCGCACATTTTGCAGGCCCTTCTTGGACGGCTTGTTGGGCCGCTTGCTCGCTTTCTATGGCTTGGTCAAACGTGCTGTGGTCCAGAAAGCGCACCCGCAGGCTTTCGAGACATTCACAAGACTGTCCAAAAGCGCCGCCTTGCATCAGCAATACAGCACAGGTGGTCAAAACAGCTGTGGTCAAGCCGCGTCCCACGGATGGCATTTCAGAGCAGGTTGAATTGGTGCCGAACGTATGATCCCATCAACAGCACCACTTTTTGTCTATTGGGGATGCGAATGCGGTCTTCGAGGATCCGCGAGTGCGGCATGCGCTGGATTTTGCGAAAAAGCCTGGTGTAATAGACATAGGCCATGTAGACACCCAGTCTTGAAGTTTTGGGCAACCGGAGGATGCCTTCGAGGGCATGGGAGAAATCCGCTTCGATTTCAGCCTCTATGGTCTGCTTGGCCTTGTGGTCGAACCCTTCTAAGTCCAGACCCGGAAAATAGGTGCGTCCCAATCCTGACCAATCGGCACGGAGGTCGCGCAGGAAATTGATTTTCTGGAATGCGGCGCCCAGACTGCGAGCATGGGGGAGCAGGGCTTGGTATTGTGATGTATCACCTTTGACGAACACAGAGAGGCACATCAGGCCCACGACCTCAGCGCTGCCGACGATGTAGTCATCGTATCCCGCCCTGTCATAGGCAGTCTGATCCAGGTCGCGCTCCATGGATTCCAGGAACTTCTCGACGTGGGCAATGTCCATGTCATACGCATGAAAAGCCCACTGGAAACTGTTGAGGATCGGATTGAGTGAAATGCGTTCCTGAATGGCCAGGTGGGTGTCGTTCTTGAACCTCTTGAACAGCTCTTCTTTGTCGAAGTCATGAAACGTATCTACGATTTCGTCTGCAAAACGGACAAAACCATAGACGGCTTGAATGGGGGCCCGCAATTCCGCAGAGAGCATCCGAATGCCGAGGCTAAACGATGTGCTGTAGGCTTTTGTGGTGAGGGCGCTGCATTCTTTTGAGACCCGATCAAACAAGGGTTTGCCAGTGTCGAGCAAGGCGCTGTCCACTGTAGCTGGAGGCTTGGGCAGGGCCTGGGTTTTTGGCGCAGTCTCGCAGCTGATGATTGGCGGGTGAGCATTCATGATGGTACAGGTCAATAAGCACTAAAAGCGGCAGGTTGTTCTATAGGCACCACTTCAGATGGGCCGTCTTTCCCCAAAGATTTGAGGATTTCGCCAGCGGCAACCTGTCCACTGATGATGCTGGGTGGAACTCCTGGACCGGGGGTGGTCAGTTGCCCTGCAAAGTAAGTTCCAGGCAGTTTCGATTTGAGTTTGGGCTTCAAAAAGGCCGTTTGTTTCAAGGTGTTGGCCAAGCCGTAGGCATTGCCTTTGAAGGCGTTGTAGTCGGCGATAAACTCTTTGTGGGCATACTGTCGGCGATAGACAATGTGTTCCCTTACAGGCACTTTCATTTTGGCCTCAAAGCGGTCCATGATTTGCCCGAAGATGCGTTCGCAAGCGTCTTCGTCATGTTCAATTCCAGGGGCAACGGGCACCAACAAGAAGATGTTCTCGCAACCCTCTGGTGCCACACTGTCATCCGTAACGCTCGGTGCGCAGACATAGAAGAGCGGGTCCACGGGCCAATCTGGGCGGTCGTAAATCTCCTCGGCGTGTGCGTCAAACGATGTGTCAAAAAACAGCGTGTGGTGCTTGAGTCCAGGAAGTTTGCGGTCGATTCCTAAATAGAACAACAGGGAGCTGGGAGACATCGCGCGGTTTTCCCAGTAGCGGGTGTCATAGCGCCTGAATTTGGCCGGCATGAGGTGTTGCTCAGCGTGGTGATAATCGCAGGCAGCGATCACATGGTGTGCTTCAATGGTTTTGCCTCCCACTTGAATGCCTGCTGTTTTCCCATGGCGTTCCACAATGCCCTCGACGGACTGGCCGCAATGAAATTGAACGCCTTGGTCTTTTGCGACAGAAACCATGGCGTCCACGATGCCGTGCATGCCGCCCATGGGATACCAGGTCCCCAGCGCGCTGTCTGCATAATTCATCAGGCTGTACAGTGCCGGTGTCGTCTGCGGCTTGGACCCCAAAAACAGCACCGGGAATTCGATGAGCTGTATGAGACGGGGGTCTTTGAAGTATTTGCGCACATGGTCGCTAAAACTGCGCAAAAGCTGCAGCCTCGGCGCGTCTTTGAGGATGTCCAAACGTGCAAACTCCAAGATGGAGTGGGCGGGTTTGTTGACGAAACGCCCCATTCCCACATCGTATTTGACCTTGGCCTCCGCCAAGAATGCCTCGAGTGCTTTTCCTGCCCCGGGCTCGATGGATTCGAACGCCTGCGCCAAGGCTGGAATGCCGGCAGGAACGTCAAAGGGACCTTGGTCGAACTCTACCCGATAGGAGGGGTCTAACCTGACCAAATCGTAGAACTCATCGACCCGCCTGCCGAAGTAGGCGAAATAGCGGTCAAAAACATCGGGCATCCAGTACCAGCTGGGGCCCATATCGAAACGAAATCCGTCTGTTTCGAAACACCGAGCGCGCCCCCCCAGCTGCTCGTGCTGCTCATAAACAGCCACGTTTAATCCAGCTTTGGCGAGTGTAGCTGCTGCAGATAATCCTGCAAAGCCAGAGCCAATTACAGCGACATCGAGAGGGGCGGTATTGTGAGACATGGGTGAGAGAAGAACAACCAAGTGTGGCCTGTGTTCAACGTGCTCGAATGGTATGAATGATGAAAAGTAAGGTATGAGCGCCTTGATTATCGGTTTTTTCGGCGGTCTCTGAAAAGAAATATCATGTACGGCGAAACCTTTGAGCACCTGCTTGCGTTTATTCCGTGGATACCACAAAACCTGTCCAAGACATTTTTCTTGACTAATGGTCTTTCCAATTGCCAGAAGCGCCCTACCCTCGTAGGGCGCTTCGTTTTTCAAAACTTTGTGGTCAGAGAACCTGCTGGTCCAGGCGCTGTTCTATTTGAGATGCAAAGACAATTGACGCTTCTATTCCTAGCTTGCCTTACTGTAGTGGGCCTCATGGCTTTCAAAACCTACAAAGGGGCCATTTTCGGCGGAGAAAACATCCATTATCATGCCATGACCGCGTCCCAAGATTTTTACAGCCTTTCCGCTACCACCTTAGAAGGAGAGCCCTTTGCTTTTAGTGAGCTCCGGGGCAAGCGCGTTTTGATTGTCAATACGGCCAGCCGCTGTGGTTACACTCCGCAGTACAGGCAACTGCAGTCGCTGCATGAGCAGTTTGGCCATGGGGATTTTGTTGTTCTTGGATTCCCTTGCAATCAATTTGGCCGCCAAGAGCCGGGGTCAGCTGAACAGATTGGAGATTTCTGCGTCAACAATTACGGTGTGGGCTTTCAGATGATGGAAAAAGTGAAGGTGAAGGGAGATGACCAGCATCCCGTCTACACTTGGCTCTGCAATGCTGATCAAAATGGAGCTGGCGATCACAAAGTGGCCTGGAACTTCCACAAGTTTTTGGTAGACGAAGAAGGCCGCATCAAGGCTTCCTTGAAGTCAGGTGTCGATCCACTGGGGAGTGAAATTTCCGCTTTTGCGGCGGGCAAGTAAGTCCTACTGCCGAACTTGGTGCCATGGCGGAACATTTACCCCTGGACATCTTGGCGTTTGGTGCCCATCCCGATGACGTAGAATTGAGTGCCGGTGGCACATTGGTCAAGGCGGCGATGCAGGGAAAGAGAACCGGTATTGTCGACCTGACCCGCGGTGAACTGGGGACGCGGGGATCCGCAGAGTTAAGGGCAGAGGAGGCGGCTGCGGCGGCCAAGGCTTTGGGCCTCGTTGTTCGCGAGAATTTGGGGCTAAAGGATGGCATGCCCGAGGATGAAGAAAAGGCCATATTGGCCTTGATTGGTGCGCTTCGCCGACACCGCCCGCGCACCGTATTGGCCAATGCACTTCACGACCGCCATACCGACCACGGCCGGGCAGCGGAGTTGGTTCACCGCGCTTGTTTTCTCGCTGGATTGGCGCGAATCTCGACTGCCGACGAGAACGGCAGTGCCCAAAAACCTCACCGGCCTTTGCATGTCTTGCACTACATCCAAGACCGATTCAGAGAACCCACCATCGTGGTGGATATCACCGGTGCCGAGCAAAAGAAGTACGCCGCTATCGCATGCTATTCCTCACAGTTTCACGTGCCGGGAGCTGCCGAAGGCAATATTGAAATCCCCTCTGCATCGGATCTCGCTACCCCCATTTCTACGCCAGACTTTATGGCGGTGGTTCGCGGACGGGACATGACCATGGGCCGCTACATTGGGGTGGTTTCTGGAGAGGGTTTTGAGTCTCGGACGCCGCTTGGTTTGACCGATATCGGAGACCTCATCTGAAGCACCTTGATCAATGCGAAACGCCCGATCCACAGGACCAGGCGTTTCTTTTTTGGGTGGCTAATGGGACTTGAACCCACGACCCTCGGTACCACAAACCGATGCTCTAACCAGCTGAGCTATAGCCACCGTATGGGCGGGCAAAGATAGCGCCATCGCCGATGTCGCCAAGGGAGTTTGAAAAAGAGTGGTTTTTCAGTCCAAGTCGTCGCAGAAGTTGGCGAAGTCCGACAGCAGAATCAACA
>JBELBZ010000010.1:19673-60903 GCA_042095055.1 Crocinitomicaceae bacterium | reverse complement strand
TGCCGTCGCCATCGGTATCGGCTGCGCAGTCGCCGCCGCAGACACCGAGGGCGTCACCGTACAAGCAGCTGCTGTCGTCGGTTGTGGCACAGACCACGTAGTTGCAAGCAAGGGTGTCGGTGCAGCCTGGGTATTCCAGCAGTTCCTCGAGGACATCGCAAATGCCATTGCTGTTGGTGTCGGCCTCGCAGGTGCCTCCGCAAACGCCGATGGCATCTGTTTGGTTTCCATTGCAATCGCAGTCCCCAGCAGGGATGTTCGCGCAGCCACATTGGTAAATGAGGCCAGGACCATTGCACACACCACAAGAATCCAAAGCGCCTATGCAGCTGTCGATGTCGTCACACACACCATCTGCGTCCGCATCTTCAGTGCAGAATCCGCCACAATCGCCCACCACATCGGTCACGTTTCCGTTGCAATCACAGTCGCCTGCAGGGATTTCGGTACAACCGCATTCATGAACCGCTCCGGGACCGTTGCAGATTCCGCAAGCATCATAGTTTCCGACACAGGGGTCGCTATCGTCGCAGATGCCATCCCCGTCTTGGTCTTGGGTGCAAGAGCCGCCACAATCTCCTGCTGCATCCAAGGTGGTGCAGCTGCCATCATCATCGGTGGCGTCCGGGTCGTAGTTGCAGGCTTCTCCGTCAGTGCAACCGGGGATTTCTGCATTGTCGCACACACCGTCGCCGTCCACATCGGATGGGCAATCTCCATTGCACACCCCCAGCGCATCATATTGGCCGACGCAGGGGTCGACGTCGTCGCAAATGTCATCTCCGTCTTGGTCTGCTGCACAGCTGCCATTGCACTCTCCCAAAGCATCAACGCTTCCGATGCAGGCATCCACGTCGTCGCAGATATTGTCGTTGTCTGCGTCTTCCTCACAGGTTCCACCGCATTCACCCAGCGCATCGGCTTGGTTTCCATTGCAATCACAATCCCCGGCGGGATACCCTGAGCAGCCACAGTCGTAGATGTCGCCAGGCCCATTGCATATGCCGCAGGCATCATAGTTGCCGACGCATGGATCGACATCGTCGCAAATGCCATCGGTATCGGTGTCTGCAGCGCAGTCCCCTCCGCACACCCCGATGGCATCCAGTGCATTGCCATTGCAATCACAGTCACCGGCGGGGATATCCGCACATCCGCATTCGTAAATGGCGCCTGGCCCGTTGCAGATGTTGCACGCGTCATAGGGTCCGATGCAGGGGTCATTTTCGTCGCAGACTCCATCGTTGTCTGTATCCGTCAAGCAGTTGCCATCGCAATCCACTCCGTTGCTGGCATACTCGCAACCGGCATTGGGATCGTTGGGGCAGCTTGTGCTGAGGTCACTCACAAACAGCAAACTGGACGTACCATCGGCTTCACCGTTGGTGCCAGATCCAAAGTCAGGGAAGTATTGACCGGATAACTGAATGTCTACCGTGCCGTCGGTGGTCAATTGCGCAATCAGCACTTTACCGTCCTCATCGGGAACGCCCTGCGCATTTCCATCGTTGAAGATGTACCACAGACCGCCAATGAGGTCATCCATGATCAAATCTTGGCCTGCTTCGAAATTGGCGACCCAGTTTTGGTTTGGACTGGAGATGGTACTGACCGTGGCGGCAGGAGCTCCCGCCTCTGGAGCATGACCGATGGTGACCCAACTGTCGTAGACCAAGGAAGGAAAAACAGGAAGTAAACTGGACATGATGCCCGTTGCCGTTGCGCCTCCAAATGGATCTTGGTAAAAGGTGCTGGTGGTGGTGATGCGAATTTCTGAAGGCGTAGCTGCTTCGTTCGCCTCAGGTGACCCTGGAGGGCAGCTGGTGAACTCACAGCTGCCATCGTCAAAGCTCGCCGCAGGGGCATAGTTGCAAGCACTGTTGTCCGTGCAGCCCGTGAGAATGGTGCTGATGGCTGACAGAAACTGGTTTGATTCAGGAAGGTTGATGTAAGCCCTGTATGTGGTCATTCCGGCCAATGCTCCAGATTCATGAACGGCATGGGTTTCGAGGGTGACGCAGGCCGATGTGCTCCCCGATTCGGTATTGTCGGCGTTGTAGTTGCATGCCGATGCGTCTGCGCATTGGGCCACAACGAGGTGCATGCCCATTGAGAGGGCAAGGGTGAGCAAGAGCAAGCGCATAAGGTCAATTGTACCTTTAAAGATAGCGTTTTGGCGCCCTCTTTTGTCGATTAAACGACATATAACTCACTTCAGTCTAATAAATTCTGCATTTGAGACATGAAAAAAGCCCGGAACTACCGGGCTTTTGGAATGTAGCGAGAGAGAGACTTGAACTCTCGACCTCAGGATTATGAATCCTGCGCTCTAACCAGCTGAGCTACCTCGCCGTCCTGATCCGCATGTGCGAAACGGGCGGCAAATGTAGGAAGAAGGATGATTCCAATTGCGTGTTTTTGGGAATCTTGACAATCACGATGGGGATTCAGGCCCCTCGCAATTGTATCTTTGCAGCATTCCAGTTTAAGCATGGACCTTGTTGAATTTCAAGTAGAGGTGCCGATTCAGGCGAGCAAGGGTTCGATTTTTAGTCGACTCAACAATCCAAGTGGCCTTTCAGAATGGTTCGCAGATGATGTGAACATCAAGAAGGACGTCTTTACGTTTTTCTGGGACGGTTCAGAGGAATCTGCGCGTTTGATTTCTCAAAAGCGCGAGGAGTTTGTGAAGTACCGTTGGATGGAGCATGAGGAAGAAGGCGAGAAGTCCTTTTTTGAGATGCGCATCAAAATCGATCCGCTCACAGGAGACACCGCACTGCTGGTCACAGATTTTGCCGAAGACGATGAAATCGAAGAAGCCAAGCTTCTGTGGACCAAGCAGCTTGGAGACCTCAAGCGTGTGCTTGGAGGCTAAACGATGATTCAAGTTCCCTTGAGGTAGGGACGCACCAGCTTCAGGTAATCCTCGGTAAAGTCGAGGGTAGCCTTCCCTTCAAGGGTCAACGACCCAATGTGTGTGGTCTCGTCCCTGTCGGTTTTGACCCACTCAGAAATGGCGCGCTTAGCAGGCAAATGCTGCATGGTTTTGATGTGCACGGTTTGTTTGATTACAAATCCATAGCCTGGGGCCCACTCATTCCATTCTTCCAGCCGGTCGACGGGCCAAATTGTGCAGAGCCTCCCTCCTGTTTTGAGCAGTGATGAAGATGCCCTCACGAGATCTCCCATGGGCAGCGTATCGTCGTGCCGCGCCAAATTCCGCGCTGCATTGAGCGATTTAGGCTTGCTCTTAAAGAAGGGCGGGTTGGAGACGATGAGATCAAAGGTGCCCTTCCATTCGGGGTGTTGACGGGTGGCGTTTTGAATGGCTCCATGCCAAGCTGTGGCTTGGGCGGGGAAAGGCTGGGTCCGATAATTGTCTTGGCACTGGGCAGCCGCTTCGGGTTCGAGTTCTACACCAATGAGCGATCCTCCTGGCTCCATCCGCTGCAGCAGCATGATGCCTACATAGCCATTGCCAGCGCCGATGTCCATGACCCGGCGTGCACCTTGAACGGGACTCCAGCAACCCAAAACGATGCCATCGGTGCCTACTTTCATTGCAGCGCCGTCTTGGCCAACCGAGAAGGTCTTGAAATGAAAGGGGCCTTTGGCCATGGCGCTGTGTTATTGGCTTTTTCTGCGCTGTTGCCAGGTCTCGAACGTTGGAAAGGACTCTGGTCGGTCAGTAGGAACCTCAGTCAAAGGTTCTGCGGGCCTCAGTGTCTCCCGGCAATCGGCCGGAAGTCCCTGATAAATGCCCGTTCCTTCCACTTTGTGGGCATGCATGGCATCAGAGACAGGTCCCTTGTCTTGGGCTGGATTTCCGGCGATAATTCTGCGTTCGGGCCATGTGCTTCCCGTTTTGAGAAAGGACAATGCGCCCACAATACACCCGGCACCAACATGGACGTCGTCCATGATGACTGCGTTCATTCCAATCAGACACTGTGGTCCTAAATGGGCCCCGTGTATCACTGCACCATGACCTACATGCGCACCAGCTTCTAAGCGCACCGTTGTGCCAGGAAACATGTGTACGACGCAATTTTCCTGGACATTGCATCCCTCGGCCAGTTCAATCTTTCCCCAATCACCACGAAGCACAGCCCCTGCGCCCACAAAGCAATCTGCTCCAATGGTCACATGCCCGATGACAACAGCCTGCGGATGCACAAAGGCCGAGGGGTGCACAACGGGAATCATGCCTTTAAAGGACTGAATCATGCGGCGTTGGGGTTTTCAAGAACGGTGGCATAGCCTTGCCCAACCCCGATGCAAAGGGTGACAAGGGCGTATTTTCCACCAGACCGATTCAACTGCCGCGCTGCTGTGAGCAAGAGCCTGGCGCCTGTCATCCCGAGGGGATGTCCGATGGCAATGGCACCGCCTTGAGGATTGATGCGGGGGTCGTCATCTTGCAGCCCGAGTGAACGGGTGCAAGCCAAGGACTGTGCTGCGAATGCCTCGTTGAGCTCGATGTGGTCCATCTGATCCAGTGTGAGTCCAGCGCGCTGCAGGGCTGAAGTGGATGCTTGAACAGGACCAATGCCCATGATGCGGGGCTCGACACCCACCACTGCACTGGATGCGATTTGTGCAAGGGGTGTGAGGCCGTAGCGTTCAATGCCGGTTTGGTTGGACATGAGCAATGCACAAGCTCCATCGTTTAAGCCGCTGCTGTTGCCCGCCGTGACTGAGCCGCCTTCCCTCTTAAATGCCGGTTTGAGTTTGGCCAATATTTCAGCTGTGGTGCCCGCTCTGATGAATTCATCTTCAGAAAAGACAAGGTCTTCCTGTTTACGCCTTGGAATGTGAACGGGGGCAATTTCCTCTGCGAGGTGTCCCGCTTCTTTGGCGGTCTGTGCTTTTTGCTGGGACCACGCTGCAAATTGGTCCTGATCTGACCTGCTGATGTTGTGGAGTTCCACCAGATTTTCCGCAGTTGACCCCATGCCTTCTGTGCCATAGAGGGCGTCCAATTTTGGGTTGATAAACCGCCAGCCAAAACTGGTGTCGTGCATTTGTGAGTCCCGCCCAAATGCAGAGCTGGCTTTGCTCATGACCCAAGGCCCTCGCGTCATGTGTTCTATCCCCCCTGCAACCAAGAGGTCTGCGTCACCGCAGTGAAGGGTGCGTGCTGCATGCACTGCTGCAGCCATTCCAGAGGCGCACAAACGGTTGACTGTTTCGCCAGGCACGGTGTGGGGCAGGCCCGCCAAGAGCAGGGCCATACGTGCCACATTGCGGTTGTCTTCTCCGGCCTGATTGGCGCAGCCCATGAGTACATCCTCCACTTGGGCAGGGTCGAGCTCGGGATGTCGGTCCATCAAGGACCGAATGGCGTGGGCCGCCAGGTCGTCAGCCCTCACTGGAGAGAGCGCCCCTCCGAACTTTCCTATAGGGGTTCGGATGCCGTCGATCAAAAAAGCATTCATGGGGCCGATGTTTGAAGGGGCATCCGTTTGAGGTTGCGCCAGAAATCAAGGATGGGGTTAAAAACAAAGGTCTGAACCAAGGCGCATTCGCCGTTGTGTACTGCGTACATGCGGCTTCCATCGTGGGGCAAAAGGCGCCCGTCGGTATCGTATTCCGCCATAATGGGGGCTTTCCAGTGAAGGTCGAGTTTCACCGTTCTTCCGTCTTTATAATCGACTTGAAGTTGCCAAGCCAAAGGGCTGTTTTTCAGGCTGTCTTGTGCTGCCGGGCTGAGGTGGCTGTTCCAGGTTTCTACGTGTACTTTTTTGAAGCGAAGCCACTGGTCGCGCAGAATGTCCTGCGGCAAGCCGATGGTCTGCCCATCGTGTAGGGCTTCGATTTGATCGCCTTGTTCGTTCCAGCGCAATGTGGCAGGGGTGCCGACATCATCCAATGGGACAGCGGTGATGGACGCGATTTCATCGGCCCGGGACTCGTAAACCCCAGTGTAGCGCCATTCATTTTCTTCGGTGAAAAAGCGCGTGGACAGGAAGCCTGTAAACCCTTCTATGTGAGTTACATAGGGTGTTTCGGACCTGCCGTCTGGCAATTCCAAAAGCATGTGCGTTCCCGTGTGGCTTTGGGTTGGGGTACCGATGAACCATGTCTTGATGGGCGCACTGCCATCCGCGGCGAAAATGTCGACCCGCTTCCCAGCAGAGGCCATCATTTTGAGTACGCCTTCCTTGGCAGAGGCCCTGACAGGCTGGCGCACTGAAATCCGCTTGAAGGTTTTGAGGAGCAGGTCTGTGGCGTCTTTGCGGGCGGGATACCTGTCGTTCAACCGCCAGAGGCCCAAGGGGTCATCGGGGGCCCGTTGCAGCACAGCTGCCCTGCCATTGTTGTCGGCAATCCGAATCTTTTGGATTGAGGCGGTATCGCTCACAGCAAAATGGGTGCTCTGGTCGGAATCGAGCCGTCCAGACTCTGGCGCAAGTGCTGTATAGGCGCCAAATGCCAGCAGCACAATGACTGCGATGGGGAATACGGTGCGTTTCATCAGCGTTTGGGAGAAAGGGATGGCGTCCAACGGCGTTTCCTCAAGACGGCAAGGAGCCAGCCCAGGATGAGCACAGCAGCGATGGGGCTGCCGACGGCAAGCATGGACCAGGCGTTTTCGTTGCCCCGAATGCGGGTTTCATCCAATGGCCTGAAAGCGATGCTTCTGGACCGGAGGCTGATCTGCGCTTCGTCATCGAGCAAATAGCTGACCGCATTGAGGAGCCATTCTTTGTTGTCGTAAATCACCTGTCCAGAATAGCGGTCAAAACCGAGGGGCATAGGCGTCAGTCCTTGGTCGGTATTGCGCACATCATTTCGGATGAAGTCGGCGTCGGCAACAACGATGAGCTGACCACGGTCTGTTGCAGGGTTAAAAGCGAATTCAGGATCCTCACGCATGGCTTCCCCCAGCCTCAGGGCGTAGAAGCTTTCGAACTTTCCCTCGAGCAGCACAGCCAAGGGAAAACCGGTCGTGCGCCCCGTTTCAAAATGCTCAGGCGGCAATTCCACAACGCTTGCCCCCACCCTGACAGGGGCATTGTAAGACAGTGACCTTGAAGAGGAAGAAAGCAGCACGGTGCTTTCCAATCCTTCGCGGGCATTGACGGGGTCAATCGAACCTGCAAAGTCAAAGTGGACGGGATCCAAATTGGCGCAGATGGGATGGGCATCAGGAGTGGACAGTGCGACGGGTGCGAAATACCAGCTGAACATCTGCATGTTGCGGTGGTCTCCCATGGGCCCCGCATTGAGCATGATGGGCGCACATTGGGCATCGAGAACCATGTTTCGGTTGAGCCTTGCTCCATAATGAAACAACAGGTCGAAAACGCCAATCTCTCGGGTAGTGGCCATGGTGAATTGCTGCGACGCAATGCTGTCCCTGTTGGTCACGAGGGGGTCCATCAACCACAACATGCGTCCTCCATTCATGAGGTATTGGTCGATCAGAAGTTTGTCGCGCTCGCTGAATGTGGAGTCTGGTCCTGCAACGATGAGTGCATCGAATTTGGGCTGGCGCAATGGACGGCCTTCGATTCTTTCGCACAGGGCGTCCACGCGACCGTCGAGTTGCACATCGACCACGTCAGCGGTTTCCGCAAGTGTGTTGGTGAAGTCTGCTGTTTCGGCAGGTTCCCAGCAACCATGTCCTTGGAGTATGCCCACGACAGGCCGCCGTTGGCGCATGCCCAGCCTGATGGCTTGCCCAAGGTTGAATTCCACCTGATTGATGGCATTCTGCACCATGACTTCGTCGGGCTCCATGCTTTCAGAGCGCAAAAACTGCACGGGATAGTCGACGCCTTGTACCGTCACCATGGCGCAGGGCCAGACGTTTTGGAACGCAGTGATGCCATTCTCCCGGTATGCGACCCTGGTGAAACGAAGCCCTTGCTTGTACAAGGCCAATTCAGTTTCGCCGATTGTTTTTTCATCTCCACTGGCTGCGATGTCGATGAAATCCCAACGCACTTTGCCTCCGCTCTGCTTCGCAAAGGTTCTGAGCTTGTTCTTGATTTCTTCGGACAACCTCCGGTATCGGGCGGGAAAGTTGCCTTCGAGGTAGCAGCGAACAAGGACCTCGTCCTCCCCTGCTTCTATGCTCTGGAGCATGTTTTCTGTAGCCGCAGTCAAGCTGTGGCGCCGGTCCTCTGTGACATCAAAACGCCAGCCCCATTGGCCAATGGTGGCCAAGAGACCAACAGCGATCAGTGCAGAGCGCCAGCCTCCTTTGTTGCGGCCTTGGATGAATGAAGCCGCCTTCATGACTTTCCGGGTTGGATTTGGAATTGTGCAATGGCCAAGGCAATGGCCATGTACGCCAGGAACCACAGTACATCTGATACCACGACCACACCGGTGCCGATGGAGCGAAAATGGGTTTCCATGGCGCACCATTGGATGGCGTGGTCCCATTGGCCGAACAAATCATAGGACCCTAAAGCTGAGGGGCCGTAATACATGATGAGGCATGCCAATGCCGTGGTGAGGAAGGCCACAATTTGACTGTCTGTTCGCGAAGAAGCCGCAAGTCCGGTAGCCACAAAAGCCCCACCGAGGAGCACCAGTCCCAAATAGCCAGCGACAACTGCGCCACTGTCCATGTTTCCCGGAGGGTTGCCGAGTTGATGAAGGATGGCATAGCCGATCAGGGTGGGCACAAGGGCAATGCATACCAGCGTCACTCCAGCCCACCATTTGGCGAGAATGATGCGCTGCGGGTCCAAGGGGTGAGTCATCAGCAACTCTAGCGTGCCTTGGCTCCGCTCTTCCGGAATCGACCGCATGGTCACCGCGGGAATCAGAAACATGAACACCCAGGGCGTAAAAAGGAAGAACGCATTCATTTCTGCGATGCCATTGGAAAGCAGGTTCCATTGACCTGGAAAGACCCAATGAAACAGTCCGCCGATCAGAAGGAACGTCCCAAGCACCACCGTTCCGATGGTGGAAGAGAGAAAGGCGCGCAGTTCTTTTTTGTAAAGGGCAATCATGAATGCGGTTCGAAATTAGGAAGCCCAGAGCACGGTATGACTTTGGGCATGCGGCGGGGCAGCAAAAAGTGCCTTTGTGGAGGGCCACACTTGGGCAAACAGATTGCTTTTGCGGTAGGCATCGAGGTCTGCTTGTGAATCCCAAGTGCTGACTGTGCTGATGGACGTGGTCTTGTCATCCCGCTGCACCAGCTTGAGGTGGCGACAGCCGGGCTGCGCAGCGATGGCGGCCTTGTGTTGCTCAAAGAGCGCCAGGAATTCTGTCCTTTTTTCGGGAAGGAACTCCATGTGGACGATGCGGACAATCACAGGGCTTGATTTGGGGCCAATGGATCAAATTCAATCCGAACGATGGAACCCGCTTTTAGGCCAAAAAGTTGGCTCGCCCCTCCTCCTCCTGCTGTAGAACCGTGGTTGATGGCAATTTCAAGGAGTCCCATGTGATTGAAAAGCGCCACACGCTCTCCGTCGGGCACGGCGCTGTACTGCCGGTGTATGCGGTTTACATCCATTCTGGTTGAGCGCAAAGGAATCTTGAACGTGCGCTCTTTGCCCACTTCCTTGAACGTGCGTTGGTCGATGTTGGTGATGAGGTTGCCGAAAGTGTCCACGTGCAGGACAATGCCTTGCACGTAGTCCGTTCCAATGAGCGGCCTTTGCCAGGCACTCTCGACCCAGCCTTCTGCCGGACGGCCGATGACGGCGGGAACACCTCCTTGAACAAGGTGGCATGCGACTTGCACAAAGATGTGCCGCTCGGGAAAGGTGAGCACATCGCTTTCTGAAGTCACGGTGATGTCGTGGATGGCATCGGGTTCTCGGTCGGCGATGAGAGAGAACACACCATCGTCCAAACCGACGTAGAACTGGCCACCGAGTTCCATGACGCGGTGCAAATAATCTCCGGTTTGGTTGGTGTTCATCGCAATGATGTGGACCGTTCCCTTCGGGAAATGCTCTGCGGTGGCGCGCAATGCAAAGGCGGCTTCGTTTGTATCAAAGGGCCGAATGCCATGTGAAATGTCTACAATTCGAATGGTGGGGTCCTGAGATATGATGGCTCCACGCAGCGCAGCCACGTACAAACTGTCCGTTCCGTAATCGGAAGTCAGGGTGACAATACGGGGGACGGCAGAGGTGTGCTCCATGCTGCATCAAAAATCAGCAACCTGAACGAGTAGATTTGCACTTCCGCTGCGAGATATCCCACAACCTCCCCACAGTTTCCATTGACAACGTGAGTTCAGAACGACGATTTGTACTTCCTGACGTACCCCCACTCGAAGTATTCGGGGCTGGTCATAGAAAATTTGCCTTGCTCAAGGCCCATTTCCCCAAGCTAAAACTGGTGGGTCGGGGCCATGAGGTCAAAGCCTTCGGCGCTAAAAGCGACATTGATGCCTTTGCGGCGAAATGGGACTTGCTGGTTTGGCACTTGGACCGCTACGGGACGTTGCCAGAAGACGATTTGGAGCGCCTGATGAAAGACGATGGGGTCGCGATGAAAAAATCGGCGTCTGAGGATGACACCTTGGTCTATGGACCAGGGGGTTTGAGGGTAACGGCACGGACACCGAACCAACGGAAATTGGTAGACGCTGTTCGAAACAACGACATGGTATTTGCCATCGGCCCTGCTGGTTCTGGAAAAACCTATACCGCGGTCGCCCTCGCTGTCCAGGCATTGAAAGAAAAAAAGGTGCGTCGGATCATCCTGACCCGACCTGCTGTAGAAGCGGGTGAGAATTTGGGGTTTTTGCCTGGAGACCTCAAAGAGAAGCTCGACCCTTACATGCAGCCGCTGTATGATGCGTTGACAGACATGCTGCCCTATGAGCGTGTTGCAGACCACCTTGAAAAGGGGGTCATTGAGATTGCGCCATTGGCCTTTATGCGGGGCCGCACCTTGGACAAGGCCTTTGTGATTTTGGATGAAGCCCAAAATTCCACGGTGGCTCAAATGAAAATGTTCCTGACGAGAATGGGCCGCTCTGCCACATTTGTGGTTACCGGTGATGCATCCCAAGTGGACCTGCCCCGCAAGCAAGAAAGTGGGTTGCGTTTTGCACGGCGTGTCCTCAAAGAGGTAGACGGCCTGCAGTTCGTCACCTTGACAGGCGATGATGTGGTCCGCCACAACCTTGTCAAAAAAGTGATCAAAGCTTTTGAGCAGGCTGAGTCGGAGGGGGCTTCTGGTGGAATGGGACCTTCCATCGGACAGGTCCCCGCCAAAAAATGGATCAGGGATGAAGACGGTGATGACGCGGCGCAGGATGACGATATTGCAACCCCAGAAGCATGATGACGACAACTGCCCCAGAGCCCTTGTTTGACCAGCGGATGCACTTTGCTGGTGAGCAAGAATTTTACCGCGGAAAAGTGCGCGATGTGCACACCCTTGATGATGGACGTTTGCTGATGGTGGCCAGTGACCGCATCTCAGCATTTGATGTGGTCCTGCCCCGCCCTATTCCATTCAAGGGACAGGTCTTAAATCAGTTGGCTGGACACATGCTCAACGCGGTATCAGACCTCGTGCCGATTTGGTTGGAAGCGACTCCAGACCCCAATGTGGCGGTGGGGAAATGCTGCGAGCCGATTCGGCTGGAGATGGTCATCCGGGGCCATTTGACAGGCCACGCGTGGCGGACCTACCGCGACGGAGGCCGCATGCTTTGTGGCGTGCCTTTGCCGGAGGGCATGCGGGAACACGACGCTTTTGATGTCCCCATCATCACCCCGGCTACCAAGGCTGAGGAAGGTCATGATGAAGACATTTCTGAAGCGGAAATTCTGTCTTCAGGGTTGGTGGCTCCTGCACTGTATCACGAAATGGTCCGGATCACACGGGCCCTTTTTGCACGGGGCCAGGCCATGGCTTTGAGCCAGGGCTTGATTTTGGTTGACACCAAATACGAATTTGGCTTGTTTGAGGGTCAGCTCATGCTGATGGATGAGGTCCACACCCCGGACAGCAGCCGTTACTTCCATGCCGAAGGTTTTGAGGACCGCCAGTCCCGCGGTGAACATCAAGCTCAATTGAGCAAAGAATTTGTGCGAGAGTGGCTGATTTCTGGCGGCTTTATGGGAAGGGATGGGGACGAAATCCCTGAGATGACAGATGCTTTTTTGGCCGAAGTGAGTCAACGTTACATTGCTTTGTACGAGCAAATGACGGGCATGCCTTTTTCCAAGCCGGATGAGGTGGACACTGCAGCCCGAATCAAACGAAACATAGAAAATTGGCGCCACGCTCACTAAAAAACGCCCCGTGGAGGGACGATGCCATTGCTGCAGTTCGAACCTTGAAGGCCGGCGGTGTCATTCTGTACCCCACCGACACAGTATGGGGCTTGGGTTGTCGGGCCGACGACGCTGAGGCTTTGGAGAAGCTCTATGCGCTGAAGGGCCGCGAAGGCGCGCAACCCTCGTTGGTGCTGGTGGATGCCGATGGCCTGCTCGAGGAATACGCCCATCCTGTCCCGGAAATTGCCTGGGATTTGTTGAGGGAAAGTGCGCCTGAGTCTAGGCCCATGACCTTGGTGTTGCCCGGAGGCCGCGACGTGGCTCCAGCGTTGCTTGCCGAAGACGGTAGCCTCGCCATTCGGGTGGTCAATGAGCCTTTTTTGCAGTTCATTTTGCGTGGGATTGATGTGCCCCTGGTTTCTACTTCCGCCAATTTGAGCGGACATCCAACACCAGGCCATTTCTCTGAAATCAATGGCGCATTGCGCAATGGTGTGGATTACGTCTGCGCCACTGGACGTGACCGCAGTGGAAATGCGACGTCCAGTATGGTGAAACTGGACGCGGCCGGCCGCATAGAAATTTTGAGGCCGTGAATTTTGCCGATCAACTCAAACACCCCGTTTTCAAAGCAGTAGGCGCTGCAGCTGATGCCAAGGGGCAGCAATCGTTCGCTATTGGTGGATTTGTGCGTGACCTGTTGTTGGGCCGGCCCAGCAAGGACATTGACATCGTGGTGGAGGGCAGCGGAATTGAGCTCGCTCGAAATGTGGCCAAGGGCTTGGATGCAGGCAAGGTGGCCGTCTTCAAAAATTTTGGAACGGCCATGTTCCGACACGGCGGATGTGAGGTGGAATTTGTCGGCGCCAGAAAAGAATCCTACCAACGTGACAGCCGCAAACCCATTGTGGAAGACGGTTCTATCGAGGATGACCAGCAACGCAGGGATTTCACCATCAATGCTTTGGCCTTGAGGCTGAACGCGGACGGATTTGGTGACCTGGTGGATCCTTTTCAGGGTCTGGCAGATTTGGAGCGCAAGCTGATTCGCACGCCTTTAGACCCCGATGTGACGTTTAGTGATGACCCGTTGCGCATGATGCGCGCCGTTCGGTTTGCTGCTCAGTTGGGGTTCAGAATTGACACCGCAGCATTGGATGCGATTGGACGGAACAGCCACCGCCTGAAGATCATCTCCTCTGAAAGGATCCATGTGGAGCTCAACAAGATTTTGCTGAGCCCGAGGCCCAGTGTGGGATTCAAGTTGATGTACAAAACCGGATTGTTGCATGAGTTCTTTCCTGAGGTGGTCGCCTTGCAGGGGGTTGAACGGCGCAATGGCATCGGTCACAAGGACAACTTTTATCACACGCTTGA
Organism: Crocinitomicaceae bacterium; assembly: GCA_042095055.1. Taxonomy (GTDB): domain Bacteria; phylum Bacteroidota; class Bacteroidia; order Flavobacteriales_D; family Sanyastnellaceae; genus UBA8752. The sequence goes on along the minus strand of JBELBZ010000010.1, from coordinate 47,302 downwards.
GGTCGTAGACAACGTTGCGGCTGTGAGCGACAAGTTGTGGCTGAGGTGGGCCGCTCTGCTTCACGACATCGCCAAACCGCCCACCAAGAGGTTTCACCCCGATCACGGTTGGACGTTTCATGGGCATGAGGACCGTGGAGCCCGGATGGTGCCCAAAATCTTCAAACGGCTCAAGCTCCCCTTGGACCACCAAATGAAGTATGTGCAGAAGCTGGTGTTGCTCCATTTGAGGCCCATTGCCCTGACCAAGGAAGAAGTAACGGACAGTGCGGTGCGCCGTTTGTTGTTTGAAGCGGGAGACGATGTCGACGACTTGATGATGTTGGCCCGGGCTGACATCACGTCCAAGAATGAGGCAAAAGTGGAGCGCTACCTGCGCAATTATGAAGTTGTGGTGCGCAAGTTGGTTGAGGTTGAGGAAAAAGACCGGGTGCGCAACTTTGAGCCCCCAGTGAGTGGAGAGGACATCATGTCTGCCTTTTCAATTCCACCTTGTCGTCCCATTGGCGCCATCAAGAACGTCATCAAGGACGCCATCATGGATGGAGCGATTCCCAATGAGCCCGAAGCCGCGCGCGCTCTGATGATGCGGGTGGGTCCGGATGTGCTCCAACAGTGGCGCACCCTGCAGACTGATGTTTCAGCGGGTCAGCGGTCTGAGAAAGAGGCGCGGGATGCGTTTGATGCTTGGCTGGACCAATTGACGGTCAACCCTTCCAACCATCCTTAAGGGTGACCGACCGGTTCCATACCATGTGACCGGCCTTTTCGGTGCGTTCTGCATCGAGGGCGAAGTAACCGAGCCTGGTGAATTGTACAGGATGCTCTGCAGAGGCGCTGGCCAGTGCGGGTTCAAGCTTACAGCCTTTCCGGACTTCCAAGCTGTTGGGATTTAGAAATTCAATGAACTCCTTGTCTGCGTGACCGTCTGGTGTAGGGTCTGAAAACAGCCGGTCATACAAACGGACTTCAGCATCAATCGCCGTTGCTGCATTGACCCAATGCAAGGTTCCCTTGGCTTTGATTCCGCTGGTGTCTGATCCGCTTTTGCTGTCAGGGAAATATTCGACGTGGACCTCTTCAATGCGACCGTCGGAGCCTGTCACATGGTCTACATATCGCACGATATAGGCCGACTTGAGGCGCACAGTCTTTCCTGGAGCCAATCGAAACCACTTCTTGTTGGCCTCTGTTTTGAAGTCGTCGCGCTCCATCCAAAGGGTCTTGGAAAAGGGCATTTCCCGCACGCCATCTTCTGGGTTTTCGGGATTGTTTACCGAGGGAAGCATTTCGGTTTGATCCTCGGGATAGTTGACCACCACAAGTTTGATGGGGTCCAGCACCGCCATGTTGCGGTGAGCCACCCTATTCAAATGATCGCGCAGCGCCCATTCGAGGAGGCTGAAGTCGATCACGTTTTCCCGTTTGGCGATGCCGATGCGGTCGCAAAAGGTGCGAATGCTCTGAGGGGTAAAGCCCCTGCGCCGAAGGCCGCTTATGGTGGGCATTCTGGGGTCATCCCATCCATCAACCACCCCCTCCTCTACCAACTTGAGCAGTTTGCGCTTGGACATCACTGTATGGTCGAGGTTGAGCCGTGCGAATTCGATTTGACGGGATGGGAAGATTTCCAATGCCGCGATGAACCATTCGTACAAAGGCCGGTGCACCTCAAACTCAAGCGTACATAGAGAGTGGGTGATTTCCTCTACCGCATCACTTTGGCCATGGGCGAAGTCATACATGGGGTAGATGCACCACTTGTCTCCTGTCCTTTGATGGTGCGCCCTTTTGATCCTGTAGATGATGGGGTCGCGCATGTGCATGTTGGCGTGTCCCATGTCAATTTTGGCCCTCAGTACGCAATGACCGTCGGGATGGAGGCCTTGGCGCATTTCCGAAAAAAGCAGCAAGTTCTCTTCCGCCGACCGCAGGCGATATGGGCTGTCGGCTCCAGCTTGGGTCGGCGTCCCCTTCCCTTTTGCGATGTCCTCTGCGGATTGGTGGTCCACATAGGCCAGTCCCTTTTCGATCAGCCGGACAGCAAAGCCATAAAGCTGTTCGAAATGGTCGCTGGTGTAGAATTCGCCTCCAGACCAGTGGTACCCAAGCCATGTGACGTCTCGGCGGATGGCGTCGACATATTCTTGGCTTTCTTTTTCGGGGTTTGTATCGTCGAAGCGCAGGTTGACCAAGCCTTCATACTTCTCGGCAAGTCCAAAAGAGAGGCAAATGGCTTTGGCATGGCCAATGTGCAGGTAACCGTTGGGTTCGGGTGGAAACCTGGTGTGGATTTGTCTGTGCTTCTCGCTCCTGAGATCGTCTTGAATGATCTGTTCGATGAAGTGCACGGATTCGGACGGGGTGCCGTCACGGTTTCCCGAGGGCTGTTGGACTGAATGCTCAGACATGGGGGCAAATTTATCCCTGTGAGGGGTGGCTTGTTCTTTTTTGAAGCGATTTGATGCACAAAGGTGAACAGTCTTGTGTTCAGGGTGTTGCAATAGGGTGAAACCGCAATCCATGACTCCTGTCGATCAAGTCGTTCGCTTCCGCCTGCGGCGGGAGGGTAGAATCGTGGGATGGATGCGCGAAGAGCAAACAGGTCAGAGGTTTTACAGCAGAGAAGGGCTGTGGTGGTCAGGTCGAAAGATCAAGTGGACACACCGTGACCGTTGCAGTGGGCTGAAAGACGCAGACGACCGCTGGTTGCACGAAGGCGATTTCGTCCAGGACGTCAAGTCGCCTTGGTGGTCACGCAACCGCCAATGGCTGATCCTCTGTGATGAAGAGACAGGCTGGTCCCTCGTGCGCAGCGGTATGGGTGGACAGCTGTTGTCGCTGAGCGAAGATGAAGTAAGTGAGAAGCTGTGGCGTTGGTGCGGCTTTGCTTGGCGTCCAGCTGGGTTGTAACCATCGCGGTTGTACCGCTTATTTCTGAACGGGGCCTATTTTATGGAAAGCAAAAAGCACAGCGTTGAAGCTGTGCTTTTTGTTTCAATCTCCAACTGGAGACGTATGATGGATATGCTTCAGAGCATTTGAATCCGCTTCATCAACTCATCCTTGTAAGTCCGGGAGATGGGAATCTCGTCGTTGTCAATTTTGATGATGAATTGAAAGGTGTCAATGTGGGTGACACGGTCAATGTTGATCACGTAGTTCCGGCTTACCCGAACGAAATCTTCTAAAGGAAGCTTCAACAGCAAATCCTTCAAGCTGGCTTTGACATTGTATTTGCGCTCTCCGACGTGAATGGCGCTGTATTTTCCTTCCACTTCAATGAAACGTACATCTTGCAAGTGAATCCTGCGCAGTTTGTTGCCCACCTTCGTAAAGAAGTGCTTGGCCCTGACTTTGGAGTCCGCCAATTCTTGCAGGGCACTTTCTACTGCATCTGAGATTGAAGCGGGTGCCTCAATGTCATCTTCAGAACCTGCCATGACAGCCGCATACTCAAGCAACAAGATTTTGTCTTGAATTTTGAGTTGTTCAACGAACTCGACCATGGCATTTTTCTGCTCGAGCACCACGACCAAGTCGGGTGGAGCGAACAAACAAATGCCTGCGGCTTCGGCGACTTTGCTCGCAGTGCGGACCTCGCAACCGAACTCGGTTAGGTCCGCAAAGGGTGTTCGGGTGCTGCTCTCCGAACCGAGTAAAAGGATGCTGGGTTTTCGTACCATGTTACAGTAAGAACACGTTAAGTTTCAGTTTGTTCCGCAGTTGCAAAATGAAAGTCTAAGCCACCTATCGAAGGTCATCAAAAGTCATATTTCGGCATGTACCGCTTGTGCCTTGGGTGTTAAATTGCACCTATGAAGCTCGTGCATCTCAATGAAGCGCCGCAAGAGGAGACTCTGGTAGAAGAATCCGTAGGCCTGGAAGAAGCCGTTTCTGATGGTTGGCACATCGTGTTGTACAACGACGATCACAATACATTCGAACATGTCATTGAATGCCTTGTGGCCTACTGCGGACACGAACTGTTGCAAGCGGAACAGTGTGCATTGATCGTGCACACCAAAGGCAGGTGCTCGGTGAAAAACGGAGACTTTGATGAACTTGAGCCGATTTGTACTGCGCTGTTAGAGCGGGATTTATCTGCTGAGGTAGAGCCTTCCTGAAGTTAATCGAATACCTTGTGGAAGGAGTTTGATGAAACCATTGGTTTGAGTAAAAAATTGCGTTTTCAATTTTTATTGTTGGCCGCTCTCTGTGTGGGGCCATTTTGTGCTGTGGCGCAATGGCAAGATGTCACGGAGTTGATCACATTGCCGGGCACCACCCAAGCTTCGTATTTGGGAACAGGGCTCAGTGTTGCTGATTTCAATGCAGACGGTCTTGATGACATCACCGTCGGCAACAGCGATGGAACGGTGCTTGCATATTTGCAGCTTCCATCGGGCGGCTATGAGCTGGAGCATTTCATCGACGGCTCAGAGCAGGTGCAAGGGATTGCATGGTTTGATGCCGATGGAGACGACGATTTGGACCTCTTGCTGACCCGGCGATTTGCGGCCATGCAGTTGTTCTTGTGGGAAGAAGATGGGCTTGTAGAGTCTGCCGAATCCAGTGGATTGCCAATCAATGACACATGGGAAGCCCGGGGCATTGCTGCCGCCGATTACGATGTGGACGGTGATGTGGACCTCTACATTTCAATGTACCACGATGGGACCACGGGGTTGTCGGAGAACCTCATGCTCAAAAACGATGGTCAAGGATTTTTTACGGATGTCACGGCCGAATTGGGCATTGGCAATGGCTTGCAGCACACTTTTCAGAGTTCTTGGTTGGACTTTGATGGGGATGGTGATTTGGACCTTTGGGTGATCAACGACCGCACCATCTTTCCCAATGCCATGTACATGAACCATGGCGACGGCACATTCTCTGAAGTGGGAGCCGATGTCGGCTTAAACCAAGAAGTTTTTGCCATGACGTCTACCGTTGGTGACCCAGACAATGACGGCGAGTATGAGCTGTTTTGCACGAACGTGGAAAACGACCCCAATGTTTTCATGGACCAAGACGACTCTGGATTTTACATTGAAAACGGAGCGTCTTTGGGATTGGATGGAATGCAGTACAGCTGGGGAGGCTGCTGGGTGGATGTCGATGGGGATATGGACAGCGACCTTATGGTGGCCACTTACCGTTTCCCCAACACCTCGCCTTACAAGAATTACTACTACGACAATCAAAACGGTGGAGCCACATTCACAGACGCTACCGAAGAGAACTGGCCCAACAATCAAACGCAGCTGTACAGCTTAGGAGCATGTGACTTCAACCAGGACTTGGCCCCTGATGTGGTAGCCTTGGGAAATGGCCCTTATCTGCAAATGCTGCAAAATGCAACGGTGGAAGAACCCGAATCGAATGGCAGACTTGTGGTTCAATTGTGCGGCACCTTTTCAAACCGTTGGGCCATTGGTGCAGAGATCAAGGTCCATTCTGGAGGTGTCAGTCAATTGCAATTGGTCAGTTGTGGAACGGATTATGTGACCCAGCAGTCTTGGCGGCGTTATTTTGGATTGGGCAATGCCGAAGTGGTGGACTCCATTGAGGTGGATTGGCCGAGCGGCCTGCATGAGATGTGGTATGATGTTCCTGTAGGCTCGGACCTTCGGCTTATTGAAGGGTCGACTTCAGCCGGGTTGTCATACTCTGGATCAGATTGTGCAGGAGACTCTTCTTGGTTGACCTTTCCGCTTCCATGCCCTGATATTGAAGTCAACGGATTGATGGTCGTCGGAGACTCAATGCTCATCGAGGAAGACGGAATGTATGCCGTCAACTGCAGTTGGATGGGGGGACTGTTCCAGTGGTCTGACACGCTGTATTGGGAACAGCAGGAGCCACACGTGCTGTCCGTTCAATGGACAGAACCCCTGTGTTACAACGAGCCCGGTTCATTGGGGTGGCAAACAGATTCCACCTTCACGGTTGATTTGGGTGGGACCAACTTCTCTTCCTCCGTTCAAAACCTGTCCGTTGTTGGAGGTGAATTGACTTTGACGACGTTGGACAGTATAGGAGCCTGTTCACAGCTGCACCATTTCACATTGGACCAGCCCCTAGAATTGGAGCTGTACATCTTGTATGAGCCAGCCCTGTGTGATGAGGATTCCGCACAGGCCTTTGCGGCGGGTTATGGAGGTACTCCGAATTATGTTTTGAATTGGGAAAATGTGAATCCCTTGATGTTGCCCGAAGGAACGGTTTCAATGCATTTGGAAGATGCCAATGGGTGCACCGTAGATTCTTCCATCGTGGTGGAGATCCCTGATCCCTTGACTTGCGACGTGATCGTGACGCACGAGGACGTGGGTGGCGATGGCGCTTTGGAACTGAACCCTGCGGGTGGCACGCCCCCCTATGAGGTGCTCTGGAATACAGGTGCTGACAGTGATACAGTCATCACGGGATTGTCTGCAGGCTTGTACAGTTGGGTCTTGCAGGATGCGAACGGCTGCCTTTTGCTGGGATTGCAGGATTTGATCAATGTGGGCATTGAAGAGGGCCTTCAAGGTGCAAACGGCTGGTTGAGTCGCGGACCCGAAGGGCTTTGGCTCCACTGTGGCCGGCCTTGGCCCAGTCCTTTACAGGTGGATTTTTATGACCTCAAAGGAAGTGTGGTGTTTTCCGGGACCATCGACAGTGCAGACCGGCATCATTGGTCTTGGAACGTCTTGCCCCTTCATGGCGTTCTGTGGGTGCACGATACCCAAGGGACCACCTATTTCAGGTCCAGTTTCTAAAACGAGAGGCCTGATTTAGGCGTTTGCTGGTGTGCACTTTTTGAGTCGGGCGACGGCATCCATAGGGTCATCTGCCTTGAAGACTGAAGATCCTGCCACGAGCACATCGGCTCCCGCATCAACAAGTTGAGACGCGTTGCCTTCTCCCACTCCCCCATCGACTTCAATCAGGAAATCGCATTGATGGTGTTGGCGCATTTCGTTCAGCCTGCGGACCTTGTCAAAAGTGCCTGCGATGAATTTTTGTCCTCCAAAACCGGGATTGACACTCATGAGGCATACCAGGTCGAGCTCACCGAGGACCTCTTCAATGGCCGACAACGGGGTGTGTGGGTTGAGCGCGACGCCAGGTCGCATGCCTGCCTCTCGAATGGCGCCAAGGGTGCGGTGCAAATGCACACAGGCTTCGGCGTGTACGGTAAGCACATGGGCCCCAAGTGCAGCAAAAGCGCTGATGTAGCGGTCTGGGGCTTCAATCATGAGGTGCACGTCGAGGGGCTTTTTGGCGTGCTGTCCTATGGCCGCGATCACCGGCATGCCGTAACTGATGTTGGGAACGAACATCCCATCCATGACATCGATGTGGTGCCAATCCGCTGCGCTGTTCTCCACCATTGTAACGTCCCTGGCCAAGTTTCCGAAGTCTGCTGCGAGCAAAGAGGGTGCAATGAGATGTGCCATGGTGTAAATGTCGCGAGGCTGGAATGAATGCCCGAATATTGCGCCATGTCTTTATTGACACTTCAGGACAACATATCGGAAGGTCACGGTGCTTTGGTCATCGGATTGACGGGGGGTATGGGCGCGGGTAAATCTGTTGTGTCCCAAATATTAAGGTCATTGGGACTCCCTGTATTTGATGCGGATGCTGAAGCGCGAAAGCTCTATGACGCGGATGCCACCTTGTTGCAATCGGTATCAGACCGCTTTGGTTCAGCAGTGCTGGAGCCCGACGGGTCCTTAAACCGTTCTGAACTTGCATCAGTCGTATTTAATGATGCTGAAGCCTTGGCTGATTTGAACGCCATGGTGCATCCTGCAGTAACACGGGCTTTTGCATCATGGAAGGCGCAAGCGGAAAACAGCGGTGCTGTATTGGTTTTTCGAGAAGCGGCCATTTTGTTTGAATCTGAAAGCGCTGTGGATTGTGATGTGATTTGGGCTGTAACGGCGCCTTTGGCCACCAGGGTTCAGCGGGTTCAGCAGCGGAACGGGTGGAGCGAGGCTGAAATTCAGCGCCGGATGGCCCACCAATGGCCTGCAGATCAGATCCATGCAAGGTCCGATCAGGTCATTGTCAATGACGGTTCTCAGGCACTGGTGCCTTTGGTGCTGTCGCTGATTGACGAATTGTCATAAATCAGGGCAACGTTTGGGGTCTTTGTCCGTCAATTTGAGCACCACGACCTGTTCAACATGAAACCAAGTGCAAATTGGTTCCGATTACTCGGGATGGCCATGCTATTGTGCATTGGTTTGGAAAGTGCTGCCCAATTGGAGGATGTTTCTTTGGACCATCTCATGGAGAGCAGCACCTTCGGCAGCCTGTTTGGTTGTGGATTGTCCACCGTGGACTTTAATGGCGACGGTTGGGACGATGTGACCCTGGCAGACGCTGAAGGCTTCATCAAACTCTATACTGGAGGTGAGGCAGGTTTGACGTTCTACTTGGAATTCGATCTGGTCAATGAGGCCAAATCGGTGCTTTGGGTGGACATTGAGAACGACGGCGATCTTGATTTGTTTGCCGGTGCGATGAACCTTGGAGTGTACCTGTTTGTGCAACAGCCCGATGGTTCCTTGGTCGAAGAAGGCTCCCTGCGCGGAGTGCCACTTTTGCCGGGTTGGGACAACCGAGGAATCTCCGCCCGCGATTACGACCGTGACGGGGACCTGGACATTTACATCGCCAGTTACCACGATGGCTGGCAACAGGTGGCTTACCAAAACATACTCTTGCAGAACTCTGGTTCGGGATTTTTTGAAGAGACCACATTGATCACTTTTGTGGGAGATGGCTACAAGCACTCCTTTCAAGGGGCGTGGTACGATTACGATGGCAATGGATTTGATGATTTGTGGGTCATCAATGACCGAGAAGACTTTCACAATTCCCTCTATGCCAACGGTGGTGGAGGGCCTTTTGTCGACATATCAGAATCTTCAGGTGCCAACATCGCTATAAACGCGATGTCAGCGACTCTATTTGACCCCGACAACGACGGCGATTGGGATCAATACGTCACCAATATTGAAGACTACCCCAATGCTTTTATGCTGAACACGGATGGCTTTTATGAGGACATTTCGGAATCAGCGGGGGTCGCAAGTATGCAGTACGGTTGGGGCACTTGTGCCATTGATGTGGATGGCGACCGCTGGGATGACATGATGGTGGCGACGTATCGGTTTCCAAACACCCTCCCCTATGACAACCACCTGTACATGAATGACGGGACAGGTTTGAGCTTTCAAGAGACAACGGAAGACTGGCCAAACGAACAGTTTCAGCTCTATTGCTTGGGCCGCTTGGATTTGGATCAGGATCGGGTTCCTGATGTTGTAGGGCATGGAAATGCACAGTCGCCGCAGGTGCTGAGGTTGACCAATGAGGCGGAAAACCACAGGATGACCATTGACCTCATTGGCACCGAATCCAATTCGCGTGGCGTTGGAGCTGTGATCAAATTGCATGCAGACAGTTTGACCCAGATGAAGCAGGTCAATGCCGGTGAAGATTACATGACCCAACACACCTACACCCGGTTTTTCGGACTCGGCGATGTTGATGTGGTCGATTCAATCGAAGTGATGTGGCCGAGTGGCACACGCGATGTTTTGTTTGACCTGTCTCCCGATGCGGCGTTGCTCATTGTCGAAGGTGTAGGGTCAGATTCTTTGTTGCTCAATGAGGCCGCTTGTCCTTGGGAGCCATCGAGTTGGACGGTGCCCTTTGATCCGGAATCTGTGTCCATGACTTGGAATGGAGTACCGGTGAACTCAAGTGTTGTGGTCGCCGATGCTCCTGGTGAATGGACATTGGAGGCCAGTTGGTGGGGCGGCGGATACACCTGGTCGCAGACCGTTCATTGGGCTCCTGAAGCTCCACCGGAATACGCATTGGAGGTGCTGTCTCCAGCTTGTTACGGCGATTCGGCATTGGTTTCTTGGGACCTTGCGGACTCTACCGCTGTGACCTTGGACAGTGTGCCTTTTTCTTCGCAGGCTGATTTCATTCCATGTGCAGTGGGCAACCATGCCCTTCAGTTCACCTTTCCCAATGGCTGTGCGTTAGACACTGTGTTTACTGTGGAATTTCCCGAAGCCTTGTTTGCTGAGGTGGGGTTGAGTCAGCCTTTATGTGCTGGGGAATTGGGGTCAGCGGAAATTGTTGTTGGCGGAGGAACGGGTGGCTTGGTGTTGGATGTCGAAGGTGTCGATTTGATGGGGCTTGAACCAGGAACGGTATACTTTCATGTCGTGGATTCAATGGGGTGTGTTTTGTCCGATTCCCTGCTTGTGGTGGCTCCTGACAGTTTGATGGGTACTGTTGATTTTGATTACATCGGCAGCTCAGATTCTGTGCAAGTGGTGGCCGTTGCTGAAGGTGGAACCCCACCGTATACATGGAATTGGAGCAGTGCGGTCGATGTGGATGGAGTGGCAGTGGCACCGGTGAATTTGGGGTGGTACGTTCAGGACTTCAATGGTTGTCTTGATCTGGGCGTTCTGGGCATAGATTCCAATCCCACTGCGGGCATATCTGACGCGGAAGAAGCAGCCAAGTGGACCTGCATTCGAACAGGTGGGATATTGTCGATACAGGGGCCTGAAGGGGCGCTTTTGAGTGTTTCCGTTTTTGAATTGTCTGGAAAAACGATCGTGAAAAACCTCCAGGTCTTGGCTCCTACTGATTTGGAATTGAGAACATCAGCTCCTGTTTTGGTGACCTGTGTGGATGCTTCTGGTGAGCGGTATAGATGGCTCAAATAACAATTCGGATGTTTCGAATGCATCGGCTGATGTGCTGTTTGCTGTTGATGGCCATATCGGGTTCACATGCCAGGGCCCAGTGGGAGGATGTATCGATAGAATATTTGGTGGAGGCGTCCTGCACTGGCAGTTATCTTGGATGTGGCCTGAGCTGTGTTGACTTCAATGCGGATGGAAAGGACGATTTGACCATCGGCCAGGCTTCAGGCGTGGTGAGCCTTTATCTCCGCACTGAGGAAGGCTTTGTCTTGGACCAAGAACTGTTGGGAACAGGTCAAGCTACGGGCGTGCTTTGGGTTGATGTGGAAGGTGACGGTGATTTGGATGTGTTCGTTGGCCGACTCAATGAAGGGGTCCGGCTGCACATCAGAGCAGATGACGGTACCCTTGTGGACGAGACGTTAGAGCGGGGCATTCCAGATTGGCAGGGTTGGCAGCCACGGGGCATATCTGCTGCTGATTTTGACAACGACCAAGACCTGGATGTTTACGTCGCTTCTTATCACATTGACATTTCCGAATTCCACTATCCCAATGTCCTGCTTGTCAACGATGGGGCGGGATACTTCACATTGGCTGGGGATTCGGTGGGGGTGAACGATGGCATTAAGACTTCTTTTCACGGTGGATGGCTCGATTTTGACCGGGACGGTTGGCAGGACCTGTGGGTGATCAATGACCGTCCGAGCTTTAAGAATGCGATGTACCGCAATCAAGGAGATGGAACTTTCGTGGACATGGTCTTGGAGCTTGGACTGTTGAATGTCACCGATCCCATGACGGCCACGGTGTTCGATCCGGATCAAGATGGAGATTGGGACCTGTTTTGCACGGAGGTTTCCAACGCCCCTTCTTCCCTGTTCGAGCAGACAGATTCAGGTTTTGTGGATGTGGCTGTGACTTCAGGAGTGGGTGGTATTGAGGATTTTGGTTGGGGAGGATGTGTCATCGACATCGATGGAGATGCCCGAGAGGACCTGATGGTGGCCACTTTGGATTGGCCGTCTGAATCCCCAGTGGACAACCGCATGTACATGGCGTTGGATTCTGGTTTGGCCTTTGAGGAGGATGAGCTGGGATGGCCCAATGAGCAGTTTCCTTTGTACCACCTCGGCCGGTTTGACTTGGACGGGGACCGTGCTCCGGACATCCTTGGACATGGGGCAATTCCCGTGGCTCAAGTGCTGAGGAACACGAATGAAAATGGGGCTTCTCGAATGACCGTTCGGTTGGTGGGCACCACCACCAACTCGCATGCTGTTGGCGCATTGATCGAGGTGTATGCGAATGGCAACCGACAGATGCAACAAGTGGATGCAGGGACGGATTACGTCACGCAGCACACCTATTGTCGTTTTTTCGGTATGGACTCCCTTCAAACCTTGGACTCACTCGTGGTGACTTGGCCCGGTGCCGGTACAGAGACATGGTATGGCCTGGATGCGGATACGGCCCATGTATTGGTGCAAGGTTCGGCTGGTGCAATGCCACTGGCATTGGACCGGGTTTGTCCCTGGGACGAGCAGGGTTGGTTGCTTCCCGAGCTCAGTGGTGAAGTTGCCATATCATGGGACGGTGTTCCTTGGTCTTCGGATACAGTTTGGGCAAATGATGCTGCAGATCATGTTTTGGAGGCTTTTTGGTGGGGTGAAACGCAGTCCATTCAATGGGTGCTGAATGCCGAGGTGGTGCCAGTTGACGATCCTGACTTCGAATGCACAGCGCCCGCTTGCTTTGGAGACAGCGCACAGGTTTCATGGTCGGCAACAGGTACAACGGGTGTGATTTGGATGGATTCTGTGGCCCTTTCCGGTGACACCCTCATGTATGTAGCTGTGGATTCAATCCATGTGGAATGGCAATACGGACCGGGATGTGCTGTAGATACTTCGCTGATGGTGAGCAGCCCAGAACTTTTGACCTTGACCTTGGATGTCGATCAGCCTGCTTGTTTTGGCGGTACAGCAAATGTGACGTTTGAATCGAATGGCGGCACCCCTCCCATTGAGCTGAGCTGGGGCGAGGCTGACCCCGCCACCTTGACAGCCGGGATCTGGCCGGTGGTGGCCTCAGATTCAGTGGGCTGTGTTGTCATGGATACCGTAACAGTTCAAGAACCTCCTGCATTGGACATCGCGGTCAACTGGAACTTCGTGGGGGATTCGGATACGGCCTCGGTCGCACTGGAGATTGGAGGGGGCACCCCGCCGTACAGTGAGCAATGGACGGGTGGCTTGGACAGTGCTGGATGGGCAGTGGCACCTGTGGTCTTGTTTTGGACGGTCCAAGATTCTGCAGGCTGCGCTGCAGAAGGACTGCTGGACATTGCACTCAATGGACTGCCCTCCCCCCTTCTTGCACAGGCCCATGCGCTGAGTTGCTGGCGCACAGGAGGCGCGATTGGATTCGAAGGGCCTGCGATGAAGGGGCAAATGGAGCTTTTTGATTTAACTGGGAGGCTGATGTGGTCTGGGGGGTGGTCAACGTCTGACCGGATTCCTTGTGGACTGGGCGCACCCGTCATTGTTCGGGTTGTTCCGGAGGGCGGGTTTCCATGTGTTTTCCTTCGCTGAGTCCGATGCTGGACCCGCGTTGAGCGGTTCTGCGTTATTTTGTCCTCATGATGGAGCAATGGCATTGGTGGACTCTGGCTTTCCTCATGTTGCTGATTGGTGAGGCTTTCGCCCCTGGATTGGTGCTGGGGTCGCTGGCGATTGGTGCCTTTGCAGGTGGGTTGGCCAGCATGTTTACGGATTGGTGGGAGTATCAATTTGTGGCGGCGTCCCTTGGGGCGGTGTTGTCTTTGCTCTTTTTGCGGCCTTTGGCCATGCGCGTGTGGTTCAGCGGGGATTCTGTAGCTACGGGAGTAGATGCGCTTCCTGGAAGGACGGTGCGCATGACCTTGACCATAGATCCTCAGTCAGGAAGAGGCCGCGGACGCATTGATGGCGACGATTGGTTGATCGAATTTGCTCAGAACTGGAAAGGAACCCGAACCGAAGGAGAAGTTTCATTGAATGACCCTTCTAACTTCACCGTTGGAGATCAGCTGCGGATTGTTGCAGTCGAGTCCAATGTGCTGATTGTTGAACCCTTGAATTAATCCCAAAACCCTCATGAACATGGAAGGTTTCTCTTTTATCTCGATCGCACTTTTGGTGTTGTCCATTGTGGTGGTGGTGCGTGGTTTGCGCATTGTCAAACAAAGCGAGGCCCTCGTGATTGAGCGGCTGGGCCGTTACCGGACAACGATGACTGCGGGCATCAACATCTTGATTCCATTTGTGGACAGGCCCCGGGCCAGTGTGTGGCGTTATGCCACTGAAAACGCCTTGGGCGAGCGGGTTGTGGCTTACAAAATGCTGGAGCGTATCGACATGCGGGAGACCGTCTTTGACTTCCCCCGACAAAGTGTGATTACGCGGGACAACGTGGTCACTGAGATCAATGCCTTGATTTACTTCCAAATCAACGATCCGGTGAAGAGTGTCTATGAAATCAGCAACCTTCCGAATGCCATCGAGAAGTTGACCCAAACGACGCTTCGAAATGTGCTGGGCGAGTTGGACCTCGACGAATGCTTGTCCAGCCGGGACACCATCAACACCAAGTTGCGTGCGATTCTTGACGAAGCCACCAACAAGTGGGGGGTCAAGGTGAACCGCGTTGAGCTCCAGGACATCAATCCACCGCAGGACATCAAGGAAGCGATGGAGAAGCAAATGCGGGCTGAACGGAGCCGCCGGGCACAGATTATTGAAGCCGAGGGAACGAAGACGGCAGCCATTTTGCAAGCCGAAGGACGCAAAGGTGCGGACATCAACCGGGCTGAGGGTGAGCGCCAAGCGGTCATTCTTGAAGCTGAAGGAAAGGCCAATGCCCGCCTCCAAGTGGCAGAAGCTGAGGCCAAGGCCATCCGCATGGTCGCAGAGGCTGTGTCCAAAACCAAGGCCGACCCCACTCAGTATCTGATCGCTGTGCGCTACGTGGAGGCTTTGGAGAAGATGATGGACACCTCCAATGACAAGTCCCGCGTTGTGTTTATGCCCTACGAGGCCAGCGGTATGATGGGAAGTGTCGGTAGCATCAAAGAATTGCTCAAAGATTAATGTCAGACTTGGAACGCGTCTATCGTTCTCTCAGAGACGCGCATCGAGCTGACCCAGTGCCATCGCTTCAGGACAGACAGCGTATTCTGAAAAGTATGTTGACTGGCCTGCGGGCCAACGAGTCGGCATTGCTTGCCGCATTGCACCGCGATTTGGGGAAATCGGAGCCTGAGGCGCGGCTCACGGAGTTTTTTCCCATCCGCAAGGAAATCGACTACATGCGCAAGCACCTGTCGGATTGGATGCGGCCAGACCGGAGGGCCACTCCGATTCAGTTGTTGGGCACCCGTTCTGAAATTGTACCGCAGCCCAAGGGTGTGGTGTTGGTCATTGCGCCTTGGAATTTCCCCTTGCTTCTGACCATGAAACCGGTCATTGCGGCATTGGCTGCGGGGAACCGTGTCGTGGTCAAACCGCCTGAGCATACGCCCGAGACTTCTGAAGTGATGGCCGCTTGGCTGCGCGCCGCCTTGCCACCGGAATGGGTCCAAGTGGTGTTGGGAGGTCCCGAAGAAGCGGCCGCCTTAACGGCCATGCCATTTGACCACATATTTTTTACGGGGGGCACCGATACTGGCCGCAAAGTGATGCGGGCTGCGGCTGAGCATTTGACCCCATTGACCCTCGAGATGGGAGGAAAGAGCCCTGCAATTGTGGATGCCACCGCCCCCCTTGCTCAGGTGGCCAAGAGGCTGGCGTGGGGCAAAGGGTTGAATGCTGGTCAAGTGTGCATTGCTCCTGACTACCTGCTGGTTGAGGCATCGGTAGAAGCGGACCTTGTTTCTGCCGTGGTCAGCCGCTGGAAGCAGTGTTTCACGGGGGACACCTTGAATTCAAAGGAATATGGCCGCATTGTGAATGAAGAGCAGTTTCAAAGGCTCAAGGACACCTTGGACGATGCCCTGTCCAAAGGGGCCCAGATTTTGCACGGCGGGAAACACGATGCAGCAGCCCTGTTCATGGAGCCGACCATCTTGGGCAATGTCACCTTGGACATGCGGGTCATGCAAGAAGAGGTGTTTGGTCCGTTGTTGCCCATTTTGACTTGGAACGACCCACTGGCCGTTTCCAAGACCATTTCCGAAGTGAAAGACCAGCCACTGTCGATGTACATTTTTAGTCGGGATAAAGGCCGCCGCCGTCAATGGATGAAGCATACGCGCTCGGGGACGGTGGGCATAGGCGAAACGGTGGTTCAAATAGCAAACCCTGATTTGCCCTTCGGCGGTGTTCAGGCCAGTGGCTTGGGCCGTTCCAATGGAAAGGCAGCTTTTGATGCCTTTTCAAACAAGCGCAGTGTATTGCGGAAGTCGCTTCCTTTTACCGCGGTTCCCTTGTCTTACCCTCCATTTGGTCCTGCAAAGACCGCTTTGGCCCGTTGGATTTCCCGCTATCTCTAATGCCCAAGCCTCGAATGCCTATCGGCTTCTGAGTTATCTTGCGACACCGTGCTTGTTCAAACCCATTTCCCCAGAAAACTGGCCCCAAGGCGGTACGATCAGTACCTCGCCTCTGGGTGGTTTCGGGGCAGTGTGATGTTGTACAAGGTGGACTTGTTGTGCATCGAGTCCGGCATTTTTGGTGTGGTCAACATCCGAATGAACCTCGACCGCTTTTCATTCAAAAAGAGCCAGCGCAAGCGCATGTCGCGCTGCGACCGTGCCTTTTCGGTCAGCATAGGGACCGCAAAACCGGATGCTGAAAAGGAAGCGTTGTATTCCTTGCACAAGGACCGTTTCAAAGGGTTTATTCATCCGACGCTCAACGAATACCTCACGAGCGGTTTTCATCAAACGGTGTTCGATACGCGTGAGATTTGTGTGTACGACGGCGATAAGCTTGTTGCGGTGAGTTACTTCGACATCGGTGAGCGTTCTATGGCGAGTCTGATTGGCCTCCAACATCCCGATTACAGTCAATATGGCTTGGGCATATATACCATGCTCAAGGAGATTGAATTTGGGAGGTCAGCAGGGTTCAAATGGTACTACCCTGGATATGTCCTGGACCTCCCCTCCGACTTTGACTACAAATTGTCATTGGGGGACTTTGAATACTACACACCGACAAAAAGGTGGGGGTCCTTCCAACGTTTTGATCCCAACGAGACCACAGGCGCGCGCGTCAGAAGGGCCATGGACAGTTTGCGCGAGGGACTTGTAGCTCTGGACATCGAATTCAAGGAGCGTTTCTACCCTTATTTTTCATTGGGTTATATGGCCCCATGGCAACTGGAATTTCTGACCTCGCCTCACTTTTTTGAGCTCGCGGAGGTTGAAGGCCGGAGGTTGATTGTAGGCTACGACCCTGTCAAGCAGGATTACCGACTGATGGATGTGGGGTTGACCGAAGACTTCAATCATTTGGTGCGCATGGACCACAGTGCAGGCCTTTCCTCTGATGGGCCGCATTTTATGGACATGCTGCAAGTAAAGCGGGTCTTGCACCAGACCATGGATGTGCAATTGTTGCTCCAGAATTTGGTGTCGAGGGGTTGGTCCCGGCCCGACAGCATGGCTTAAATGCCGCGTTCCTGTGCCACCTTGCGCTTATGAAATTGGCCTCTTGGAACGTGAACGGCATTCGTGCCGTGGTAAAGAAGGATTTTGTTGAATGGCTGAATGGGAGCGGCTTCGATGTGATTGGCTTGCAAGAGACCAAGGCCCAAGACGACCAGGTGCGCGAAGCGCTGTTTGATTTGGGTGCCGATTGGCATGTCCATTCCTCAAGTGCTGTCAAAAAGGGGTATTCAGGAACAGCCATTCTGTCCAAGAAGGCGCCGCTGTCGGTCACACATGGGATCGGTGTGGATGGCATGGATGACGAGGGCCGAGTGACGGCCGCTGATTTCGGGGACTTTCATTTTGTAACGGTCTACACACCCAACAGTTCTTCAGGTCTGAAGCGCTTGCCTTTTCGGAAAGAGTGGGATGTGGCGTTTAGGCACTACCTCTCGCAGTTGGCAGCAGAAAAGCCGACGTTGTGTTGCGGAGATTTGAATGTGGCACATCAGGAGATGGACCTCGCCCGACCAAAGGCCAATTACAACAAAACACCGGGGTATACCCAAGATGAAATCGACGGCATGACCCATTTGTTGGGCGCTGGCTTTGAGGACGTCTGGCGCGCCCAGAACCCCGATCGCATCCAGTATTCTTGGTGGAGCTACCGTGGGGGTGCTCGGGAGAAGAACGTGGGCTGGCGTTTGGATTATTTCTTGGCTTCCTCAGAAGCTTTGGCGCGTTGCGGCAACTGTGAAATCCACGTTGACGTATTGGGTTCTGACCATTGTCCGGTCAGTGTGGAATTCAATTGAACCCCTCCTTCCCTCCTGTTCTTACTCTCTGATCAAGCGCAAGCTGCCAGCCCTGCTCTTGAGCACGTAATGGCCAGCAGCAGGCAAGGTCAATGTGAGCGGACCGGCTGCTGACCCCCCGGATTGTACCAAACGACCTGTGGCATCATACAGGGCCCAAGACCCTATGGCGTCCATGGGCGATTCCACCACTACGACGCCATTCCGCGTTGGATTGGGGCGCGCTGTAAGCACTGCAATCTGGTCAGGAGTGTCGGTGACATTGGTGAGGTCTGCGGTCATGGAAGCGTACCCCACAAGCTCAGGCGTGGGAATGAATTCGCTGTACAACTCCCTAAAGCCGTCGATCAGACTGTCCCCTTCCAATTCGAGCATGGGCGCCACCCATTTGGGCGGTATGCTTTGGTACCACACTTTGCAAGTAATCTCGATGCTTTCGCCAAAGAGGTTGCCGGGAATCTGGTAATAGACTTTGTCTGCACCTGTTCCTTCTGTGCCACCGTCCGTCAAGTTGAAGTTGGCGTCGTTCAAGGCGTTTCCGTAAACCGCGGTGGTGTCTCCAACGGGGTGGTTTGTTACAAACCCTTGGGGGGCAAGGCGGTTGTCCTTGAGGTGCGCGTAGGCGCGTTCGAGCAAAGTGGTGGGGTCGCCATTGACATCTCCCAGCACAAGCTCATAGATCTGGACTTGGTTTTCGTCGGTGATGACATCGTGGTGGGGCTCCCAGGCGACGTCCAATTGCCCATCGATGCTCCCTGTTGCTGTATCCCAAGCTCCGGAGTGAAAGGCCGTGTCGCCATCGGCCACCATGGTCAGTTCAATCCAAGAACGGCGCGCAGGGTAGCCCGACGGGTATTTGTGTCCGGCGAGGTTGAGGAGCTCCACTTCCAAAGCAACATCGGTGAGGTCCATGTTGACTTCGAGGGTCTGGTTTTGCAACATGTCGAGGGACCGGGCAATGGTGCTGTCAAATTGGGCCTCTGTGGCTGAGAGGTCCAGTGAATCGACGTTTTCTCGGAGCATGCGCAGCATGTGGGTGTTGCCCCCCACGAAATAGTGCAGCCCAAATGGAGACCGCGGCTGGAGCCAAGCGTAGCCCGCTGCAATGGTCACGGGCTCATCGATGCGGGGCACATGGCAGCCCTGGCATTCAATGGCGTCGGGCCCTTCGGAATAGATTGAATTGAGCCATTCGTGGTAGGTGGCTTGTTCGATGACGGTAGAGTCGGTGTATTCGCCTTCGAGGTCCACGCTGTTGGTGATCAGACTGTGACAAGCGGCGCACGATTCGGACTTGGCCATATGCTCGCCATACATCGGGTAAAATCCGATGAACTGCTGCATGGGTTGGTGCTGGACGGGGTATTCGTCTTTGCCCCCACCATAAGGACCAAATATGGTGTCTTCTACGAAGGTCATCTCACCACTGAAACGGGTGCCTATTCCGTCGGGATCCTGTTGGTGACAGACGGCACAATTCACGCCGTCAAGGGCCAATGAATCAGAAAGGGCTTCGAGTAAGGAGTAGTATTCTGCCCCCTCGTGGTGCGCCGCAAAGTGGCCTACTGGTGCGTGACAACTGGTGCACTTGTCTTCCAGTCCAGCTCCATGGCTGGGGTTGGTGAGCACCTCGTGCCGCACCTTGGCCCTCCAAAACGGGTCTTTGGTGCTGTTGGCCATGATGGAGCTGCGCCAATCGTCCACAACGTTGACGTCGTGCCCCTCGGGAATGGGCTCCATGGGGTACACCTGCCCAGGTATAGATGCCAAGCTGTTGGGGTCTTCACCATGGCATCCGGCACATTTCCCTGAACCATAAAACAGGGCGTTGATGGTATCGGGAAGCCCGCCGAGGTTGTCGCTTCGCAACGTGATGCCCAAAGCTTCATGGGCATCAATGATGGGCCGCGGTGTAAACGCACCAAGTTGCCATACGGCGCTTGACCCTGCGCAAATCAGGGCCATCAATAAAAGGAAATATGCGCCGCGCATGGTTCAATGATAACAAAGACCCCGCTCGAAAACCGAGCGGGGTCCATGAACGCGTTGTGTGATGATCAGCGCAACACGATGCGGGCAGTGGCACTGCCTTCGTCGCTGGACAAAGTGAGGATGTGAACGCCGCGCGGAAGAGCGGTCAAGTCGAGGTTGCCCAACTCAGCTGCGCCATTGGCCTGTTTGCGGTACAAGACCCGGCCAGACATGTCGACGACTTCACATTGTACTGCACCAAAACCAGCGCCTTCCCAATGAAGTTGGAAGACACCGTTGGAGGGGTTGGGATGCAAGGAGAGTGCACCTTCCAAAACGGTGAGGTCGTCGATGCCTGAAACTTCCACTGTGACGGTCACAGGGACGCGGTCAGATGCGCAGGCCACAGCTTGGGTAGCGACGGTCCAGTCGTAGAAGAAGTAATAGTAATTGGTGGCATTGTCGGGGTTGTTGACACTGCTTGAAGTGATGGTGGCCAATCCTCCAATTTCAAAGGGGAAGGCGAGGTTGCTGCCTTGCCCATCGCGCCACAATTGCGGGTTTCCATCGAGGCTCCGCAATCCATGACCCTCGCCTGCCGGTACTTCGAGGTCCAATTGAATGACACTTTCTCCTTCGGGAACATTGACGGTCACCTCGTCCAGCACATTGCCAGAAGCATCGATGGCGGCCACTGTGCGGTCTCCTGCACTGTTGGCAAAGACCTTGACCGATTGGATGACGATGTCTTCGAATGCATCAAAGCGCAGCCAGTAATTGCTGTTGTTGTGGTACTGCCCCTCATCCTGCGCAGAAGAACCACCAACGGCAACTTCGAGGCCGTGGTTGATCACGTCTTCTACCCAGAAGGTGGTTGTGCTTTCGAGGACGGGAGTTTCAAATGTGTTGCCGATGAAAATGGGGGCCACATCCGTTTCGCTTTCGTACCAATGCAATTCGTTGCCGGCAAATGAAAGGTTGGCGCTGGCAGGAGCGGAAATGCTGCTGTCCTCTACATCGGGAGTTTCAGGTGTGTTGTAAACCTCCACAGTCACGTCTTCGGATGAAGTGGGCTCTGCACAATCGCCGTCCACCGAAACGGAATACGTTCCGGGCTCGGTCACAAGGATGGTCTGTTCGGTTGCACCATTGCTCCACTGGTACCCTGGGGCAGCGCTGCAAATCAGGGTGACGCTCTCGCCGTCACACAGCTTAACATCGCCATCGATAGAAATCGAAGGGACTTCAGGTTCGTACACTTCGATGCTGATGGGATTGGAAATGCCAGCGCAACCGTCGTTGTCGTACACCAAAACCGTGTAGTTGCCGGTCTCCCCTGCCGCAATGGCATTGCCTTCTGCACCATTGCTCCAAGCATAGCTTACGTAACCTTCAGGAGCGGTAATGGATGCTGTCTCTCCAGGACAGAGCACAGTGGAACCTTCCAGTGCAAGGTCAAATGCTCCTATTTGACATGGAGCCTCGAGGACGTTGTGGTAAGTATCGATGGCGGGGTTTTCCAAAGTCACTGTAAACCCGCTGGGGAAATGGACAACTGCACTGTCGATGTAATCTGCTGTTCCCAATCCAAAGTGTGGGTGTGATGTACAAGTGATGCCATAGCTTTCTCCGGCCCGGACATCGCGCAGCTGCACTCCCCAAGGTCCGTAAATGGCCACTTGAGCGCCTACAGCATCGCTGTTTGAAATGACGCCCTGCAGGTCAAAAGTGACCCAGTGGTTGTCATTGCCTTCGTTGATGTAGAGTTGGTCAGGATTGTTGTTGTCAGGGCTGACGTACACGCCGCCATAGCTGGCAATGAGATCCATTTGACCATCGTTTCCAAAGTCTCCAGTTGCAAAGCTGAGCATGGCGTCGTTGTAAGCGAAGGGCCAATCCAACTGTTCGAAGGTGCCGTCTCCATTGCCTTTGAAGTAATAGTTGGAGCTGTTGTCACCTGAGGTGATGTAGTCCAAGTAACCGTCGTTGTCAAAATCCTCAAACTTGCTCTGAAGGAAGAAGCCGCTCACATTCAGACCACTTCCCTCTGAAATGTCTGTGAAATAGCCGTTGCCGTCGTTTTCGAAGAGGAGCTGTGATGTGCTGTGGTTGGTGATGGCGATGTCCATGTCTCCATCGTTGTCGATGTCGCCAAAGTCCGCCGTCCAGCTCTGCTCGTAAAACACGAGTCCGCGCTCCAGGGCTTCTTCTGTCCACCCTCCTTGTCCATCGTTGACCCACAACTGGTTGATGCGCCGGGGATCATTGGGGTCGTTTACGAATTGGCGGCACTTGGCAATGAAGAGGTCCACGTCTCCGTCGCTGTCGAAGTCAGAAAATACCGTGCCGTAGTTGCCACTGTGGTCTGTGTTAGGATAGTCACTGAAATCGTAGTCGGTCAGGGGAATCAGCGTCTGGTCGTTGGCGGGCACCCCACCTGCTTCACCTTTCCACATGCGGCTCAGGGCATCATCATGGCATCCAAAAGCATCGAGGATGCCGTCGTTGTCCAAATCGGCCATGTTGCAGGCTTGCATGAACATCTGCCCATTGTCGAGTTGGTCCATTTCGAAATCCCCTCCGGTGCCAATGCGCATCAGGTGCACCCCATCATAGCTTCCTCCAGCGAAAATGTCTTTGATGCCATCGTTGTCGATGTCTCCAATACAGGCTCCCCATTGGTTGCTGTTGCTCACCTCTCCGTAATGAACGGGGTTAAATCCCGATGCTGTTTGGTAGAGGATATTGACGTCTTCACCTTGGTCAAACACGACGATGTCGTCCAATCCGTCGTTGTCGACATCGATGAAGCCGATGGGTCCTCCGCTGTTGAAGGAGCCATTCATCAATGCCGTGTTGAGGTTGAAAGTTTGGGCCGATAAAAAAGCACTGCTCATAAGCAATGCGGTCACAATGGACAGTCGATTCAGGTTCATCCTTGATGGTTTGCAGGTTTGCAAGATAGGTGGTGTGGCTACATGTATTCGCAACAAGGCCTTAACACGCTCCTACCTCAAAGGGTTGTCTGTAATTTTGTGCCATGGCAAACTTTGGCCGAGTTGCATTTGAGACTTTAGGTTGCAAGTTGAATTTTTCGGAGAGCAGTGCCTTGGCCAATGGACTGTTGGAGGCGGGATATGCCCGCGTGGGCATGGACGATCAACCCGATGTGGTGGTGGTCAATACATGCAGTGTCACAGACCATGCCGATGCCAAGTGCCGCAACATTGTGCGGCGCGCCAAGGCGGCCAACCCTGACTCTACGGTGGTGGTGATCGGTTGTTATGCCCAATTGAAGCCCGAAGAAATTGCGGGCATTGATGGCGTGGATTTGGTGCTGGGGGCCCAAGAGAAGTTCAATTTGGCCCAGTATATCGAGCGGCAAGAAGCGGTAAAGTTGGAAGCCGCTGCCCTCGGGCATGGCGTGGTTCACCGCGGAGAAATCAGAGAGGTTACTTCATTTCATCCAGCGGTAAGTGCGGGTGACAGGACCCGCAGTTTTCTCAAGGTTCAAGATGGCTGTGATTACTTCTGCGCCTTCTGCACCATTCCCCTTGCCCGGGGTCGGTCCCGCAGCGCCGACATCGCTACGACATTGTTGGAGGCGCGCAAAGCGGCAGCGGCCGGTGCGCGTGAGATTGTCCTCACCGGGGTCAACATCGGTGACTTCGGCAAGGCCCAAAACGAGCGTTTTCTCGATTTGTGTGCCGCCTTGGAATCAGATCCCGAATTGGAGCAAGTGCAGCGGTTTAGAATCAGCTCGATTGAACCCAATCTCCTGACCGAAGACATCATTGATTTCGTAGCGGAATCTCAAAAGTTCCAACCCCACTTTCACGTCCCTTTGCAGAGTGGCAGCGACACCATTCTCGCAGCCATGCGCCGGCGTTATCGCACAGACCTTTATCGTGAGCGGATGGATCACATCGTCCAGCGCATGCCGCATGCCGCCATCGGCATTGATGTAATCGTTGGGTTTCCTGGGGAAGGCGAGGCTGAGTTCCAAGAAACTGTCGAATTCCTCCAAGATTTGCCCGCTGCGTATTTCCATGTATTCACCTACAGTGAGCGGGCCAAGACGACGGCGTTGCGCATTGAGGAAGTGGTGCCGGTTCCCGTCCGCAAGGCGCG
Source organism: Crocinitomicaceae bacterium (assembly GCA_042095055.1). Classification (GTDB taxonomy): domain Bacteria; phylum Bacteroidota; class Bacteroidia; order Flavobacteriales_D; family Sanyastnellaceae; genus UBA8752. The sequence goes on along the minus strand of JBELBZ010000010.1, from coordinate 23,015 downwards.
GAACAAGGTGTTGCGTCAAATGAGCCTCAAAAAGCAGTGGGCGCATGCAGCACGCTTCCAAGGTCAGACCAGGCCTGTGTTGCTGGAGGCCGAGTCCGGTGATGATCCGGGCTGTCGCTTGGGCTACACGCCGGAATACGTTCGCGTCTCAGTGAGCGGAACTGGAGGCTGTGCACCGGGCAGTATTGTTTCGGTGAATTTGGGGGGCATGTCCCAAGGACTGGTGCACGCCCATGTGGCAGAGTCGCTAACTTGAACGCCAAATCGCGCCGGTGTATCCCAATCTTTATTTTCTGTTCCAAGATTTGTTCGGCTGGGAAATCCATGCCCTCAAGTTGGTCAACACTTTTGGCCTCATGGTGGCCCTGGCCTTTGTGGTCGCGAGTGCTTTGTTGCGCCGGGAGCTGCAGCGGAAAGAGCTGGAGGGGTTGATTTCCCCTGAGGAAAAGACGGAGGTTGTTGGAAAGGGGGCCGGACCATTGGCTTGGTTGTCCAGTGGATTCTTGGGCTTGATTTTGGGATGGAAGGTGATTTGGTTGTTGTGGAATGCAGGCACCCTTTTTGGTGGAGGTGGACCGCCACAGCAACACCTTTTTAGCGGCGAAGGCTATCCATTGATGGGGGTATTGGGGGCGGTTGTGCTGGGTGCATTGAGGTACCGAGAGGACATGGCCCAGCGGCTGGATACTCCACGCGAGGAAAAGGTGACCATTCACCCCTGGGAACGGACCGGCAACATCACGCTGGTGGCGGCGATTGGAGGTGTTTTGGGGGCCAAGTTTTTTCACCTTTTGGAGTACCCCGAAGAGATGGTGGCGTTTTTTACTGAGCCCTCGCTACAAGGGTTTCTGGGAGGATTGACCATCTACGGAGGTTTGATTGTCGGTGGTATGGCTGTTGCCGTTTATGGCCGTCGGCACGGGATACGGTTCCTGCATCTCGCTGATGCCACGGCTCCAGGTTTGATGCTGGCTTATGGCATTGGCCGCATCGGTTGTCAGGTGAGTGGCGATGGCGATTGGGGAATTCCCAATGCGAGCCCCAAACCGGATTGGCTTTCATGGGCACCCGATTGGATGTGGAGTTATGCGTTCCCCAACAATGTCAATGCGGTTTTTGGACCCCGTCCTTCTGGCTACACTGGGAAGTTGATCACCGACGCTGACCCTTGGCCGATTTTCGAAGGGTTTGGAACCTATTTGTCGCCGGGTGTTTACCCGACGTCGTTCTACGAGACCATCATGGCGACGGTCATTTTTGCTTTTCTGTGGTCGATGCGGAAGCGGTGGCAGGTGCCGGGAACGCTCTTTGCGGCTTACCTCATGCTCAATGGAACGGAACGCTTTTGGATTGAAAAAATCCGCGTCAATGCGCCCATGGAATTTATGGGGATGGTCATGACCCAAGCTGAGCTGATCGCCGTGGTGATTTTCTTGTCAGGGCTTGCTCTTTTGGCGTTCCTCCACCAGAAGACATGGCTGAAGTGGCTGGGACGTTAAGCATGGATGCCGCTGCATTGAATGCTGCGCTGGTGGCAGCTGTGGAGGTCATCCGTCCGGTGGGCCGATACCTCATGGAACAGCGGGTAGGCCACAGCGACATTGAAACCAAGAGTTTGAATTCACTGGTCAGCCATGTGGACAAAACGGCAGAAATGCGCTTGGTGAAAGGCTTAAAGGCCGTCCTGCCCGAGGCGGGTTTTCTGGCCGAAGAGGGCACAGAGGGCGCCGATGAAGGGGTGCGTTTTCGTTGGGTGGTCGACCCATTGGACGGCACCACAAACCTCATTCACGGTTTACCTGTCTTCTGTGTTTCGGTGGCCCTTGTGGATGGGGACGCTCCCATTGTCGCTGTGGTGTATGACCCAAACCGCGATGAGTGCTTTACTGCGGTAAAAGGTGGCGGAACCCATTTGAATGGAGAACGTGTTCGCTGCTCGGACTGCAGCAGCCTCCAGCACGCTTTGGTTGCGACAGGAGTGCCGCATTGGGATTTCACCAGGATGTCGGAATATCTGCAGGCCATGACGGCCTTTGCCAAAGGGACCCGGGGTCTGCGGCGCATGGGGTCTGCTGCGATTGATCTGGCCTATGTCGCCTGCGGACGGTTTGATGTGTTTTTCGAATACAGCCTGCAGCCCTGGGACATCGCAGCTGGATTGTTGTTGGTGCAAGAATCTGGGGGGACGACCTGTGATTTCAAGGGCGGTGATGGTGCTGAGGTGTTGTTGTCGGGCAAGGAGACTTTGGCATCGGCACCAGGTCTGAGCGGTGAAGTGCTGTCGGTGATCCGGCACGCTTTTGATTAAACCCTTCTCCTTATCGCGCGTTCCTTTGCGGAACGTGCACGAATCACAGGCTCCGTTACCCACCCCTGATTTTGCGTCTTGGATGCGGGATCACTACCGCATGGTGCTGTCTCAGAGCCGGCGAATGCTCGGGGTGCTTGAGGATGCAGAAGATGTGGCCCAAGCCGTTTTCATGAAAGCTTGGAAGTCATGGGATGGGTTCAACGGCAATGAGCATCAGCGCAGGGCTTGGTTGCTGCGCATCACCCGCAATGCCACAGTGGACGCCGCTCGAAAGCGCAATTTGAGGCGAATGGCCCCGCTTGACGTTTACCTCGAGGAACGGACAGAACAGGTGTTGTCGTCATCAGACTTTGAGGGGGATGCGGTGTTGGCCCGGCTGCACGCGGCGGTGTCGAGGTTGCCTCCCAAGCAGCGTTGGGTATTCCAAGCCCGGTATTTTGATGACCGTTCATATGCTGACTTGGCGCTTGAGACAGGAACGTCTGAAGGTGCATTAAAGGCCTCCTACCACCACGCACGCAAAAAGATCGAAGTCATCCTCAAACAGGAGGCGGCGTCGCTCTTTCATTAAACCCCATCGCATTTCCCCCGTTATGACCATGATGTCCAATGATGCCCATGCTTCCCGTCGCCGTGATGATGGCTTCCGAGTGTCGGATGCTGTTGTCGAAGATGCCGTGACACGGGTGATGTCTGCTCCTCTTCATGCTGGGGCGCTCCAACGTTACTCTGGTCTTGCAATGGCCGCTGCCATTGCCCTGATCCTCGGCTTGGGTCTCGCAGTGTTTGAGTTCGCGAAGCCAGCGCCTTGTGTCACGTTTGCCTGTCAATTGGAGGCACTGTCTGACGAGGAGTTGTCTGTGATGGTGGATTTGATGGAAGACGAACTCCTGCTGGGGACGGATGGGGATGAGGATTGGCCATTGTTGTATTGAATCAAAACACAAAATCATGAGAAGTGCCTTGAACATTGTCGCCCTGTCCGTGGGGCTTGTGATCTCCCCCCTCCTGTTTGCCCAGACCAAACAGCC